>NZ_JBVISF010000002.1:0-818359 GCF_055575675.1 Streptomyces sp. NPDC034043
GCCCGAGTACTGGACGTACTCGGGCGCCCCGACAACGCGGCGAGGTGCGGTGCCGGGGGCCGCGGGCCAGGCGGGACTTTGACGACAGGGCCTAGCCCCCCGACCTCGATGGGCTGGGGGTGGCCCGCGGACCGCCGGTCCCGCCCGCCGGAGCCGTCGTGGCCGGGGCGCCGGAGGGCACCCGGGGGGCCGTCGGCGTCGCCGAGCGCGGCGGCCGCTCCGGGGTCACCGACGGGGCCGGGGTGGGCACGGCCGGCCCGGTGCTCGGCCCCGCCGGCACGGTCGGCGGGCCCGGCGTGACCGGGGCCGACGGTGACGCGCTCGGCCGGTCCGTGTCGGCGGGCGCGGTCGGGCGGAGCTCGGGCGGTGCGGCGGGCGGCTCGGGCCTGGCCGGCCGCTGGTCGTGCCCGCCGAGCACGAGGTGGCCGGCCAGCGCGGCCGCCGCCAGGCCGGTCAGACCCGCGAAGGTCCACGCCCCGCGCCGCAGCCACGGGGTGCGCGGGGACAGCCGCCGCCCGTGCGGACCCGGCGGATCGGCGGGCCGCAGCGAGCGGACCGTCACCTCCTCCGCCCGGGCTTCCAGGGCCTGGCGCAGCCGTCGCTCCACGGGGCGTTCGCCGTCGGGCGCGGTACCCGTAGAACCGGTCATACCCGTCCCTCCAGAATCCGTTCCAGCGCGTCCAGGGCGCGGCTGGCGTTCGACTTCACCGCGCCCCGGCTGATGCCCAGGGTCTCGGCGATCTCCGCCTCGCTCATGTCCGCCCAGTACCGCAGGACCAGCACCTGGCGGCGGCGCGGGGTCAGCTCGCCCAGTGCCGCCAGCACCTCCCGGTGCGCCTCGCCGAGGACCACGGAGGCCTCGGCGGAGGGGACGTCGGCGGTGACCGGCGGGATCCAGGCGCGGGCGGTGCGCCGGCGGCGCAGCACGGACCGCGAGGCGTTCACCACGGAGGTGCGCAGGTAGCCCAGCGCGTTGTCCACCTCCGAGATCTGCTCGCCGTGGCGGCGGTAGAGGGCGGTGAAGGCGTCCTGCACCACGTCCTCGGCGGTGCCGAGGTCGTCGACGAGGAGCACGGCGAGGCGGACCATGCCCAGGCGGTGGGCGTGGTACAGCTCGCTGACGGTCGGCGGGCGCGGCGGCTCCCCCGCGCCGTGGCCGCCGGTGCGGTACGCGCCGTCGTGCGGGTACGCGTACGCGTGGCCGCCGGTCGCGCGAGTGGGGTGGCCGGCCGCCGGCGGGGCGGAGCGCCCGCGGCGGGTGAGCCACCACCACAAGCCCCGCCACACCCGGGCGGAGCCGGGCGTGAGGGGGCTGGCGGTGGTCGCGAGTTCGAGCACGGGTGTCCTCAGTTGCCGGCGCGGCGCCGCACGGCGAACAGGGCACCGCCGCCGGCGGCGAGCAGTGCGGCCGCTCCGGCCCCGAGGGCGACGGTGGTCGCCGAGGAGCCAGTATGCGCCAGCTCGGACCCCTCACCGGAGGCGGCCGACGCGGAGGGCGCGGCGGAGGGCTGGGTTCCACCGGCCGGGACCGAGGGGGCCGGGGTGGGCGTCGCACCGCCCGGCAGCGTCGGGACGGTGCTCGGCTTGCCGTTGCCGCCCGCCGGCCGCGAGGGCACCGCGGTGGGCTGGGCTCCGCCGGCCGGCCGCGAGGGGACCGCGGTGGGCGTCGCACCGCCCGGCAGCGTCGGGACGGTGCTCGGCGCCGGGGCGGGGGCGGACGTCGGTGAGGCGGAGGGTCCCTGCGCGGCGGAGGCCGGCCCGGCGAGGGCGAGGACCGCCCCGGCGGCGGCCGCCGCGACGGCCGCCCGGCGGGCGGTGACGGGAACAACGCGCTTCAGGTTCTTCACAGTGGCTCTCCACGGTCGGGTCCGGGGCGGGAAATCCGCCCTTCACCCCCGCACGACGCGCGAGTGCCCGATCGGTTGCCGCTGTCGCGGAAAAAACTTCGCGCGCCGTCCCGCCCGCCCGGGTTCAGGGACGGGGCGGCGGCCAGGGCACCTCTTCCAGCAGCGGCAACAGCACCTCCTCCTCGAAGTCGAGATGGGCCGTCAGCTCCGCCGTCATCCGCGCCAGCCCGGCGCGGAACCGCTCGGGTTCGGTGATGGCCACCTCGCCCAGCAGCGAGGCCAGTTCGGTCTGGATCCGGGCGACCGTGCGGTGTTCCTCGCGCAGCCGCTCGAAGGTGGCCGCCAAGTGCGGGTGATGGGCGGCGATCCCGGGGAACAGGTGGGCGTCCTCGCTGGTGTGGTGGAATTCCAGGCCCTGGCAGAAGGCCAGGCAGCGCTGGCGGATCTGCAGTCCGAGCCCCGGCGCCGGCGGTCCGCCCGGCCCCGTGTGGGCGGCGCGGGCGGCGAAGTGGGCCTCCGTTTCGGCGCCGACGTGACGCAGCTGGGCCCGCAGCCAGGTGTGGACCTCCAGGAGCTTGCCCGCCAGGGTGGTGACCGGGGCGGGCGCCTGCCGGCCGTCGGGCCCGGCGGGGTCGGTGGGCTCCAGACGGACGACGGGGAGCGGGCGGGTGGTGCGGGCCTGGTAGTCGGCGTATCCGGGGACGGCGCGCACGACGGCTTCGAAGAGCTCCGCGCGCCGGGCCCCTTCGGCCGGTATCGCGAGGGCCTCGAAGGTGTCGCCGCCGAGCTCCACGGACACCTGCGGGTGCGCCAGGAGGTTGTGGTACCAGGCCGGGTGGCGGTCGGCCCCTAGGTTGGAGCCGACGATCAGCAGGGCGCCGTCGTGACGGACGTAGCCGAGCGGGGTGGTGTGTCCGGCTCCCGACCGGGCGCCGGTGGTGGTGAGGAGGAGCAGGTCCTCGCCTTCGAAGGGGCCACCGACCTTGCCGCGGCGGGCGCGGAACTCCTCGATGACGGACCGGTTGAAGTCATGGGCGGGCGTGGGCACAGGGCGTTTCTCTCTCTGGGCGTGCCTGGCCGGCACGCCACCGGTCCCCCGGCGGGCCGCTGTGGAGCGGGAGTCGCCGGAGCGGGGCGTGCGGAACCAGGCGTACGGACGTACGCGCGTACGCGGGCGTGAAGGAAGGAAAAGCGGTGCCGGCTCGGAGGCCGGACCGCGACGCGGGAGCCGTGGGTACGGCTGCTCTACGTCAACTGCGGGGCGCGGAGTACTGGCTCATGGCGGGTCCCTGCATCAAGGGTGTTCGCCCGATCACCGGCCGGCCCACTGCTCTTTGGCCGGAGTCACGCGACACCGTCCGTCATTAGACGCAAGCGGCACGGCGGTTGTCAATGTCGTTGATCACGTACGCACGCGCGCAGGGCCCGGCCCAGAACGGCCACGCCCTCCTCGATCTCACCGGCCGGACCGGCCGCGTACCCGAGGACGAGGCCCGGCGGGCCGGGCCGCAGCCGGTGCCAGGACAGCGGGTGCGCCTTGACGCCGAGGGCGAGGGCCGCCTCCGCCACGGCGGTGTCGGAGAAGGACGCGCCGTCGAAGGTGACCATCAGGTGCAGCCCCGCCGCGGCGCCGTGCACCCGGGCCCCGGGCAGCCGCTCGGCGACGGCCCGCAGCATCGCGTCCCGGCGGCGGCGGTGGCGGCGGCGTACGAAGCGCAGGTGGGCCTCCAGTTCGCCCGAGTCCATCAGCCGGGCGAGGACGAGCTGTGCGAGGACGGGGTTGCCGAGGTCGGCGTAGCCCTTGGCCTCCACGACCGGGTCCCGCAGGTGCCGCGGGACCAGCAGCCAGCCCAGCCGCAGGGCCGGGGCGAGGAGCTTGGACACGCTTCCCGCGTAGCAGACCCCCTCGGGCGCCAGGGCCCGCAGGGCGGGGACGGGCGCGCGGTCGTAGCGGTGTTCGGCGTCGTAGTCGTCCTCCAGGACCAGTCCTCCGGCGGCGGCCCAGTCGAGCAGGGAGCGGCGGCGCTCCCCGTCGAGGACGACCCCGGTCGGGAACTGGTGCGCCGGGGTCATCAGCACCGCCTGCGCCCCGCTCGCCCGCAGCGCGGCCACGTCCAGGCCGGCCCCGTCGACGGGTACGCCCACCACGTCCAGCCCGCCGTGCTCCAGCTGCCGGCGCGCCCCCAGCGAGCCGGGGTCCTCCACCGCCACCCGGCGCACCCCCGCCCCGGGCAGCACCTGCGCGAGCAGCCCGAGGGCCTGCGCGACCCCGGCGACCACGACCACCTCGGCGGGATCCGCCCGGATGCCCCGGTTGCGGGCCAGCCAGCCGGCGACCGCCTCCCGCAGCGCGGGCGCGCCCTGCGGGTTGCCGTAGCCGAAGTCGGCCGCGGTGAGGGCGGCGAGCACCCGGCGCTCGGCCCGCAGCCAGGCGGCGCGCGGGAAGGCGGTCAGGTCGGGCACCCCGGGCGAGAGGTCGATCCGGCAGGGCGCGGCGCGCAGCGCGTCCACCGGCCCGCCGCGCGGTACGGCGGCCGCGGGCCCGGCCGGCGCGGGCGGCGGCGGCGGCGCGGCGACGACCACGGTCCCGGCCCGGCCCCGGCCCGCCACCTGGCCGGTCTCGGCGAGCCGCTGGTAGGCCTCTGTCACCAGTCCGCGGGAGACGCGCAGCTCGGCGGCGAGCACCCGGCTGGCGGGGAGCCTGCTGCCGACGGGGAGGGTCCCGTCGGCGATGGCGGCGCGCAGCCGGCCGGCGAGCCACTCGGTGCGGTTGCCGGGCGGGGCCTGGCCGATGTCGAGCTGGAGGAAGTCGGAGCCCGTTATGGACCCCTGGGAGGCGCCTTCATTGGACCTGCTCACCGGACCATTGTGCCCTCAGGCTGGACCGCATGAGCACTACGCCCTCGACCTCGCCCCCGCCCTCGACATCGACATCGGCTTCCGCGACCCCGGCCGCCCGCGCCGCCGCGCCCGTTTCCCCCGGGCGCTCCACCGCCCTGCGGGACCTGGCTCCCGGGATCGCCGGGATGGCGCTGGTCGGCGGCAGCGTCGGGGTCTCCCGCGCCTTGGTCGACGCCCCGCTGTTCGCCTCCCAGGCGGTCCGCTACGTGGTCGCCGCCGTGATCCTGGCCGGCCTCGCCCGCGCCGCCCGGGTCCCGCTGTCGCGGCCCAGGGGGCGGGAGTGGCTGTGGCTGGCCGGGATCGCGGCCGGCGGGCTGGTGCTGTTCAACGTGGCCGTCGTCCGGGGCGTCGCGCACGCCGAGCCGGCCGTCATCGCCGTCGCCGTGGCCTCCGTACCGGTGCTGCTCGGGCTCGTCGGCCCGCTGCTGGAGCGGCGCCGGCCCAGCCGCCGGGTGCTGCTGGCGGCGGCCGTGGTGGTCGCGGGGGCGGTGCTGGTCGAGGGGACCGGGCGGACCGATGCGGCGGGGGTGGGCTGGGCGGCCCTGGCGCTGGCCTGCGAGGCGGCGTTCACCCTGCTCGCGGTGCCGGTTCTGGGGCGGCACGGCGCGTGGGGAGTGTCCGTACACGCGGTGTGGATGGGGGCGGTGATGCTGACGGTGCTGTCGGCGTGCACGGAACGCCCGACCGCGCTGGCGGAGCTGACCGCCGGCCAGTGGGCGGCAGTCGGGTACCTCGCGGTGCTGGTCACGGCGGTGGCGTTCCTGCTCTGGTACCGCACGGTGGCCGCCGTGGGTTCCGGCCGGGCGGGGCTGCTGACCGGGGTCGCCCCGCTCGCGGCGGCCGGCGCCGGGGTGCTGTCGGGCGGCGGGACGCCGGGCCCGGTGGTGTGGCTGGGCCTGGCGGTGGTGATCGCCGGGCTGGCGCTGGGGCTGCGGGGAGGCGGGGAGCCCTCGGGCCCGTAACCGGCTCGCCCGGTCCGCCCTTGGGGGCCGCCCCTGGAAGTGCCGACGTACCGGAGGTACGGATCAGGTCCCGGAGGGCACCAGCACCACGGCCGTGCCGTAGGCGCAGACCTCCGTCCCGACGTCGGCGGCGTCGGTCACGTCGTAGCGCGTCATCAGCACCGCGTTGGCGCCGCGCGCCTTCGCCTGTTCGATCAGCCGGTCCATGGCCTGGTTGCGGGTCTGCACGAGGGTCTTGGTCAGGCCCTTCAACTCGCCCCCGATCATGGACTTCAAGCCGGCGCCGATCTGGCTGCCGAGGTGCCGGGAGCGCACGGTGAGCCCGAACACCTCCCCGATGACCTGCTCGACGCGGTAGCCCGGGACGTCGTTGGTGGTCACGACCAGGACGCCGGTCTGCTGGGCGCCGGGGCCGCCGCCGTAGTCTTCGATACCCATGGGCACACTGTGCTGCCGGGGGCGGCCCGCCGCATCCTCAGGACGCGCGCGTACGACCGGCGCCATTCTGGCGAAATTGCGCATATCGGGCTAATGGCCGGTGCGTCGGCCCGGGCGCTTCCCGCCCCGTCGTCATAGTCGTCGGTGGCGGCCCGCGGGCTGCACCCCCAGCCGCGCCCGGCGGCCGGGCGGAAGCCTTCGTGGAGGAGCGGCTCATGCTGAAGCCCACCAGGACCATCCTCGCTCTTGCCGCCGGCAGCATGGTGCTCGGCCTGTTCGGCGCGGGCGTCGCCGTCGCGGACGGCGGTCCGGTGGCCGACGGACCGCGTGCGGGGGCGGTCCTCGACGACGACCCCCGCTACGACGAGTACGACGAGTACGACCCCGGTTACGAGGAGCACGAGGACGAGCAGTCCGGCGATGACGGGGCCGTCACGTACCCCAAGCCCAGGCACGCCCTGGGCAGGGTCGTCTCGCAGGGCCCGCTGAAGATCCGCAGCAAGCCCACCACCCGCTCGAAGGCCCTGGGCAAGGTGCACCCGCGCCAGAAGCTGTCGATCGTGTGCAAGAAGCACGGCGAGAAGGTCGACGGCAACGACCTCTGGTACCTGCTGGACCGCAAGCACGACCGCGCGGCCGGGGACGGCGAGGACCGCGTCGACGACAAGATGTACGAGCGCAAGCGCGCGTGGGTCTCCGCCCGTTACGTCAAGGACATCACCCCGGTGAGGTGGTGCCGTTCCTGACCCTCCCGGGCCGCGCCGCCGGGCGTACGGGACGGGGCCGCGCGCCCCGTCTCCCGTACGCCCGGCGGCGCGTCAGAAGTCGCCGTAGTTGACCTGCCAGGTCGGCAGACCCATCCGGCGCCAGACGGCGACCACCCGGTCCCGGTCGTCGAGCGACACCCGCACGGCGTAGCGGTCGCGCACGTGAGCGTCGAAGAGCTCCGCCTTGACCACGTCGTCGCGGCGGGTGTCGCCCGCGGCCCGCATCCACAGTTCGTCGTACGGCACCTCGTGGCGCCGCAGCCAGGACTCCGTCTGCTGCCGGTGCTCCTCGCCGCGCCCGGACAGCAGCACGATCGTGTCCCCGTCGGCGCGCCGGAAGGCGTCGAGCGCGTGGCGCACGGGCGCGTTCAGCAGGTCGAGTTCGCAGCGCGAGAAGTCGTACGGGCCGCGGTCCCCGGTGAGGGCCAGCGTGCCGTCGATGTCGCACATCACGGCGGGCGGGAGGGCCGGGTCGGCCACGTAGGGGCGGACGGGCGGCTGGTCGTTCAGCCACTCCGCGGTGAGCCGCCAGCCGCCCTTCTTCGCCTTTGCGTGCTTGTCGGCGAGTATCCGGATGATCTCCTCGCCGACCGGCCGCTCGCGTGCGGCGTCACGGCGCAGGCACTCCTCTACGGGCACCCCGGTGAAGTCGTGCACGACGAAGGTGGCGCGGCCGGCGACCGCCGCCTTGAGGCGCTTGGGGACGTGCGAGGTGAGGTGGGTGTTGTCGACCACCACGTCGAAGCCGTCGTCGACGGCCGCGCGGACCGCCGCGTCCTGGACGGCCAGCACGGTCTGCTCGTGCCGGTAGGAACGGCCCCGGTCGGGGTCGGGCACGTCGAGCATGGCCCGCAGGTCGTCGAGGTTGACCCGGCGCATGCGTCCCGCGGCCTCGGCCTGCAGGGCGCGGGCGGCGGTCGTCTTGCCCGAGGCCGGCAACCCCGTCATGACGTGGACCACGGGGAGTTCGGGCTCTTCGGACACGTTCAGTTCTCCTCGTCGGTGGTGTAGGGGTCGGCGGCCTCCGGGCGTACGGCCCGCCAGGAGACGAGCTCGGTGCCGCGGCCCTCCAGGCGGGTGAACATGGCCGAGCGGATCCGGCCGTCGGGGATCTCCTTGGCGGCGCGGGCGAAGGCACCGCGGTCGCCGGCCAGGTGCGCCAGCGAGTCGAAGGCCTCGTCGATGGCCCGCTCGTGGCGGGCGAACGCCGCCTCCAGACCGGCTATCACCTCGCGCACCCAGGTGTCGAACTCGTCGGGGACCTGCTCCAGCAGTTCGTCCAGCGGGCGGCCGCCCTTGGAGCGGATGCCGTCGAGCTCGGCGACCGAGTAGCCGAGGCCCTGGGCGAGGCGCTTGACGGACGTCCCGGCGAAGCGCTGGATGCCGTGGCTGCGCCAGATGTCCCGCTCGGTGACGCCGGTGAGCAGTTTGTGGAGGCGTACGTACTCCGAGAGCTTGGCCTTCGCGCGCACGCCGGAGGCGAAGCGCAGGACGAAGCCCTCGGCGTCGGTGCCGGTCGCGGGCCCGCCGCCGGGCAGGGTGCTGGAGTCGGCGAGGGCGAGCAGTTCGTCGAGCGGCATGGCGGGCCACACCTTGACGACGGAGCCGATGCCCTGCCAGTGGCCGGCGGCCTCGGCGAGCGGCACCTCGGTGCCGTCCAGGCGGAACGCGGCGAGCAGGACGAGGTCCCGGCGGTCGCCGTAGTCGACCACGATCCGGTTCTGCGGGTACAGGATCTCCGCGAGGTAGGTGACGCCGGGCACGAGGGCCGTGGTGTCGCGGGTGTCGAGGCGGCGCTGCGCCCAGCCGGCCTGGGCGCTGGTGAAGGAGCCCTTGGAGGCGGCGCGCCAGTGGTCCGCGTAGTGGAAGACCACGGCGAGGCTGCCGTCGACCTTGTCGTACACCTCGAACGTCTCGTCGGGCAGGGCGGGCGCGTAGGGGCGGCCGGAGGCATGCTCGCCGACGTTGAAGAACTTCGGCAGGGGCAGCGCGACGACCGCTCCGGTCTCGTCGTCGGCGACGAGGCCGCGGCAGCGCGTGGTGACCCCGTTCCATATCTGCTCGTACTGCGCGGCGCGCGTGTACGTGTAGAGGGACAGGGGCAGTTCGGGGTGCTGCTTGCGGGTCACGTGCCCGGCGTCGATGGCCTGCGCCAACTCCTGCGCGGGCAGCAGGCCGTGCAGAGTCAGGTGGTCCTGGCTCATGGGTTCCTCCCGGTTCGAGATGCCTCATTCTCACGTGCGGGAGGGAGGGGCCGGTAATCAATTACGACTGGTCAGAGGCCGAGGCGGTTGATGTCCCGGGGGTGCAGGATCCGGGTGGCGACCTCGGCTCCGGGGGTGGCCACGGTGATCATCGCCCGGCCGAGGGCCTCGGTGGTGGTGACCTGGTTCGGCGCGATCCGCCGCAGGACCGGGAAGAGCGGCGCGGTGAGCGCGTACAGCGTCCGGTAGAGCCGGGTCTTGGAGGGCATGCCGCTGACGGGCTGGACGAGGCCCGGGCGGAACATGTAGGCGCGGAAGGGCAGGGCGAGCAGGTCGTTCTCCGTCTTCCCCTTCACCCGGGCCCACATGGAGCGGCCCCGCTCGGTGCTGTCGGTGCCCTGGCCGGAGACGTAGACGAAGGTGAGCGCCGGGTTCGCGGCGGCCAGCGGGCGGGCGACGGCGAGCGTCAGGTCGTGGGTGACGGCGCGGTAGGCCTCCTCCTTCATGCCGACGGAGGAGACGCCCAGGCAGAAGAAGCAGGCGTCGTAGCCGGACAGCTCGCCGGCGAGCTCCGTCAGGTCGGCGGGGTCGGCCCGGACGTGTTCCCGGAGTTTGGGGTGGCTGACGCCGAGCGGGGTGCGGCCGACGGACAGGACGCTCTTCACCGCGTCGTCGCGCAGGCAGGCGCGCAGTACGCCGCGCCCGATCATTCCGGTTCCGCCGTAGAGGATGACGTTCACGCCTTCACCCTAAGGGCTCCCGCGCCGCCGGGGCTCCGCTCAGTGGGAGACGCAGAGTTCGTTGCCCTGGGGGTCGGTGAGGGTGGTCCACTGGTAGGGCCCCTGGCTGCCCTCGTGGAGGAAGGTGGCGCCCTTGGCGACGAGGCGCTCGATCAGGGCGCGGGGGTCGTCCTCCCCGGTGCGGACGTCCAGGTGCACCCGGTTCTTGACGGTCTTGGGCTCCAGGACGAACTGGAAGAGCACGCGGGGTGCCCGCTCCAGGCCGTCGGGGTGGCGGATCGCGGCGCCGGCCTTCCAGACGAGCGTGCCGCGGTGGGTGGTGGTGTCCTCTTCGGTGGCGTGGCCCGCCTCCACCATGTGGCGGATGAACTTCTCGTCCGAGGGCTCCACCTCCCAGCCCAGGGCGTCCGCCCACCAGTCGGCGAGCGGGTGGGGGTCGGTGGAGTCGACGGTCACCTGGAACGTGTAGGCCATGGCGGGACTTTAGCCAGCCGCTCCGCGCGGCACGGGCTGAAACGCCGTCAGGCGGGCCGGCGGCCCGGGCGGCGGCTGAGGGCGAAGGCGAGGAGGGTGAGGACCCAGGCCCCGACCGCGATCCACAGCAGGACCTCGCCGAGGGGCCGCAGCCAGGGGGTGCCGGTGGCGGGGGCGGCGGTGAGGCAGGCGGTGGCGGTCATGCCGAGGGGGAAGACGGTGGACCAGCGGCGGATGTCGTAGCGGGGGCGGAGGCTGCGGAGTTCGGCGGCGAGGAGGACGGCGTACCAGGCCAGGGAGAGGGCGAGGGCCGTCAGGGTGGCGGTGCGCAGGGCCGTGTGGGCCGGGCCGGTCCACACGGACAGGGCGGTGAGTTTCGCCCCGGCGAGGGCGGTGATGGACAGCGCTCCGCCCGCCATCCAGTGGTCGCCCGCGCCGCTGACGACCTCGTGGAAGTCGAACCGGACCAGGGCGAGGCCGTACAGCAGCAGGCCCAGGCAGAAGCAGGCCAGGGCGGCCGGCGCGAGCCAGTGGAGGTCCGCGGCGGCGGCCAGGGCGGCGGCGAGGACGGCGAGGCCCTGGGTGGCGACGCAGACGAGGAAGGCGGGGCCGGGCATGCGGCGGCGCCAGTGCCGTACGACGGCGGTGAGGAGCCCGGGCCACAGCAGGGCGGCCAGCGCGAGCAGGGCGGCGGCCTCGCGCTGCCGGCCGAGCTGGGAGACGCGGGCGCCGAGCACGGTGGTCGCGGCGACGGCGGTGAGGGCGGCCGGGGTGTCGGCCTCGGTGCGGAAGCGGCCCCGGTCGCCGATGAGCCGGGCGGCGAAGTCGGCGGCCAGTACGAGCCACAGGGCGACCGCGACGGCGAACGCGGTGAGGGAGAGCCGGGTGCGGCCGGTGAGCTCCAGGCCGACGGACAGGATCCCGGAGGCCATGACGGCTCCGCCCGCGGCGGGCGGCAGCGATGAGGACCAGGCCCTCAGACGGCTCCCGCTGCGCATGGCCTCACATTACGCCGCGGGTGCGGAACTGGACGCTGATCCGGGGGCCGACGGCCCGCGTCGTCTTGGGGACGGCGTGTTCCATGGTGCGCTGGCAGGAGCCGCCCATCACGACCAGGTCGCCGTGGCCCAGCGGCAGCCGCAGCAGGGTGGGGCCGCCGTCGCGCGGGCGCAGGACGAGGTCGCGGGGGTCGCCGACGGAGAGGATGGCGACCATGGTGTCCTCGGTGGAGGAGCGGCCGGTGCGGTCGCCGTGCCAGGCGACGCTGTCGCGGCCGTCGCGGTAGAGGCAGAGCCCGGCGGTGACGAAGGGCTCTCCGAGTTCGGCGGCGTAGTGCCGGCCGAGTGCGTCGCGGGCCTCGGTGAGCACGGGGTGCGGGAGCGGCTCGCCCTCCCGGTAGTGGGCCAGCAGCCGGGGCACGTCCACCTCGCGGTCGTACATCTGGCGCCGCTCCGCGCGCCAGGGCACCTCGGCGGCGAGCCGTTCGAACAGGGCGTCGGCCCCCGTGAGCCAGCCCGGCAGGTGGTCGACCCAGGCTCCGGCTCCCAGCACGGTCCTCCGGACCGGTGAGAGCGGTCCGAGCCGGATCTCGTCGGTCTGGTCGAAGAGGGAGCCCTGGAGTGCGTGCATAGGACCAGCCTACCCCGTACTCGAACACATGCTCGATCGAATGGGGTGCTACGGGGGGTAGCCTCCCGGGAGGCCGGAAGAGGATCATGGCCGCACCCGCCGGCCCTGCCGGGCCGCAGAGTCGTGGAGGTACACGTGTCCGTCGCGCCCAGCCATGCGTCAGGAAGCTCCCCGGTCCCGCTGCTGGACGAGACCATCGGGGACAACCTCGACCGCACCGCGCGCCGCTTCCCGGACCGCGACGCCCTCGTGGACGTGGCGGCCGGGCGCCGGTGGACGTACGCGGAGCTGACCGCGGACGTGGACACCCTCGCCCTGGGCCTGCTGGACCTCGGCATCACCAGGGGCGACCGGGTCGGCATCTGGGCCCCGAACCGCGCCGAGTGGACCCTGGTGCAGTACGCCACCGCCAAGATCGGGGCGGTCCTGGTCACCGTCAATCCGGCGTACCGCTCGCACGAGCTGGAGTACGTGCTGAACCAGTCCGGGATCCGGCTGCTGGTCGCCGCGGAGCGCTTCAGGAGCTCCGACTACGCGGCGATGATCGAGGAGGTCCGGCCGCGCTGTCCCGGCCTGGAGTTCACCGTCCTGCTGGGCGGTCCGCTGTGGGACGCGCTGCTGGAGCGCGGCTCCCAGGGCGACCCGGCGGACCTGGAGCGGGCCGCGGCGGCGCTCGAACCGCGGGACCCGGTCAACATCCAGTACACCTCGGGCACCACGGGCTTCCCGAAGGGGGCGACCCTCTCCCACCGCAACATCCTCAACAACGGCTTCTTCGTCGGGGAGCTGTGCGGCTACACCGAGCGGGACCGGGTGTGCGTGCCGGTGCCCTTCTACCACTGCTTCGGCATGGTCATGGGCGCCCTCGCCTGCACCAGCCACGGCGCGGCGATGGTGATTCCGGCGCCCGTCTTCGACGCCGCCGCCACGCTGGCCGCGGTGGAGGCGGAGGCGTGCACCTCCCTGTACGGGGTGCCGACCATGTTCATCGCCGAACTGGCCGCTCCCGGCTTCGACGGGTACGACCTGTCGAGCCTGCGGACCGGGATCATGGCCGGCTCGCCCTGCCCGGTGGAGGTGATGAACGAGGTGATCGAGAGGATGGGCATGGCCGAGGTGTCCATCTGCTACGGCATGACGGAGACCTCTCCGGTGTCCACGCAGACCCGCGTGGACGACTCCGTGGAGCGGCGGGTCACCACGGTGGGCCGCGTCGGCCCGCACCTGGAGGTCAAGGTGATCGATCCGGAGACCGGTGCCACCGTGCCCCGCGGCACCCCCGGCGAGCTGTGCACCCGCGGCTACTCGGTGATGCTCGGCTACTGGGGCGAGCCGGAGAAGACCGCGGAGGCCGTGGACCCGGAGGGCTGGATGCACACCGGCGACCTGGCGGTCATGGACCCGGACGGCTACCTGAGCATCACGGGCCGGATCAAGGACATGGTGATCCGGGGCGGCGAGAACCTCTACCCGCGTGAGATCGAGGAGTTCCTCCACGGCCACCCCGACGTCCTGGACGTCCAGGTCATCGGCGTCCCGGACGCCAAGTACGGGGAGGAGCTGATGGCGTGGGTGCGGATGCGCGAGGGGGCCGGGCCGCTGACGGCGGAGGCGGTCCGCGCGTACTGCGCGGGCCGCCTGGCCCACTTCAAGATCCCGCGTTACGTCCACGTCGTGGACGAGTTCCCCATGACGGTCACCGGGAAGGTCCGCAAGGTCGAGATGCGGGAGACCGCGGCCCGGATCCTGGGGCAGTCATAAGCCGCAAGTGGTTGCTCCGGGCGCCAGTCGGGGCCCCGCACGCACATGGCAGGCTGTGGCCATGCAGTTGCGCGATGTGATCCTGTCCGGCGGCCCGGCTCCGTTCCGGCTGCTCGGCGGCGAGGAGGGGCTGGAGCGGCCCGTGCTCGCCGCCGTGACCATCGACCTGCCGGACCCGGGGCGGTTCGTCTCCCCGGGGGACCTGGTGCTGTCGGGGCTGGTGTGGCTGCGGCAGGACCTCGGGCGCGCCGATGCCTTCGTACGGATCACCGTGGAGGCGGGCGCCGTCGCCCTCGGCGCGGGCGAGGCGGAGTTCGGGCACGTCCCGGACGAACTGGTGCGGGCCTGCGCCCGGCACGGGCTGCCGCTGTTCGCGGTCGGCGTGGACGTGCCCTTCGGGCCCGTCGCCGAGTTCGTGGCGCGGGGCCGCAGCGGGGCCCGCGTCGGGAACCTCGCCGCGCTGGTGGACCGGCACCGGCGGCTGATGGCCTCCCGGCCGGGGAGCGGGGCCGGGGCGGGTGCGCTCTTCGAACTGCTGCTGACCGAACTGGACCTGCGCGCCCACGTGCTGTCCCCCACCGGACGGCTCATCGCCGGCGCCCGGCCGCCGCTGCCGGAGGGTACGGCGGCCGCCCTGGCCGGGCGGTTCCTGGCCGCCGAGCGCTCCGGCCGGCGCGCCCCGCACCGTACGGTCGCCCACGGGCTGCCGTACTCGCTGTTCCCGGTGCGGTCCGGCCCGGGGGCCGGGCCCGCGCTGACCGACTGGGCCGTCGCGGTGGAGGCCGACACCGGGGACTGGCACGACGAGCGCATCGGCCTGGTGGAGCGGCTGGCCGGACTGATCGCCGTGGAGCGCGGCGGCCGTGACGCCGACCGAACCGCGCGCCGGCGGGCCGCCGGGAGGCTGCTCGGGCTGCTGGACTCCGGCGGCACCGGGGCGGAGGCACGGCAGCTGGTCCGGGACGCGGCCGGGCGGCTGGCCGCGGAGGGGCCCGCCGGGCAGGCCCGCTGGCAGGCCGTAGCCGCCCGGCTGGACGGCGCGACGGGTGACGGCGGGCCGTCGCCGGTGCGGGACCTGCTGGAGGAGGTGCTGCTGCACCCGGCGTGCCTGGGGCCCGGAGCGGCGCGGCGCATCGGGGTCGCCGCCGCGCTGGACGGCCGGGAGGCCGTGGCCTTCGTACGCGTCGCCCCCGGCGGGGAGCTGACCCCGGACGCGGTCCGGGAGGCCGCGTGCGGCGCGCTGCCGCGCGGGCTGCGCGGCGGGGAGCGGCTCGGCCTCGGACTCGGGGATCCGGTGGCGGAGCCGGACGACCTGCGCCACACGCTGGCGGAGGCCCGCAACGCCCGTCAGGTAGCGGCCGGACCGGACGGGGAGGCCGTCGCCGTGCGCGGGACCGGGGACATGGCGGCGCACGTCATGTCGCTGCTGCCGCTGATCCCGGCTGAGGTCCGGCGGGCCTTCAGCCGCCGGCTGCTGGCGCCGCTGCACGCGTACGACCGGCGCTACCACTCCGAACTGGTCACCACGCTCCGGACGTTCCTGGAGCACGACGGCTCCTGGGCCCGCTGCGGGGAGGCCCTGCACCTGCACGTGAACTCGCTGCGGTACCGGATCGGCCGTATCGAGTCGCTGACCGGGCGGAACCTGGCCCGGCTGGAGGACAAGATGGACTTCGCGGCGGCCCTGCGCATGGACTGAGCGCCGCGACGGGGCCGGTCACCCCGCGCGGCGGATCCGGGCCAGTACCAGGACCGTGTCGTCGGTGGCCGCTCCGGGCAGCAGGGCCTCCAGGACGCGGTCCACCTCTTCCTCCAAGTCCCCTTCGACAGCGGCCAGTTGCTCCCGCAGGGCGTCCAGTCCCGTTTCGATGTCCCGGCCGCGGGCCTCGATCAGGCCGTCGGTGTAGAGGGCCAGGACGGCCCCGTCGGGGAGGGGGGCCCCGGCCGGGCGGAAGGGGACCCCGCCGACGCCCAGCGGGACTCCGAGGCCGCCGCCCAGGGTCTCGACGGTGCCGTCGGGGTGGCGCACGAGGGGCGGGGGGTGGCCGGCGTTCGCGATGCGGGCGCGGCCGGTGTGCGGGTCGTACTCCACGTACACGCAGGTGGCCAGTTCGATGCCGGACTCGCGCGCGCACGCGTCGAGTTCGCCGAGGAGACGTCCGGGGTCGGGGCCGTGGCGGGCCAGTGCCTTGGCGGTGATGCGCAGCCTGCCCATCGAGGCGGCGGCGGGCACCCCGTGGCCCATGACGTCACCGACGACGAGGGCGACCCGGTCCCCTGGCAGGTCGATCACGTCGTACCAGTCGCCGCCGACCTCGGTGGCGCGGCTGCCGGGGAGGTAGCGGTGGGCGATGGCCACGTGCTCGCTGTGGGCCAGGGCGCTGGGCAGCAGGGCGCGCTGGAGGGTGAGCGCGATGTCCTGGACCCGGCTGTAGAGGCGGGCGTTGTCCAGGCACAGGGCGGCGCGTGAGGCGAGTTCCCCGGCGAGGCTGAGGTCCTGCTCGGTGAAGTCGGGGCGGGCGGCGGTGCGGCCGAACATGGCGATGCCCTGCACGGTGCCCCGGGCGGCGAGGGGGGCGATGAGGATGCGGGCCAGACCGCTGTCGAGGAGCAGCCGGGCGCGGTCCCGGCGGGAGGCGGTCCGGGCCGCGAACTCCTCGTCGACCTCGGCGCAGAGCGGGCGGCCGGTGGCGAGCATCCTGTGGATGCCGGAACCCGGCGGGTACGTCACGCGATCCAGGCCCGCCACGAGCTCGGGGGCGGGCGGCGGCAGGACGGTGCCGGAGGCGATGCGGCGGGTGAGCAGGGGCAGGTCCGGGTCGAAGGCCTCGGCGGGGTTCGTCCACTCCACCAGCTCGACCACGCAGCCGTCGCAGAAGGCCGGTACGGCCACGTCGACCAGCTCCCGGGCGGTGGTGCCCACGTCCAGGGTGGTGCCGACGCGGGCGGCCGCTCGGTCCAGCAGGGCCAGGCGCTGGCGTGCCTCGGTGGCCTCCAGCAGGGCCCGTTCCCGGTCGGTGACGTCCACGAGCAGGCCGCCCACCCCGGGGCGGGTCCCGCCGGAGCGGCTGAGCGGGAACAGGCTGACCGACCGGACCTGGTCGCGGTCGGGGCGGCCGGGTGTGCGCAGCCCCACCAGGGCGCCGACGAGGGGCCGCCCCTCGTCGGCCACGGCGCGCAGCATGCGCTGGAACTCTCCTCCGTCGGAGGTGAGCATGATCTCGTCGGTGGAGCGGCCGAGGTGGTCGGCGACGGGCAGCCCGTCCATGTCGGCCAGGGCCTGGTTGAGGTGGACGTAGCGCAGGTCCTGGTCGAGCATGACCAGGCCGATGGGGCAGGTCTCGAAGAGGGCGTCGAGGAAGGCGAGGTTGGTCTTCACCCGGTCCAGTTCGTCTCCCCTGCTGGCCAGCCCGATGATCACCGCGTCGGCGTCGCCGGCCACCGGGAAGACCCGGAACCCGCAGTCGAAGACCGAGCCGTCCCGGTGCAGGGCGGGCAGCCGCACCCGCCAGTACCCGAGGGCCAGGGCGCGTTCCGCCAGCCGTTCGGCCGCGCCCGGGGCGCCTTCGGGGGGCGCGGGGAAGAGCCCGGCGGCCGGCCGGGACAGCACGTCGGCGGCCTCGTGGCCGAAGAGTTCCCGCGCGCCGGGGCCCCAGAAGCGGATCCGGCCGGCCGCGTCCATGCCGAAGACTGCCACCGCCACGTGCTCCAGCAGGGACCCCGGCTCCGACCGGATCGGGCCGGCAGTCCCCGCGTCCCCCGCCTGCTCCGACGGCACCGGAAGCCTCCTCATGCCCGGGGCGCGCCCAGTCCCCGTACCGCCCGCGCGGGGCGGGGGGCCCGCCGCTCCCCTTCATTCTGCGCGCACCCGGCGGGGCGGACATCACGGTGCGGGCCGGCCCGGCTCCGGGGCGGCGCTCACGCGGCGCGGGTCGAGGAGGATCTGCCGGGCGAGCCGGCAGTCGGCGCTCTCGATCGCGAGCCGGGCGGAGCAGCCGGTGCACAGCGGGTTGGCGCCGCCCAGGCCGTCGGGGCCGCGGCAGCCGCCGTGACTGCCCAGGTCGGTGGCGGGGGTCATGCCGCGGGCGTCGCCCGGGCTGAGGACGATGCTGCGGGGCCGGCCGGCCGGGACCCTGCCCGGCTGCCGGGAGGGGCCGGGTTTCCACGAGAACGCGAAGGCCGGGGGTCGTACGCGAAGCGGCCCGGCGGGATGCGCGGCGGCCACGCGCCCCCGGCCTCCGCCTCGTAGGGCAGCGGGCCCTCCCCCTCCGGCAGCGGCACCTCGTCGACCTCGGCGGTCACGGCCGTACCGCAGTCGGCGCAACGGAACCGGTCATGCCGGTCCTCCCTCCCCCGGCCGGTGACGGCGCCGGCCTCGCGGGCGGGGTCGGTGGCGGAGCGGCCGCCGGCGGGGAGGCGTACCACCCGGCGCGGCACGGCGGCCACCGGCCACCGGACGTGTTCCCACCGCCGGCCGGGCGGGCGCCGCAACCGGCCGGGGCGCCCGGGCGGCCCGAACGGGCGCGGACAGCCGGGCGGCGGGGGCGGCGGGCCAGGGGGCCGGAAGGCGCGGCCTACCGGTGGTTCTGCGGGACGTTGGAGGTGATCGAGCCGTCGGAGCCGGACACGGTCACCGCGTGGCGGACGCCGTCCGGGCCCAGGACGACCGCCAGCCAGGCGCTGCCGCCGCCCTCCTGGGCGACCGCGCGCAGGCCCGCGACCTTGCCGCCCTCCACCGCCGCGGCCGCCTTCTCCGCCGCCTGCCCGATGGGCAGGGCGGGCAGCGGCACGGGCGCCGCCGGGGCGTGCTTCGCGAAGCCCCCGCGCGCCGGGCCGGCCCCTTCCCGTACGGCCTTGGGGCCGCCCTTGAGGGCGTGCTCGCGGCCGGGCTCCGGCCGGACGAGGTGACGGGCGGCGGCCCGGTCCCCGTGGTCGTCGTGGCGGCCGTGGCCGTGGCCCGCCACGGCCACGGCCGCCACCCCGCCGCCCACGATCACCGCGACCGCGCCGACGCCGAGCGCCCAGCGCGCGGCCGCGCCCCGGGTGACGGCCGCGCCCAGCGCCTGGCGCGGGGACTTCGCCGGCTGCTGCGCGGGCTGCGCCGGCTCGGCGGCACGCGTGGGCTGCTCGGGCTGCTCGGGCTGCGGGAAGGACTCAGACATGGCGGGACTCCTCTGGCACAACCGGGCACCGCACCCGGCTCGCCGCCGAGCATGCCGAGGCGATGCTGAAGCCCACCTGAAGCCACCTGAAGACCCCTTCAGCAAAGCCCGGACCCCACCTGAGACCCTGGGCGGCATGCGCGTACTGGTGGTGGAGGACGAACGACGACTGGCCCTCGCCCTCCAGCGGGGGCTCCAGTCGGAGGGCTTCTCGGTGGACGTGGCCCACGACGGGCCGCAGGGCCTGTGGATGGCCTGCGAGCACGACTACGACCTGATCGTGCTGGACATCATGCTGCCCGGCCTCAACGGCTACCGGGTCTGCGCCCGGCTGCGCGCGGCCGGCAACGAGTCCGGGATCCTGATGCTCACGGCGAAGGACGGCGAGTACGACGAGGCCGAGGCCCTGGACACCGGCGCCGACGACTTCCTCTCCAAGCCCTTCTCCTACCTCGTCCTCGTCGCCCGCCTCCGCGCGCTGGCCCGGCGCACGGGCCGCCGGGTCCCGCGGACCATGGAGTTCGGCGACCTGCTGGTGGACCCGGCGCGCCACCTGTGCTCCCGGGGCGGGACGGAGATACGGCTGACCGCCCGGGAGTTCGCCGTGCTGGAGTACCTGGCCCGGCACGCCGGCGAGGTGGTGCCGAAGCGGGAGATCCTGGAACAGGTGTGGGACAGCGCCTTCGACGGTGATCCGAACGTGGTCGAGGTGCACGTCAGCGCGGTGCGCCGGAAGATCGACGCGCCGTTCGGCCGGTCCGCCCTGGAGACCGTGCGCGGCGCCGGGTACCGGCTGGCGGCGGACGGTGGCTGAGCCCCGCCCGAAGGCGCCTCCGGGGACGCGCCCGAAGACCCGCGCACCCCGCCCGTTCGGTCCCGTACGCGAACCCGTACGCCGCCTGCTGCGCCGGATCGGCCCCACCACCGTCCGCGGACGCGCCACCGCCGGCGCCGTCCTCGTGGTGGCGGCGGCCCTCGCCCTGGCCTCGTTCGCGCTGATCGGGCTGCTGGAGGCCAACCTGCTGCGCAACGCCGAGCGCGACGCCGAGCGGCAGGCCGTGGCCATCGCGCGGCTCGCGGCCGGCGGCGGCCTCGACCGGATGCGCGCACCGCTGCCCGGAGCCGACTTCGTCCAGGTGGTCAACGCGCGCGGCCGGGTGCTGCGGGCCACCCCGAACCTGGCCGGCGCGCCCGCGCTGGGCCCCGGCGGGCGGTCGGGCCCCGGCACCGCCTTCCACACCTGGCGGGTCCGGCCGCTCGGCGGCGAACACCGGCTGCGGGTCGTACAGGTCACCACGGACACCCCGCAGGGCCTGGTCACGGTGTACGTGGGCACCTCGCTGCGTGATGTGGACGCGGCGGACGACACCACCGCCGCCGCCCTCGCGGTCGGCGGGCCGTTGCTCCTCGCCACGGTGGCCCTGGTCACCTGGCGGGTGACCGGCCGCGCCCTGCGGCCCGTCGAGGCGATCCGCGCGGAGGTCGCCGAGATCACCGACCGGCACCTGCACCGCCGGGTCCCGGTGCCGCCCACCCGTGACGAGGTGGCCCGGCTGGCGGAGACCATGAACGCCACGCTGGACCGGCTGGAGTCCTCCGGGAACCGTCAGCGCCAGTTCATCGCCGACGCCTCGCACGAACTGCGCAGCCCGCTCACCGTGCTGCGCACCCAACTGGAGGTGGCCCTGGCCGTCCGGGACCCGGAGCTGTGGCCGGAGCTCATCGGCGGGGCGCTCGAGGACACCGAGCGGCTCCAGCACCTGGCGTCCGACCTGCTGCTGCTGGCCCGGATCGACGCGGCCCGGCCCGTCGCGGCGGTCCGGCTGGACCTGGGTGCCGTGGTGCGCTCCGCCGTGGAGTCACGGCTGGGCGACCGGGTCCCCGTACGGATGGAGCTGGAGAGCGGTGTGACGGTGGAGGGCAGCGAGCTGTGGCTGACCCGGGTGGTGACCAACCTGCTCGACAACGCCCAGCGGTTCGCCGGCCGGCGGGTGGAGATCGTCCTGACCACCACCGGCGGCTCCGGGGCGCGGACCGCCGTACTGGAGGTCCTCGACGACGGTCCCGGCATCCCGCCCGACGACCGGGAGCGGGTCTTCGAACGGTTCACCCGGCTGGACGACGCCCGCAGCCGCGACCACGGCGGCGCCGGGCTGGGCCTCGCCATCGCCCGCGACCTGACCGCCCATCACGGGGGCACCCTCACCGCCGAACCCTCGGCCCGCGGTGCCCGCCTGCGAGCGGTCCTGCCGACGGCACCGGATCAGTTCCCGGCGCACCGCCCGTGCCGGAACGGCGGCTCCTCGGGCAGGTAGCGGAGCGCGGCCGTCCCTTTCTGACGGGAACTTGACGCCGCCCGGCCGGGTCCGTACGCACCGCTGACGTACGGGCCGCCCTCGCGGGAGTTCAATGGGAGCCGGACGGCGGGCGACTCGGGAGGGGCCGGCGGTGGGGCGACGGGTAGTGGCGGGTGTGAGCGGCGGTCCGGGAAGTGCGACGACCCTGCACCGGGCCGCGGACGAGGCCCGGTTGCGCGGGGCGGAGCTGTGGGCGGTGCTGGCCTGGCAGACCCCGGGCGGGGCTCCGGGCAGCCCGGACGCCTGCGCCTGCGAGTCCTACCCCGAGTACCGGGCGGCGGCGGCCGGGCGGCTGCGCGACGCCCTGGTGTCCGCTTTCGGGGCGGGCGGTCCGGGCGTCCCCCTGGTCGCGCAGATCGTACGGGGCACCCCGCGGGCCGTCCTGACCGACGCCGCCCGGGACGCCGACGACCTGCTGGTGGTCGGCGCCGGCCGCCGCGGACGGCTGCTGCGGGCCCTGCGGCCCTCGGTGGCCCGCCACTGCCTGGCGCACGCGCCGTGCCCCGTACTCGCCGTGCCGCCGAACCCGCTGGAGGCCCAGCTGCAGAGCGTGCGCCGCCGCAACGCGTGGCACCTCCCGCTGGACACGCGGAAGCTGGCCGGGTGAACCGTCCCCCGGGGTCCCGGCCGGGCGCGGTCCGGGGGGCACGTCCCCGGCCACGGCGCGGCCGGCGTTTGTCCGGTTCGGGGCCGTACATCACGCGGGGGGCGAGCTACGATCACGGCGTGGTCACAGCCCGGTCCTCCCGTACGCCGCGGGTCCGCACCTCAGCGGGCCTGGCGCACCTGCTCGGGCTGGCCCTGCTGCTGATCGGCCTGCTCTGCGCACACGGCGCCGGCTCCCAGGGCGCCACCCACGCCACCGCCCCGGCGTCCCCCGCCCACGCGTCCACCATTCCGGGCTCGGCCGTGCCGGGCTCGGCCGTGCCGGGCTCGGCCGTGCCGGTGCCGGGCTCATCCGTACCGGCGGCGCCGTCCGGCACCACGATGCCGGTCTCGGCGGCCCCCGCCGACCGGCACGACCCCTCCCACCCGGTCCACGGCTGCACCCCCCTGCCTCCCCGGGCCGGCTCCCCGGCCGACGCGACCGCCGCTCCCCCGCCGGCGGCCGTCGCCCGGGCCGTCCTCGCGGCCCACCGGGCCGGGGCCCGCCACGACGGCGCGGTCCGCCACCAGGCCGGAGCAGCGCCCCCGGCGCACTCCAGAGCCTCCGCCGTCCTCCAGGTGTAGGCCCGGGATCCGTCCGGGCCCGTCCCGCGATCCCCACCACCCCGCGCCCTCCGGGCCGTGGGGTGCCCGCCGCACGGAGGAACTCTGTTGCCCCATCCCCTCACACGCCCCTTACGCCCCCTTTCGTCCTGGTTCCGCACGCTGGTGGTCGTCACCCTCGGCGCGCTGCTGTCCGCGACTCTCGTCTGCTCCGCGCAGGGGCACGCCGACGTCTCGTACGGCTCGTCAGCCGCTGGAGCCGCGCTGCAGCCGGGACCGACACCTCCCGCAGAACCGCTGGGTCACGCGCACCCGCATCCCGGGCACGGCACCAGCTGCGCCTCCTCCACCCCGGCCGCCTCGGCGCAGGCCCCGACCCCGCTGCCCGCCGGGCCGGCGCGGCCCTCGGCGGGTGCGGGCGCCGCTCCGGCGGCCGCCCGGGCCGTACCCGCGAGCACCACCGGACCGGCGGCCGTCCGCTCGGGACGTTCCACTCTGACCATCGTCTGTCGATGGCGGCTCTAGTCCGCTCCCGTAAGCCCGTTCGCAACGGCTGACGTATGCCCAACGGGCGGACCCTGCCCTGCCCCGGCTCGGCATTCCCACGAGCGCGACCACCCGAAGCACCATCAAACGAGAGCGGAACAATGCATTCTTCGGCCACCGACGTCACCCCTCCCGCCCGCACCGGAATCTCCGGGCTGGTCGGCAACACCCCCCTGCTGCGCGTTTCGGAGCCCCTGGCCCCGGCGGGACGCGGCTTCTGGGCGAAGCTCGAGGGCTTCAACCCCGGCGGCATCAAGGACCGCCCCGGCCTGCACATGGTCGAACGGGCCCGCGCGCGGGGCGAGCTGGAGCCGGGCGCCCGGATCATCGAGTCCACCAGCGGCACCCTCGGCCTCGGCCTCGCCCTGGCGGGCATGGTCCACGGGCACCCCGTCACCCTGGTCACCGACCCCGGCCTGGAACCGTCGATGATCCGCCTGCTGACGGCGTACGGGGCACAGGTCGACGTCGTCTCCGAGCCGCACCCCACCGGCGGCTGGCAGCAGGCCCGCCGCGACCGCGTCACCCAGCTGCTGGGGGAGCACCCCGGTTCCTGGTGCCCGGACCAGTACAACAACCCGGACAACACCACCGCGTACACCCCGCTGGCCCTCGAACTGGCCACCGAGCTCCACCACATCGACGTCCTGGTGTGCAGCGTCGGCACCGGCGGGCACTCGGCGGGCGTCTCCCGGGTGCTGCGCCAGCTCTACCCCGACCTGAAGCTGGTGGGCGTGGACACCGTCGGCTCCACCATCTTCGGCCAGCCCGCACGGACCCGTCTGATGCGCGGTCTCGGTTCGAGCATCTACCCGCGCAACGTCGCGTACGAGCAGTTCTCCGAGGTGCACTGGGTCGCGCCGGGCGAGGCCGTGTGGACCTGCCGCCAGCTCGCCGCGTCCCACTACGCCGCCGGCGGCTGGAGCGTCGGCGCGGTCGCCCTCGTGGCCGGCTGGCTGGCCCGGACCCTGCCCGCGGACACCCGGATCGCCGCGGTCTTCCCCGACGGCCCGCAGCGCTACCTCGGCACCGTGTACGACGACGACTACTGCGCCGCCCACGGGCTGATGGACTCGCCCCCCGCCGCCGAACCCGAGACGATCGGCCGTCTGGACGAGAAGGAGGTCACCCGCTGGACCCGCTGCACGAACGTGGTGGACCCGCTGACCCTGCGCGCGCCGGAGGTCGCGGCGTGATGAAGGACACCCTCGCGCAGGTCCGCACGTACGAGCGCAGCGTCCAGCTGCTGATGGTGAACCAGTTCACCATCAACCTCGGCTTCTACATGCTCATGCCCTACCTCGCCACGCACCTGGCCGGGCCGCTGGGGCTGGCCGGCTGGACCGTCGGGCTGATCCTCGGCGTGCGCAACTTCAGCCAGCAGGGCATGTTCCTGATCGGCGGCACCCTCGCCGACCGCCTCGGCTACAAGCCGATGATCATCACCGGGCTCGCGCTGCGCATCGCCGGCTTCGCGACGCTCGGGCTGGTCGACTCCGTGCCGGCGCTGATCGCCGCCTCGGCGGCCACCGGCCTGGCCGGTGCCCTGTTCAACCCGGCCACCCGCGCCTATCTGGCGGCCGACGCGGGCGAGCGCCGGGTGGAGGCCTTCGCCCTGTTCAACGTCTTCTACCAGGCCGGCATCCTGCTGGGCCCGCTGGTGGGCATGGTGCTGACGGGCGTCGACTTCCGCGTCACCTGCCTGGTGGCGGCGGGGATCTTCGCGGTGCTGAGCGTCGTGCAGATCCGCGCCCTGCCGGCCCGCCGCGGCAACGACGCCGCCGAGCGCGCCGGAGGCCCCCGGGAGGGGGTGCTGGTCCAGTGGCGCGGGATCCTCGCCAACCGCCCGTTCCTGCTGTTCTCCGTGGCGATGATCGGCTCGTACGTGATGACCTTCCAGGTCTACATGGCGCTGCCGCTGGAGGTCCGGCGGGTCGGCGGTGAGGGCGGCTTCGGGACGGCCTCGGTGGCGGTGCTCTTCGCGGTGTCCGGGCTGAGCACGATCCTCTTCCAGACCCGGGTCACGGCCTGGTGCAAGGCCCGTCTGGAGCCGGGCCGGGCGCTGGCGGCGGGCCTGCTGACCATGGGGGTGGCCTTCCTGCCCCTGCTGGCGGCCACGGCACTGCCCCTACCGGAGTCGCAGTGGGGGACACGGCTGCTGGCGGCGGTGCCGCCGGTGCTGTCGGCGCTGCTGCTGGCCGCCGGGACGATGATCGCGTACCCCTTCGAGATGGACACCATCGTCCGCCTCTGCGGCGACCGCCTCGTCGCCACGCACTACGGCCTGTACAACACGGTCTGCGGTGTGGGCATCGCCGTCGGCAACCTGCTCACCGGGGCGGCGCTCGACGCGGCCCGCTCGGCCGGGATGTCGGCGCTCCCCTGGCTGGCCCTGTTCGTCCTGGGCCTCGGCTGCACGGCCGCGCTGTACGGACTCGACCGCACGGGCCGTCTCGCCGCGCCGGCCCGGCAGGCGCACCCGGAGGCCGTGGCGGCCTGACCTCCGGCCCGGCCGGCGAGCGGGACGCGTGCCGCCCGCCGGCCGGGGCCGGGGTCATCAGGGCCGGGACCGGGCCGGGCCGGTCGGTGCCGGGGTCAGGAGATCCCGTACCACTGGCTGCCCCAGCCGGTGTTGATGGTGCTCGTGGACTGCTCGGCGAGGTTCACGGTGGGCGGCAGGGAGCTCTGGCCGGTCAGGATGGTGCTGTAGCGCAGGTTCGGGGGCGTGAGGCCCGCGTTGACCGAGATGCCGGCTCCCGTGGACTTCAGGGTGAGGGCGTTGGTGGCCCAGTCGCCGTTGAGGAGGAGGGCGATGAAGTAGGTCCCGGGGGCGGCGGTGAACGGCTTGGCCAGGGCGAGCGGTTTGGCGACGGGGTCGGTCATCAGCTGCGGGGAGATGTCGGGAGTGGCCGCGCGCAGGGTGCCGGTGGCGTCGTACACGCCGAGGTAGCAGTCGGACAGCCGGGCCCCCTGGTCGAGTCCGGCCAGCCCCAGCCAGATGTTCGACCAGGTGATCTCCTGGCGCAGGACGACCCGGACCAGGGTGACCCGTCCACCGACGCCGGCCGCCGACTGCGCGGTGACGTGCCCCGCGTCGTTGGGGTCGCCGGTCCACGCCAGCAGGTTCTGGTCCTGCGGCCGCGGCCCCTCGTACCCGCCCCCCGTGCCGCCCGGTGCCGGGGGTGCCGCAGTGCCCGCAGGGGAACTGCCCGCCGGCCGCGGGCTCTTGTCCGGTGAGGTGCAGCCGGACAGGACGAACAGCGCGGCGAGCGCGGCGGCGAGCGAACGCGCGGCGGTGGTGCGGGTGGACATGCTTCCCCCAGGTGGTGCGGATGGACCGGGGGCCATGGTCACATGCCGGGGAGGGGCCGGGTCCGTCGGCTGGCGGTCCCGGCCCCTCGGGGCGGTGGCCGGGGCTCGGCCGGAGCCCCGTCAGTGCCTGATCAGACGCGGTCGGCCGCGATCAGGACGTACTGGAAGGAGCCGTCCTTGTAGGAGTTGATGAACGCCTCCTCGATGCCGGTGACCAGGGAGGAGGTGGCCCGCAGCTCCCAGTAGGGCAGGGTGTCGGGGGTCAGGTCGATGACCGCCTGCGGGACGAGGCGGTTGTCGGCCATGGCCCGCAGGTACTCCCGGCGGGAGTGGATGTTGCACTCGAAGTGGGCGTTGATCTGGGAGACCCACTTGGAGGGCTGGCCGTAACGGGGGTTCCAGCAGCCGGTGATGGTCACGTAGCGGCCGCCGACCGCGAGGACCCGGGCGTGCTCGGCGAAGAGGTCGTGCAGGTCGACGTACATGCTCGACTCGTTGTTCCACGAGGCCGCGGCCTGCCCGGTCTCGAAGGGGGTGCCCAGCATGTTGCAGACCCGGGCGCGGACGTGGTCCTCGATGCCGAGTTCGCGGGCGCGCTGGTTGGCGAAGTCGGCCTGCTTGGCCGACAGGGTGACGCCCTCCACCTTGCACCCGAAGCGCTGGTGGGCCATGACCATCGAGCCGCCGCGGCCGCAGCCGGCGTCCACGAGGGTGTCGTCGCGTCCGATGGGGCCGAGGTGGTCCAGGAGCAATTCGGCCTGGGCCGACTCCAGCCGGTGCAGCTCGGCGATCAGCTTCTTCTCGTATGCGCTGTCCGCGGGGTCACCGAGGGCGGCGTGGTCGATGTCGCCGATGCCGTAGTGGTGGTGGTAAAGGCCGTCGACATCGCCCAGGCGCAGGTTCACGGGCCTGGCCTCGTCGTTCCAGTAGCGGGCGATGTCCCCCTGGTAGGGGGTGCTCGGCGCGGGGATGGGCAGGGAGCCGGCCGCAGAGGTGGCGGTGGTGAGATCAGTGCTAGTCACGGATAAGTCCGTCCTTACCAGAAATCGGGCAGTCTGTAACGGTAGGTGTTGCTCATGTGCCAGTAGTGGTTGCCGTCGACCCATACGGCCACTCCCCGCAGGAAGCGCAGCACGGTGGGTACGGGGCAGGCCGCGGCCAGTCGGGCGGCCTCGTCCTCGAAGGCGTGCATCAGGTCGTTGTGGACCTCGACGGCCTTCAGGTAGGCGTCCTTGTCGGACAGGCCCTCGCGTTCGGCGATCACCACGGGCAGGTTCATGTGTCTGCCGGGGGAGTCGAGTTCCTTGGTGTACGAGTAGAGGTCGTTGGCGATGGTCGCGGCGTTCCCCGCGAACGCGATGACCCGCTGCATGGCGGGCTGGGCGTGGAGCTCCGGCGGGAGTTCGTAGCCGCCGACGGTGTCGGTGATGGTGGGGCAGGGCCGGAAGTTGTTGAACTGGCGCATCGCCAGGTACTCGGCCACCTCCGGGACGTACTCCGTCTCGGCCCAGGCGGCCTCGGCGAGGTACCCCATGTGCAGCCGGGCCATGTCGTGCCGGAACCGGTCGGCCTGGGAGGGGGTGGCCGCCCGGACGAAGTACTCCATGGCCGAGCGGTATACGCGCCGCGGGGCGTCCGAGAAGAGCGACTCCTCCCACGCCGGCACGTACTCCCGCGTCGTGTGGAGGGGGTCGAGGGCGGTGTGCGCCAGCAGGAGCCTTCCGCCGAGACCGACGGGCGAGCCGCCGTGGTCCTCGCAGTAGACGTCGTCCACGACGTTCTCGGCGACCATCAGCCGCGTGGCGATCATCAGGTGGTCGATGGTCGGCGCGTCCGGGTGGCAGGCGACCATGTAGCGGCCCACGGAGAAGCCGTCGAACTGGTCCTCCCATTCCGGGGGGTACGCCTGGACCTCGTCCACCGCCCAGCGCTTGATGCGGCGGCTGACCTCCTCGACCCGTACCGGGTCCGGCTCCGGCACGGGGTGGTGGTAGAGGCCGGGGACGGGCCGCCCCGCCGCCGGTGCGGCGGGCGCCGCCGGTCGCGCGGGCGGGGCCAGGTGCAGGGCGGCCGTGCCGAGGCCGCTGGGCCCGCGCAGGATCCGCTGCAGGGCGGCGGGGTCCGCCTGCCCCACCGCCGCGGCGTCCTCCGCGGGTGCGGGTACCGCTCCCGGGGCGGGGGCGGTGCCGAAGGGCAGGACGGGTGCGGTCGGCAAGGCGGGGCGGGCGGCGACGGGGGCTTCGGCGACCGGTGCCGCCACGACGGCCTCGGCGGCCGCCGCCCCGGCGGCGGGGGCGTGGTCCGGGGCGCGGCCCGCACCCAGGACGTTGGGGAGGACGTGCGCCCCGAGGTGCGCCGCGGCGGAGGGCAGGCCCGACTGCAGAGGGGAAGGCCCGGGCTCGGGCATCCGTGACTCCTTGGTGAGGTGGGTGAGGTGGCCCGGATCCCGGGCGCGCGCGGCCCGCCCGGGATATTGCCGGGCCGCTGCGGCCGCGACAACGCGGCGAGGTGCGGTGCCGGGGGCCGCGGGCCAGGCGGGACTTCG
Source organism: Streptomyces sp. NPDC034043 (assembly GCF_055575675.1). Classification (NCBI taxonomy): domain Bacteria; kingdom Bacillati; phylum Actinomycetota; class Actinomycetes; order Kitasatosporales; family Streptomycetaceae; genus Streptomyces; species Streptomyces sp. NPDC034043. Next base: position 28,855 of record NZ_JBVISF010000002.1, read on the forward strand.
ACGACAGGGCCTAGTCGCGCCTGCGGGCGATCTGTACGTTCTCGAGGACGCCGAGGGCGTCGGGCACCAGGATGGCGGCGGAGTAGTAGGTGGTGACCAGGTAGGAGATGATCGCCTGCTCGTTGATGCCCATGAAGCGCACCGACAGGCCCGGCTCGTACTCCTCGGGCAGACCGGTCTGGCGCAGGCCGATGACGCCCTGGTTGTCCTCGCCGGTGCGCATCGCGAGGATGGAGCTGGTGTTCTCCTTGCTGATGGGGATCTTGTTGCAGGGCAGGATCGGCACTCCGCGCCACGCCGGGACCTGCTGACCGCCGACGTCGACGTGGTCCGGGTAGAGCCCGCGCGCGTTGAACTCTCGTCCGATCGCCGCGATGGTCTTGGGGTGGGCGAAGAGGAACTTGGTCCCGCGGCGGCGGCACAGCAGCTCGTCGAGGTCGTCCGGGGTGGGCGGGCCGGAGTGGGTCTGGATCCGCTGCTTGAAGTCGGCGTTGTGGAGCAGGCCGAATTCCCGGTTGTTGATCAGCTCGTGCTCCTGGCGCTCGCGCAGCGCCTCGATGGTGAGCCTGAGCTGTTCCTCGGTCTGGTTGTGCGGGCCGTTGTAGAGGTCGGCGACCCTCGTGTGGACCCGCAGGACGGTCTGCGCGACGGAGAGCTCGTACTCGCGGGGGTTGAGCTCGTAGTCGACGAAGGCGCCGGGCAGCTCGTGCTCGCCGGTGTGGCCGGCCGACATCGCGATCTCGGCCTCGCCGTGACGATTCTGCCGCTGCTGCGGGAGCGAGCTGAACCGGTCGATGTGGGCCTGGAGGCTGGGCGCCGAGGACGCCAGGGCCGCGAAGTCCTCGCGGGAGAGGCTGAGCAGGGTGCCTGGGGTCTCGGCGGTGGCGGTGTAGTCCCAGTCGGCGTCGGTGTCGAGGAGGGCGTTCTCGCCGAAGCGGTCGCCGTCGGCGAGCGTGGCGACGGCCACTTCGTCGCCGTACTTGCCGAGGGAGGTCTGGCTGACGCGGCCGTGCGCGATCATGTGGATCCGGTCGGCCGGGGCGCCGCGTTCGACGAGCACCTCACCGGCCCGGAAGTCGCGCTGGACGCACCGGCCGGCGAGGGCGGTCAGCACCTCCAGGTCGTCGAAACCGCGCAGCAGGGCCAGTTCCCCGAGCTCCCGGGGGATCACCCGCACCGAGGCACCGTCCTGGACGAAGTCGATGCGTCCGTCGCCGACGGTGTAGGTCAGCCTGCGGTTGACGCGGTAGGTGCCGCCCTTGGTCTCCACCCAGGGCAGGCTCCGCAGCAGCCACCGGGAGGTGATCTCCTGCATCTGCGGGGCGGACTTGGTCGTGGAGGCAAGGTTGCGGGCGGCCGCCGTGCTCAGGCTGGACTGCTGCGGCGGATCCAGCTGCGCTTCGGGGCTGGTGTCAACGGTCATGAGGGCGAGCTCTCCTTCGTACGCGCGGCGAGGGACACAGGGGCACGTCACCGGTGAAAAGGAAAAAAATGGGGGCGAATATCCGGGAATCCGTCCAGATCTCGGGGAACAGTAACCAGCGGCCCACCCGGATGACCTTGAAATGCCGAGGCCATTACCTCGATGCAGTGATCTTGGGCAACTGGAGGTTTGACCCGGCGCCGGGCGGGAGCCGGACCCTCCGGCTCCCGCGCCCCGCTCGGCGGGCACGAAAAAGGGGCCCCTCCCGCCGGCTTCCGCCGGCGGGAGGGGCCCCAGGAGGGCGACCGTCAGGTGCGGTACGCGAAGTAGCGCGCGTCCGGGTAGGACGCGATGATGCTCGCGAGCGACTTCCGGTACGTGTTCGTGGAGTGGTACGTGAGGTACGGCATCCCGGCACGGCTGCGGTAGGTGACGATCATGGAGTGGTCCTTGGACCCGTCCTTGTTGAAGTCCACCTGCATGACGTCACCGATGTCCATCTGGTAGACGTTCGCCAGGTTCGTGGCCCGCTGGTTGGAGAGCGTGAACCAGGCCCACTCGTTCACGCCGATCCAGGAGACGGACTGGCGGGTGCCGTCGTACCACCAGTTGCGGTAGTCCGAGGAGGTGCCCGGAACGGGCTTCCAGCCGCCGGCCTTCAGCGACTGGCTGACGAAGTTGGTGCAGTCACCGCCGGCGCCGTTGAACTTCCGGTACGCCGGGTTGTAGTTGCTCCAGTACTTCTCCGCGTACTTCGCCATGGCGTTGTAGTCGTACGCGCCGCCGGTGGTCTTCTTCGGATTCGGCGTGGCCGGGTACTTCGTGGACGCGGGCGTGCCGTCCGGGTACTGGTTGCCGTCGTCCTTGACGACGGCGACCTTTGCCGCCACGGGCTCGTTGACCGCCACGGGGGCGTTCGCGCTGTCCTGGGACTTGATCGAGGTCAGCTCCCAGGAGCCGCCCTTCTTGCCCGTCAGGGTCAGCTCGTAGCGCGTCTTGAAGTCGGTGGTGTCCGGTTCGTCCCCCCGCACCTTCTCGTAGGTGAGCGTGGTCTGCTCGGTGACCTGCACGGTCGCCTTGCCGCCGGTGAGGGTGGCGCGGTCCACCACGACGCTGGTGTCGGCGGCCGTGTAGGCCTCACCGAGCTCCGCGAGGCGGGTCTTGCGGGACTTCAGCGACGCGATGGCCGCGTGCTCGTCCTTCTTCAGCCTGTCCGACAGCCGGGCCTTCTTCTTGGAGGAAGGCGCGGCCTCACGGTGCCGCACGTGACCGTCGACCAGGGCCTGCGTGCGCTGCGAGAGCACGTCGTCGGCAATGCGGGCGAAGGCGTCCGCGGTGGCGCGGTCGGCTTCCTCCGTCGTCCCCGCGCTCGCGGAGTAGGCGAACAGGCTGCCGGACGCCATGGCCACGGTCAGGGCGCCGATGGCGGCCAGCCTGAACCTCTTAGGTATCACTGTGCATCCCCTTGTCACCCGGTCCGCACGGACCGGGCGACGGAATCTTCGCACAACTGGGCGACGCCGTGGCCGTGTTCCGTTTCGTCCCCTCTCGCCCGGCAATGATCATGCCAGGCGCCGGTCCGCGCGCTTCCGTTTCCGGACGGGACATCGTCCCCGCGGCCCGTCCGCCTTCACCCCACCTCCCCGCCGGCTTCACAGGAGATGCATCTAGGGTGTAGGCGGAAGCACAGTACGGGGGGCATTCGGAGTGGGCGGGCAGGACATGTCCTCAAGAGGGCGATCGCGGGGCAGACGGGCGGCCCCGAAGGACAGCGGAGCGGCCGCCTCGGGCCGCCGCAGGAAGTCCGGGAGCCGCCGGGCGCGGTCCGGCACCGGTCCGGCCGGCCGTCTCCCGGCGGCGCTCGCGCCGGTCCTCGCCGCGGCGCGCCCCGCGCTGCGCCGTCTGCGGCCGGCGTACCCGAGGCCGGGGCGCGACGGCTGGCGCCGGTGGGTCCCCTCGGGGCGCCAGTGGGCCGGCGCCCTCCTGTACCTGTTCGTCGGCATGACGGGCTTCGTCGGCATCGCCTACGCGACCACGGACATACCCGACGACCTCAACTCTTTCGCCACGCAACAGGACAATGTCTACTACTGGTCCGATGGCTCCACCATGGCCCGCACGGGCTGGGTCCAGCGGCAGGAGATGCCCCTGGCGAAGGTGCCCGAGAAGGTCCAGGGAGCCGTCCTCGCGGCCGAGAACGCCAGCTTCTACTCCGACCCCGGCGTCTCCCCGTCCGGCGTGCTGCGCGCGATCCGCGCCGCGGTGACCGGTGGTGAGACCCAGGGCGGATCCACCATCACGCAGCAGTACGTGAAGAACGCGTACCTGAACCAGGACCGCACCCTGTCCCGGAAGTTCACCGAGCTGCTGCTCGCCGTGAAGCTGGACAGCCGCGCGGGCAAGAAGCAGATCCTGGAGGACTACCTCAACACCAGCTGGTTCGGCCGCGGCACCTACGGCATCCAGCGCGCGTCCCAGGCGTACTACGGCAAGGACGTCTCGCAGCTCAACGCCAGCGAAGGCGCCTTCCTGGCCTCCCTCCTCAAGGGCGCCGGTCTCTTCGACCCCTCCCTCGGCAAGGAGAACCACGCGCGGGCCGTCGAGCGCTGGAGCTGGATCCTGGACCGCATGGTCGAGACCGGCCACCTCTCCCCCGCCGAACGCGCCACGTACACGAAGTTCCCGGAGCCCTCGGCCGCTTCCCTCGTCGGCATGCCCGGGGCCCAGAACGGCTACCTGGTGGAGATGGCCAAGGCGTACGCGATCAAGGCCGGACACCTCAAGGAGTCCGACTTCGACCTCGGCGGCTACCAGATCTACACGACCTTCGACAAGAACCGCATGGCGGCCCTGACCGCCGCGGTCCAGCAGGCCCAGAAGGACATCGACCCCGAGCGGCGTCCCGACACCGACAAGTACGCGAAGATCGGCGCGGCCAGTGTGGCCCGGGACGGCCGGCTGCTCGCCGTGTACGGCGGCCCCGACTACCTGAAGCAGGGCTTCAACGAGGCGAACGCGACGACCATCCCGGCCGGCACGGTGTTCACGCCCCTCGTCTACGCCGCCGCGCTCGAGGACGGGGTGCTGCGCACGCGCGGCCAGGCCCGTACCCCCGTCTCCCCCTCCAGCGTGTACGACGGCAACGACCAGGCGACGGTGCAGACGCCCGAGGGTCCCTACTGGGACCGCAGCGGCAAGGTGGTCAAGGGGCACAACGAGGGCGACCGCAGCTGGGGCCAGATCACCCTCCAGCAGGCGGTGGCCCATTCCGTGAACACCCCCATGCTCCAGCTCGGCCTCGACGTCGGGCTCGACCGGGTGGAGTCGTACGCCGAGCGCTCGGGGCTGCTCGCCTCGAGCCTCGGGCAGCGGATCCCCACCTTCGCCCTCGGGGAGAACTCCACGCCCAGCGCGATCCGGATGGCCGGCGCCTACCAGACCTTCGCGGCGGACGGAATGCACACCGACCCCTACTCGGTGCGGTCGGCCACCCGCGCCGGCGCCACCGTGCCGCTGGACCCGCCGAAGGCGGTCAGGGCGATGTCGCAGAAGACCGCGCGCACGGTGACGGAGGCCCTGCGGGCGGCCGTCAGCGAGGGCTCGGCCAAGGCCGCGGCCAAGGCCCAGCCGGGTGCGGCGGGCAAGACCGGCACGACCGCGGCGAACACCGCGGGCTGGTTCGTGGGCACCACCGCGCAGGAGACCACGGCCGTGGTGGTCTACCGGATGTCGCTGCTGGACCTGATCCCGCTGCCGCTGACGGGGCTGGCCGGCGACGCCCCCACGACGCCCGGCAGCGCGCGGGCGGTCGGCCTGTGGGCCGACTACGCGAAGGCCGTGAAGTAGGCGGGGCCGTCGTACGGTGGCCCCGGGCGGCGCGCCGTACGACGGGCCCGGCGGGAGCCGGCCGTCCCGGCCGCGCCGGCCCGGGTCACTTGATGAGCGCCTTCCAGTCCGGCGCCTGGGCCGGGTCGAGCATCCGCAGCTGGGCCAGGACCTTCGGATCCTGGACGTCCATCCAGTCCGCCACCTCCCGGAAGGACGCGCAGCGCACGTCCTGGCGGTTGCAGACGTCCTTCATCACGTCCTCGACGGCCTTCATGTAGATGCCGCCGTTCCAGTCCTCGAAGTGGTTGCCGATGAACATCGGCGCCCGGCTGCCGTTGTAGACGCGGTTGAAGCCGTTCATGTACGAGCCGCGTACCTGCGCCTGCCAGGCGGCGAACTTCGACGGGTCGCCCTGGGTGCTGTCGCCCGACTGGTTGTAGAGGAAGTTGAAGTCCATGGAGAGGACCTGCACCTCCTTGCCCTGCAGGGGGACGAGCTGGAGCGGGAAGTTCCAGATGCCGTCCATCTTGGACGGCCACATCTGGAAGTCGCCCGAGGAGCTCGCGTCGTAGCGCCAGCCGTACTGCTTGATCGCGGTCACGAGGTTCTTCTGGCCCTCGAGGCAGGGCGCGCGGCCGCCGACGACCTCCCGGTCGGGGTCGAACGGCAGGGGTGCCTCACCGGTGAAGCCGGTGTTGGTCTTCCACCCCTTCATGAAGGCGTACGTCTGGTCGATCTCGCTCTTCCACTCCTCGGGGCTCCAGTCCCCGCCGCCCTTGGGGCCGCAGAAGTGCCCGTTGAAGTGGGAACCGATCTCGTGGCCGTCGGTCCAGGCGCCGCGCAGCTGCTGGATCGTGGACCGCACGTGCGGGACGGTCGGGTACGAGATGGCGGCCGCGCCCTGGCCGTGCTGCGGCGGGCGGTAGAGCGACTTCTTGCTCTCCGGCAGCAGGTAGATGCCCGTGAGGAAGAAGGTCATGTGGGCCTTGTTCTGCTTGGCCACCTTGCGGAAGTGCGAGAAGAGGTGGTCGTCGCCCTCCAGCGCGCCGTCCCAGGAGAAGACCACGAACTGCGGCGGCTTCTCGCCCGGCTTCAGCTTCTCGGGCTTGAGCTGTCCCGGCTGCGGCCCGGTGTAGGAGGTGGAGCCGTCGCCCAGAACCTCGACCTTGCCGTCCCAGTCCGGCTTGGGGCCCTTGCCGATGCCGGGCCCGCCGGTCACCGCGCCCGCACCCGCCGGGGCCGCCAGCCTGGCGTCGCGCTCGGCCTCCGAGGATCCCGGGAAGCCGACCGCGAACGCGACGCCCGCCCCGCCGGCGACGAGTACGGCCCCGGCTATGCCCAGGCGCTTGCGGTTGCGCGTCTTGCGGCGGGCCTTGCGGGCCGTACGGGACTTCGCCCGGGTGCCGGCGTCGGTCTCGGCCATCGCGGTCGTACCCCCCTGAATCTCCGCAGCCGGGCCGCGCGTGGATGCTTCATACGAATATAGAACTTCTCGGCACGGCTCTTTTACCACACCTCCCGTACCGCCCGGTTTCACAGCCGGCCCACAGGTCGCGGGGCGGGCGCGCGAGGAGCCGCGGGAGGAGCCGCCCGTTCCGGCGGTCACCCGGTTGCCCCTTCCGGTGGGCGTCCGGGCCGCCGGGGTTTTGACTGGGAGCCCGGAAGACCCTTGGAGGCGTGGTGGCGGCGGTCGTGTGGATGCGTGGGGCGGCGGGCGTGGTGGTACTGGCGGCGGTGGTGCTCGGCGCCGCCGGCTGTTCGGACGGCGGCGTGCCGTCCGGGGCGGTGTCGAGCGCCGCCGAGGCGGTGAAGTCGGCCGGCGAGGCCGTCTCGTCGGCAGCCGCCGAGGCGGGGAGGGCCGCCGAGTCCGCCGCCGCCGTGGCCAAGGACAAGCTCGCCGAGGTCAAGGACGGGGTCGACGCCAAGGACCAGGTGACCCTGGGGACGGTGACGAAGGACACGGACGGCCGTACGTCGGTCCCCGTGACCGTACGCAACACCGACGAGGGGCAGAAGTCCTTCGCGGTGCAGGTCGAATTCGAGGACGAGGGCGGCAAGGTCCTCGACACCGTCGTGGTGACGGTCGCGGACGTCGCCGGCGGGGGCACGGGCCGGGGCACCGCGCGCAGCACGCACGAACTGTCCGGCACGGTGAAGGCCCGGACCGGCACGGCCCTGCGCTACTGACACCGCCCGGCGGACGGGGCCGCACCGGGGACGGACGCGCCCTCGCCGCGGGAGGCCGGATCCGGTGCGGTGCCGTGCCCCTGATCACGCCCGTGCACCCGTCCCGGCCGGACGGGCCCGTCCCGCCGGTCCACGATCGGAGCACCCCGGTGCCGGCCCCTTCCCGCGGCCCGCCGGAACGTTCCGCGCGCCCACTCCGGGATCGGCGCCCTCGCCGTCGGGGTCGCGGCCTGACGGCCCGCGTCACTGTTCCTGCGGTGGTTTGCCCTCCGCCGCGGACACCTCGACGAACTCGACCTGGCCCTTGCCGTTGAGGCGCAGGATCGGGACGGCCTTGTTGCGCGGATTGCCGTTGTTCTGGAAGGAGATGAACCCGCTCGCGCCGGCCACCTGCTGGGTGCCGTCCATCTGGTGGAACATCCGGGCCACCGCGTCGCCCGCGACCTGTCCCTGCCAGCGGGCGGCCATCTGGATGCCGTGGGCCGCGGCGAGGACCGCGTCATGGCCCATCAGGGCCCCGCCGTCCTCGCGCGGGTCGTGCGGGAACCACTGGTGCAGCAGTCCGCCCGGCTGGAAGTTCTTCGCCGACGGGGCGGACACCGCCTGGGGCGCGGAGCGGTACATGTCGGGGTGGGAGAGGCCGGTGTAGAGCACCTGGATGCCGGTCTCGGCGGCGTGGGCGAGCTGCTCGGCGCTCAGGTTCGTCGTGTCGTCCCCGGCGAACACGGTGAACTGCTGGTCGGTGCAGCTGCGGTTGGACAGCGCGTCGAGGAAGTGGGTGAGGTGGCGGCCGCGGCCCGCGAAGTACACGAGCTGGGGCCGCTGCTGGCACAACTGGCCGGGCATGTAGCGCAGCTCGTTCTGCCAGGCGCTGCTGACGGACGAGTCGTAGGTCATCCGCTCGGAGACGAGCCGGTGCTTGTCGCCGTCGTGGAAGGCCTTGGTGAAGGCGGTGCCCAGGGTCGAGGCGTAGAGGTTGCCCGCCGCCACGTCCTGGAGGACGACGGCGGTGGCGACCCCGTGCCGTTTGAGGTAGCCGGCGGCCGCGTACGCCTCGTCCTCGTTGGTGGGGGCGATCCGCACGAAGCCGTTGATGTCCTGGATGTTCGTCGCGGTCAGGGTGGCACCGACCATGGCGATGCCGTGTTCGGAGAGGCGTTTTATGGCCGCGAGGTTCTCGTTGGTGCTGGGGCCGAGGCCGGCCACGGCGACGAGCCGGTCCGGGGAGTCCTTGCGTGCGATCAGCTCGTCGACGGTGTGCTTCCACTGCGTGGACCTGCTGCCGGGGTTGGCTATCAGCAGGCGGATCTTGGGGGTGGCGGCGAGGTCGCCCCGGTTGTGCCGGTACTGGGCGAGGTAGGCGCCCTGGAGTTCGTGGCGGACGCCCTCGGCGGAGTTGCTGTCCTCGGCCGTGGTGGTGAAGGAGGTGAAGTAGGCGACGCTGACGTACGGTTCGTCGCCGGCGTTGGCGAGGACCCTGCGGTTCTCCTCCTCGATCTTCTCGCTGACGGCGTCGAGGTGCGGGGCGAAGACGTAGGAGCCGTCGGTCACGCCGACGCACTCGTCCTGCGCGCCCCGTTCGACGACCCCGTCACCGCATCGTGCCTGGCGGTCCTGGAGCCAGCCGAGGCCCAGCCAGAGCCCGGCGGCCAGCGCGACGACGACCGCGGTGGCGAGGGCGACGCGGCGCACGACGTGCAGGGGCCATTCGAGTCTGGGCACGTGCTCAGCCCTCCCAGCCGGCGGTCTGGGGATCGCGCCAGTGGCGGTACCGTTCCGCCTCGTTGAAGAGGGCCACGATGTCGTTCCTCCGCAGTTGGGACAGCTGGGTGTAGCCGTCGGCGATCATGTCGTTGAGCCGCATGGCGGGGTCGGCGAGCGGATCGCTCCACACCCAGCGGGTGGTCACCAGGGTGTGGATCACGGACTCGGTGTCCATCACCCGCCCGGGCCGGCGGGGGACGAGTCCCGCGAGGAGTTCCAGGGGTCCGCTGTCGGCGGGCAGGCGGTTCGGCGCGGCGGTGATCGCGTCGAACTCGGCGATCCACTGGGCGGCCGGTACGGCGGTGAAGCGCCGCGCCAGGTGGGTGGTGACCTCCTCGGTCCGGCCGCGGGCGAGCTGGTGGTACATCTCCTGCACCGGCTTGCCCTCGCCGTGGTAGTACTCCGCGAGGAGTTCGTGCACGGCGTCCCACCCGTCGGGACGTGCGGCCAGCCGCCACAGCAGCAGCCGGCGCAGCCACGGGTGGAGTACGGGGACGACGGAGACGGGCCCGCTCAGCAGCCAGCGGGAGCGGATGTCGCCGAAGAGGGAGTCGTCGGGGCTGAGCAGCCGCGTGGCGACGGAGAAGTCCCGGGCTGCGGCGCATTCGGCGAGGGCGGTGCGCTGGGTCCTGTCGAAGTCGCGCAGGAGGTGGCCGAGGGCCGTGTCGGCGAGGGTGGCGGAGTCCTCCCCGGTGCGCAGCGGCCGGTCGGGCAGGGTGCGCAGCCAGCGGTCCTGCCCCGGACCCGGCTCCCTGGGGGGCCCGGCCTGGCGCAGTACGTCGAGTACCTGGTGGACGGCGCGGGGCAGGCCTCCGGTGAGGCGGTGCACGAAGGGGGTGAGGCGGGTCAGCGGGGCCAGGTCGCTGTGCCCTCCGAGCTGGAGCTCGATCCGGATCCGCACTTCGTCCAGGTTGAGGTCGCGCAGGCGTAACGGGTACCACCAGGAGTCCTCGCTGTCGCGGGTCGGCCGGTGGGCGTTCCAGTCGGCCAGGGAGGCCCGGTCGGGTCCGCGCAGCTGCCAGGGCCAGGACTCCCCGGTGGCCGGGCCCCAGCGGGGCAGCCAGCGGTTGGAGCTGGCGACGACGGTCAGCGGGTCGCTCGTACGGCCGGCGACGACCGTCTCGTCGTGGCGGGAACGCAGCAGCAGGTCGAGGAAGCGGCGGCCGTACTCGGTGTGGGAGTTGTCGAGGAGCAGCAGGTAGGAGCGGGGCATGAAGTTGCGGGCGGTGTTGCGTCTGAGGTCTTCCAGGAAGGCGGAGAAGAGGATGAGGTCGAGCCGTTCCTGTTCGTTCTCGTCGCCCTCGTGCCGCCAGAGGTTGAGTTCCACGAGGGCTTCCATGGGGTCCGCGCTGCGGGTCATGGGGTGGCGTCCGTACCAGTGGGCTCCGGCGGTGAGCCGGTTGCCCAGCCGGCCGCCGAACAGTCCGGGCACGGTGCGGCGGCCGCGCCGCAGGGCGTCCTGGAAGAGGGCGAGTGCGGCGTTGGAGGCGCCTTCGGGCATGCCGACCGCGCCCATGCCGACTTCGAAGAACGCGGCCAGGTAGTCGCCGTGCCTGGCCTCGTTCTCCTCCTGGAACCGGTCGAGCCGGCGCTGCACCGCGCGCCGTCCTTCGGGAAGGCTGCGCATGCTCAGTTCCTGGTCGGAGGCGAGCAGGCCGAGGCTGAGCAGCGGGAAGTGGGAGCGGCCGTAGCGGGGCAGTTTGCGTTCGAGCTGGCGGGCCAGGAGGCCGAGGGCGTAGCGGGGCAGCAGGGACTGGGCCCCGCCGAAGTTGACGAAGGCGAAGGGGTAGTCGGGCCCGAAGTGCTCCATGAGCGCGCTGTGCGCCTCGCTGGCTCCGCTGCCGGCGGGACCGAGGAGCACGGTCAGGGGCCGCTCGGCCGCCGGGCTCTCCTTCAGGCACGCGTCGACCAGGGACAGGATGCCGCTGCGGCCCCGCAGGCCCATGCCGGTACCCGGCTCCATCACTCGTGATCCCCCCAGGACGACGCTTCCGAGGAGTAGAGACTGCCATCCGGAGCGGGTGTGAGACAGGGGTTTCCGCTCCTGGATCGTTTCGGTCTGCGCGTCGCGGGGGCCGCGGCGCCGTTCAGCCGTGCGCGCCGGAACGGGGTTCCGCCATGCCCCGGTGTACCTGGGCCTTCAGGCTGTCGGGCAGGACGCGGTTGGCCAGGCCCTGGGCCTTGGTCTTCCAGGAGCCGGCGACGACCTTGTCCTTGCCGGCCATCATCGCCTGGAAACCCCGCGCGGCCACCTGGGCCGGGTCGTCCTTCCGCGACCGGCCGACCCTCGTGTCCAGCATGCCGGCCCGTGCGAAGAACTCCGTGTCGGTAGGGCCGGGCATCAGCGCGGTGACGGTGACCCCGGTGTCCTTCAGCTCGTTCTGGAGCGCCTGGGCGAACGACTGGAGGAACGACTTGCCGGCGTTGTACACGGCCTGGAACGAGCCGGGCGTGGTGGACGCGATCGACGACGTGATCAGTACGCGCCCCTCCCCGTCCTCCACCATGCCCGGCAGCAGCAGTTTCGCGAGGTGGACGGTGGACGTGATGTTCAAGTCGATGATCTTCAGCTCGTCCGCCAGACGGGTCCGCAGGAAGGGTCCGCCCTGCCCGACGCCCGCGTTCATCGCGACGGCCGCCACGGGCCGGCGGGTGGCCGTGACGGCGCGGTGGAGCTCCTCGACGCCGTCCCGGGTGCCGAGGTCGGTCCGGACGGCCTCCACGCGGGTGCCGTGGCCGGTCAGGGTGGCGGCGGCCGGGGCGAGGGCGTCGTCCTCCGCGGCGATGATCAGGTCGAAGCCGTGTTCGGCGAATTGCCTGGCCAGCTCGTAACCGATGCCGCTCGACGCACCGGTGACGACTGCCAGGGGGTTGGTCGTCTCCATGTCCGGCGCCTACCCGTACCCGGGCGTCCCATCGCCCCTTCAGGCCCGGCCCGTCCGCAAGAGGTCCAGGACCGCCTGCTCCACGGCGCCGTGGGTGGCGGGCCGGCCGAAGAGGCCGTCCTCGCCCAGCTCGCCGAGGGAGGCGGCGACGGTCTCGCCCTCCTCGTAGAGCTCGATGACACGGGGGGCGATGTAGGACGCCCGGCATACGGCGGGCGTGTTCCCCAGGTATTCGCTCACCTCGCGCACGGCCCGCGCGACGACCTTGCCGCGCCGGGCGCGGGAGGCGTCCGAGGTGGCCTCGGAGACCGCCAGGGCGACCGCGGCCAGGACGGTGGCGTACCAGGTCCGGAAGTCCTTCGCGGTCACGTCCTCCCGCGCCCGTTCCCGCAGGTAGGCGTTGAGGTCCTCGGCGTGGACCTCGTGCCACGCGCCCCGTTCCCAGTACGCGAAGAGCCGCGGGCCGGGGTCCTCGCGGCGGAGCAGCGCCCGGACCACCGCGTGGGCCTGGGCGTCGACCAGCGTACGGTCGACCGTCCGGCCCGACTTGGCGGGGAAGCGCAGGCGGATCTCGCCGGCGCGGCAGACGGCGTGCTCGCGCAGCAGGGTGGTGAGGCCGTAGCTGCCGTTCTCCCGGGCGTAGCGTTCGCCGCCGATCCGCAGGAACCCCAGGTCAAGCAGGCGCGTCATGCAGGCCAGGACCCGTACGCGGGACAGTCCGCGGCCCGCGAGGTCCCGCGTCACCTCTTCCCGGAGCCGTGGCAGTGCCCGGGCCACGCGCTGGACGTGCTCGTGCTTCGCGGCGTCCTGCTGCTCACGGAAGCGCGGGTGGTAGAGGTACTGGCGCCGGCCCGCCGCGTCCGTTCCCACGGCCTGGATGTGGCCGTTGCGCCAGGGGCAGATCCAGACCTCCCGCCAGGCCGGGGGGATCACGAGCGCGCGGACCCGCTCGACGTCCGCCTCCGGCAGGGGCCGCCCGTGGGTGTCCAGGTACCGGAAACCGCGCCCGTGGCGTACCCGCCGCCACCCGGGCGCGTGGGGATCACTGGTCCGCAGCCTCACGACAGCCGTCGGTCCGCGTCGCGCCGGGCACGCGGGGTCCGCGCCTGCCCCGAGCCGTCATCGGGCAGCGGCGGGAAGCGGTGCCCGCCGGCATCGGGGCTCTTCATGCCCGGCGCCTACCCGTGCGGGCGCGACGGCATGCGGGGCGCGCGGCCATATGGCCCGGTCGGCCGGGGTGCCAGGCGACCGGGCCGGCAGACGGCCCACGGGGCCGGGTCTGGCCGGATCCCGGTCACCCGGCCGGTACGCCCGGCCACAGGGCCGGGACTGGCCCGGATGCCGGTCACCCGGCCGGCGCACGGCCCACAGGGCCGGGACGGACGCGGGTCCCGGCGACGCGGCCGGTGAGCGCGGCCCGGTCACCTCCGGGATCGGCCGCCCGCCGGGTGTCCGTCCCGGGCGCGGCGGTGCGCACGGGGCCGGCTCAGCCCCGCGTGCTGCGCCGGGTGCGGTCGGCGCGCGCGCTGGTCAGGGGGCGGCTGCGGCGAGAGGGCCGGCCCACGGGGGTGCCTACCGGGGCCCGCCGCAGCCCGGTCCGCCGTACTTCACAGTGCCCGGACCGGCCGGACGCGGCAGGACCCGGACAAGTAGGGCGCCCTCGCCAGGACCCGGCCGAAAGCCGCCCCCGCCGGGGCCCGGAGGGGATTGCCGTACCTGGCAGTGCCCGGACAGGAACACCGCCCCCGCCGGGACCCGGCCGCACGCCGGCCCCCGCCCGGACCCGGCGGAAGGACGTACCTGCCGGGCCCCGGACCGGAACGCCGTAACCGGCAGTGCCCGGACCGGGAAGCCGTACCCGGCAGGATCCGGCCGAAGGCCGTCAGGCCGCCGTGCCCACCGCCACCGGGGCGGCCGGGCGCGACACGGCGGGCTCCGCCATCACGACGGGCGGCGTCGCGCGCCGGGGCCGGCGGCCCTTGAGCAGGTAGCCGCAGGTGACGGCGCCCGCCACGATCAGACCTCCCGCGACCAGGGTGACCCGGACTCCCGCCAGCTCCATCAGCAGGCCGAGCGTGGGCGGCGCCGCGAGGCTCCACACCGTCCGGATGCTGGACCACGCGCCCAGGACACGGCCCCGCATCCGGGCCGGGGGGTCGGTCTGCAGGACGGTGGACTGCGCCGTGTCGGCCACCGACTCCGCGACGGCCATCGGCAGGACGATCACCATCAGCGCGGCGAGGGACGGGGACACGCCCGCGAGGACCTGGAGCAGTCCTCCGGCAGCCGTCAGCACCCCCACCAGCCGGACGCCGGGGTTGCGCAGCCTGGCTCCCAGTACGGCACCGAGCAGGCCGCCCACGGCCAGCACGGTCGAGACCTTGCTGAAGGAACCGGCGCCGCCCGCGAGGGGGCCGGCGACGAGCACGACCAGGGTCAGCGAGTAGTTGCGGCCGAAGAGCGCGCTCACCGCGTTCATGGCGGCGAGCGCCACCAGACGGGGACGGCTCATGAAGTAGGCCAGCCCCTGGCGGGCGCTCAGCGTCTCGGCGGCGGGGGCCGCCGCCTGCGGGACGGCGACGGGGGCCGCTGGCCGGACCGGCTTGAGGAAGGGGATGACACCGGCCACGAACAGGAACGACAGGCCGTTCGCCACGTAGGCGGAGGCCGTGCCCATGACGCCGACGGCGATGCCCGCGAGCGCGGCACCCATGAGCCTTCCGGCACTGTGGACGAGCGAGCCCACGCCGATGGCCGAGGGCACGTCCCGCGTGTGCACGAGGTCATTGCCCAGCAGCGAGCAGGCCGGTCCGTCGACGGTGGCGATGAGACCCGTGACGGCCGCCAGGGCCATCAGCACCGGCAGGTTGAGCAGGTCCAGCCCGACGAGGACGGCGGTCACCAGGGCCACGGCTCCGAGGACGGCCTGGCTCACGGCCGCGGTCAGCTTGCGGGGCCAGCGGTCCACCGCGGCGCCGCCGAGCAGGCCGAAGAGCAGACCGGGAGCGGCCTGCACCGAGATGGACAGTCCCGTGGCGGCGGCGGATCCGGTGATCTGGAGGACCAGCAGGTTCTGGACGGTCAGCTGCATCCAGGTGCCGGCGTTGGACACCAGGCTGGCCGCCGCCCACCACCGCATGCTGCGGTAGCGCAGGCTGCGCCAGGGCGAGCGGTCGACGGGGACCTCGGGCCGGGCGGACGGCGACCGCTCGGCGGAGGACGTGACGGGAGAAGGGGAGGGGGGCAGGGCGGAGGATGTGGCAGACACAGGGGCGGCACTCGGGAACGGCCGCGGGGTGCGGCTGGCGACAGGGAGCGGCGGGCGGCGTTCCGCCCCGGCGGCGCACGGCCCGGAGGCTGCGGTGCGGCGGGCGGCGACGAGCGCGCCGCAACCATGGTGGCAGACCTTGCCGGCCCGTCCCGGCCTCCGGCGGGCCGGCGGGCCGGCGGCGGCCCTAGGTCGCCGGTACACGGGGCGAGTTGGGCGCGGGGTGGGGTTGCTCACACGGCCCACACGGCCCACAGAGCGCATACGGCTCACACGGAGCGGCCGCGGCCTCCCGTCACCGGCCGTAGCGGGCCGCCGGGCCGGTCGAGGCGGCCGGCGCTGGTCGGCGCCTCAGCCGCGGGCCTGGCCACGTACGCGCCCTGCCCTCCGGTCCGGCGGCCCTCACCCGTCCGGACGTACGCGGCCGGGCACGGCTGTCCGCCGTCTCCGCGACACTTCGGCGCGGTCCGGCCCGTCCGCCCCGAGGGTCACTGCCACAGTGTGGCCGTGCCGTCTCCGGCGGGCCGTCCGGCCCGTCCACCCGTACGGCGGCGCGGAAGGAGAGTGGGCACGTGACCGCAGCACAGGCAGATCTGGGCGGCAAGCTGGCGCTGGTGACGGGAGGGGCGCGCGGGCTGGGCGCCGCCATCTCGCGGCGGCTGGCCGCGGCGGGAGCCACCGTCCTGGTGGCGGACGTGCGCAAGGACCTCGCGCAGGAGTTGTGCGCGGACCTGCTGGTGGCCGGAGGCCAGGCGCGGTTCGTGGAGCTGGACGTGTGCGACCCGCAAGCGGTCGCGGCCGTGTTCCGGGACATCGAGGAGGACGGCCAGGCGGTCGACATCCTGGTCAACAACGCCGCGGTGGACGTGTCGAAGGCCGTCGAGCAGCTGTCGGCGGAGGAGGTCACGCGCGTGGTCACGACCAACCTGCTGGGGCCGATGTACCTCTGTCTGGAGTCCTACCGGCGCATGGTCGCCCGGGGCGGCGGCCACATCGTGAACATCCTGTCGACCGCCGCCAACCGGACGTGGACCGAGGCCGGTCCGTACGCCGCCAGCAAAACGGGCCTGCGGGCCTTCACCCACACGCTCTTCAAGGAGGCGCAGCGGGACTGCGCGGGCATCGGGATCACCGGCGTCATCGCGGGCGGCATGGAGACCGGTTTCATCCTGGAGCGCTTCCCGGACGCCGACGTGTCGATGCTGCAGAGCCCGGACATCGTGGCGGACACGGTCATGTACGCGCTGCTGTCGGTGCCCGTCGGCAGCGTGGTGCCCGAGGTCGTCGTCGTACCGCGGTGCGAGCCGTCCTGGCCCTGATCCCGAGCCGGGGGGATTACGCGGCGTCATCACTCCAATGCGGCGTGGACGTGCCGACGGCCGGGTCCGCGTGCACGCTGGGATCCTCTGGCGGCCCCGCGGGGCCGGCCGACGCGTACGGGGCCGCTGCCGCCCCACCGAGACCCCCGCGTCGCGCAACCCCCCGTCCCATCAGGAGATGACCATGGGTAGTCCCCCGGCCCGACGCTGGGCGCACGCCGTCGTCACGGGCGGCGCCGGTTTCGTCGGATCACACCTCTGCTCCGCCCTCGTGGACTCCGGCACCGCGGTGACCTGCGTCGACGACTTCAGCACCGGCCGCCGGGCGAACGTGGAGCACCTCGTCGGGCGCGCGGACTTCGTCCTGTGCGAGGCGAACGTGTCCGAGGGGTTCACGGTGGACCGTGAGCCCGATCTCGTCCTGCACCTGGCCTCCCCGGCGTCTCCCGCCGACTACCTCCGGCTGCCGCTGCACACCCTGGACGCCGGCAGCCTCGGTGTCCGCAACGCGCTGGAGCTGGCGCACCGCAGCGAGGCTCGCTTCGTGCTGGCCTCGACGTCCGAGGTGTACGGCGACCCCCTGGAGCACCCGCAGAACGAGCGCTACTGGGGCAATGTGAACCCGGTCGGCCCGCGCAGCGTCTACGACGAGGCGAAACGCTTCGGCGAGGCACTGGCCACGGCGCACGCGACGGCCCTGGGCACGGACGTGGCCATCGTCCGGCTGTTCAACACCTACGGCCCCCGGATGCGGGGGTACGACGGGCGCGCCGTCCCGACGTTCATCCGGCAGGCGCTCACCGGCGCGCCCCTCACCGTCACCGGTGACGGCCTCCAGACGCGTTCGCTGTGCTACGTCGACGACACCGTCGCCGGGATCCTCGCGATGGCGGCGCACGGCATGCGGGGGCCGGTGAACATCGGCAACCCGGTCGAGATCACCATGCTCGAGCTGGCCCGTTACATCCGGCACCTGACCGGCTCCCCCTCGGAGATCGCCTTCATCGAGCGGCCCACGGACGATCCCGCCGTGCGCTGCCCGGACATCACGCTGGCGCGCGACAAGCTGCAGTGGGAGCCGGCGGTGGGAGCCGAGGAAGGCCTGCGCCGCACGATCGAATGGTTCCGCGCCCATCTCGACGACTGACCGGCGGGCGCTCCCGGTACCGCACCCCCCGTCCGGGCGGGCGGTGTCCGGCGCCCGTCCCGGTGCCCCGATCCCGCCGGCCGAAAGGCTCGTACCGCCATGCGTGTGCTCGGCATCAACGCGCTCTTCCACGACCCCTCCGCCGCCCTCGTCATCGACGGCACGACCGTGGCCGCCGCAGAGGAGGAACGTTTCTCCCGCCGTAAGCACGGCAAGCGGCCCGTACCCTTCTCCGCCTGGGAACTGCCCGAACAAGCAGCGGCCTGGTGCCTGCGCTACGCCGGGCTGCGCCCCCAGGACCTCGACGTGGTCGCCTACGCCTACGACCCGGAACTCGCCCTGCCGGCCCCGGACATGGGCCTGCACGACCCCTGGGACCACCTGCGGCAGACCTACGCCCGCGAGGCACCCGGATTCCTGGCGACGGCCCTTCCGGGCCTCGACCCGGGCATCGTCCGCTTCGTACCGCACCACATGTCCCACGCCGCCTCCGGCGCCTTCGCCGCCGACGGGGCCGAGCGCAGCTCCGTCCTGGTCCTGGACGGTCGCGGGGAGCGCGGCTCCCACCTGGCGGCTACCCGCAGGGGCAACCGGCTGGAACCGCTGCGCGCGCAGGAACTGCCGCACTCCCTGGGGCTGGTGTACGAGGAACTGACCGACCACCTCGGCTTCCTGCGGTCCAGCGACGAGTTCAAGGTGATGGCCCTGGCGTCGCACGGCCGGCCCCGGATGCTGCCCGAGCTGCGCCGCCACGTCTTCCCCACCGGCGACGGCGGGTTCCACGCCTCGGACGTCCCCTGGCACGAGCTCTGCCCGCCGCGCCGCCCGGACGAACCGTGGACGCAGGAGCACGCCGATACGGCGGCCAGCGCCCAGGCGGTCCTGGAGGAGACCCTGCTCGACCTGACCCGGTGGCTGCACGGCCGCACGCACGACCAGGTGCTCACCCTGGCGGGCGGGGTCGCGCTGAACTGCGTCGCCAACGCCCGCATCGCCCGGGAGGGCCCCTTCTCCCGGGTCTGGGTCCAGCCCGCCGCCGGCGACGCAGGTACGGCCCTGGGGGCGGCGCTGCTGGTGGCAGCCACGGAGGGCGACGCCGTGGAGCCCATGGCGGGCGCCGACCTGGGCCGCGACTGGTCCGACGCGGAGCTCGGCGGATGGCTGAAGACGGCGGGCGTGCCCTTCGAGCGGCCGGCGGACATCGCGGCGACGGTGGCCGAGGCGCTGGCGGACAACGCCATCGTCGCCTGGTTCCAGGGGCGTTCGGAATTCGGGCCGCGGGCCCTGGGGCACCGGTCCCTGCTGGCGCACCCCGGCCACGCCGGGAACCTCGAACGGCTGAACGACGTCAAGGGCCGCGAGCAGTTCCGTCCGGTGGCGCCCATGGTCCTGGAGGACCGCGCCGACGAGATCTTCGACGGGCCGCTGCCCAGCCCGTACATGCTGTTCGTCCACGACGTCGCCCCGGAGTGGCGCGAGCGCATCCCGGCCGTCGTCCACGTCGACGGCACGGCGCGCATCCAGACGGTCAGTTCGGCGCGCGAACCGCTGGTGGCCCGGATGCTGACCGAGTTCGAGCGGCGCACCGGGCTGCCCGTCGTCGTCAACACCAGCCTCAACACGGCCGGGCGGCCGATGGTGGACGATCCCCGGGACGCCCTGGAGTGCTTCGGTTCCTCACCGGTCGACCTGCTCGCCATCGGACCGTACGCCGTCCGGCGCGGCGGCCTCTTCGCGGCGGGAGAGGGCGCTTGAGCGCGGCGACGGGGTACGCGTCGGTCCCGTCCTACGCGGTGGTCGTTCCCACGGTGGGACGGCCGAGCCTCGGCGTCTGCCTGGAGGCCCTGGACGCGGCGACGGCGGACGGACCCCGGCCCGACCGGGTGGTGATCGTGCACGACCGGCCGGCCCCCGACGGCAGCGTGCCGCCCGTGGAGGTGCCCGAACGGCTGCGCGAGGTCACGGTCGTGGTGCCGGGGGCGGGGCGCGGGCCGGCCGCGGCCCGCAACGCCGGGATGCGGGAGGCCGGCCCGGCGCCCTGGATCGTCTTCCTGGACGACGACGTCGTACCCGGGCCGGCGTGGGGCCGCGAGCTGGCCCGCGATCTGGCATCGGCTTCCCGCGACACCGCCGCGGTCACCGCCCGCATCGACGTACCGCTGCCCGTCCGCCGGCGCCCCACGGACTGGGAGCGCAATACGGCCGGCCTGGCGACGGCACGCTGGATCACCGCCGACATGGCCTTCCGGCTTACGGCCCTGGAGGCGTCCGGCGGCTTCGACGAACGCTTCCGCCGCGCCTTCCGCGAGGACGCCGACCTGGCCCTGCGCCTGCTCGACGGCGGCTGGACGCTTGCGTCGGGCACCCGGCGGACCACCCACCCGGTACGGCCCGCCGACCGGTGGATCTCCGTACGCGTCCAGGAAGGCAACGCCGACGACGTACTGATGACCAGACTGCACGGGCGCGACTGGTGGCACCGCGCCGGGGCGCCGCGGGGCCGGCTCCCGCGCCACCTCGCGGTGAGCACGGCGGCCGGCCTGACCGTGGGCTGCGCCCTGTCCGGCAGGCACCGCGCCGCCGCCGTCTGCGGCGCGGCCTGGCTGGCCGGGACCACGGAGTTCGCGGCCGCGAGGATCGCCCCGGGTCCCCGTACCCGGTCCGAGGTCCTCACCATGGCCGTGACGAGCCTGCTCATCCCGCCCGCCGCCGCCTGGCACTGGCTGCGCGGCCACGTCGCGCACCGGGCCGTCCCGCGCGGGACGCCCGCGCGCGGACCGGCGGCCGCCGCGGTGCCGGTCGCGGTGGGCCCCGGGTCCGACGGGGCGCCGCGCGCGCAGGTGGGGTCGTGACCGGCGGCGGCACGCCGGGCGCCGCCGGCGGCCCGTGGCTGTGGGACGGTCCCGCCCCGGCGCCGTCCGGCGGCGGCCCGGGTACCGCGGCCGCGCGCCGGCGGGGCGCGAGCGCGGAGCGGCAGCTGCCCGACGCGGTCCTCTTCGACCGCGACGGGACGCTCGTCGTGGACGTGCCCTACAACGGCGACCCCGCCCGGGTGACCCCCATGCCGTCGGCCCGTGCCGCCGTGTCGGCCCTGCGGCGGCTGGGCGTCCCGCTGGGCGTGGTCAGCAACCAGTCGGGCGTGGCCCGCGGGCTGCTGACCCGGCGCCAGGTGGAGGCGGTCCGGCGCCGCGTCGACGCCCTGTTCGGCCCGTTCGCGCTGTGGGCGGTGTGCCCGCACGGGCCCGGTACCGGCTGCGGCTGCCGCAAGCCCGCTCCGGGGCTGGTCACCGCCGCCTGCGAACGGCTGGGCGCGTCGCCCGGGCGCACCGTGGTGATCGGCGACATCGGCTCCGACCTGGAAGCGGCCCGTTCGGCCGGGGCCCGCGGCGTGCTCGTCCCCACCCCCGCCACCCGTCCCGAGGAGGTCGCGGGGGCCGACGCGTGCGCGGCCGACCTGATGGCCGCGGTCCGCCTGGCCCTCGGCTCCGTACCCGTCGGGCCCTTCGCCGTTCCCGGCCGGTCCGCGGGGCGGTCGCGGTGAGCGCCCCGCGCACCCTGGTGGTGCGGCTGGACAGCGCCGGCGACGTCCTGCTCAGCGGTCCGGCCGTACGGGCCGTGGCCGCCGGTTCCTCGTACACCGCGCTGCTGTGCGGCTCGTCCGGGATCGCGGCCGCCCGGCTGCTGCCGGGCGTGGACCGGATCCTGGTGCACGATGCCGCCTGGGTCGGGCTGCGGCCCGCCCGGACCTCCCGCGAAGAGTGCGACATGCTGGTGGACGCGCTGGCGGCGGAGCACTTCGACCGCGCCGTCATCCTGGTCTCCTACCACCAGAGCCCCCTGCCCGCGGCTCTGCTGCTCGCCATGGCGGGCGTGCCGTCCGTCGCGGCCGACTGCGAGGACTACCCCGGGTCCCTGCTCGCGCTGCGCCACCACCGGCTGCCCAGACGGCACGAGACCGAGGCCGCCCTCGACCTGGTACGGGACTTCGGCTTCGCCCTGCCGGCCGGTGACGACGGGGCGCTCCGGGTCGGC
This sequence comes from Streptomyces sp. NPDC034043, assembly GCF_055575675.1. Lineage (NCBI taxonomy): Bacteria > Bacillati > Actinomycetota > Actinomycetes > Kitasatosporales > Streptomycetaceae > Streptomyces > Streptomyces sp. NPDC034043. Next base: position 50,708 of record NZ_JBVISF010000002.1, read on the forward strand.
GCGCCGCCCGACACGACCCGGCTGACCGGTCCGGAACCGTACGTGGTGCTGCATCCGGGAGCCGCCGTCGCGGCCCGCTCGTGGAGCCCCGACCGTGCGGCCCGCGCCTGCGCCGCCCTGCACGCGGCCGGGCACCGGGTGGTGATCACGGGCAGCGCCGCCGAGAAGGAGCTGACGTCCCGGGTCGCCGGGCGCCACGCGCTGGACCTGGGCGGGGTGACCACGGACCTGCACGAGCTGGCGGGCGTCCTCGCCGGGGCCCGCGCGGTGGTCACCGGTAACACCGGCCCGGCGCACCTCGCGGCCGCCGTCGGCACACCGGTCGCGTGCCTGTTCGCGCCGGTGGTTCCCGCCGAGCGCTGGCGCCCGTACCGCGTGCCGCACGTGCTGCTCGGCGATCAGCACGCCGCCTGCGCCGGGAGCCGGGCCCGTGACTGCCCGGTGGCGGGCCACCCCTGCCTCGACTCGGTGACCGACGCCGACGTGCTCGCGGCCCTGGAGTCCCTGATCGCACCGGACCCGGCGGCCGGGCGGGCCGGGGGCGGCCGGCCGCACCCAGCGGAACCCCGGGAGACCGAGCGAGGAGCGAACGTATGAACATCCTGCTGTGGCACGTGCACGGTTCCTGGACCACGGCGTTCGTCCAAGGCCCCCACTCCTACCTGGTCCCCGTCACGGCGGACCGCGGCCCGGACGGCCTCGGCCGGGCCCGGACCTTCGAGTGGCCGGAGTCGGTGCGCGAGGTCGCCGTGGACGAACTGCGGCACACGCCGGTCGACCTCGTCGTCCTGCAGCGGCCGCACGAGTGGGAACTCGCCGAGCGCTGGCTGGGCCGACGGCCCGGCCGCGACGTGCCGGCGGTCTACCTGGAGCACAACGCTCCGGCGGGGGCGGTGCCCGACACCCGCCACCCGTTCGCCGACCGCCCCGACCTGACGCTGGTCCACGTGACGCACTTCAACCGCCTGTTCTGGGACAACGGCGGTACCCGCACCGTGGTGATCGAGCACGGCGTCGTCGACCCCGGCCACCTGTACACCGGGCGGCTCCCCCGGGCGGCGGTGGTCGTCAACGACCCCGTCCGGCGCGGCCGGTTCACGGGTACCGATCTGCTTCCGGGGCTGGCCGAGGCGGCGCCGCTCGACGTCTTCGGCATGCGCACGGAGGGGCTGGCCGCGCACCTGGGCCTGCCCGCCGACCGCTGCCGCGCCCAGGACCTGCCGCAGCGCGACCTGCACGCCGCGATGGCGGAACGCCGCCTCTACCTGCACCCGGTGCGGTGGACCTCCCTCGGCCTGTCGCTCCTGGAGGCCATGCACCTGGGCATGCCCGTCGTGACCCTCGCCACCACCGAGGCGGTGGAAGCCGTACCGGCCGGGGCCGGTGTCCTCTCGACCCGGCCCGAGGAACTGGCCCGGGCGGCCCGCCACTACGTCAACGAGCCGCAAGCGGCCGCCGAGGACGGCGCCCGGGCCCGGCAGGCGGCCCTCGAACGGTACGGGCTCAAACGCTTCCTGGACGACTGGGAACGCCTGTTCTCGGAGGTGCGCTCATGAGGGTGTCCAGCCGCTCCCGGGGATCCCGCCCGCTGTCGATCGCCCTGGTCTCCGAGCACGCCAGCCCCCTCGCGGCCCTCGGAGGCGTGGACGCGGGCGGCCAGAACGTGCACGTCGCCGCCCTCGCCGGCGCACTGGCGGACCGCGGCCACCACGTCACCGTGTACACCCGGCGGGACGGCCGGGACCTGCCGGAGCGGACCCGCATGCGTCCGGGCGTGGAGGTCCACCACGTACCGGCCGGCCCCGCGGAGCCGATCCCCAAGGACGAACTCCTGCCCCACATGCGGGACTTCGGCTACCACCTCGTCAACGAGTGGCGGGCGGGGGCACCGGACGTCGTGCACGCCCACTTCTGGATGTCGGGCGTGGCGTCGCTGCTCGCGGCGCAGGAACACCGGCTGCCGCTGCTGCACACCTACCACGCCCTGGGCAGCGTCAAGAAGCGCCACCAGGGAAGCTCCGACACCAGTCCGGCGGCCCGGATCGCCCTGGAGAAGGAAGTCGGTCTGCGGTGCGACCGGGTCATCGCCACCTGCCGGGACGAGGTCTGCGAGCTCTCCCTCATGGGGGTGGGGCCGGACAAGGCCGACATCGTGCCCTGCGGGGTCGATCCGAAGCGCTTCCGGCCGCCGGATCCCGGCGCGGAGCAGCGCTCCGGGCACCGGTACCGGCTGCTGCAACTGGGCCGGCTGGTCCCCCGCAAGGGGGCGGCCCTGTCCATCGCCGCGCTGGCGCACCTGCCGGGTGCCGAGCTGCTCATCGCCGGCGGGCCGCCCGCCGACGCGCTCGACCGCGACCCCGAGGTCCGCCGGCTCCGGGGCATCGCCCGGGGCGCCGGCGTGGCCGACCGGGTGCGCTTCCTGGGCGCGGTCTCCGGCGACCGGGTCCCCGGCCTGATCGGCACCTGCGACGTGGTGCTGTGCCCGGCCGACTACGAACCGTTCGGGATCGTGCCGCTCGAGGCGATGGCATGCGGCCGGCCCGTGGTCGCCAGCGCCGTCGGCGGCCAGTTGGACACCGTGGCCGACGGCGAGACGGGTCTGCTGGTCCCGCCCGGTGACGTCGCCGCGCTGGCCTCGGCCGTGGCCGTGCTGCTGGACGACCCGGCGAGGCGTCTGGCGTACGGCAAGGCCGGCCGCCGCAGGGTGCTGGACCGGTACGGCTGGGACCGCGTGGCGGCCGCCACGGAAGCCGTCTACCGGTCCGTCCTCACCGCCCGGTTCAGCGTCGCGGAGCCGGTGTGAAACGTCCGCCGCCCCCGCCGAACGACTCCCCCGTTCCGAAGCCAGAAGGAGGTGCGGCCCGGCCGGCCCACCGCGGCGGCCGGGTCAACGCCATGGATCCCAGCCTTTCCCACGGAACCTCGGAAGCGCACCGGCACTGCCGGTCACTGCAGGAGGCGCTCGACGCCCTGCGCCGCGACGGACTCGACCGGATCTCCCAGTGGGGCACCCACCTGGCGGCCGTCCTGGGCGCCGGGGGGAGGCTGCTCGCCGCGGGCAACGGCGGCAGCGCGGCGCAGGCCCAGCACCTCACGGCCGAACTCGTCGGCCGGTACCGGCGGGAACGTCCCGCGTACTCCGCGATCGCCCTGCACGCGGAGACGTCCAGCGTCACCGCCATCGGCAACGACTACGGCTTCGAGCAGGTCTTCGCCCGCCAGGTCGCGGCACACGGCCGGGACGGTGACGTCCTGGTCCTGCTGTCCACCTCGGGCCGCAGTACGAACCTGCTGTCCGCGGCGATGACGGCCCGCGCGAGCGGCGTACGCGTGTGGGCCCTGACCGGGCCCGCTCCGAACCCGCTCGCCGAGGCCGCCGACGACGCCCTGTGCATCGCCGCGGATTCGACGGCCACGGTGCAGGAGGCGCACCTGGTGGCGGTCCACCTGCTCTGCGAGTCCTTCGACGCGGCCGTCACCCCGAGGCCCTCCCGCAGGCTGAAGATCGCGGTGAAGCCCTCCGCGGCGGCCGCCGAGGGGGCCTCGTGAGCGGGCGCCACCAGCCCGTGGTCGTCGTGGGTGACGTCCTCCTCGACCGCGACATCGACGGGGTCGCCGGCCGTCTCGCCCCGGACGCCCCCGCACCGGTCGTCGACGTCACCTCCGACCGTTCGCGTCCCGGCGGGGCCGGGCTCGCCGCACTGCTCGCGGCCCGCACCGGCCGGGAGGTCACCCTGATCACCGCCCTCGGCGACGACGCGGCCAGCCGGGAGGTCCGGGACGCCCTGAGCGGCCGGCTGCGGCTGGTGGAGCTGCCCCTGCGCGGAACGCTGCCGGTGAAGGCACGGGTGATGGCCGGCGGCAGGCCCCTCGTCCGCGTCGACCGGGGAGGCGGGACGGTGGGCCCGCCCCCCGGGGCGGCCCGGGAGGCGCTGGCGGCGGCGCGCGCCGTGCTGGTCGCGGACTACGGACGCGGCACCGTCGAGGCGATGCGTCCGCTGCTGTCCGGCGTCGTGCGTCAGGTGCCGGTGGTGTGGGACCCGCACCCGCGCGGCGGCCCGCCCGTGCCGGGCACCAGGCTCGTCACCCCGAACGCGGCCGAGGCCGCGGCCCTCGTCCCGGACGAAGGGGACTCGTGGGGTGCTCACGCGCGGCGCGGATCCGCGCTGGCACGGCGCTGGGGGGCGGCCGGGGTGGCCGTCACCCTGGGCGACCGCGGCGCGCTGCTCGTGCGCGCCCACGCGGCGGCCCCCCTGCTCGTTCCGTCCCCCTACCGGGCGAAGGGCGACCCCTGCGGCGCCGGCGACTGCTTCGCCGCGCTGACCGCCTGCGCGCTGGCGGACGGAGCACTGCCGGAGGAGGCGGTGACGCGCGGGACGGCCGGGGCCGCCGCCTTCATCACGGCGGGCGGGGTCTCCTCGCACACCCTGTGGCCCGATCGGGGTGCGGGCCCCGCCCGCACCGACGACAGCGGCGGCGAGACCGACGCCTTCGCCCTCGCCGACGCCGTACGGGCGCGGGGAGGGACCGTCGTGGCGACGGGCGGTTGCTTCGACCTGCTGCACGCGGGCCACGTGGGGCTGCTGGACAGCGCCCGGAGCATCGGCGACTGCCTCATCGTGTGCGTGAACTCGGACGCGTCCCTGACGCGGCTGAAGGGACCGGGCCGTCCGCTCACTCCCCTGGAGGACCGGCTGCGGGTCCTGCTCGCGCTGGGCAGCGTCGACGCGGTCGTCCCCTTCGACGAGGACACCCCGGAGGCCCTGCTGCGGTCGCTGCGCCCGGACGTCTGGGTGAAGGGCGGCGACTACTCCTGCGAGGACCTGCCGGAGGCGGGGGTGCTCGCGTCCTGGGGCGGCCAGGCCGTCGTACTGCCGTATCTCGACGGCCGTTCCACCACCGGCCTGGCCCGGCGCGCCGCCCTCGCGTCCGCGGCGGTCCGCCCGCCGGCCGGCTGATGGGCGGCCAGGGATCCGGCTCCCGCCGGCCGGCCGTACTGGTCCTGCGCGCGCTGGGCCTGGGCGATCTGCTCGCCGCCGTGCCGGCGCTCCGTGCGCTGCGGCGGGCCTGGCCCGCCCACGAACTGGTGCTGGCCGCTCCCGCACGCCTGCGCACCGCCGCACGGTTCACGGGGGCGGTGGACCGCCTCCTGCCCACCAGCGCCCCGGGCCGTGAGGTCCCCACGACGCTGCCCTGGCGTGGGCCGCCGCCCGAGGTCGCCGTGGACCTGCACGGGAACGGACCCCCGAGCCGCCTGCCGCTGCGGGCCCTGCGCCCCGGGCGGCTCCTCGCGTTCCGGCATCCCGGACTCCCCGAGCCGCCCGGACCGCCCTGGGACGACCAGGAGCACGAACGGTCCCGCTGGTGCCGCCTGCTGGCCTGGTACGGACTCGACGCCGATCCGGACGACCTGCGCATCACCGCACCCGGACGCCCCTCCCCCGCGCCGGGTGCCGTGCTGCTGCACCCGGGCGCCGACGCGGGTGCCCGGCGCTGGCCCGCCCGGCGGTTCGCCGAGGTGGGCCGCCGCCTCGCCCGGGCCGGGGCCGAGGTCCTGGTGACGGCGGGTCACGGCGAGGGACGGCTGGCGCACGACGTGGCCAGGCAGGCCGGGCTGCCTCCGGAGGCGGTGATCGGCGGCGAAGGGGACGTCCCCTTCACCGAACTCGCCGCGCTCGTCGCGCAGGCGCGCTGCCTCGTGGCCGGGGACACCGGCCTCGCCCACCTCGCCTCGGCACTGGGCACTCCGTCCGTGGTGCTCTTCGGGCCGGTCTCGCCCCGGCTGTGGGGGCCGCCGGCGCAGGGCCCGCACCGCGCTCTGTGGCGGCTCCAGCCGGGCGAGGACCCCTTCCGCCCGGGTGACCCGCACGGCTCGGAACCGGACGTACGGCTGCTGCGCATCACGGTGGACGAGGTGCTGGCGGCGGTCGCGGCGCTGCCGGAACGCCCACGGGATCCGTGACGGGCGCGTCCCGTCGGGGGCAGCGCCTCAGCGCAGCTGACGGCGCACCAGCTCGTGGAAGAGGCCCGCCGGGTCGGCCAGCAGGTCCGCGGGCCGGCCCTGCTGGACGATCCGCCCGTCCGCCATGGCGATCACCCGGTCGGCGTCCATGATGGTGGACAGCCGGTGGGCGATCACGACGCGGGTGGCGCGCAGGGTGCGGGTGGATTCGATGACCACGCGCTGCGCCTCGTTGTCCAGGGCGCTGGTGGCCTCGTCGAGGAACAGGACGCGCGGCTTGCGGATGAGCGCCTGGGCGATCATCAGCCGCTGCCGCTGGCCGCCCGAGAAGGTGCCGCCGCCCTCGGAGACCATGGTGTGCATGCCCATCGGCATGGCCTTGATGTCCTCGGCCAGACCCGCCATGGCGGCGGCCTCCCAGGCCTCTTCGAGTGAGTGCGCCTCGGCGCCGCGGATGCAGTCGAGGACCGAGCCGCTGAAGGGCTGGGCGTTCTGCAGGACCACCCCGCACTGGCGGCGGACGGCCGCCCGGTCCAGGGCCGCCAGGTCCTGGCCGTCGTACAGCACGCTGCCCCCGGAGGGCTTGTCGAAGCCTATGAGGAGGCGCAGGAGGGTCGATTTGCCGCAGCCGCTCGCGCCGACGACGGCGACGAACTCGCCGGGCTCCACGCGGAGGCTGACGTCGTCGAGCACCAGGGGGCCGTCGTCGGTGTACCGGTACGACAGCTGCCGGGCCTCCACGGCGCCGCTCAGCACGCCCGGCGCGGTGCTGGTTCCGCGGACCTCGGGGGTCTCCCGCAGCACCGGCTTGACCTGCTCGTACATCGGCAGCACGGCGGCGGCCGACAGGAGCGCGCCGGTCAGCTGGGTGACCGAGGACAGCAGCATCGTCACGGCGGTGCTGAAGGTGAGGAACTCGCCGGCCGACATGGTGCCGCGGGCCGGGCCGGCGAGCAGCGCGAACATCACCAGGGTGCACAGCGGCAGGTGGACGGCGCCCACCACCGTGATGAGGTTCTGGATCCGGCCGGCGCGCTGCTGGAGCTCACGGGTACGGGCGAACTCCCGGGCCCAGGCGGCGTAGGCGAAGCTCTCGGCGGCGGCGACGCGCAGTTTGGGCAGCCCGCGCAGGGTCTGGAAGGCCTGGTTGTTGATCTTGTTGCCGAGCGTGACCAGCCGGCGCTGGTAGCGCAGCTGCCACAGGCCCAGGCCCAGCAGTACCGCCGCGATGACGAGCAGCATGGCGATCGCCGCCAGCGCCAGCGGCACGCTGTAGACGAACAGCAGGACGAGGTTGACGGTGCCGACGGTGCCCGCCTGTACGCAGACCGGGCCGATGCCGGACAGTACGCGGCGGATGGCGCTGATGCCCATGGCCGCACTGGCCAGTTCGCCCGTGGAGCGGCCCGCGAAGAAGGTCGTCGGAAGCCGCAGCAGCCGGTCCCACACCGCGGGCTGGAGCGTGGCCTCGATCCGGCCCTCCATGCGCAGCAGGGCGGTGTTCTGCAGCAGCATGAAGGCGGCCGAGACGACGGCGGCAGCGATGAGCGCGAGGGTCGTCTGCACGATGAGGCCCGTCTCGGCCTCGGGGACGTACTGGCCGAGCACCTTTCCGGTGGCGATGGGGACCAGCGCGCCGAGGAGCACCGCGACCAGCCCGCCCAGCAGGAGGCCGCGCAGTTCGCCGCGGGTGCCGTGGACGCTGAAGCGCAGCAGGGCCGGCAGGCCGGGCTTCCCCTCGGGCAGCGGCCGGTAGAACATGACGGCCCGGGGTTCGTAGGAGCCGGCGGTGGCCGCGTCGATCCGCTCGCGGCGGCCGGAGGCGGTGACCGCCTCGTACCGGCCGCGCCGCCACAGCAGGGCGACCGGTGTCCCGTCCTTCGCGCGCCGGCCCACCAGGGGACCGCTGTTCTCCCGCCACCACCGCCCGCCCAGACGGACGGGGCGGGTGCGGATCCGGGCGGCCAGCGCGATGCGTTCGACGGGGTCCGCGTGCTCGGCGACGGTGGCCGTGGCGCCCGGTCCGGACAGGGTGATGCGGGCCTCGGCGGCGACCAGCCGGCACACGCCGAGGGTCGCGTCGTCTCCCGCCCCGCGGCCGGGCGTCCGGCCGGAGCCGCCGATGGAGGACAGCAGCGCCCGGTCCGCCTGGACGCGGGCCGCCCGGCCGGCTTCGATGCCGGCCGCGGTGCGGCCCTCGTGGGCGCGCTCGAGCTGTTCGATCCAGTCGTCCAGGGCGTGGAGCAGCCGGTACTGCTGGTCGACCATGCCCTGCCACATCGCCCCGTCGAGGAGGAGGGTGCCGACGGGCTCCGCCTCGTACGCGGCACCGTACTGCACGCTGCCCGGGGTGATCCGCATCCACAGGACCTCGTCGTCGTCCCCCGCGTGCCCGGTGGTGGTGCGGCCGTCGAGCGGTGCCTCGTAGAGGACGCGCAGGCCGCGGCCGACGCCGAGGGCGAAGGCGTCCTCCAGGGGGCTGAGCCGGCCGCCGGCTTCGGCGTACCCGTACGGTCCCTGGCCCGGGTTCCCGTACCCGTACCCGTACCCGTGCCACTCGTCGCCGTACGGCGGGCGGTGCAGCTCCCGCAGCTCGATGCGGCGCAGCCGGCAGCCGTGCGGGGTGCGGCCGACCAGGGTGTGCCCGGTGCCCTCGGCGGGGCCCATCAGCAGCGCGCCCGCCTCCAGCCGGCCCAGGTGGTGCCAGGGGCCGGCCTGTGCGGTGTCGACGGCGAACAGGTCCAGCGCGCCGTGCACGACCAGCCACAGCACGAGCGGGCCCTCCAGGGAGACGCTGCGCAGGCCGGGGCGGTCGACCGGCGTGCCCAGGCCGCCCAGCGCCGTGACGACCGGGTCGGTTTCCGGTCCGGTGCTCCCGCCCGGGTCCGTGCCCGGCCGTGCGGCCGGGGCCGCGGGGTGGTGGTGGGTCGTCACCTCAGTGCTCCTTGACCAAGTCGGCGTACGGGCCCCGCGCGGCGAGGAGGTCCTCGTGCCGCCCGCGTTCCACGACCGTGCCCGCGTCGAGCACGAGGATCTCGTCGCTGTCGCGCACCGTGCTCAGCCGGTGGGCGATGACCACGCAGGCGCAGCCCCGGCGCCGCAGGTTGTCGATGATGACCTGTTCGGTGGCCGCGTCCAGGGCGCTGGTCACCTCGTCGAGGACCAGGACGCTGGGGCGTCGGACCAGCGCCCGGGCGATCTCCAGGCGCTGGCGCTGGCCGCCGGAGAAGTTGCGGCCGTCCTGCTCGACGCGGCTGTGGATGCCGCCGGGGCGGCGCGCGACCACCTCGTGCACGGCGGCGTCCCGGAGGGCGGCGACGACGGCCTCGTCCGGGATGGAGGGGTCCCACAGGGTGACGTTGTCGCGGACGGTGCCCTCGAAGAGGAAGACGTCCTGGTCGACGAAGGAGACGGAGGCGGCCAGCGCGCCGCGGGGGATGTCGGCCAGCCGCATGCCGTCGATCCGGATGGTCCCCGACCAGGGGGTGTAGAGGCCGGATATCAGCCGGGACACGGTGGACTTGCCGCTGCCGGACCCGCCGACGAGGGCGATCTGCTGTCCCGGGCCGACCGTCAGCGAGAAGTCCTTGAGCAGGGGGGCGTCCAGGGCGCTGTAGCCGAAGGTGACGGCGTCCAGTTCGACGTGGCCCTTGAGCCGGCGCGTGCTCGCGGCGGGCTCCCGCCGCGAGTGGACCGGGTCGACGGGGAAGTTCTCGACGTCCTTGAGGCGGGCGACGTCGGCCGCGAAGTCCTGGACGCGTCCGGCGACCCCGTTCAGGCGGGTGATGGGCGCGGTGAAGCTGGTCACCAGTGCCTGGAAGGCGACGAGCAGTCCGACGGAGAGGTGCCCCTCGACCGCCCGCAGGCCTCCGAGCATCAGGATGAGCGCGCTGTTGAGCGCGGCCAGCGTGGGTGCGACGACGGCCAGCCAGGCACTGGGCACGCCGAGCCGCTGCTGCACTTCGAGGGTGAGCGCGTGCTGTCCGGCCCAGCGGCGGAAGAAGCCGTCCTCGCCGCCGGTGGCCTTCATCGTCTCGATGAGCTGGAGACCGCTGTAGGAGGTGTTCGTCAGGCGGGCGCTCTCGGCGCGCAGCTTCTGGGTGCCGGTGGACCTCAGGTGGATCACGATCCGCATGGCCGCGACGTTGAGCAGCGCCACGGCCACGCCGAGGACGGTGAGTTGCGGGTCGTACGTCCACAGCAGTACCGCGTAGAGCACGACGACGACGGCGTCCACGCCCGCGGCGGCGAGGTCGCGGGCGAGGGTCTCGGCGACCGCGTCGTTGGACTGGAGGCGCTGGACGAGGTCGGCCGGGCTGCGCTGGGAGTAGAAGGCGACGGGGAGCCTGAGCAGGTGCCGCAGGAAGCGGGCGCTGCCCAGGGTGGAGGAGATGACGCGTCCGCGCAGCAGGTTGGCCTGTTGCAGCGCGGTGAGCGTCGCGGTGAGGACGAGGGCGACCGCCATCGACGCGAACAGCACGCCGAGCAGGGAGGTCTGGTCGCCGATGAGGAACATGTCGATGTACGTGCGGCTCAGCGCCGGTACCGCCGAGCCGACGACGACGAGCAGGAGGCTGGCGATCACGGCGGCCGCCATGGTCCCGGACGTGCCGCGCAGGCGGGCCGGCATGGCGCCCAGGACGCCGGGTTTGCGGCCGGCGCGGCGGAATCCGTCACCGGGCTCGAAGGTGAGCACGACGCCGGTGAAGCTGCTGTCGAACTCGTCCAGCGGTACGAAGCGGCGGCCCTTGCCGGGGTCGTTGACGTGGACGCCCCTGCGGCCGAGGCGGCGGCCCATGCCGTCGTAGACGACGTAGTGGTTGAACTCCCAGAAGAGGACGGCCGGCGCGGGCACCTCGGCCAGCGCGGCCAGGTCCATCTGCATGCCCTTGGCCCGCAGGCCGTATCCCCGGGCGGCCTTGAGGAGGTTGCCGGCGCGGGAGCCGTCACGGGAGACGCCACAGGAGATCCGCAGCTCTTCCAGCGGGACGAAGCGTCCGTAGTGTCCCAGCACCATGGCCAGGGCGGCGGCGCCGCACTCCACCGCCTCCATCTGGAGCACGGTCGGGGTGCGTACGGCGCGGGGCGTCCTGCCCCCGGGGGTGCGCGCGGATCGGCGGCGTCCCGTGGGCCCGGCCGCCGGTCCGGGGCGGCGGCGACGGCGCGGGGCGCTCACGGCAGGAGCCAGTCGACGGGGCGCTGCGCGGCGAGGTGGACGGAGCCGGTGACCGGCGTCGTGGAGTCGAGGGTGTACGGGGGTCCGTCCGTGGAGGACCACGCGTAGCCGGACCTGGTGGTGGTGGAGCGCTCCAGGTGTACGAGTACCGCGACCGGGTCGCCCAGCCGGTAGAACTGTTCGGCGAGTCTTCTGTCGCCGAGGAAGCCCCTGAGCTGGGTCTCGGTCTGGGGGACGCGGCCGACCGCCTGGACGCGGCCGCGCAGCACGCCGAACCGCTGCCGGGGGGCGGACTGGACGCTCAGGTCGACCGGGGCGCCGACCGGGATGGCCGGGCCGCTGCCGGCGGGCACGTACAGCACGGCCACCAGCGGGTCTTCGGGACCCCGCACCCGTTCCAGGGTGGCCACCTCGGCGCCTGTCGTGACGACCGAGCCGGTCCTGGCCGCCATCGTCCTCACCCGGCCGCCGGCCACGGCGCGCACGGGCCGGTCGCCCTGGTCCGTGCGGACGGTGAGCAGTGGCGTTCCGGGGGACACGATGCGGCCCTCCTCGGCGAGGACTTCGGTCACCTGGCCCGACACGGGGCTCTGCAGCGTGTAGCTGCCCTCGGCACGGGTGAGGACGCCGGGTGCGCTCTGCTTCGCGGACACGGTGCCGGTGACGGCCCAGAAGCTCGCGGCGGCCATGACGACGACCGTGACGGCCAGTACGAGGCGCCCCTGCGGGCGCGCGAAGCGTACGGGCAGGTCGAGTTCTTCGGGCGATTGCAGCTTGGAAAGCGCCTTTTGGCGGAACTGCACGAACTATTCCTTCAACCGCATTCGAATGAAGTGGGAGTGGGATCAAGGGCAGCCGTGAACCCCGGAGCCGTGGGGGGCACTCCGGGGTTCGGGGGCATATTCCGATCAGAGACCGGCGATACCGGTGTGCACCGAAACGCCCGTGATACCCGAGACGAGACCGGGGGCGGCACCGACGAGGCCCTGCGCGGCCTGGACGGTCTGGAGGGAGCCCACGGCGCCCAGGACGGTGCTGACGTCGCCGGTCACGGCGCCGGCCAGGCCACCGTTGACGCTGACGATGCCACCGGAGACGGCGTCCAGCTCGGCGTCGTCCATCTCACGGGTCTCAATGTCGTTACGCATGCGTGCGCACCTTTCCTTCATCGAAATGTTCCACGGCCACGGCGGTTCAACGGCCGGAAATGCCGGCCGCTGTTCTTTCGAACCGCCGCGGTGCGCAGATAGAAGCACGCGAACGGGTGACCGGCCTAATTGAGTTGACGCCCCATCACGGCCCCGCCTTCACTCCCGTCCATCGGCGTGCAGCTATGTTCACGCAATGACCACAGCCTCTCCGTGAGATCGAGTAACAGATACGTGCGGCCCTCCTCACCCTAGGGAGATATGCGGACATGCCACCAGCAAACGCATCGGGTGATCCGGCCGTCCGGACGGCGACGGAACGACTCCGTCCGGTTTCGCGCACACCATGTGGAGATTTTCGGAAGATGACATTCCGGTCCGCGGCGCTGATGCCGCCGCTCAGCGGCCGGTCGCCGCCTCCGCCCGCCGCCAGGCGGACTCGCGCAGCAGCCGCAGGCCGTTGAGGCCGACGATGACCGTGGACCCCTCGTGGCCGAGGACGCCGAGCGGGAGGGGCAGGTGTCCGACGAGGTCCCAGATCACCAGGGCGGAGATGAACACCGAGGCGATCACCAGGTTCTGCGTCACCAGGCGCCGGGCGGCACGGGACAGGGCGACCACCGTGGGGACCGCGGCGAGTTCGTCCCGGGCGATGACGACGTCCGCCGCCTCCAGGGCGAGGTCGGAGCCGACCCTGCCCATGGCGATCCCGGTGTGGGCGGCGGCGAGTGCGGGGGCGTCGTTGACGCCGTCGCCGATCACCAGGACCCTGCGGCCGGCGCCCTCCTGCCGCTTCACGGCGGCGACCTTGTCCTCGGGCAGCAGCCCGGCGCGGACGTCGGTGATGCCCACCTCCCCGGCGACACGGGCGGCGGCACGGGGGTTGTCCCCGGTCAGCAGCGTCGGGGCACCGCCGGTCAGGGCCGCCAGGGCGGCGACGGCGGCGGAGGCGTCCGGGCGCAGCCGGTCGGTGATGCCGAGGAGCCCGACCAGCGCCCCGTCCCGCTGGACCAGTACCGCGGTACGGCCGTCGTCCTCCAGGCTCCCGGCCACCGCCAGGGCGTCCGCCGCCGTCCCGTGCCCGGCGGCTTCGGCCAGCCGCAGGGGCGCTCCGACCGCGACGGCGTGCCCGCCGACGGTGGCCCGTACGCCGACGCCGGGAGCCGAGGTGAAGTCCTCGGCGGGCGGCAGGTCCAGGCCCCGCCGACGGGCGGCGTCGACGACGGCACGGGCGAGGGGGTGCTCGCTGGGGTGCTCGGCCGCCGCCGCGAGCACGAGGAGACCGTCCTCGTCGAGACCGCTGCCGGGCAGCGGGCGGACGTCGGTGACCTGCGGGGTGCCCTCGGTCAGGGTGCCCGTCTTGTCCAGCGCCACCGCGTCGGCCTCACCCAGCCGCTCCATCACCACGGCCGACTTCACCAGGACGCCGTGCCGTCCGGCGTTGGCGATCGCCGAGAGCAGCGGGGGCATGGTCGCCAGCACCACCGCGCACGGAGAGGCCACGATCATGAAGGTCATCGCCCGCAGCAGCGCGCCGGTCAGGTCGTCGCCGAAGGCGAGCGGTACGGCGAACACCGCGAGGGTGGCGAGCACCATGCCGATCGAGTACCGCTGCTCGACCTTCTCGATGAACAGCTGCGTCGGGGCCTTGGTCTCCGAGGCCTCCTCGACCATCGCGACGATGCGGGCGATCACGGAGTCGGAGGCCTCCCGCTCCACCCTGACCCGGAGTGCGCCCGTCCCGTTCAGGGTGCCGGCGAAGACCTCGTCACCCGCCCGCTTCGGCACGGGCAGCGATTCCCCGGTGATGGTGGCCTGGTCGACCTCGCCGGCCCCGGACAGGACCCGGCCGTCGGCGCCGACCCGCTCACCGGGGCGGATCAGGATGGTGTCGCCGACCGCCAGGTCCTCGGCGGTGACCGTCTCCGTCCCGCCCGCGTCGAGCAGCCGGGTCACGGTGGCCGGGGCGAGGTCGAGCAGCCCGCGCACCGAGTCCGCGGTGCGGGCGGTGGCCAGGGCCTCCAGGGCGCCGGAGGTGGCGAAGATGACGATCAGCAGCGCGCCGTCCATCACCTGTCCGATCGCCGCGGCCCCGATCGCGGCCACGATCATCAGCAGGTCCACGTCCAGGGTCTTCTCCCGCAGCGCCCGCACGCCGGCCCAGGCCGGCTCCCAGCCGCCCGTCAGGTACGCGAGCGCGTAGAGCGGTCCCCAGAGCCAGGGCGGAGCTCCGGTCAGCTGGAGCGGGAGCGCGAGCAGGAACGCGGCGGTCGCCGCCGCGGCCCAGCGGGCCTCGGCCAGGGCGAGGACCCGCGTACGGCGGGGCCGGGGCGCACCCCGGCGGCTCGCGGAGGAGGAGGCGGAGGGGGAGCGCTCGGTGAGCGTGGAAGGCGAGGAAGGCATGGCGAAGAGACCCTTCACGGCACGGGAGGGGCGACACCGTCAGGATACAGGAACGAATGAACATCTCTTCATGTATCGCCGGTAGGATGGTGCCCATGGGCCACGGAGTCGATTCGAAGAGCACGGTCAGCACCCGCGAGCGGCTGGACGCCGTGGGCGCCTCCGATGTCGCCGCGACGCTCCAGGCCTTGGCCACGCCCTCGCGGCTGCACATCCTCGCCCGGCTCCAGGAGGGCCCCTGCCCGGTCGGCGAACTCGCCGAGGCCGTCGGCATGGAGCAGTCGGCCTGCTCCCACCAGCTGCGGCTGCTGCGCAACCTGGGCCTGGTGACGGGTGAGCGCCGGGGCCGCTCCATCGTCTACGAGCTGTACGACGGCCATGTCGCCGAACTGCTCGACCAGGCCCTCTTCCACGTCGAGCACCTGCGTCTGGGCCTGCGCGACGCCCCCGGCGAGGGGTACGCCGGATCAGCCGGCGGGCACGAGCGCTGAGGTCGGGCCGCACCCGGCCAGGCGGCCCCCCTCCAGGACGTGCACGGTGTCCGTGTAGGCGCCGATCAGGTGGAGTTCGTGGGAGACCATGGCCACGCTCAGCGCGTGCTCGGCGCGCAGGCGCGTCAGCAGCTCCATGACGGCGCGGGCCGTGTCGGGGTCGAGGGCGGACGTGATCTCGTCGCACAGCAGGACGTCGGGTCCGGCGGCCAGGGCGCGGGCGATCGAGACCCGCTGGCGCTGACCGCCCGAGAGCTCGGCCGGGTAGCGGCCGGCGAACCCGGCCGGCAGTTCCACCTGCCGGAGGAGTTCGGCGACCCGGCCGGGTACGGCCGCCCCGGAC
Source organism: Streptomyces sp. NPDC034043 (assembly GCF_055575675.1). Taxonomy (NCBI): domain Bacteria; kingdom Bacillati; phylum Actinomycetota; class Actinomycetes; order Kitasatosporales; family Streptomycetaceae; genus Streptomyces; species Streptomyces sp. NPDC034043. The sequence goes on from NZ_JBVISF010000002.1 coordinate 66,231, forward strand.
AGGCCGCCGTGCATGCGCAGGGGCCGGGACAGGGCCGCGCCGACGGTGCGCGCGGGGTTGAGGGCCGCGAGGGGGTTCTGCGGGACGAGTTGGATGCGCCGCTGGTCCTCCCGCGTGCGCTTGCGCGCCAGGGACGCCAGGGGCCGGCCGTCCAGCTCCAGGCTGCCGGTGTCGGCGGGATGCAGTCCGGCGAGCACCCGCAGCAGCGTGGTCTTGCCGGAGCCGGACGGGCCGACGATGCCGGTGGCGGATCCGGGGGGTGCGGTGAAGTCGACCGCGTCGAGGACGCGGTGGCGGGTGCCGCCGTGCCGGAAGGTGACGCCGACGGCGCGGGCGCTCAGCCCCTGGCCCTCCTTCCGGGCGGCGGCGGGAGGCCCGGAAGGGGGGCGTGGCGGGGTCCGGGGTGTGGGGACGGCCGGGGGCCGGGCGGGCGTCAGGCGGACCGTGTGGTCGGCGCAGGCGCCGACGAGTTCGGGGTCGTGGGTGGCCATGACGACGGCCAGCCCCCGGTCGGCGGCGAGGTCACGCAGCAGCTCGGCGATCTCGTCGCGCAGGGCGGGGTCCAGTCCCGCCGTGGGCTCGTCGAGGAGCAGGATGTCGGGGGTCCGGGCCAGCGCGCGGGCGAGGGCGACACGCCGTTGCTGGCCTCCCGAGATCGCGGTGGGCCGGCGGTCGGGCAGGCCGTCGCCGAGCGGGAGCCGGCACTCGCTCAGGAGGCCGAGGACGGTGGCGTGGCCGCGGTCGGGGGCCATTTCGGCGACGAGCCGGCGCACGGTCATCCGCGGGTTGAGGGCCGAGCCGGGGTCCTGCCCGACGTAGGCGACGCGCGAGCGCCGCAGTCGCCGCAGCTGTCCGGGGGTGAGGGCGACGGGGTCGTGGCCCAGGACGTCGAGCGTGCCGGCGGTGACGGCGGCGCCGGGCGGGAGGTGGCCGACGAGGGCGCGGAGCAGGGTGGTCTTGCCGGAGCCCGAGCTGCCGGTGAGGGCGGTGACGCGGCCGGCGTGGATGCGTACCGAGGTCGGCCGCAGCAGGACGCCGCCGTCCTCCATCGAGACTTCGAGACCGGTAGCGGTGGCGAGGGGCGGGGTGTCGGGGACGGGCCGGGCCGTGGCCCGAGGTGTTTCCGCCCGGGGCGCGGCGTCGCTCACGAGGTGGTCACCGCCTTGCGTACGGAGTGGGGGGCGAGGGAGGTGGAGGCGAGGTTGACGCTGATGGCGAGCACGGCGATGGCCAGGCTCGGGGCGAGGACCCCCCAGGGGCTGAGGAGGATGCCGGGGGCGTTCTCGCGGACCATCAGGGCCCAGTCGGCGGCGGGTGGCTGGGGGCCGATCTGGAGGAAACCGGCCATGGAGATCACGTAGATGCCCTCGACGAACCGCAGGCCGAACAGGGCGAGGACGGTGGCGCGGAGGTTGGGCAGCAGCTCGCGCACGGCGATGTACGCGAGCCCCTCGCCGCGGGTGACGGCGGCCTCGACGTAGCCGGAGTTCGCCAGGGGCGCCGCGGCGCCGGCGACGATGCGCACCGCGTACGGGGTGCCGAGGACGGTGGCGGCGATGACGACCGGGCCGCGGCCGCCCCCGGGCCAGGCCAGGGCGATGAGCATGATGCCGAGGACGGACGGGAGCAGGATGGACACGTCCGCGGTGCGTTCGACGGCTCGGCCGAGCGCCGGGCGCAGCACGGCGGCGCAGCCCAGCAGGGTGGCCAGCAGGGTGACGGTGACGGCCACGACGAGGGCGCTGCCGATGAGTGCGGTGCCGCCGTGCAGCAGACGGCTCAGGACGTCGCGGCCCAGCTGGTCCCCGCCGAGGAGGGCGTCCCGGCCGGGGGTGGCGTAGGGGGCGGTGACGGGGGTGTCGACGGTGTGGGGGGCGAGGAAGGGCCCGCAGAGGGCGAGCAGGACGAGGAGCAGTGCCGGGGCGATGCCGCGCACGGCCCGGATCCGTCCGGGCAGGGGCCGCGTCCTCGTGGCGGCGACGGTGGCGGCGCTCATGCGCGTACTCCCAGGGTGCGGGCGCGGAGCAGGTCCGCGGCCAGCAGGACGAGGCTGATGACGGCACCGGCGCAGATGACGACCCCGGCGATGAGCGGGGTGTCGCGTGCGGCGACGGCGCCGGCCAGGACGGTTCCGATGCCGGGGTAGTTGAAGAGGGTCTCCACCACGACCGCTCCGCCCAGGAGCATGCCGGTGGAGGTGGCGATGCCCGTGGCGATCGCCGGTACCGCGCCCGGGAGGGCGTGGCGCAGCAGGACGTGGCGGGCCGGCAGCCCGTCGAGGACGGCGGCTTCGACATGGGGGGTCGCGGCCTGGTCGGCGAGGGCGCCGCGCACGATGCGGGTGTTCCAGCCGGTCTGGGGGATCACCAGGGCGATGACCGGCATGATCAGCATGGTCCAGGCGGCCGGAGCCCCGTCGGCTCCCGTGACGGTGACGGCGGGCAGCCACCCCGTCCACAGCGACAGGAGCAGCAGGAGCAGGACCGAGATGACGAATTCGGGTACGGCGAAGGAGGCGGTGGCCGTGTGCCCGATGATCCGGTCGGCCAGCCGGCCGGGGCGGGAGGCCGCCCAGCAGCCGAGGGCCAGGGAGAGGACGACGGTCAGGAGGAAAGCGGCCGCCCCCAGCAGCAGGGTGTTGGGGAGGGGGTCGGCCAGCAGCTCGGTGACCCGCCGGCCCCGCGCCGAGGTGCCGAGGTCGCCGGTGGGCAGGGCGGTCATCCATTCCCAGAAGCGTTCCCACAGCGGCCGGTCGAGTCCGAGCAGGTGCCGTCGCGCCGCCAGGTCGGCGGCGCTCTCGCCCCGCTCGGCGGCGGCGGTGGCGGCGTCGCCGGGCAGCGCTTCGACGGCGGCGAAGACGACGGCCAGCAGCACGACGAGCAGCAGGGCCCGCCGGGCCGCCGCCCCGGCCGCCCTGGCCGCCCTGGTGACCAGTGCGGCGGCACGCCGTGAGGCGGCGGCCGCCCCGGGGCGTGCGGGGGCGGCCGCCTTCTCGTCCCGGGCCGGGTGGCTCAACGCAGCCACACGCCCTCGAGCTGGACTCGGCCGTATCCGGCGAGCCTGGGCAGGCCCTGGACCTTGGCGGCGGCCAGGTCGATGCCGTCGGCCATGCCCCACAGCAGGTAGCCGGACCGGTCGTACTCGATCCGCTGGAGCTCCTTCAGGGCGGCGGCGCGTGCGGTCTCGTCGGCGGTGCCGACGACCTTGAGGTAGGAGGCGTCGAACTCCTTGTCGGACCAGGCCGCTTCGTTGGTGGCGGCCTCGGTGACCATGGTCTTCGAGGCGAAGAAGACGACCGAGTCGTTGGTGCCCCAGTAGGTGGTGTAGAAGTCGCCGGTCTTCCAGGTCTTGTCCCAGAAGGCGCCGGATTCCTGTTTGACGACCTGGACCTTGACGCCCGCTTCCCTGGCCTGGTTGGCGAAGAGGGTCGCGGACTCGGCGAGTCCGGGGATGTCCTCGGTGGTGACGAGGTCGTAGGTCCGGGACAGCTCGAATCCCGCCTCGGCGAGGAGCTTCCCGGCCTTGGCCAGGTCCCGCGCACGCTGAGGGATGTCCTTGGCGAAGTTCGGGTCCCCGGTGCCCATGATGTCGTTGGAGACGGTTCCGTAGCCGGAGAGGACCTGCTTGACCATGGCCTCGCGGTCGACGATCAGGCGCATGGCCTCGCGGACGCGGGGATCGGCGAACGGGCTGCCCGCGGCGGTACGCATGACGATCGGCATGGCCATGTCGTTGGGGCGGCGCAGGACCTGGACGTCCTTGCGCGCCTCGGCGGTACGGGCGGCGACCGCGCCGACGTTGGAGGCGACGTCGATCTGCCCGGCGAGAAGGGCGTTGGCCATCGCCTGGGGGGTCTCGAACATGGTGACCTCGATGGCGTCGAGGTGGACGGTCCCGCCGTACCACGTGTCGTTCCGCACCAGGCGGGCGTTGCCGCCGCGGTACCAGTCCAGCTTGAACGGGCCGGTGCCGGGCGCCTTCTCCAGCGCGCCGTCGGCGGTGTCCTTCTTCAGGACGAAGGTCGTCAGGCGGGTCAGGAGCGGCAGTTCGGCGTTGGCGTGGTCCGAGACGAGGACGACGGTGTCGGTTCCCTCGGCCGTGATGTTCTCCGGTTTGATGCCGGGCAGGCGCGAAGCGCCGGAGGGGGTGTTGCGCAGGCGCCGCAGCGACCAGACGACGTCGTCGGCCGTCACCGGGCGGCCGTCGTGGAAGACGGCACCCTTGGCGATCTTGAATTTCCAGGTCTTCAGGTCCGCCGAAGGCTCCCACGAAGCGGCCAGCCGCGGACGGGTGTTGGGCCTGGCGCCGGGAGTCGTGAGGGTGTCGTAGACCAGCGCGATGACGAGGTAGTCGCTCTCGTTGGCATGGGAACCGTGCGGGTCGCGGGTGATGGCGCCGGCGCGGCCGAGTGCGCCGACGCGGAGGGTACCCCCGCTCTTCGGCTTGCCGTCACCCGCCGCGGGGTCATCCGCGGTGCCGGCTTCCCCGGAGGAGCAGGCGGCGAGGAGGGCCGCCGCACCCAACGCTCCGCCCGACCACAGAACTTGACGCCTGTTCATCTTCACGTACGTCCTCGATCCACTGAGCGGACTGGGATGTTCTTAGGTTTGCCTACCCTAATGACAACCATTTCCGCAAGCCGTCATTCACGATGGGACGCATATCCGAATCCGGGTGAACGTCAACCCGTTAGTAAGGTTTGCCTTACCTTCATCTCCTGCTAGCGTTCGAATCGTTCGCCGGTTCCGCAGGTTCACGGCTGGCACGCCAACTGCCGTTGGGCCCTTGCCAGTTGACAGTTCCCGCCCCGTCATGGAGAGATGAACCGCGCCAGGAAACCGGGTTCCCCCCTGCCATCCGAACGAAACGGATTCCTTCGCCATGAGCACGGCAGCCGCCCCAGTCCGCCAGCTCAACCCCCACACCGCGGGAGAACTCCGCGACGCCGCGGAGAAACTGCTCGCCACGTTCGGTACGTCCGCCACGAGCCCCGCCCTCCTGGCACGGGTCCAGGAGGTGGCCGGTGGTTTCGGCGACGACCTGCGCCACCAGTGCCGCCCCGTCGACACCGCCGACGGCCTGTTCGTCCTGCGCGGCCTCGCCGTCCACGACGGGGCCATCGGCCCGACGCCCGCCAGTTGGGCCACCGCGCACGACAGCGGCGCGGTGTACGACATCGCGCTGCTCCTGCTCGCCACCGTCATGGGCAACCCCATCGCCTGGCATGGCCAGCAGGACGGCCGCTTCGTCCACAACATTGTCCCCTCCCGGGGACACGAGACCGAACAGACGGGCGCCTCCAGCACCGTGCTCCTCAGCCCGCACACCGAGGACGCCTTCCACCCCGGCCGCGCCCACCTGCTGATGCTCGGCTGCATGCGCAACCCCGACGGCATCGCCACCACCGCCGCCAGCATCCGCAGGACCCGCCTCACGGACACCGACATCGCCCTGCTGACCCGGCCGGTCCTGCCGATCCTGCCCGACGACGCCTACCGGGCGGCCCAGGGCTACAACGGCGGGGCCCCGCCCGCCGTACCGGCCCTCTACGCCAGCGAGGACGGGATGACTCTGCGCTACGACCCCGCGTACACCCCCCTGCACCAAGCGGACGCCGCGTACCGGTCCGCGTACGACCGCCTGTCGGAGGAACTCGCCCGCGTCTCGGTGGCCGTCAGCCTCGGCCCCGGCGAGGTCCTCGTCGTGGACAACGACCTCGTCGTCCACGGCCGCGTCCCCTTCCGCGCCCGGTACGACGGCACCGACCGCTGGCTCAAGCGCGCCTCGGTCCGGGTACCCGGACGCCGCACCCGCCCCGCCGCCGAAGCCGGCGAGCACGGATACGGCCAGACCGCCCTCGAAGCACACGCGAGCTGAACTCCCGTCCCGCACCGGAGGAGTGACCCACCATGACGGACACCCCGGCCGCACCCGCCGCCACCCCGGCGGCCGGCGACGGCACACACCTGCGCGTCCTGTCGACCACCGACCTGGCCGGGATCGACGTGTCCCTGGCCGACGTGGTCGCCACCGTCGAGGGCGCCTACCGCACCCTGCACGCCGGCCGGTCCGACAACCCCCGGAAGCTGACCGTCAAGCCGCAGGACGGACACTCCGTCTCCTACGCGATGCTGGGCCGGGACGGCTCCCGCGACGTGGTGGCGATCAAAACCTCGTACAAGCACGGCCTGGACAAGGGCCGCGAGGAACAGCACTACTACACCGCGCTGACGCTCTACGACGACAGCACCGGGCTCCCCGTGGCCATGATGGACTGCTCCCGCATCGGCTCGCTGCGCACCCCCGCCGTCTCCGCCCTGCTGGCCCGGGAGTGCGCGGCGCCCGGAGCCCGGTCCGCGCTGGTCGTCGGCACCGGGACCCAGGGCCGCCTCGCCCTGCCGTTCCTGCTGACCACGCTGCCGGAGCTGGACCGGCTGATGCTGTTCGGCACCCACCCCGAGGGCATCGGTGCCGTCCGCGAGCGGTTGCGCGCCCACTTCCCCGACCGGGACGTGGACATCGTCACCGACCTGCGGGCGGCCGCCTCCCAAGCGGACGTCATCGTCGCGACCGCCGGCGCCCACACGCCCGCCGCGATCGAGGCCGACTGGCTGGGGCCCGGCACGCTGTCCGTCCTCGTCGGACACGGGCTCGCGCCCTCGACCCTGCACCACGCGGACCGGGTCATCGCCACCAGCGAGGCGCAGATGCACGTCACCGGCACCGACATGGCCGACGCCGACGGCAAGTTCCCCGCGGTCGACGCCGAGCTGGCGCCCGTGCTGGCCGGGGAGGCCGCGGGCCGCCGGAGCGGCACCGAACACGTCTTCGCCTACAACAGCGGGCTGGTGGTCACCGACATCGCCCTCGGTCACCGCTTCGCCCAGCTGGCCATCGACCAGGGCCTGGGCACCGAGGTGCCACTGTGGCAGTGAGCCCCGGCACCGGCCACTCCCCCGCCCTCCCTCCCCTCCCCGACGCCGCGACGGACGCCGTGCTGGCCAGCGGCCTCCTTCCCGAACTCGCCCACGCCTTCGGCGGCCCCTTCCACTTCCTGCTGCCCGAGGCGTTCGACACCAACCTGCGGGCCCTGCGGGACGCCCTCGCCGCCGCGGGCGTGGACGGCTTCGTGTACTTCGCGAAGAAGGCCAACAAGGCCGCCGTGTTCGCCGAACGGGCGGCGGCGGGCGGTGCCGGGGTGGACGTGGCCTCCGCCGGCGAGCTGCGCGAAGCCCTCGGACACGGCGTCCGCGGCGAGCACCTCGTGGTCACCGGCCCGGCCAAGGACACCGTCCTGCTCCGCCTGGCCGTCCAGCAGGGCGCCCTGATCGCCGTCGACGCCCTGGACGAGCTCGACGCCCTCGTCACCATCGCCCTGACCGGACCGGTGCGTCCCGCCCGCGTGCTGCTGCGCTGCCTTCCCCCGGCCCAGCCGCACAGCCGCTTCGGAATGACCGGTGCCGAACTGGACGCAGCGACGGACCGCTGCGTCCGGGCCGGTGACGCGGTCCGGATGGAGGGCTTCAGCTTCCACCTGTCCGGCTACGCCCTCCAGCCGCGCGCCGACCTCGCCGGACACCTCGTCGACCTGTGCCTCAAGGCCCGCGCCCAGGGCCTGGAGGCCGCCCGCATCAGCATCGGCGGCGGCCTGCCCGTCAGCTACACCGACGCCGACAGCTGGCACACCTTCCTCACCCGGCACCACAGCCGCCACTACCACGCGGGCAAGACGTTCCGGACCGGCGACTTCTACCCCTACCACTCGCCGGTCTCCGGCGCCGGCGCCCTGGCCGCGCTGCTGGCGGCCCGGCCCGAAGGCCGCGGCCGGCCGCTCGCCGGCCTCCTCAGGGACGCCGGGGTGGCCCTGCTCCTGGAGCCCGGCCGGGCCCTCCTCGACCGGGCGGGGGCCACCGTCTTCCGGATCCAGGGCGTCAAGGAGCGCGGGGGGTACCGGATCCTCACCGTCGACGGCACCAGCCTGAGCCTGTCCGAGCAGTGGTTCAACAGCGAGTACCTGCCCGACCCCCACCTCCTGTCCCAGGACACCACCGGGCCCCCCGGGGTGTACCCGGCGAGCGTCGGGGCGGCCACCTGCCTGGAGTCCGACATGCTCACCTGGCGCAAGGTCGGGTTCCCCCGCCGCCCCCGCACGGGCGACCTCCTCGTCTACCCGAACACCGCCGGGTACCAGATGGACTCCAACGAGTCCCCGTTCCACGACCTCGCCCTGCCGCCCAAGGTCGTCATCGACCGCACCGGCGGCCCCCGCCCCCGCTGGCGCCTCGACCGCCACTCCGCCTGAGCCGGAGACCATCCGACCGTCCTCCCCCTCACAGGAGCTTTCGATGCCCGGAGCACTTCAGCGCCCCGCCGTGGTCTCCCGAGTGTCCGACCTGATCGGCCGCACGCCCCTGCTGGAACTCGCCGCCACGGGGACCGGCAGCCGCCTGCTGCTGAAGCTGGAGATGTTCAACCCGACCGGCACCGCGAAGATCCGTATGGCCCGTGCGATGGTCGACGCGGCCGAGCGGGCCGGCGAGCTGCGTCCCGGGGGCCGCGTCGTCGAGTCCACCTCCGGCAACACCGGTCTGGGACTCGCCGTGATCGCCGCCGAACGCGGTTACGCCTTCACCGCCGTCGTCGACGACCACGCCTGCGCGGACAAGCTCCGCACCATGAAGGCCCTGGGCGCCGAACTCGTCCACGTTCCCGACGCCGGCACCGGCGAGCTCGCCACCGCCGCCCGTGAGGAACTCGCCGAGGAACTGGCCCGCGGCCGGGACAACACGGTCTTCACCGAGCAGCACAACAACCCCGCCAACGGTGTCGGCTACTTCCCCGTGGCGCACGAACTGCACGAGGCGCTCGACGGCGGTCTCGACGTCCTGATCGGCGCGGTCGGCACCGGCGGCGCCCTGTGCGGCACCAGCCGGGAGCTGCGCAGGCTGATGTCCGGCTTCACGGTCATCGGTGTCGAGCCCAAGGGGTCCATCGCCTTCGGCGGCCCGGCCCACGACTACTACCAGTCCGGCACCGGCACTCCCGAAGGCGCGGAGATCGGTGCCCTCGTCGACTTCGACCTGATCGACGAAGGGGTCAAGGTCGGCGACGTCGAGGCCTTCGCGACCTGCCGCGCGGTGGCCCGTACCGGTCTGCTCATCGGCGGGTCCGCCGGCGGCGTCGTGTACGAGGCGCTGACCCGTCTGACCGCCCTGCCCCCGGGCACCACCATGGTCGCCCTCGTCAACGACGGCGGTGAGAAGTACATGGACACCGTCTTCGACGACGCGTGGATGCGGGAACGCGGCCTCCTCGACGCCGAGGCGGAGCGCGAGATCGACGAACTCCTCACCAAACTCCGCAGGAAGCGGTGATCCTGACCCATGCTGACCACCCTCCTCCGTGACAGCCGCGCACTGGCCTCCCTGGCCGTGCCCCTCGTCCTCACCCAGCTCGCGCAGGTCGCGCTGACGACCACCGACACGGTGATGATGGGATTCCTCGGGACCGAGGAGCTCGCCGCCGGCGGCCTGGCCCTCGTCATCTTCAACCAGCTCCGCACCATGGGCGTCGGCCTGGTCACCGCCGTGGGCAACCAGATAGCCGCCGCCGCGGCCAGAGCCGAGCGGGCCGGCGAGGGCGGGGCGGACGGCGGAGGGGCGGCCGGTGGGGGCGGGGCGAACGAGGAGGTCCGGGGCATCGTCCGCGCGAGCCTGGCCGTCGCCACGCTCGCGGGCACGGCCGGCGCCGTCCTGATGGTCCTCCTGGGCCAGGCGCTGATCTGGCTCGGCCAGGACGCCGCGGTCGTCGAGCGCACCCGGACGATGCTGCTCGCCCTCGCCCCCGGCCTGCTGCCCTGCCTGTGGTTCCAGGCGGTCCGCCAGTTCACCGTCGGCATGCGCCGCCCGCAGGGCCTGCTCCGGATCACCCTCGCGTCCGTGGCCGTCAACGCGGGCCTGAACTGGGTCCTCGTCCACGGCACATGGGGTCTGCCCCGGCTGGGTCTGACCGGCATCGGCGTCGCCACCTCGACGGTCTACCTCCTGTCGTTCGTCGCCCTGTACCTCTCCGCGAGGAAGGACGGCGAGCTGGCGCCACTGCTCACGCCGAACGTCTTCAGGGCCGACCCGGCCACCGTCAGGCGCCTCGTCGCACTGGGCGTCCCCATAGCCGCCACCTACGGCTCCGAAGCCGGGTTCTTCTCCATCACCGCGCTGATGGCAGGCTCCTTCGGCCCCGACGCCCTCGCCGCGCACACGGCCGTCAACCAGCTCGTCTACATCGTCTTCCAGGTCGCCGTCGGGCTCTCGCACGCCGCCTCGATCAACGTCAGCCGCGAACTGGCGCTGGGCCGCACGGATCACGCCCGGCGCATCAAGAACACCGCGCTCGCCTGCGCCGCCGCCGTCATGGCCGCCGTCGGCGTCCTCTACCTGACGCTCCCCGGCCTGGTCCTGGCCCCCTTCCTCGACTCCGGGCCCGGCTCTGGGCAGGCCCTGACGATCGCCACCCAGCTGCTGATCGTCACCGCTTTCCTCCAGTTCTTCGACTGCGCCCAGAACATAGGGGTCGGACTCCTGCGGGGGCTCGACGACACCAAGAGCGGCTTCCGCATCACCGTCATCGGTTACTGGGCCGTCGGACTGCCCGCCTCCTGGCTCCTCGCCTACGCGCTCGGCCTCGACCTCCTCGGCATCTGGCTCGGCCTGCTCACCGGCCTGGCCACCACCGCCGTCCTGCTGCTGCGCCGCTACTCCGCCTCGCTCGCCCTGCGCGGCGACCCCACGGCCATGACGGCCCCCGCGTAGCGGCGGGGAGGGTTCCCGGGCCGGTTCCGCGTGACGGGCCGTCCCGGCCCCGCCGGGGCGATGCGGGGCAGGCGGCTACCGGGAGGGGACCAACCGGCCGACGTCGAGGACCGCGGTCCGGTCGGCCAGGGCCTCGGCGGCCGCCCGGTCGTGGGTGATGAACACCAGGCTCAGCCCGTCCCGGTCCCGCAGCCCGGCGAGGTGGGCGAGGATGGCGTCGCGGGTCTCCGCGTCGAGTCCCGAGGTGACCTCGTCGCAGACCAGGACCGCGGGCGCGGCCAGCAGGGCCCGGGCCAGGGCCGCCCGTTGGAGTTCGCCGCCGGAGAGCGCGCCCGGGCGACGCAGCGTCAGGTCCTCGGCCAGCCCCAGCTCCCCCAGGGTGCGCACGGCGGTCCGGCGGGCGGTGTCCCGGTCGGCGCCGCGCAGCCGGACGGCGGTGCGGCCGACCTGGTCGAGGACGGGCCGGTGTTCGTCGAAGGCCGCCTTGGGGTCCTGGAACACGTACTGCACGGCGGCCAGTTCGTTGCGGGTGCGGGCGCGGAGACCGCGCCGCAGGGGGACCCCGTCGAGCAGGACCGCACCGTCGTACGCGGAGTGCAGGCCGGACAGGCACCGGCCCAGGGTGGTCTTGCCGCTGCCGGACCGGCCCGTCACGGCGAGGCACTCCCCCGGCGCGACCGACAGCGTGACGCCGTGCAGGACGGCGACGGTGCCGTGCGCCGTACGGTGGCGGGCGGTCACCTCCTGTACCGCGATCCTGGCGGCGGCGGGCCGGGGGGCGGCCCGCGGCCCGGGGAGCACGGGCCGCGCGGGGGCGGGCAGCACCTCGTCGGCGGGGCCCCGGTCCACGACCCGGCCGGCCCGCAGGACGACCACGTCGTCCGCGAGTCGCCGTACGACGTCCCCGTCGTGGCTCAGCAGGACCACGGCGATGCCCTGCCGGGCGACACCGGCCAGCGCCTCGACGATGCCCTGCTTGGTGGCCGGGTCCTGGCCGGTGGTGGGTTCGTCGGCGACGATCACCTCGGCTCCCAGGAGCAGTGCCTGGGCGATGACGACGCGCTGCTGCTGGCCCCCGGAGAGCTGGTGGGGGTAGCGGCGCAGCACCGTCTCCGGGTCGGGCAGCCGGGCCAGGCGCAGGGCGTGTCCGACGCGGTCCCGGATCTCGCGGCGGGTTCCGCCCCGCAGGGCGGCGATGTCCCGCAGGAGCGCTCCGGCCCGGCGGGCGGGGTTGAGGACGGCGGCGGGGTGCTGGGGCACGTAGCCGACGGAGCCGGGGCCGGGGGTGCTGATCCAGCCGTCGATCCGGGCGCCGGCGGGGAACTCGCCCAGGAGGGCGCGTCCGGTGGTGCTCTTGCCGCTGCCCGAGGGCCCGACGAGGGCGGTGATCCGTCCGGCGCGTGCCGTGAGGCTCACCCCGTCGACCAGCGTGCTGCCGGCCACTTCCACCCGAAGGTCCTCCAGTTCGGCTACCGGGTTCATGCTCGGTCTCCCTTCCGGGCGGCCTTCGGCCCGGTGCGCAGTGCGGCGTCGAAGAGCAGGTTGGTGCCCATCGACAGGGCCGCGATGAGCAGCGCGGGCACCACCACGGCCCACGGCTGGAGGAACAGGCCCGTGCGGTTGCGGTCGACCATCACCGCCCAGTCGGCGGCGTCCGGTTCGACGCCGATCCCGAGGAAGGCCGCCGTCGCGACCAGGTACAGGGCCCCGGTCAGCCGGATCCCGGCGTCGGCGGCGAGGGTCCTGCGCATGCTGCGGAGCACGTAGCCGAACGCCGTGCGCCACCAGGACTCGCCCTGCATCCGCAGGGCCTCGACGGCGGGCCGGGCGCAGACCTCGGCCGCCGCCGCGCGCACCACGCGCGCGGCGTCCGGTACGGCGGCCAGGCCGACGAGGACGGCCAGGCCGGCCGGGCCCGGGGTGAGGGTCGCTGCCACCAGCAGCACCAGCAGGAGCGAGGGGACGGCGATCAGGACGTCGAGGGGCCGCATGAGGGTCTCCTCCAGCCAGGGGCGGCCGGTGAGCGCGGCCGTCAGCCCGAGCGGGACGGCCACCAGGTAGGCGAGTACGGTGGCGGCGAGTGCCACGAGGACCACGGAGCGGCCGCCGAGCAGGACCTGCCGCCAGACGTCCCGGCCGGAGAAGTCGGTGCCCAGCCAGTGCCCGGCACCGGACTCGAAGGACACCGAGCGCGGGCCGGCCGTTCCGGCGAACAGCGGTCCGAGGGCCGCCAGCAGCAGGGGCACGGCGATGAGCCCCGCCGCGAGGGCGTATCCGGACGAGGGGCGCCTCACGCGATCACCTCCGCGCGGGGGGCGAACCGGCGGGCGACGAGGTCGGCCCCCAGGTTGGCCAGGACGGTGACCACGCCGAAGACGACGGCCATGCCCTGGACGACGGGCACGTCCCGGGCGGCGACGGCGTCGATGAGCACGGTCCCCAGGCCCGGGATCACGAAGAGGGCCTCCACGACGATCACCCCGCTGAGCAGCCAGTCGCAGGTACGGGCCAGTTGCTGGGCGGCCGGGGCGAGGGCGTTGGGCAGGGCGTGCGTCCAGCGGACGCGGGCGCCGCCGACGCCGTAGCGCAGGGCCTGGGCGACGTACGGCGAGGCCATCGCGTCGATCATCCCGGCGCGGACCAGGCGGCTGATGGTGCAGACGGGCCGGGCGACGAGCACCAGGACGGGCAGGACCAGCACGGCCGGCTCGGTGAGCGGGTCGGCGCCGACGGCCGTGGGCGGCAGCCAGCCCAGCCACAGTCCGAACAGGGTGGCCAGAAGCACGCCGAGGGCGAACTCGGGGACGGAGTGCACGGCGAGGGTGAACGCGCTGAGGGTCCGGTCCAGCGGGCCGCCCTCGCGACGGGCGCACAGCACGCCGAGCCCCGCGGACAGCGGCAGGAGTACGGCGAGGGTGGCGCAGGCGAGGGTCGCCGTGGGCCCGAGACCGCCGGTGAGGTAGCCGGCGACGGGCCGGCCGCTGACCAGGGAGGTGCCGAGGTCGCCCTTCATGAGTCCGCCGGCCCAGTCCAGGAACCGTTCGGCGGCGGACCGGTCCAGCTCCAGGGCCGCGCGGATCCGGTCGATGCGCTCGGGGTCGGGCTGGTCGCCGGCCAGGGCGACCGCAGCGTCACCGGGCAGTGCCTCGGTGAGGACGAAGACGAACAGGACGACGGCCGCCGTCTGCCCCACACCGAGGAGCAGACGGCGGACGGCCCAGTTCAGGTGCCGGGTCACGCGAGCCAGAGCTTGTCGAAGCGGGCCCAGTCGAGGGTGTTGGCGGGTGCCTTCCCCGAGACGCCGCGCACGGAGGGCGCGGTGGCGACGATCCAGTCGGCGAAGCCCCAGATCAGGAAGCCCCCCTCGTCGTGCAGGCGGCGCTGCATCCGCTCGTACAGGGCGGCCCGCTCCTTCTCGTCACGGGTGGACTGGGCCTGCTGGTACAGGTCGTCGAAGTCCTTCTGCCGCCACTTGGTCGCGTTGGTGGTGGAGCCGGTGAGCAGCCGCTGCGAGACGTGCGACTCGATGGGCATGGCGCCGGAGCGGTAGGAGGCGAAGGTGCCGTTGTCCAGGATGTCCTTCCAGTAGGTGTCCTTGTTGCCCACCTTGACGTCGACGGTGACCCCGGCCTTGGCGGCCTGTTCCCTGAAGATCCCGGCGGCCTCGACGAAGCCGGTGGCGGCGGGGGCGGTGTCCAGGGTGACCTTGAGGTTCTCGGCGCCCGCCTCCTTCAGCAGGGCGCGTGCCCGGTCGAGGTCCTGGGTGCGCTGCGGCAGGTCCGAGGCGTAGTACCGGTAGCCCTTGCCGAAGAGGTCGTTGCCGGTCTCGCCGGCGCCGGACAGGGCACCGTCGACGAGCTCCTTGCGGTCGGCGATGAGGAAGAACGCCTGGCGGATCCGCTTGTCGTCGAACGGCGGCCGGTCGGTCTTCATGACGAAGCCCTGCATGGAGCTGCCGGGCAGCCGGACGACCTCGATCTTTCCCTTGCCCTCGTGGGTGCGGGCGGTGGCCGGACTGAGTTCGTGGGCGTACTGGACCTGGCCGCCGAGCAGGGCGCTGGTGCGGGCCGATTCCTCCGTGGCGACGACGAACTCGACGTGGTCGAGGTGGGGTGCGCCCTCCCAGTAGGCGTCGTTGCGCTTGACGACGAGGGACTTGCCGGGGGTGAAGGAGGCGAAGGTGAACGGGCCGGATCCGACGGGCCTGTCGAAGGAGGTGGTGTCCTTGGGGACGATGTGGGCGCCGAACGCGGCGAGGACGTTGGGGAATTCGGCGTAGGGGCGCTTGAGCCTGAACTCGACGGTGTTCGGGTCGAGGGCGCGGCTGGCGGCGAGGTCGATGGGCTCCAGGGAGGCCTTGGCCCGGAAGGTGCCCTTGGGGTCGGCGATCCGCCGGTAGCTGTAGAGGACGTCCTCGGCGGTGACGGGGCGTCCGTCGTGGAAGGACGCCTTGCGCAGGGTGATCTTCCAGGTGTCGAGGGTCTCGTTGGGCTCCCACCGCTCGGCGAGCCGTGGGACCGGCGCGAGGTCGTTGCCGAAGTCGGCGAGCTTGTCGTAGAGGGCCTTGGCCCGGGCGGCGTCGACGAACAGGTTGGCGGCGTGCGGGTCGAGGGTCTCGTTCGCCCCGCCGCCCGCGAACGCGGCGCGCAGCGTGCCGCCCCGCTTGGGGCTGCCGGTCCCGGCGGCGTTCCCCTTGTCGGCGGTCCCGCCGGTGTCGGCGGCGCAGCCGGCGGTGAGGGCGAGGGTGGTGGCGGTGGCGAGGAGGAATCCCCGGCGGGCGAGGCCGGCGCGGTGGTGGGTCACGGTGTTTCTCCGTTGCTGTGCGGCGGGTTGGGGCTGGGGGCGAGCCGGGCGACGAGGTGCAGGCGGTCGGAGGTGACGGTGGTGTGCGGTACGTCGCCTTCGCGCCAGGCCGGTTCGGTCCGGGGGCCGGGGCGGTCGTACAGGTCGAGGACCTCGAAGCCGGCGGTGGTGAGGAAGTACCGGAGTTCCTGGGGGAACAGCAGCCGCCAGGCGGAGTGCTGCTCCTGCCGCGCACTCGACGGGGTGCCGTCGTCGGCGGTCCAGGCGCGGCGGCGGCGCAGGAGTTGGGCGCCGTGGTCGATCCACAGGGTGGTGTGCGAGGTGTGGGTGGTGCCGCGCCACGCGAAGGAGGCGGTGCGCGGCCCGTCGAGGAGTTCCGTGTTGCCGAGGAAGAAGGCTCCGTTGCGCATCTCCGCGATGAGCAGTCCGCCCGGGTCGAGGTGGCGGCGGACGGCGGCGAGGCAGGAGGCGAGTTCCTCGTTGGTGTGGCAGTAGAGCAGGGCGCTGTCCAGGCAGAGGACGGCGTCGAAGGTGCGGCCGAGGTCGAAGTCCCGCATGTCGGCCCGGCGGTAGTCCGGGCCGGGGTGGCTGCGGCCGGCGTGGGCGAGCATGGCCTGCGCGGTGTCGATCCCGGTGACCTGGCGTCCGGCGTGGTGGTGGAGCCAGGCCGCGTCACGGCCGGTGCCGCAGCCGAGGTCCAGGACACGGGTTCCCGCGCCGTGCCGGCGCAGGGTGTCCTCGGCCCAGCGTGCGGCGACCCGGTCGGGGTCGGGGAAGCGCTCTTCGTAGAGCTCGGGGTGGTCGGTGAGGAGGTTTCCGGTGCTCATCTGGTCTCGCTCAGGGGACTGGGGTCGCCGTGCGGGGCGGCGGGTGCCGCGCCCGGTGGCGTGCCCGCGGTGTCTGCTTCCGGGGGGTGGGGGTGCGCGGGGCGGGGGTCGGGGGCTTCGGCGGCGGCCGGGTCCGCCGCGGGGGCAGGGGGGCGGGGCAGGGCCCCGCGGCGGTGCAACGCGGTGACGGCCGTCGCCGAGGCGAGGCCGAGGGCCGTGCAGCAGGCGTACGGGAGCCAGGCCGGGCCGCCGCGGGTGACGGCGTCCATGGCCGACCCGACGCCCGCGCCGACGCCCGCGGCGGCCACTCCGGAGACCGCGTAGAACAGGCCGTAGAAGGTGCCGGTGAGCCGCGCGCGGCCGAAGGCGGGGATGAGTTCCATGACGAACGGCTGGGCGGTCATCAGTCCGAGGGACAGCAGCAGCGCCCCCGCCAGGACCGGCAGCAGCAGTGCCGGATGCGTCCCCGTGGCCGCCGCCGTCAGCATCGGCGGTACGAAGCCCAGCCCGCCCAGGGCCAGCCCGGCGGCGATCCACCGGCCCCGGCCGCCGCCCCGCGCGGTCAGCCCGCGGGTGATGCGCAGTTGCAGCAGGAGGCTGGCGAGGGTCCCGACGACGAAGACGAACCCCACCGATCCCGCCCAGCCGGTGGCCTGCCGCGCGGCGTGCGGCAGCAGCAGGTAGAGCTGGCTCTCCATGCCGTACATGCCGACCATGGCGAGGGAGAAGGCCACGAAGCGGCGGTGGCCCGTGACCTCCCGCCAGTCGCCGAGGACGGAGCCGGCCGGACGCGGCACGCTCCGGGCGGGCAGGACCGCGGCCTGCGCGAGGGTGAGCAGCCCGAACACCCCCGCCGCGGTGAGCGCCGCCACCCGGAAGCCGCCGTACAGCAGCAGGCTCCCCAGCAGCGGCCCGATCAGCGCGCCCGCCGTGGCGAACACGTTGAACAGGGAGAAGGCCTCGGCCTTGCGGTCGCCGGACTCCTGGGCGACGTAGGTCCGTACGGCGGGGTTGAACAGGGCGCCGGCCAGCCCGCTCAGCACCGATGCGGCGATCAGCACGGGCAGCGCGTCGCCGATGGCGAACAGCGCGAAGCCGAGGGTGCGCAGGCCGCAGCCCGCGATGATCACGCCGCGGGCGCCGAGGCGGTCGGCGGCGGAGCCCCCGATCAGGAACAGCCCCTGCTGGCTGAGGTTGCGCAGGCCGAGGACGAGGCCGACCACGGCCGCCGAGAGTCCGAGGTCGTCGGTGAGGTGGGTCGCGAGATACGGGATGAGCAGGTAGAAGCCGATGTTGACGCCGAGCTGGTTGACGAGCAGGAGCCGCACGGCCGGCGGGAAGCCGCGCACCGCGGCGAGGGTTCTCATCGTCCCGCGCCCACGGGTATGGCGGCGCGGGGCAGCACGCCCAGGCCGCCGCGCGGGGAGGGGGCCACGGTGCCGCCGGTGCCGCCGATGCCGGACCACGGGTCGTCGGCGAGGAGCAGGTGTCCGTCGAGGTCGACCCAGCGCGCCCGGTCCACCAGGTGTACGGCGGGCGCGATGCCGAGCGAACTGGCGGTGAGGCACCCGAGCATGAGGTCGGTGCCGCTGCCGTCCAGGGCGGCGTGGATGCGCAGCGCGTTCCGTACGCCCCCGCACTTGGCGAGCTTGACGTTGACCCCGTGGACCCGTCCGGCGAGGGCGGCGGCGTCCTCGTGGGTGACCGCGTCCTCGTCGGCGATCACGGGGATCGGGGAGGCGGTGGCGACCCGGGCCAGGGCATCGGGCTGTCCGGCGGCGATGGGCTGTTCCACGGCCGTGACGCCGAGGGCCGCGAAGCGGGGCAGCAGGGCGTGGGCCTGGTCCTCGGTCCAGGCCCCGTTGGGGTCGAGGAGCAGGTCCGCGTCGGGCGCTCCGGCGCGGACGGCCTCGATCCGGGCCAGGTCCTCGGCGGGGTCGGGTGATCCGGCCTTGACCTTCAGGATGGTGAAGCCGCTCCCGGCGAGCCGGCTGGCCTGGGCGGCCGCGGTGATGGGCGCGACGATGCCGATGGTGCGCGCCGTGACCGCGGACGGCGGCAGGGGACTGCCGAGCAGTTGGTGCGCGGGTTCGCCGGCCCGCTTGCCGACGAGGTCCAGTACGGCCGACTCGACGGCGGCGAGGACCCCCGCGGGCAGTTCCGCGCCCAGGGGGCCCGCGGGTGCGAGTTCCGCCCAGGCGGTCTCGGGGTCCGGCAGGCGCTCCAGCGCCGGGCGCAGGGCGCTCAGGCGGCGCAGGATGCGGTCGGCGGGCAGTCCGAGGTAGACGCTGCTCACGGCCTCCCCCCAGCCGCGCAGCCCTCCGTGTTCGAGGCAGACCCAGACCGCGTCGCGGCGGGCCATCACGGAGCGGGAGATGCGCAGCGGTTCGGCCAGTTCGAGCGAGGTGGTGTGGCAGGTGAGTCTCATACGGCACCTCCGGGGGCCGGGACACGGGGGGCGCGGGCTTCCGTGGCGGGATCGACGACGGTCCGGCAGCGGGTCCAGCCGAGGGCCTCGGCCGCACGCGGGTACGGGATCTCCAGCGGCCGGGTGGCCGGTGCGGTGGCGGTCAGGCCCTGGGCGCGGCAGAAGTCGTCGTCGTACACGGTGCCGAGGTAGCGGTGCGGCCCGTCGGGGAAGACGGTGGCGACGACGGCGCCGGGCTCGGCCCTGGCGGCCCAGGCGGAGACCAGGGCGACGGCTCCGGTGCTCCAGCCGCCGCTGACGAAGCTGCCGCGCGCGAGCCGGCGGCAGGCGTCGACGGCCTCGGCGGCACCCACCCAGTGCACCTCGTCGAACGCCCCGTGGCGGACGTTGGAGGGGTGGATGCTGCTGCCGAGTCCGCGCATCAGGCGGGGCCTGGCGGGCTGCCCGAAGATCGCGGAACCGACGGAGTCGACGCCGATGACCTTCAGCCGGGGCCAGCGGCCGCGCAGCGGGCCGACCAGCCCGGCGCTGTGCCCGCCGGTGCCCACGCTGCACACCAGGACGTCCAGGTGGTCGAGCTGCGCGATGAACTCGGCGGCCATGGAGCGGTAACCTGCGGGATTGTCGGGGTTGTTGTACTGGTCGGGCCAGTACGCGCCTTCGGAGCGGGCCAGGACCTCGCGCAGCCGGGCGATGCGGGCCGCCTGCCAGCCGCCCTGGGGCGCCGGGCGGTCCACGAGCTCCAGGCGGGCGCCGTAGGTGCGCAGCAACTGGCGCATGGAGGGCTCGAGTTCGGTGTCGCCCACGAGGATGACGGGGTGGCCGAGGGCCTGTCCGGCGAAGGCCAGCCCGATGCCCATGGTGCCGGAGGTCGACTCCACGACCGGGGCTCCCGGGCGCAGTTCGCCGCGCCTGCGGGCGCCGGTGAGCATGGACATCGCCGCGCGGGCCTTCATCCCGCCGGCGCTGAGGCATTCGAGCTTGGCCCAGAATCCGGGGTGGGGGTGGGGCAGGTCGGTGTGGACGCGGGCGACGGGGGTGCGCCCCAGCAGGGGCAGGAGGTCCGGGTTGGCGGCGGACCGGGACCGGTGCACGGGCGGAGCGAGGGTCATGGACGGCCTCCGTAGCGGTGGATGACCCCAGGGCCGCCGTCGAGCCAGAAGAACGGGTACGGCTCGGCGGACACCGCGCTCACCCCGGCTCCGAGGAAGCGGGGCAGGACGGCGCTGCCGGTCTGGGCGAACATCACGAGGGGCTTCCCGGTCGCGGCGGTGTGCTCGAGCAGGGTCTGGAAGGAGCCGTTGCCGAGGGTCATGCCGGAGGCGAGGACGGCGCCGCAGCGTTCCAGGTGTGCGGCCGTGTCGGTGAGGACGGGCTCTCCCCACTCGGTGGTGCCGCCCTTGAGGTCGCACGGCAGGTAGTCCAGGCCCCGCGCGCGCAGTTGCTCCAGGAGCGAGTTGACCACTCCGACCACCAGGACCGGCCGGCCCCCGCCCGGCGGGGAGGGTGCGGCGGGCAGCAGGTCGACGACGGCACGGGCCCGGGCCCGTGACCGGCTGAGCGAGCTGCCGGCCGGCAGGGGGTACGGGCGGGCGCCGTTGTCCGGCGCGTGCGGGCGGACGTGGGCCAGGTAGGCGTCGAGCGCCGCGATCCGCACCGGCAGCAGCGGGTGGCCGAGGAGGTCGGCGACGGTGGCGCCCACGCAGTCGTCGAGGGCGCCCCGGGGCAGCGTTCCGGGCTCGACCGCACAGGATCCGACGGCCGCGTCGAGCCGCAGGCTGAGCACCTCGTTGCGGTAGCCGCCGCTGCGCCCTTCGTGCCGGACGGCCTGGGCGGTCGTGAAGGCGAGCGAGATCCGCTCGTGGGCGGGGTCGGGGCCGTACGCCCCCGCCAGGACCGCGTCGACCAGCTGGACGACGGTCCGGACGGCGGGCTCGGCCTGCGGGCGGCCACCGGGCGGCATCGCTCCGGTCCGGGGTGCGGGCGGGGAGGACAGGGTCACGCGGGCACCGCCGTGGAGGGCTCGTAACAGGGGCGCAGGCCGGCGAGGAGCCGCTCGGCGGCCGCACGGGCGCCGCCGCCCTCGGTGTCGGCGGTTATGACGTGGCCGAGGTACTCGTTGTTGCTGGTGGCGGCCCGCACGGTGCGCCCCGGTTCGGCGAGGCCGAGCTCCAGCACCTCGGGCCGGGCACGTACGGCCTGCGCGCCCTCGATGCCCGCGAGGACGCCGTCGGTGCCGGGGAGCAGGAAGGAGATGGCGGCGCTGCGTACGCCGGTGGGGCGCGGCGTCAGGTCGGGCGTACGCCCCAGGGCGACGTCGACGCATGCGGCGGCGAGGTCGACGCCCGTGACGTGCCGGACGAGTTCGGTGATGCGGTTGCCGGCGGGGCGGGGGTTGACCTCGACCAGCCGGGGTCCGTCGGGCGTCAGTTTGATCTCGGTGTGGCAGACCACCTGGTCCAGGCCCAGGGCCTTGACCGCCGCCAGCGCGGTCCCGGCGGCCTCCGACGCCGTGGTCGCGTCGATGCCCGCCGG
Source organism: Streptomyces sp. NPDC034043 (assembly GCF_055575675.1). Classification (NCBI taxonomy): domain Bacteria; kingdom Bacillati; phylum Actinomycetota; class Actinomycetes; order Kitasatosporales; family Streptomycetaceae; genus Streptomyces; species Streptomyces sp. NPDC034043. Next base: position 87,632 of record NZ_JBVISF010000002.1, read on the forward strand.
GAACATGTGGCCGGTCTCGATGAAGGCGGGCGCCCCTGCGACGCTCTTGTCGGTGATGCCCACGACGTGCGTGGTGCCGCCGGAGGACACGGTCTCGACGCTGACTTCGGGTCCGTGCAGCAGTTCCTCGAGCAGGATGACCGGCGCGCGGTCCTGGCCGCGCGCGTTGACCGGGAACTCGGCGAGCGCCTGGCAGGCGTGCTCCAGTTCGCGCTCGTCGCCGACCGCGCGGACCAGCATGCCCGCACACAGGTCCACCGGTTTGACCACGAGCGGGTATCCGATCTCACGAGCGGCGGCGGCCGCCTCCCCAACCCCCTCGCAGAGCGCGAACCGGGGCCCGGCCACCCCGGCACCGGCGAGCACACGGCGCGTCAGGTCCTTGCGGCAGGCCGCCTCGACGGCCTCCGGGGAGGGCCCGGGCAGGCCGAGCCGGCGGGCGGTGTGCGCGACGGCGGGCAGGTAGTAGTCGCACGAGGAGACCACCCCGTCGAAGCCGAGGACGGCGTGCAGGCCCTCCACCCGCTCCAGGAGCGCGGCCGTGTCGTTGGTGTCCGCCGTGATGACGTTGCGGGCCGTGAGCAGCGGATGCGGCCCGTCCCCCGCGGGGTGCGCGCGCAGGTAGTGGTGCAGGTCGCGGGTCACGAAGGTGAACTCGTGCCCCTCCTCTCGGATGGCCCTGGGCAGCAGCCTGCTCATCGACCCCACCCAGCTTTCGATCACCAGCAGATGTCCCACAGGACTTCCTCCCAGACTGCGTCGGCTCTGTGCGACGCAGACGTTATAGGAAATCGTTTTCATTTCCAATAGATCAGTTTTCCGATAGCCTGCGGCCCCCGGAACACGAGAGGCGGAGTGCGATGAAAGTGCTGACGCGGGATCAGAGGATCGGCCCGTACACGGTGCGGCAGGCGAAGGCCGAGGACCTGCCCGGCGCCCGGAGCGTCATGCTGGACACCTTCTACCGGGAGTTCGGCTACGGGTACGTGCCGGACTGGCACTCCGACGTCGTCGATCTGGACGGCACCTACCTGCGGCATCCCCGCCACACCCTCGTCGTGGCCGTACGCGACGACGGCGAGGTGGTCGGCACCACCGCACTCCACTCGCGCGGCCCCGCCCATCCGCCGCACCCGCGCGCCCTCGCCGAGCGCTACCCCTCGGAGCGGACCGCGCAGCTGCTGCGCGTGTACGTGCGCCCCGGCCACCGGCGGCACGGGCTCGCCCGCGCCATGGTGCACACCGCTTGCGCGTTCGCCGCGGCCGTACCCGGCTACGAACGCGTCTACCTGCACACCAACGTGGACATCCCCGGCGCGGAACACTTCTGGCGCAGCATGGCCACCGAGGTCTTCGACGCCCGCACCACCGGGGAACACGGAGGCTTCGGCACCGTCCACTTCGAGATGCCGCTCCCCGCGGCGGGGGCCGCGCCGTCGCCCGCCTTCGCCTCCTCCCCGGCGGGCGCGGCGGTTCAGCGGCCGGCGTAGGGCAGCAGGGCCATCTCCCGCGCGTTCTTGACGGCGGCGGCGAGGGCCCGCTGCTGCCGGGCCGTGACCCGGGTGACGCGCCGGCTGCGGATCTTCCCCCGGTCGGAGATGAACTTCCGCAGCAGGTCGGTGTCCTTGTAGTCGATGGAGGTGATCCCGGCCGCGTCGAGCGGGTTGGGGCGGGACTTCAGGGGCTTGCGGGGCTGGGGGGTTCGGGCCATGGCGGTGTCTCCTTGTTCTGGACGTTTCGGCTGCGGCCTCGGGCGGCCGCGGTCAGGGCGTACGGGTCAGGCGGCGTCGAGGAGGGAGTCGAAGGCGGCGGGCAGGCGCTTCCAGCCCTCACGCCCGGCCTCGTACTCCGCGTCCGTCAGGAGGCAGGAGTCCAGGAGCCGTTCGAGACCGTCGCGGTCCAGGCCGGGCGAGGTGAAGACGAGGTGCTGGCAGCAGTCGCCGTGGTCGGGGTGCCAGTCGAGTGCGGCCGCCGCCCGGCGCACGGGCGGGACCATCTCCCAGGCCGCGTCGGGCAGTGACGCCAGCCACGGCCCGGCGCTCTCCACGCACAGCGCTCCGCCGGCCGCGTCCCAGGCGAGCAGGGTGTCCGGGCGGTCGGCGAGCCAGAACCGGCCGCGGCTGCGGGCGGCGGCGCAGCACAGGTCCTCCAGCGCCCGGTAGAGGCGTTCCGGATGGAAGGGCCTGCGGCGGTGCCAGACGAACGTGGTGACACCGGCCTCGTCGGCGTCCTGGGGCAGGAGCGCACAGGCGGGGTGCTGTGCGGCCGCCGCGGCCTCGATGTCGAAACCGGCGAAGGCGGCCCGTGCGAGATCGGCCGACGCGGCCGGGACGCGGCGGGCGGTGGGATGCAGTTGTGCGAGCAGGGCGTGGTCCTCGTCATCGGCATCGTCACTGTCGACGACGGCGAGGACGGACGCGTACTCCAGCTGACGGGCCCAGGTGTCGCCGACGGTCCGCTGGTCGGTGGGGGCCGCGGCGAGTCCGGCCTCGGCGAGGTCGTCGCCGTTGGCGAGGCAGGGCAGGACGAGCGCGGGGTCCACCGCGGTGATCACGCCCGTCACGGCCAGCCGTTCGCCGCCGTGTCCGGCGATGACCTCCGCCATGGCCTTCGGTTCGACCGAGTCCCACAGCTCGACCACGGCGAGCCGGGTCAGGCCGTCGTCCGCCATGCGCTCCAGCTCGGGTACCAGGTCCTCGCGCAGCGCGCAGCAGGCGCAGTCGTTGACCAGGGGCGTCTCCGCCCGGGACAGGACGCCCGAGGCGTCCCGCACCAGGCGGAGCACGGTGCCGTCCGGTGCCGTCGCCAGGTCGTGGTGCAGCGCCACGCTGCCCGGGACGCTCCGCAGCAGGCGTTCGACGACCTCCGTGCGGGCCTCGGCGTGGAGGCCCGCGACGAGCACGACGGGAAGTTGCCGGCCGCGGGCCATCAGCGGGCCCCGTAGCGGCGCTCGAACCGTTCGACGCGGCCGGCGGTGTCGAGCACCCGCGCGGTGCCGGTGTAGAAGGGGTGGCTCGCGGAGGAGATCTCCACGTCCACGACGGGGTAGGTGTGGCCGTCCTCCCAGTCGACGGTCTTGTCGCTGGTCATCGTGGAGCGGGTGAGGAAAGCGGTGCCGGAGGCGGAGTCGCGGAAGACGACGGGCCCGTAGGCGGGGTGGATCCCGGGCTTCATGACAGGGGGCCTTTCGATGGTGGGGCGGGGGGCGCGGAGTCGGCGCCCTTCGCGGAAGGCGGCGCGGCGGCCGGTTCTCGCGGGTGACGCGGGCGAACGCGCCGTCCGCAAGAGAGCGGAGCCCGGTGACCGGGCGGATCCCGCCGCGTTCGTGCCGCTAGTATATGACAATGGTTTCCATTATCAACAATGGGACCACCCGAAGAAGGAGCAGAACCATGTCCGCCCACTGCCAGCTGACCGGCGCCAAGCCCGGTTTCGGCAACACCATTTCCCACTCGCACCGGCGCTCCTCGCGCCGCTTCGACCCCAACGTCCAGCACAAGCGGTACTGGCTCGCCGGCGAGGGGCGCCACGTCCGCCTGACGCTCAGCGCCAAGGCGATCAAGACCGTGGACGCGATCGGCATCGAGGCCGCCGTGGCCCGGATCCGCGCCCGGGGAGGCAAGGTCTGATGGCGAAGAAGAGCAAGATCACGCGGAACGAGAAGCGCGAGGAGACCGTCGAGCGGTACGCCGCCCGGCGCGCCGAGCTCAAGGAGGTCATCCGCCGCACGCCCTCCACCACGGCCGAACGCGAGGCCGCCCTCGCGGAGCTGCGCCGCCAGCCGCGCGACGCCAGCGCCACGCGCGTCCGCAACCGCGACAGCGTGGACGGCCGCCCCCGCGGCCACCTGCGCAAGTTCGGACTCTCCCGCGTGCGGGTCCGGCAGCAGGCCCACGCCGGCTTCCTGCCCGGAGTGACCAAGTCCTCCTGGTAGCGGGCCTCCACGTCCGTACGCGTGCGGCACTCCGACGGGGACCCGCGGCCCCGGCGGCGCCGCACGCGTACGCGGACCCAGATTTGGTAATGGGATCCATTTTCATATAGCTTCCCGGTGTAACCGAGACCGAGGAGCCCCACCATGGCCGTCCCCAAGCGGAAGATGTCCCGCAGCAACACCCGTCACCGCCGCGCCCAGTGGAAGGCGACCACGCCCCGGCTCGTGCCGGTCACCGTCGACGGGATCGTCCACCAGGTCCCGCAACGCTTGGTGAAGGCGTACGAGCGCGGCCTCGTCCATCCCGAAGGCTGACCCCGTGGCCCCGTACGACCGCCTGCCGGTTACGGTCCTGTCCGGCTTCCTCGGCGCCGGGAAGACCACCCTGCTCAACCATGTCCTCGGCAACCGCGAAGGCCTGCGGGTCGCGGTCATCGTCAACGACATGAGCGAGGTGAACATCGACGCCGCGCTCGTGCGCGGCGGCGAGGCGGCGCTCTCGCGCACCGAGGAGCGGCTGGTCGAGATGACCAACGGGTGCATCTGCTGCACCCTGCGCGACGACCTGCTCGAGGAAGTCGACCGGCTGGCACGCGAAGGCCGGTTCGACTACCTGCTCATCGAGTCCAGCGGCATCTCCGAGCCCATGCCGGTGGCCGCCACCTTCTCCTTCCCACGGGACGACGGCGCCACCCTCGGCGACCTCGCCCGCCTCGACACCATGGTCACCGTCGTCGACGCCGCCAACTTCCTCCGGGAACTCGCCGGCGGGGACGAACTCGTGGCGCGCGGTCTCGACCAGTACGAGGACGACGAGCGGACCGTCAGCGATCTGCTCATGGACCAGGTCGAGTTCGCGGACGTCATCGTCCTCAACAAGCTCGACCTGGTCGGACCGGACGACGCCGCCCGGCTGCGCGCCACCCTCGCCCGGCTCAATCCCGAGGCCCGGCTGGTGCCGGCCGTACGCGGCCACGTGGCGCTCGAACAGGTCCTGGGCACCGGGCTGTTCGACGTGGAGCGGGCCCAGCAGGCCCCGGGGTGGGTCAAGGAGCTCAACGGGGACCACGTCCCGGAGACCGAGGAGTACGGCATCTCCTCGCTGGTGTTCCGCGCCGACACGGCCTTCCACCCCGGCAGGCTGTGGACGTTCGTCACCAAGGGCCTCGACAGCGGCACCTTCGGCCGGGTCCTGCGCTCCAAGGGGTTCTTCTGGCTCGCCAGCCGCCCCCGGGTGACGGGCCTGTGGTCCCAGGCCGGCGCGGTGGCCCGGTTCGAGCCCTCGGGGGCCCGCGGCCCGGACTCCGCCCAGGGCCAGGAGCTGGTCTTCATCGGCACCGGCCTGCGCGCCGACGCGCTCCGGGCGGCGCTCGAGGCCTGCCTGCTCAGCCCGGACGAACCGGTCCCGGCCGGGGACGAGTTCCCCGCGTGGGAGACGTACGGCATCGACGACGCCTGCGAGCACGAACACGCCGCCGCATCCGGGGCGGCGGCGGCCTTCTGAGACTCCGGGCCGGGTGGTGGTCGCAGCCACGGCACCACCCGGCCCGGTCAGCCCGCCCCGCCCCCTTCAGGCGCGTGGGGCGGGAGGGGTGTTGCCGTAGTAGGCGTCCGGTCCGTGCTTGCGGGTGAAGTGCCGCGCCAGCAGGTGGGCCGGCGGCTCGGAAGTGTGCCCGAGGCGGGACCCCAGGGCCAGGGTGTGCAGCGCCATCTCCGCCACCGCCTCGCAGACGATGGCGTTCTCCAGCGCCGCCTTCGCGGTGGCGCCCCAGGTGAAGGGGCCGTGCCGCGAGACCAGCGCTCCGGGGACCTCGTCGGCCCGGCGGGGATCGCCGTCGAGCCGGGCGACGATCACCTGTCCGGTGTTGTACTCGTAGTCCTTCGCGCACTGCTCGGCGGTGAGGTCCGCCGTCACGGGAACGGGCCCGTTGAAGGTGTCGGCGTGCGTCGTGCCGAGCACGGGGATCGGGCGGCGCGCCTGGGCGAAGGCGACGGCGTGCGCCGAGTGCGTGTGGGTGACGCCGCCGATGGAGGGAAAGGCCCGGTAGAGGCACCGGTGGGTCTCGGTGTCGGTGGACGGCCTGAGGTGCCCGTCGACCACCCGCCCGTCCTCCAATGCCACCACCACCAGGTCCTCCTCGGTGAGGTCGGCGTACGAGACCCCGGACGGCTTGATCACGAAGACACCGGCGTCGCGGTCCACTCCGCTGACGTTTCCCCAGGTGAGGGTGGCGAGTCCGGCTTCCGGGATGCGCAGGTTGGCCGCGAGGACCTCGCGACGGAGGTCCTTGAGGAGGGTCTCGCTCACTACGCTCTCACCGTCTCTCGGCATGCGCGCCGGTTCCCGTGCCGGCCTCCGGCGGGTCCCGCGGTCGCGCATGGATGGGCTGGACCGATCGGGGCACGCGCGCCCGGCGTCGCGGCTGCGACGAGCGGAGCTCCCCCGGTTCAGATTGTGAGCGCTAACACGCGTGAAGCTCAAGAGGAGAGGAGAAGATTCCTTCCCACAGGACCCGCTCATCGCTGCATAATGTGAGCGCCAACATCGATGCCGTGCCGCCATGCTCCCGATCGGTCCGGGACGTGTGCGGGCCGCGGCCGGTTCGGTACCGTGAGGGAAGGCCGCTCGACGAGGAAAGGAAGAGGGTTGACCCAGCTCCCAGACGTCCCGCGAGCGCCCACGATGACGGACGTCGCGCGCGTCGCCGGCGTGTCCCACCAGACCGTTTCCCGGGTGCTCAGCGACCACCCGAACGTCAGCGCCAAGACCCGGGCCGCGGTGACGCAGGTCATCGAGCAGCTGGGGTACCGCCGCAACTCGGCGGCCCGGGCCCTGGCCACGCGCCGGACCCACACGCTGGGCGTCATCGCGGTGAACACCACGCTGCACGGGCCCGCAAGCACCGTGGCGGGAGTCCAGGAGGCGGCCCGGGAGCGCGGGTACCTGACCTCCGCCGTCACGCTGCGGACCGCCACGCGGACGGCCCTCGCCGAAGCCATGCAGCACCTCGCCGGGTGGGGGGTGGAGGGGATCGTCGCCGTCACTCCCCAGCGGGACGCGGTGAGGGCCCTGGCGGCACTGGAGGCACCGTGTCCGGTGGTCACCGTGGAGGGCGGCCACACCCTGGACCTGCCGGGGGTGTCACTGGACCAGCACCTCGGCGCCCGCCTGATCACGGAACATCTCCTCGCCTCGGGCCACGCCACCGTGTGGCACGTCGCGGGCCCGCCCGACTGGCTGGAGAGCGAGGCCCGTACGCAGGGGTGGGAGGACGCGCTGCGCGAGGCCGGCGCCGAGGTGCCGCCCCTGCTGCGCGGCGACTGGAGCCCCCTGTCGGGGTACCAGGCCGGCCAGCAGCTCGCGGGCCGGGTGCGGGCGTCACGGGGGCGGGGGCCGGGTCTCACCGCGGTGTTCGTCGCCAACGACCAGATGGCCCTCGGAGTCCTGCGGGCGTTGCGGGAAGCGGGCCTGCGCACGCCGGAGGACGTGGCGGTCGCCGGCTTCGACGACATCCCGGAGGCGGAGTTCTTCCCGCCCCCGCTGACGACGATCCGTCAGGACTTCGCCTCCCTCGGCCGCGACAGCATCGGGCTGCTCCTGGACCACATCGAGGGCCGGACGGACGAGCCGACGCACCTGGTCGTGGCGCCCGAGCTCATCGTGCGCGCCAGTACGGCCCGCAGAATCCCTCCCGCCCGGGAATGACCTCCACCGCCACCGCCCGGGGACCGCTCCCCCACGGGCGGTGGGACGGGCGGCCCCCGCGCTACCGCGTACGGCGCCCCGTCAGGCGGCGACGGTGGTGAAGGCGTGGACCGTGGTGGACCGGTACGGCCGGCCCGGGCGCAGCAGGACCGTCGGGTAGTCGGGGCGGTTCGGGGAGTCGGGGAAGTGCTGGGTTTCCAGCGCGACGCCCGCGTAGGCGCGGTACGGCCTGCCCCCCTTGCCCGTGATGTCACCGGTCAGGCCCTGGGCGGTGTAGACCTGGATGCCCGGTTCCGTGGTGCGCACTTCCATGCGCCGGCCGGATGCGGGCGCGTACAGCACGGCGGCCCTCCGGGGGCGGGCCCGCCGGGCGTCGTCGAGGACCCAGTTGTGGTCGAAGCCGCCGCCGGCGAGGGCCAGTTGCGGATCCGTACGGGTCAGGGCGTCGGAGAGCCGCCGGGGGCGACGGAGGTCGAGCGGGGTGCCGCTGACCGGGCGGTGGGGGCCGTCGGGGATCAGCTCGGCGTCCACGGGGGTGTAGAGGGGGGCGTCCACCTGGAGGTGGTGGGAGAGGACGTTGCCGCGCCCCTCTCCTTCGAGGTTCCAGTAGGCGTGGTTGGTGAGGTTGACGATCGTCGGCGCGTCGGCGACCGCCCGGTAGGACACGGTCAGGTTGTCCTGGCGGTCCAGCGCGTAGGTCACGCGGACGTCCAGGGCTCCGGGGAATCCCTGGTCGCCGTCGGGGCTGTGCAGGAACAGCCGGACACCGGTGCGGTGCGCGGAGTGGAAGGGTTCGCACCGCCACACGCGCTGGTCGAACCCGTCGGGACCGCCGTGCAGGGTGTGCCCGTCCTCCTGGGTGGCGAGCCGGTGGGTGACGCCGTCGACGACGAGCCGGCCGCCCGCGATGCGGTTGGCGTAACGGCCCACCGTCGCACCGAAGTAGCGTGCGGAGCCCTCGAAGGCGGCGGGGTCGAGGGCGGCGAGCACCACATCGGCCGGGTGGCCCCAGCGGTCCGGCACTGTGAGGGAATGGAGGCGGGCGCCGCGCGTGTGGACCTCCGCGCGGGCCCGGCCGGGGAAGCCGAACCGCCACCTCTCCCCCGTTCCCTCACCGTCCGTGCGCGGGGGGCGGCCCGTCCGCGGGCCGGGGGCGGTCCGCGGGGTCCCGGTGGTGCGGCCGGCGGGTTCGGATGCGTTGGTCACGGCGGTGTTCCCTGGGAGTCGGTCCATCGGAGGGGGCCGCGCGGCGGGCCGGGGTCGCGGCACCCGAACGCGTCGGCACGGGACGTACGGGCGGAAGGGGGCGGGGGATCAGTCGGCGGCGGGGCGGCGCCCGCTCATCAGCCGTTGCAGCACGATGAACACGAGCAGCAGGGCACCGATGACGATCCGGGTCCACCAGGAGCTGAGCGTGCCCTGGAAGTTGACGACCGTCTGGATCATGCCGAGGACGAGCACGCCGAGGGCGGTGCCCAGGACGAAGCCGGAGCCTCCGGTCAGCAGCGTGCCGCCGATCACGGTGGCGGCGATCGCGTCGAGTTCCATGCCCATGGCGTGGAGGGCGTAGCCGGAGAGCATGTAGAAGGTCAGCAGCAGGCCGCCGAGCGCCGAGCACAGGCCGCTGACGGCGTATACGGCGATCTTGGTGGAGCCCACCGGAAGACCCATCAGGCGCGCGGAGGACTCGTTGCCGCCCAGCGCGTACACGTTGCGGCCGAAGCGGGTGTGGTGCAGTACGACGAAGGCGGTCGCCAGCACGGCCAGGGCGATGACGACCGGGATGGAGACGAAGAGTCCTCCCGGGCCGTACAGCCGGGTCTGCGCGATGGCCGCCGTGCCGGGGTCGCTGATCGTGATCGATTCGGTGCTGATGGTGTAGCAGAGGCCGCGGGCGAGGAACATGCCGGCCAGGGTCACGATGAACGGCTGGATCTCGAAGGTGTGGATGATCCAGCCCATGAGCGTCCCGCTCGCGGCACCGACCAGCAGGACCAGGGGTACGACGGTGGCCAGGGGCCAGCCGTGCGACTCGACCAGCCATGCGGTGAGCATGGTCGACAGGGCCACCATGGAGCCGACGGACAGATCGATGCCGCCGGTGAGGATGACGAAGGTCGCCCCGACCGCGACGACCAGGAGGAATCCGTTGTCGATCAGCAGGTTCAGTACGACTTGCGCGGAGAGGAAGCCCTCGTAGCGCACCGATCCGATGCTGAACATGCCCGCCAGCAGGACGGCCGTGACGATCAGCGGGATACGGGTGCGGGTGCGCGGGGACACCGTCGCGAAGGGGCGGGTCAGCTGCGCGGCGGCGGCCGCGATGCCGGTACTCATGCGCGTACCTCCTGCTGCTGCGGGGCGGCGCCCGCAGTGGTGTGCGATCGGGGGGTGCGCGTCCCGCGGCGGCGCAGGGCCTTGGCCCGGAAGACGGGGGACTGCACGAGACAGACGACGATGACGACGAAGGCCTTGAAGACGAGGGTGGTCTCGGGCGGGACGCCGAGGGTGTAGACGGTGGTGGACAGGGTCTGGATGATCAGGGCGCCCAGAACGGTGCCGCCGAGGGAGAAGCGTCCTCCGGTCAGGGCCGTGCCGCCGACGACGACGGCGAGGATCGCGTCGAGTTCGATCCACAGGCCGGCGTTGTTGCCGTCGGCACTGGAGACGTTGGAACTGATCATCAGTCCGGCGACGGCGGCGCACAGCGCGCTGAAGACGTAGACCAGGGCGAGCAGGCCGCCGGCGCGGATGCCGACCAGGCGGCTGGCGGCGGGGTTGCCGCCCACGGACTCGATCAGCATGCCGAGGGCGGTGCGCCGGGTGACGAAGGCGGTGAGCGCGACGAGGGCCGCGGCCAGGAGGACGGCGAAGGGGAGGGTCAGCCAGTAGCCGCCTCCGATCATCTTGTACGGGCCGCTGCTCACCGTGATGATCTGGCCGTCGGTGATCAACTGGGCGACGCCGCGGCCCGCGACCATGAGGATCAGGGTGGCCACGATGGGCTGCACCCCCAGCCCGGACACCAGGAAGCCGTTGGCGAGGCCCAGCACGAGGGCGACGCCGAGGGCGAGGGCGACGGCCGTGAGCATGGTGGCGACGCTGCCGGGACGCGTGGCGGTGGAGATGTGCGCGCAGGCCACGGCCGCGGCGATGGCGACGGTGGACCCGACCGAGAGGTCGATGCCGCGGGTGGCGATGACGAGGGTCATGCCGAGTGCCACCAGGGTGAGGGGCGCGCCGAACTGGAGGATGTCGACGAGGCTGCCGTAGAGGTGGCCGTCGCGTACCCGGACGGAGAAGAAGTCGTGGTGGAAGGCGAGGTTGCCGAGGAGCAGGGCGAGGAGGACGAGCGTCGGCCACAGCAGGCGGTGGCCGGCCAGTCGTCTCCGGATCGCGCCGGCCGCCCCGGACGTGCCGGGCTGGGGGGTCATGAGTCCGCTCCGGTGGCGATGGTCGTGAGGATGCGTTCGGGTGTGACGGTGTGGTCGTTCCTGAGGGTGGCCACCATGCGGTGGTCGCGGAGCACGGCGATGCGGTGGCTCAGGCGCAGGACCTCTTCCAGTTCCGCCGAGATGAACAGCACGGCGGTGCCCTCGCCCGCCAGGCGCGCCACGAGCTTCTGGATCTCCGCCTTGGCCCCGATGTCGATGCCCCGGGTGGGTTCGTCGAGGATCAGGAGCCGGGGGTCGGTCAGCAGCCACCGCGCGAGGAGGACCTTCTGCTGGTTGCCTCCGCTGAGGTGGCGTACCTGCGCCTCCGGGTCGGCGGGGCGGATGTCCAGGGCTGTGATCCAGTTCCGGGCCAGTTCGTCCTGTGTGGCACGGGCCAGCGGCCTGGTCCAGCCGCGGGCCGCCTGCAGGGCGAGGACGATGTTCTCGCGGACCGTGAGCTCGCCCACCAGCCCCTCGGACTTGCGGTTCTCGGAGCAGAAGGCGATGCCCCGGGCGATGGCGTGGCGGGGCGTGCGCAGGAGCACCTTCTCGCCCTCGATGCTCACGTCCCCGGCGTCCGCGCTGTCCGCGCCGAACAGGAGACGGGCCACCTCGGTGCGGCCCGAGCCCAGGAGGCCGGCCAGACCGATGACCTCACCGGCATGGATGTCGAGGTCGTACGGTTCGATCGAGCCCGTGCGGCCCAGCCGGCGCGCCCGGAGGAAGGGTTCGCCTGCCGCCCGTTCGGCCGCCGTCTCGTGGGCGCGGTCGGACAGCTGGTCGAGGGTGGCCAGTTCGCCGCCGATCATGCGCTGCACCAGTGTCACCGGGGTGAGTTCACCGATGGCGTACTCGCCTTCCAGGCGGCCGTTGCGCAGGATGGTGACGCGGTCGCAGAGGTCGAAGACCTGGTCGAGGAAGTGCGTGACGAACAGGATGGCCACACCGCGGTCGCGCAGGCGCCGTACCAGGGTGAAGAGCTGGGCGACCTCCTCCCGGTCCAGGCTGGAGGTGGGTTCGTCCAGGACGAGCACCTTCGCCGAGACGTCCACCGCCCGGACGATGACGACCAGTTGCTGCACCGCCAGGGAGTGCGAACCGAGCAGACCGGTGACGTCGAGGTCGAGGTCCAGTTCCGTCAGCAGTTCCGCCGCCCGCCGGCGCATCGCGGACCAGTGGACGAGGCCGAACCTGCGCGGTTCGCGCCCGATGAGGATGTTCTCGGCGACCGAGATGTTCGGGCAGAGGTTGACCTCCTGGTAGACGGTGCTGATACCGGCCTGCTGCGCCTGGAGGGGGTCCCCGAACGTGTGGGGCCGGCCGTCGACGAGGACGGTGCCGCCGTCGGCGGGGTGGACACCGGTGAGCACCTTGATCAAGGTGGACTTGCCGGCGCCGTTCTCGCCCATCAGGGCGTGCACCTCACCGGGAAAGAGCCGCAGGGCGACTCCGTCGAGGGCGAGCACCCCCGGGAACTGCTTGCGAATGCCCTGGGCTTCCAGGACCGGCGGCGGGCCGCCGGCGTCCGCGGGCCGCGGGGTGGACGGGGATGCCATCCGCCCTCCTCTCGTGGGTGGGGTGGTGGAGCGGGCTCGGGGAGTGGAGGAGACACCGGCTCCGGGCCTCCTCCGTCACCGGACGGGCCGCGTCAGTACTTCCGGGACGGCAGCGCGGCCGCGGCCTTGTCCTGCGGGAAGACGCCTTCCTCGGTCTCGACGCGGGGCGGCACCTCCTCGCCCGCCGCGACCTTCTTGGCGAGCTCCATCAGCTGGTCGCCGAGCAGCGGGTTGCACTCCACCACGACGTTGATCTTGCCCTCGGTCATCGCGACGAAGGCGTCCTTGATGCCGTCGACCGAGATCACCTTGATGTCCGTCCCGGGCTTCTTGCCGGACTCCTCGATCGCCTGGATGGCGCCGAGGGCCATGTCGTCGTTGTGGGCGTAGAGGACGTCGATGTCCTTCTCGGACTTCAGGAACGCCTGCATGACCTCCTTGCCCTTGGCACGGGTGAAGTCGCCCGACTGCGAGGCGACGATCTTGAACTTGCCGTCGGCGCGGATGACGTCGGCGAAGCCGGCCTTGCGGTCGTTGGCGGGTGCGGAGCCCGTGGTGCCCTGCAGTTCGACGATGTTGACCGGGCCCTGCTCGTTCGCGTACGCGCCGGTCAGCCACTCCCCCGCGGACTTGCCCTCCTTGACGAAGTCCGAGCCCAGGAAGGTCTTGTAGAGGGAGGTGTCCTTGGTGTCCACGGCGCGGTCGGTGAGGATGACCGGGATGCCCGCGTCCTTGGCTTCCTTCAGCACGGTGTCCCAGCCGGACTCCACGACCGGCGAGAAGGCGATGACGTCGACCTTCTGCTGGATGAAGTTGCGGATCGCCTTGATCTGGTTCTCCTGCTTCTGCTGGGCGTCGGAGAACTTGAGGTCGATCCCGGCCTTCTTCGCCGCCTCCTGGACCGACTTGGTGTTGGCGGTGCGCCAGCCGCTCTCGGCTCCGACCTGGGCGAAGCCGAGCGTGATGGCGCCGCCGGAGCCCTTCTTGGCCCCCGGGGCGGAGGCGGAGCCGGGGTTCTCGGTGGAGCAGGCGGTCAACGCCGAGGAGGCGAGGAGGGCGGCGGCGAGGGCGAGGGCTGTTCTGCGAGCCATGTCGGGGGTCCTTTCGGGGTGCACGGAGGAGGCGGCGGCACACGACGGCCGGAATGGCCGGGGTGGGGCGGGGAGGGGATCGGCAGGAGAGGGGGTCACCTGGGAAGGGGGCGCCGTCGCATTGTGAGCGCTAACAAGTCACGTTCTCAAGCCCCTTGCGTGCGTTACCTGTCCGTGACCACCCCAGTGCGGCCGCGGGACGGGCTCCGGCTTTCCGCGATGCCGTCCGCCTCGCCGCCCTGGGCGTGCCGCGACCCGCAGCACCCCCGGGCAGATCGACTCGCCCGTCCGGCGCGCGCAGGCCGTCGCACCGAAGAAGCTCGCATACGACCGCCCGGGCCCCTTGCCTCGCAGCATTGTTAGCGCTCACACTGCGGGGACCACCGATCACGCGGGCCGACCACCGATCACGCGGGCCGACTGCCCTGATCGCGGGCGGGCAACCGCGTCCGCCGGGCCGCCCGCTGCCCTCCGACTCCATCGAAAGGCACTCCGTTGACGTCACCCCATCCCCCCGCGCCCACCCCGAGTCCCGAGGAACCGGAGCAGTACACGGTCGGCGTCGACTTCGGCACGCTGTCGGGCCGCGCCGTGGTGGTGCGGGTCCGCGACGGTCAGGAGCTGGCCGCGGCGGTCCACGCCTACCGGCACGGGGTCATCGACCGGCACCTGCCGCACGGCGGCGCGCAGCTGCCTCCGGACTGGGCCCTGCAACACCCGCAGGACTGGCGGGACGTGCTGTGCCGCGCCGTCCCGGAGGCGGTGGCGGCGGCCGGGGTGGATCCCGCCGCGGTGATCGGCATCGCCACCGACTTCACCGCGTGCACCGTGCTGCCCGCGCTGGCCGACGGAACGCCCCTCGCCGAGACCGAGCTCGCCGCACGGCCCCACGCGTGGCCCAAGCTGTGGAAGCACCACGCGGCCCAGCCGTACGCCGACCGGATCAACGAACTCGCCCACGCCCGCGGGGAGAAGTGGATCGCCCGCTACGGCGGGAGGATCTCCGCCGAGTGGCAGTTCGCGAAGGCCCTCCAGGTCCTGGAGGAGGATCCTCTCGTCTACGACACCTGCGCGCGGTGGATCGAGGCCGCCGACTGGATCGTGTGGCAGCTCACCGGAACCGAGTCCCGCAACGCCTGCACGGCCGGGTACAAGGGCATCCACCAGGACGGCGCCTACCCGAGCGAGGAGTACCTGGCCGCGCTGAACCCCCGGTTCGCCGACTTCGCGCGCACCCGCCTCGAATTCCCCCTCTCCGCGCTGGGCTCCCGAGTGGGCTCGCTGAGCACGGAGGCGGCGGCATGGACGGGGCTGCGTCCCGGCATCGCCGTGGCCGCGGGCAACGTCGACGCCCATGTCACCGCGGCGGCGGCCCGGGCCGTCGAGGACGGGCAGCTGCTCGCCATCATGGGCACCTCCACCTGCCACGTCGTGAACGCCCCCGTCCTCGCCGACGTCCCCGGCATCTGCGGTGTCGTCAACGGCGGGATCGTCGAGGGGACCTACGGCTACGAGGCCGGCCAGAGCGCGGTCGGCGACGTCTTCGCCTGGGTGCTGGACCAGGGCGTCCCCGCGGAGTACCTCGCCGAGGCCGCCGACCGCGGCGAGGACCTGCACACCCTGCTGACCCGGAAGGCCGCCGGGCAGCCGGTCGGCGCCCACGGACTGGTCGCCCTCGACTGGCTGAACGGCAACCGTTCGGTCCTCGTCGACCACCACCTCTCCGGGGTCGTCGTGGGCCTCACCCTCGCGACCCGCCCCGAGGACGTCTACCGGGCGCTGCTCGAGGCGACCGCGTTCGGCACCCGCGTCATCGTGGAGGCGCTGGAGGCGGGCGGGGTACCGGTGCGCGAGTTCATCGTCGCCGGCGGACTGGCCAAGAACGAACTGCTGATGCAGATCTACTCCGACGTGCTGCGCCGCCCCGTCTCCCTCGCCGCGTCCGGCCAGGGCCCCGCCCTCGGGTCGGCCATCCACGCCGCCGTGGCCGCCGGCGCCCACGCGGACGTACGCACGGCCACCGCCGCCATGGGCCGCCGACGGCCCGCCGTCTACACGCCCGACGCCTCACGGGCCGACGCCTACGACGCCCTCTTCGCCGAATACCGGCTCCTGCACGACCACTTCGGCACCGGCGGCATGCTGCACCGGCTGAGGAGCATCCGCGACACGGCCCGCACCGGGGGCTGACCCCTCGCCCCGCTGTCCGTCACCACTTCCCCGCCCGCCGCCCCCACCCCCGTGGCGGGACGTCACCTCCAGGAGTCCATGTGCCCAGCCGAACGTCTCCCGCCCAGGAAATCTGGTTCCTCACCGGCAGCCAAGGCCTGTACGGGGAGGAGACCCTCAAGCAGGTCGCCGAACAGTCGCGGCGGATCGCCACCACCCTGGCCGACGTCCCCGGCATTCCCGCCCGAGTCGTGTGGAAGCCGGTGCTGACCGGCGCCGACGCCATCCGCCGGACGTGCCTCGACGCGAACGCCGACGACCGGTGCGTCGGCCTGATCGCCTGGATGCACACCTTCTCGCCGGCCAAGATGTGGATCGCCGGACTGGACGCGCTGCGCAAGCCGCTGCTGCACCTCCACACCCAGTCGAACGTGGCCCTGCCCTGGGACACCATCGACATGGACTTCATGAACCTCAACCAAGCCGCGCACGGGGACCGGGAGTTCGGGCACGTCCAGGCCCGTCTCGGCGTGCCCCGCAAGACCGTGGCCGGGCACGTCAGCGATCCGGTGACGACCGCACGCGTCGCGGTCTGGGCGCGGGCCGCCGCCGCGCGGACCGAACTGGCCACCCTCAAGGTCGCCCGGTTCGGCGACAACATGCGCGACGTCGCCGTCACCGAGGGCGACAAGGTCGAGGCCCAGCTGCGCTTCGGCGTCTCCGTCAACACCTACGGGGTCAACGACCTGGTGGAGGTCGTCGACGGCGCGGACGAGACCGGCGTGACCGACCTCGTCAAGGAGTACGCGGACCTGTACCACCTGGCGCCGGAACTGCGGCCGGGAGGAGAACGGCACGACGCGCTGCGTTACGCGGCCCGCATCGAAGCCGGTCTGCGCACCTTCCTCGAAGCGGGCGGCTTCGGGGCCTTCACCACCAACTTCGAGGACCTGGGAGGCCTGCGCCAGCTGCCCGGCCTCGCGGTCCAGCGGCTCATGGCCCAGGGCTACGGCTTCGGGGGCGAGGGTGACTGGAAGACCGCAACCCTGCTGCGCGCCCTCAAGGCGGCCGCCGCCGGGCTCCCGGGCGGCACCTCCTTCATGGAGGACTACACCTACGACATGACGCCCGGCGACCAGCTCATCCTCGGGGCGCACATGCTGGAAGTCTGCCCCACGATCGCGGCCGACCGGCCCAGGTGCGAGGTCCACCCCCTCGGCATCGGCGGGCGGGAGGACCCGGTGCGCTTGGTCTTCGACGCGGCCCCCGGGCCGGGGGTGGTGGTGGGCCTCGCCGACCTCGGCGACCGGTTCCGTCTGATCGCCAACGACATCGACGTGGTGGCACCGCCCCGGCCGCTGCCCGCCCTGCCCGTCGCCCGCGCAGTCTGGCGGCCCCGCCCCGACCTGCGGACCTCCGCGGAATCCTGGCTGACGGCCGGAGGGCCGCACCACACCGTCCTCAGCACCGCCCTCACCTCCGACCACCTCGACGACCTGGCGGAGATGCTCCGCATGGAACTCGTCCTCATCGACGGGACCACCACCCCGAAGCGGTTCCGGCGCGAACTCCGCTGGAGCCAGGCGTACTACCGCCTGGCACAGGGACTGTGAACCCCGCGGCTCGGCTCCGCGGGCGGTGGAGGGCTCTTCGGTGACTCCGGATCTCCCTTTACGGTCGGCGACCGGAGCGCGCGGGCCGGGGAGCGGATCCGGGCAGGGTGAGCGGCTGGAGCGGGGGCGGGCGGCTGCTGCCGGGCGGACGGCCGAGGAGACCGTGGGCGGCCCCTGACCGGGCTGCTGGCCGAACCCCGCCCGGCTCCCCCGGCGACGGCGCCCACTGGACGACGGGCGGCCTCCGCTGCCGCGCGGCGCCGGCCGTCCGTCCGTGCGGATCGGGCTGCCCGCCGACACCTCGGGGCCGACCTGCGTCGGCCTCGGCTTCGAGGCGACCGGCGCGTTGTGCGTCGAGCATCTGGCGGCACTGGGCCACCAGGACGTCGCCGTCGGCGAGGCCCCCTCGGTCTGCGAACGGCCCACCGGCTTCGCCGAGCGCACCCTCGACGGACTCCGTCCGCTCCGGGCCATCGACGGCTGACCGTCAGCCCAGGGGCAGGCGGGTGGGATCGGCGATGATGCGCCGTACGGTCGACCATGCCGCGCCCAGCACCGGCCCGCGCCGACCCAGGGCGGAGGGGCGTACCGCTTCCGGGGCCCAGGGGCGGACGGTGATCCGGGCGGCCAGTTCGGCGCGGACCGGCGGGAGGAGCCAGTCGGCGAGTTCCGCGTAGGCTCCGCCCAGGACGAGCGCGTCCGGGTCGATCAGGTTCACCGCCGAGGCGAGGGCGAGGCCGAGGGCCCGTCCCGCCCGGTCCAGGGCGCCCAGGGCCCGCGCGTCCCCGGCGGCCGCCCGCTCGGCCAGCAGGGCCACCGGATCGCCGGCGGAACCGAGCCCGGCCGCGCGCAGCACGGCGGCCCGGCCCGCGTACTGCTCCAGGCAGCCGCGCGCCCCGCAGGCGCAGCGGGGACCCTCCGGGTGGACGGGCAGGTGGCCCAGTTCGCCGGCGAAGCCGCGGGCGCCCCGGAACAGCTGCCCGCCGATGACCAGTGCGGCCCCGATTCCGGCCTCGGCGGAGACGTGGACGAAGGTCTCGGCGGGGTTCCCCCGGTGCCACTGCTCGGCGAGCGCCCCCAGGTTGGCCTCGTTCTCCGGCTCGGGAACGGCCTCCGGGCCGGGCCAGTGGTCGGCGGGGCGGACCGCCTGCCAGCCGAGGTTGGGCGCGTTCTCGACCAGCCCGCCCGGCGCGTTGGGCACCACCCCCGGCACGGCCAGGACACGGCCTTCGACGCGCAGGCCGAGGGCGGCGGCCTCCGACTCCGCCTCGGCGCCCAGTGCGGCGGCCTCCGCCAGGACCCGCCCGGCCGGCCGGCCCGCGTTGGCCCGCTCGACCCGGCGCCACACCCGGGGTTCGCCGCGGAGGTCCACGACGCAGGCGGCGAGGTGGGTGACGCCGATCTCCAGGCCGAGGCCCGCGGGGCCCCGGTCGTTCAGGGCCAGTGCCCGGCCGGGGCGGCCGACGCGTCCGCTGGGCGCGGTCTCCGTCTCGGTCAGGGCTCCCCGGCCGATGAGCTCGTCGACCATGGAGGAGACGGCCGGCCTGGTCAGGCCCGTGTGCCCGGCGACGTCCGCCCGGGAGAGCGGGCCGTGCGCGGCGACCGCGCCGATCACCACCGCCAGGTTCTGCCGGCGCATCCCCTGCTGCGAGGCGGGCGCGGCTTCCGGGCTCCCGCTCGCCCTGCCGATCCCCGTCACGGGCCGACCCTCCTATCGCTGTGCCGGCGGGACTTCCTGCAAGGTCCGCGCCCGACGCAGCGTATCGGTGATCCGTTCGAGCGCGTCGTCGTCCCGGGGCACGGGCTCCAGCACCCGGCCCTCCGCGGTGCGCCAGCGCCGGGCGACCGCGTCGGCGGGCTCTCCGGTGAGCAGTGCGGCGGCCTGTGCGGCGGCCCCGAGCGCGACCGGTTCCCGGGCGTCTGGCAGTTGGACGGCCCGGCCGGACAGCCTCAGGACGGTCCGCTGCCAGGCCCTGCCGCGGGCGCCGCCACCGATGAGCAGGAGCGGTTCGTCGGGGGCCGGCGTCTCGCCTCCGGCGCGCAGCACGTCGTCCAGGGCGGCGAGCAGGGCGTGGGCGGCGCCGTCGTAGGCGGCCTGGAGCAGCTGTCCCGGTGTGGTGTCGTGGCGCAGGCCGTGGACGAGACCGGAGGCACCGGGGAGGTCCGGGGTGCGTTCGCCGTCCAGGTACGGGAGCACCACCACCGTGCCGCCTCGCTGGACATCCTCGCGGTCGCGGCCGAGGAGGGCGGCGAAGCGGTCGACGGCGAGGGTGCAGTTCAGCGTGCAGGCGAGCGGCAGCCAGCCGCCGAGGGCGTCGGCGAAGCCTGCGACGGTTCCGCTCGGGTCGGCGGGCCGGGTCCGGCCCACGGCGTAGACGGTGCCGGAGGTGCCGAGGCTGAGCACCGCCCGTCCGGGCGTCAGGCCGAGCCCGAGGGCGGCGGCCATGTTGTCGCCGGTTCCGGTGGCCACGAGCGCGCCTTCGCGCAGCGGCATCCCGGCCCGGACGACGCCTGCCCGGGCGCCCGGGGGGAGGACCCGGGGCAGCAGCCGGGGGTCGAGGCCGATCCGGCCGAGGATGTCCCGGTCGTAGCCGTCCGGGCCCCACCAGCCGGTTCCCGACGCGTCACCGCGGTCGGTCACCGCCTCCCCGGTCAGCCGCTCCGTGAGGTAGTCGTGGGGAAGCCGGACGGCGGCGACGCGGTCGGCGGCGGCGGGCTCGTGGGCGCGCAGCCAGGCCCATTTGGCGGCGGTGAAGGCGGCCGTCGGGACGCTGCCGGTGCGGTGGGCGAGTTCGGCCGTCCCGAACGAGGCGCCGAGTGCCGCGGCCTGCGGGGCGGAGCGTACGTCGTTCCACAGCAGTGCCGGGCGCACCGGCCGGCCGGCCGCGTCGAGGGTGACCAGGCCGTGCTGCTGGCCGGCGATCGAGCACGCGGCGGCGCGGTCGGCCCACCCCGTGGCCGTCACGGCCTCGCCGAGCGCCCGCCACCACCGTTCGGGGTCGCTCTCGCGTCCGGCGCCCGCGCTGACGGTGTGCGGGGCGCGGCCCTCGCCCAGGACGGCACCGGAGTCCAGGTCGACGGCGAGGGCCTTGGTGGACTGGGTGGAGCTGTCGACACCGATCACGACACGCTGAGCGGACATGCGTTCCTCCGGTGGGGTTCCTTCTGGCGTCTCGGCATACTAATTTGTTTTCCGCCATAACAAATAGCCCTCGGTATGGATCCGGAGCGCCCCATGACCAGCGACCCGCTCGTCCCCACTCCCGCGCACAGGTTCACCTTCGGCCTGTGGACCGTCGGCTGGCAGGGCCGGGACCCCTTCGGCGACGCCACCCGGCCCGCCCTCGACCCGGTCGAGGCCGTGCAGCGGCTGGCCGAGCTCGGCGCCTACGGCGTCACCTTCCACGACGACGACCTGATCCCCTTCGGCGCCGGCGGCTCCGCCCGCGAGCAGGCGGTCAAGCGCTTCCGCACCGCACTGGACACGGCCGGGCTGAAGGTGCCGATGGCCACCACCAACCTGTTCACCCACCCGGTGTTCAAGGACGGCGCGTTCACCGCCAACGACCGGGACGTACGCCGCTACGCGCTGCGCAAGACGATCCGCAACATCGACCTGGCCGTGGAACTCGGCGCCTCCGTGTACGTCGCCTGGGGCGGCCGCGAGGGCGCGGAGTCGGGCGCGGCCAAGGACGTCCGCACGGCGCTGGACCGGCTCAAGGAGGCCTTCGACCTGCTCGGCGAGTACGTCGAGACCCAGGGCTACGATCTGCGCTTCGCCATCGAGCCGAAGCCCAACGAACCGCGCGGCGACATCCTGCTGCCCACCATCGGCCACGCCCTGGCCTTCATCAACGAGCTGGAGCGGGCCGACCGGGTCGGCCTCAATCCGGAGGTCGGCCACGAGCAGATGGCCGGGCTGAACTTCCCGCACGGCATCGCCCAGGCCCTGTGGCACGGCAAGCTGTTCCACATCGACCTCAACGGCCAGTCCGGCATCAAGTACGACCAGGACCTGCGCTTCGGCGCGGGCGACCTGCGCCAGGCCTTCTGGCTGGTCGACCTGCTGGAGTCGGCCGGATACGACGGCCCCCGCCACTTCGACTTCAAGCCGCCGCGCACCGAGGACTCCGCCGGGGTGTGGGCGTCGGCCGCCGCCTGCATGCGCAACTACCTGCTGCTGGCGGAGCGTTCCCGCGCCTTCCGGGCCGATCCGGACGTACGGGCCGCCCTCGACGCCTCCCGGCTGCCCGAGCTCGCCCTGCCCACCGCCGAGGACGGCCTGGCCGGGCTGCTGGCCGACCGTTCCGCCTTCGACGGGTTCGACGCCGGGGCCGCCGCCCGCCGCGGCATGGCCTTCGAGCAGCTGGACCAGCTCGCCCTCGAACACCTCCTCGGCGCCCGCTGAGGCGCGGCGCCCGGGAGCCGGGCCGTGCGTGCCACGGCCCGGCCGACCCGCCGAACCACAGCCGCCATGGGTGCGGGCCGTCGGGGGTCACGTGGACGAAGTGCCGGCCGGCGGCGTCGGTGGCGAAGCCGGTGCCGCGCTCGCCGGCCGGGTCGGCACCCGCCCGCCCGCGGTGAACTCCCGCCGCCACGGCCGTCAGGTGTCCACCCGCAGCGCCGCTCACCCGCGCTGGGCTCGATCCCACCGCGCCGTCCCGGTGCACCTTCCCGGCGTCGGGTCTCGCACCGGGCGGCGCGTACTCCGGCCGCTGCGGCACCGAACCGGCTTGGCGGGCGTGCAGTTCGCGCAGCAGCTCGGTGAGCGCGTCCGGGACGACGGGCCGGTCCATGGCGGTGCGCAGTCCCGGGTCCTGGCGCGGTGGGGCGCTGCGGCGGCGGTCATCGGGCGGCGGAAGTCGACGCCGCGGAAGTCCGGCGGGGCGCCGATCAGCTCCAGGTCGCCCGCCAGGGGCCGTCGGCGAGCCCGGTCCGCCCGGGTCTCGGCCTCGTGCGCGGGATAGCGTCCGGCGAGGAGCGGCTCGGTGAAAAAAGCGGCCGGCTCGGCGGGCTCAACGGCGGGGCGCGGGCCCCACGCTGCGGCGCAGCACGATCTCGGGCGCGATCCGCACGTGGGTGCGGGCGTGCGCGGCGCCCTCCAGCTCCTCGACGAGCAGTTCCAGGGCCCGGCGGCCCAGCTCGGCGAAGTCCTGCCGCACGGTGGTCAGGGGCGGGGTGAAGTAGGCCGCCTCGGGAATGTCGTCGAAGCCGACGACGCCGATGTCGCCCGGGATCGAGCGGCCGGCCTCGTGCAGGGCGCGCAACAGGCCCAGGGCCATGTGGTCGTTGGCGCAGAAGACGGCGGTGACGTCGCTCAGCCCTGCGATCCGCAGGCCCGCCCGGTAGCCGGAGCGTGCGCTCCAGTCGCCGCGCTCGACAGGCGGCACGGGGGCCCCTGCGGCCTCCAGCGTGCCGCGCCAGCCCTCCTCTCGGTCCTGGCTCTCCAGCCAGCCGGCCGGGCCGGCGAGGTGGTGCACGGTCCGGTGGCCCAGCTGGAGCAGGTGCCGGGTCGCGGCTTCGGCACCGGAGCGGTTGTCCACCGAGACCATGGGAACCCGCGAACGGCTGCCCGATCCGACCGCGACGACGGGCACGGAGCTGGAGAGCCCGGCCACCGCGCTGACGGCGGAGATCTGGGGCGCGATCACGACGACGCCTTCCACGCCCTGGTCGCGGAGCCGGTCGACGGCCTCCTGGACCGAGCGGCCGTCCAGGGAACGCAGGCTGGTGACGCTGACGGAATACCCCGCGCCGCGCGCGGCCTGCTCGATGCCGTCCAGCATCGAGGCGGGGCCGTAGAGGGTCGAGCCGAAGCTGACCACCCCGAGGTTCTGCGAGCGGCGGGTGACCAGGGCCCGGGCGGCGGAGTTCGGGCGGTAGTCCAGCTCCCGGATGGCGGCGAGCACCCGGTCCCGGGTGCCGGGCCGTACGTGCGGGGCGCCGTTGAGCACCCGTGACACCGTCTGGTGGGACACGCCGGCCAGTTTGGCCACGTCCGCCATCACGGGGTGGCGCTGCCCGGTCCCGGCACCGTCGGCTCCCACTCGCACTCCCTCCTCGACTGCGGGCCACGGTACGCCACCGCCCCCCGCCGAAGGCCACGCGGGCGCCGGCGAACGCGGGGGGTGGTGCGCGGACGCCCCGCCGAGGAGCCCGGCCGCCTGCTCCGTCGTTGCCCGACGATGATCCGGACACGGCCCTTGACGACGCTCTTGTGAGCGTTAACACTCAGGTATCGCCAGGCCGGAGCCGCAGCAACCGGACTTCGCCGAGGGCGAGGAAACCACTCCCCGGCCGGTCCTGCCCGACCGCTCCCGGCCGCCCAGCCGGGTCGCACCGTGCCGGTCGCGCACCACCACTGGAGGAACTGTGCGGAAGCTTTCGGCGAGCCTTGCCACCGTGGGTCTGACACTGTCGCTGGCGGCCTGTGGCCAGAGCGCCAACGGAGCGGGCGACGACGGGGCCGGCGGGAACGCCAAGGGCGGCCTCATCGGCATCGCGATGCCGACCAAGTCGTCGGAGCGCTGGATCAACGACGGCACCAACATGGCCAAGGAGTTCCAGGCCAAGGGCTACAAGACGGACCTCCAGTACGGGGACAACGTCGTGGAGAACCAGGTGTCCCAGGTGGAGAACATGATCACCAAGGGGGCCAGACTGCTGGTGATCGCCCCCATCGACGGTTCCTCGCTCACCAACGTGCTGCAGAAGGCCGCCGACGCGCACGTCCCCGTCATCTCCTACGACCGGCTGATCCGCGGCACGGGGAACGTCGACTACTACGCGACCTTCGACAACTACAAGGTCGGCGTCCTGCAGGGCGGTTACATCGTCGACAAACTCGGCCTCAAGGACGGCAAGGGCCCGTTCAACATCGAGCTGTTCGCCGGCTCACCGGACGACAACAACGCCAACTTCTTCTTCAACGGGGCCATGAGCGTCCTCAAGCCGTACGTCGACGAGAAGAAGCTGGTCGTGCAGAGCGGCCAGACCTCGTTCAGCCAGATCGCCACCCTGCGCTGGGACGGCGGTCTCGCCCAGTCCCGGATGGACAACCTGCTGAGCAAGTCGTACACCGCCGCCCCCGTCGACGCCGTGCTCTCGCCGTACGACGGCATCTCGATCGGCATCATCTCCTCGCTCAAGGGCGTCGGCTACGGCACCGGCCGGCCCCTGCCCGTCGTCACGGGCCAGGACGCCGAACTGGCCTCGGTGAAATCGATCATCGCGGGCGAACAGACCCAGACCGTCTACAAGGACACCCGTCAACTGGCGAAGGCGGCGGTCCAGATGGGCGATGCCCTGCTGACCGGCGGCAAGCCCGAGGTCAACGACACCACCCAGTACGACAACGGGGTCAAGACCGTCCCGGCCCAGCTGCTCCAGCCGGTCAGCGTCGACAAGGACAACTACCGGAAGGTCCTGGTGGACAGCGGCCAGTACACCGCGGACCAGCTCAAGTAGCCCTCGGGCCCCGCCCAGGGGACCCGAGCCGAACCGGCGGCGCGACGCCCGGGCCATCGCCCCGCACCCGCACGCGCACCGCCCCGAACGATACGGATGCACAGCCATGGCCGGACCCGTTCTCGAAATGCGTTCGATCAGCAAGTCGTTCCCCGGCGTCAAGGCGCTCTCCGAGGTCAACCTGACCGTGGCCGCGGGTGAGGTGCACGCCCTCTGCGGCGAGAACGGCGCCGGCAAGTCCACCCTGATGAAGGTCCTCAGCGGGGTCCACCCGCACGGCAGCTACCAGGGCGAGATCCGCTTCGAGGGCCGTCCCTGCCGGTTCCGGGACATCCGGGCCAGCGAGCGGCAGGGCATCGTGATCATCCACCAGGAACTCGCGCTCGTACCCCACCTGTCCATCGCCGAGAACATCTTCCTGGGCAACGAGCACGCCACCCGGGGTTTCATCAGCTGGCACCGGACGCTGACCCACGCCGCCGAACTGATCCGGCGGGTCGGACTCGACGAGAGCCCGCACACCCGGATCACCGACCTCGGCGTCGGCAAACAGCAGTTG
Source organism: Streptomyces sp. NPDC034043 (assembly GCF_055575675.1). NCBI lineage: Bacteria > Bacillati > Actinomycetota > Actinomycetes > Kitasatosporales > Streptomycetaceae > Streptomyces > Streptomyces sp. NPDC034043. Next base: position 113,161 of record NZ_JBVISF010000002.1, read on the forward strand.
GTCGAGATCGCCAAAGCCCTCGCCAAGGACGTCAAGCTGCTCATCCTGGACGAGCCGACGGCCGCGCTGAACGACGAGGACAGCCGCAAGCTGCTCGGCCTCATCCTGGGACTCAAGGCGCAGGGCATCGCCTGCGTCCTCATCTCGCACAAGCTGAACGAGATCGCCCGGGTCGCGGACGCCGTCACCATCCTGCGCGACGGCCGGACCGTCGAGACCCTCACCATCGGGTCCGAGGGCATCTCCGAGGAGGGGATCATCCGCGGCATGGTCGGCCGCGACCTGGAACACCGCTACCCCGCGCGCACCCCGGCGATCGGTGAGGTCGCCTTCGAGATCGAGGACTGGAGCGTCCTGCACCCGGTCGACCAGCGGCGGAGGGTGGTCGACCGCGTCTCGCTGAACGTCCGCCGCGGGGAGATCGTCGGCATCGCCGGCCTCATGGGCGCCGGCCGCACCGAACTGGCCATGAGCGTCTTCGGCCGCTCGTACGGACGGTGGACCGGCGGCCGCGTACGGCTGCACGGCCGGGAGATCCGTACCCGGACGGTGCCGGAGGCGATCGGGCACGGCCTCGCGTACGTGACCGAGGACCGCAAGCAGCTCGGCCTCGACCTCAACGACGACATCAGCCGGAACATCTCGCTGAGCGCCCTCGGCAAGGTCGCCCGGCGGGGCTGGGTCGACCGGCACGAGGAGACCCGGATCGCCGAATCGTTCCGGCGGAGCATGAACATCAAGGCTCCCTCGGTGTTCGCGCAGACCGGCAAGCTCAGCGGCGGCAACCAGCAGAAGGTCGTACTCAGCAAGTGGATCTTCGCCGGGCCGGAGGTGCTGATCCTCGACGAACCCACCCGGGGCATCGACATCGGCGCCAAGGCGGAGATCTACAGCGTCATCGCCGGACTCGCCGACCAGGGCAAGCCGGTCCTCGTCATCTCCTCCGAACTCCCGGAACTTCTCGGCCTGTGCGACCGCATCTACACCATGGCCGAAGGCCGGATCACCGGTGAGGTGCCCCGTGCGGAGGCCACCCAGGAATCCCTCATGCGGCTCATGACCATGAGCGCGGCATACCCCGACAAGCAGGTGTGAGGCATGGCGCAGACCGAGACCACCCCAGACACCAAGCCCGGCGTCCCGCGGACCGGCCGACGGCCGTCGGCCGGTGCCGCACTGGCCCGAGCGCTGCGCGGCAACCTGCGCCAGTACGGGATGCTGCTCGCGCTGGCGCTGATCGTGCTGCTGTTCCAGATATGGACGGGCGGCATCCTGCTCCAGCCGCTCAACATCACCAATCTGATCCAGCAGAACGGCTACATCCTCATCCTGGCGATCGGCATGATGATCGTCATCATCTGCGGGCACATCGACCTGTCGGTCGGCTCGCTCGCCGCCTTCGTCGGGGCGGCCGCGGCGGTGATGATGGTCGAGCACGAGGTGCCGTGGCCCGTGGCGGTGGTGGTCTCGCTGTTGATCGGGGCCCTGGCCGGGGCCTGGCAGGGGTTCTGGATCGCCCATCTCGGGATCCCGTCGTTCATCGTCACGCTGGCCGGCATGCTGCTGTTCCGTGGCGGCACCCAGATCCTCCTGCACGGCCAGTCGGTGGCGCCGTTCCCCAAGGGCTTCCAGAACATCAGCAGCGGGTTCCTCCCCGCGGTCGGCCCCCACACCGACTACCACAACCTCACCCTGCTGCTGGGCCTCGTGGTGCTGGCCGTCACGGTCCTCCAGGAGGTGCGCGGACGGCGGCGGGCCGCGTCGTACGGGCTGGAACTGCTCCCGCGAGGGCTGTTCCTGCTGAAGCTCGGCGCGATCGCGGCGGCCGTGGTGGCCTTCACGCTGCTGCTGGCCAGCTACCACGGGGTGCCGGTGGTCCTGCTGATCTTCGGCGTCCTGCTGGTCGGCTTCGGGTACGTGATGCGCAACTCCATCCTCGGCCGGCACACCTACGCCATCGGCGGCAACGAGGCGGCGGCGAGGCTGTCCGGGGTGAAGAGCAAGCGGGTCGTCTTCCTGGCCTTCGTGAACATGGGAGTCCTCGCGGCCCTGGCCGGACTGGTCTTCGCGGCGCGGCTCAACGCCGGCACGCCGCAGGCCGGCATCAACTTCGAGCTGGAGGCCATCGCCGCCGCCTTCATCGGCGGTGCCTCCGCGAGCGGCGGCGTGGGGACCGTCCTCGGCGCCCTCACCGGCGGTCTGGTGCTGGGCGTACTGAACAACGGGATGTCACTGGTGGGCGTGGGTACCGACTACCAGCAGGTGATCAAGGGCCTGGTGCTGCTCGCGGCCGTCGGCTTCGACGTCTACAACAAGCGCAAGGCCGGATCCTGACCGGGCCCCGGCAGGCCACGCCTTCCCCGGCGCGGCCTGCCGGGGCCTCGGCGCCCCGTGGCTGAGCAGCCCGGATCAGGCGTCAGAGGTCTTTCGGGTCCCGTCGTTCCAGGGGGTCGAGGGCGGGGCCCTGGAGGACCTCGCCGTCGATGCCGAAGCGGGAGCCGTGGCAGGGGCACTCCCACGTCCGTTCCGCGTTGTTGAAGGCGACGAGGCAGCCGAGGTGGGTGCAGACGGCGGACACCGCGTGCAGTTCCCCCTGGTCGTCCCGGTGTACGGCGCACGGCCCGCCGTCGGCTCGGACGACCGTGGCCTCACCGGGCCGCAGCGCGCCGACCGGGCCGCCCGTACCGTCGCCCATGGCCTTCAGCCGGTCCATGACGAAGTGCTTCCCGACGTCCCACTGGGCCTTCAGGAACTCGGGGGCCGACCGGAGGGCGGGGCCGAAGCGGCGGGGGTCGTAGAGTCCGGACCACGGGTCCTCGTCGCGGGTGGCGAGGGAAGCGATGAGCTGCCCGGCCAGCACTCCGCCGGTCATGCCCCACCCGGCGAATCCGGTGGCGACGTAGACGTGGTCGCCGTCGGAGCCCCAGCGGCCGATGAGGGGCAGCGTGTCGGTGGAGCTGTTGTCCTGTGCCGCCCACCGGTGCGTGATCGGCACACCGGGGAAGTACCGCTCGGTCCACGCCTGCAGGCGGGCGTACCCCTCCGTCGTGTCCTGTCCGGTGCCCGGGGTGAAGGCCTCTCCGCCGACGATCAGGAGCCGGCCGCCGTCCGCGAGGGGCGCGGTGCGCACGGACCGCGTGGCGTTTTCCCTGGTGATGTACATGCCGTCCGGGTCCTGGCTCGCGGGCAGGGGTCCCGCGATGACCAGGTCGCGTCGCTGGGTGAGCCGGGTGGCGAGCAAGGCGTGGTCGAAGACCGGGTGGTGGGTGGCGATGACCACGTGCCGGGCGGTGACGGCGGTCCCGGAGGAGGTCGTGACGCGGCACGGATCGCCCCCGTCGAGGCCGGTGACACGGGTGTGCTCGTACAGCCGCCCACCACGCGCGACGAGGTCCTCGACGAGACCGCGGAGGTATCCGAGGGGGTGGAACTGCGCCTGGTCCCCGAGCGTGACGGCGCCCGCGACCGGATACGGCAGACCGGTCTCGGTGACGAAGGAGGCGTCGAGACCGGCCGCCCGGGCGGCTTCGGCCTCCGCACGCAGCGCCTCGACGCCGTCGGGCCGCTCGCAGTAGGTGACGGCGGGGCGGCGTTCCAGGTCACAGTCGATGCCGAGGTCCCGGACCACCTCGATGACGTGGCGCAGCGCGGCGCTCTGGGAGGTGGCGTAACGGCGGGCGGCGTCCTCCCCGTGCTTGCTGCGCAGCGTGTCGTAGACGCCGGGGTGCAGGGCGGTGAGCTTTCCGGTGGTGTGGCCCGTCACGCCTGCCGCGAGGCGGTCGGCCTCCAGCACGACGACGCTCAGCCCGGTACGGGCGAGTTCCCAGGCCACGCTGAGGCCGGCGATGCCGGCGCCGATGACGGCCGCGTCCGCCTCGGTGGGGGTCGACAGGGGGGCGAAGGCGGGCATCTCGGCCGTCTGCATCCAGTACGACCGGCCCGGGGAGGGGCGTGGGTTCATGTCCGGCGCCTGCCCAGGGATTCGCGTCGCAATGCGCGGTCCGTGCGTTGGCCGGCGAGCTCCTCGTAGAGCGAGGCGTACGCCGCCGCCATGCGCGAGGTGTCGAACCGGTCGAGCACCCGTGCCCGGCAGTCGCGGGGGGAAAGTCGGCTGACGCTGCGGATGGCGTCCGGCAGCTCGGCCGGGTCGTCGCACACGAAGCCCGTCACACCGTGGTCGACGATCTCGGGTACGGATCCCCGCCGCAGCGCCACGACGGGGGTGCCGCATGCCATGGCTTCGATCATCACCATGCCGAAGGGCTCTTCCCAGCAGATCGGGAAGAGCAGGCACTGGGCCTCGGCGAGCAGCTCGCGCTTGGCCGCCTGGTCCAGCTCGCCCACCCATTCGGCGTCCTCGCCCAGGCGGGGCAGGACCTCGTTCCTGAAGTACGGCTCCTCGTCCGGGTCGTTGCACTTGCCGGCGATGGTGATCGCCTTGCCGGCCCGGCGGGCGGCGTCGATGGCGAGGTGGACGCCCTTCTCGGCGGCGATCCGGCCGAGGAAGGCCACGCGGTCGCCCTTGCGCTCGCGGTAGGGGTGGTCGAGGGTGCGGACGGCGTTGTGGACCTGCCCGGCCCAGGGGAGGCCGGGGGCCTGCTCCTGCTGGGCGCGGGAGATCGCCACCAGGCTCACCGAGCCGGCCAGCGCCTGGTAGTAGTCCCCGAGCTCGCCGGAGACGGGGCCGTGCGCGGTCACCACGGTGGGCACGGGCCGCTGACCCGCCTGGAGCGGTCCGGCGGTGCTGTGGTCGTGGATGATGTCCGGCTGAAGGGTGCGGAGCACCTGTGCCGAGCGCGCCGCGTGCAGCACCTCCGGTCCGGCCCTCCCCAGCCGTGTGTCTCCCCGGGGCAGGGTGTCGGTGGCGATGAAATCGGCCTTGGTCCCGTTGAGGCCCACTCCGATGACGGTCACCTTGTGGCCCAGCTCCACCAGGCCGTCGACCAGGTCGGCGCACATCGACTCGATGCCCCCGTAGGCGGCGGGCGGAAGCTGGAACCAGGGCGTGGAAACGATGGCGATGTCCAGAGGACGGTTCATGAGCTGCTCCCCCCTGCGGACCCCGCGGGCCCGGAGTGGTCTGCGTGGCCTGCGTGGTCCGTGTGGCCTGCGTGGTCCGTGTGGCCTGCGTGGTCCGTGTGCGCTGCATGGTCTGGGTGCGCTGAGTGGCCCGCGTGGCCTGCGGCGCCACCGGCCGGGGGCGGGCCCGTCGGCGTCCTCCGGTGGCTCGGCGCCGCGGCGAGCGGCTTGCGCGGCTGCAGGATGACCTCCACGTCGTCGGCGAGGCCCTCCAGACGGGTCGAGGGCCCGTCCACCCACAGCTCCGCACGGCCGCCGGCGAGCGGCAGGTTGTGGACGTGGAGACGGCCGTAGCGCTGGGGCCAGGCCGGCGCCACCCACACCTGCCGGTGCGACATCCACGGGTCCAGCCGCAGCAGCGCCCGCATGAGCTGGACCGGGGCCGCGGCCGCCCAGGCCTGCGGGGAGCAGGAGGTCGGGTACGGCAGCGGTGCCTCGTACTCACTGCGGTCGAAGCCGCAGAAGAGCTCGGGCAGCCTGCCGCCGAACGCCTCCGCGGCGTCCAGGATGCCGGTCGCCACGCGCTGGGCCTCCTCCACGAAGCCGTAGCGCATCAGGCCGGTCGCGACGATGGCGTTGTCGTGCGGCCAGACCGAGCCGTTGTGGTAGCTCATCGGGTTGTAGGCGCCCATGGAGGAAGCGAGGGTACGGACCCCCCAGCCGGTGAACATCTCCGGCGACAGCAGCCTCTCCGCCACCCGGGCCGCCTTGTCCTCGTCGACGATCCCGGTCCACAGGCAGTGCCCCATGTTGGAGGCCAGCGAGTCGATGGGACGTTTGTCCCGGTCGAGGCCGATGGCGAACCATCCCCGGTCGGGCAGCCAGAACTGTTCGTTGAACGCCTCCTTCAGCGCGGCGGCCCGCCGCGCCCAGTGTTCGACCGCGGCCGTGTCCCCGGCCTCGTGCGCGAAGTGCGACCGCACCACGTACGCCGCGTACACGTAGGCCTGCACCTCGCACAGGGCGATCGGTGACTCGGCGAGGCGGCCGTCGGCGAAGTTGACGCCGTCGAAGGAGTCCTTCCAGCCCTGGTTGAGCAGGCCGTCGTCCGTCATCCGGTGGTACTCGACGAAGCCGTCGCCGTCCCGGTCGCCGTACCGCTCGATCCACTCCAGCGCCCGGTCGGCATGGGGCAGGAGCGCGTCGACCGCCGCCGGTGCGATCCCCCAGCGCCGCAGCTCCCCCAGCATCACCACGAACAGCGGGGTCGCGTCGGCGGTGCCGTAGTACACGCTGCCGCCGCCGCGGGCCAGCGGGAAGTCCAGACCGAACCGGGTCTCGTGCAGGATCCGTCCCGGCTGCTCCTCCGTGCGGGGATCGACGGTGCGGCCCTGCGCGCGGGCCAGGGTCTGCAAGGTACCCAGGGCCAGGCTCGGGTCCAGCGGCAGCGCCATGTAGGAGGCCAGCAGGGAGTCACGTCCGAAGAGCGCCATGAACCAGGGCGCGCCGGCCGCGACGGCCACGTTCTCCGGATGCTGCGGGTCGAAGATCCGCAGCGCGCCGAGGTCCTCCACGCTGCGCCGCAGCGTCCGCCGGAGCTCGGGGTCCTCGATCTCCCCGACGCGCGGGGCCCCCTCGCGCCACGCCCGCATCCGCCGCGCGGGGGAGGATTCGCCCACCTCCGCTCCCGTCGGGAACGTGCCGGTGATCAGTTGCCCGTCGATGTTCGGCTGGACCAGGACGGTCGTGCGCCAGTCGCCGTGTGCGGGGAGGCTGACGCTGAAGTCCAGGCCGTCCGGCCGGGCCCGGGCACCGGCTGCCTCCACGTGCACCCCTCGCCGTGCTTCTCCCGCCAGCAGCGCGAAGGTGAGACCGGAGCCGTCCGGCGAGGCGGTGACCTCGCCACGGGACTGCACCCGGTTCTCCTTCACGTCGAACAGGTCGGCGAAGTCGGCCCCCACGTGCAGGGAGAGCACGAGTGACACCGGCCGGTTGCCGAGGTTCCGCAGGTGGAGGTCCTCCCGCATGCCGTCACCGACGTACCGCCGGCGTTCCAGCAGCACTTCGGTCTCCGAGCCCCTCGGGGGGACGCGGGCCACGAACGTCGTGCTGTACGGGTCCCCGGACAGGACCGTGAGCTCGTGCGGAAGGCGGTCGTCCAGTCGCAGCCGCCAGTCGGAGATGATGCGGGTGTCGCGGAAGAACAGCCCCTGCGGGGAGTCCGCCTCCATGTCCCCCGACGTTCCGGAGACACAGAACGTCGGCCCCTCGACCAGCGTCACCGTGGCTGTGGTGTGCACTGCGGGTTCGTGCTCGACGATCGTGTCGAATCCCGCGCTCATGCTTCCTCCTGATGGCTGAAGCCCATGGCCCCCGCCGTAGCGTCGGCCCGCGCCGCTCAGGGCGGGGTGACGTCCGTCAGCCCCGTGGCAGACGTAGGGATCGGTCAAGTCGTACCGCACGGAACCGGGCCTCACCCAGGCAGCGCGACCGGGCAGGGGAACTCGTCCACCACCTGGGCCAACGCCTCGGCGGCTTCGGCGGGCTGCGCACAGGAATGCCGGCCGGCCCCGGGTGTTCTTACTGGTAGGGAGTATGGCGGCCGGTCGGGAGCGGTCGCGGCGGCCGCGTTCGCGCGCGGGAGGGTGCCGTGGAGTGGTTCACGGATACCGACTACTGGCTGGGCCGTCTGGTGTTCCAGCGGGGTCTGGCCGTCCTGTATCTGGTGGCCTTCCTCAGCTCGGTGCACCAGTACCGGGCGCTCATCGGCGAAGGCGGGCTGCTGCCGGTGCCACGCTTCCTGGCCGCCACCACGTTCCGGCGGACCCCGTCCGTCTTCCACCTCCACTACTCGGACCGTTTCTTCGCGGTCGTCGCGTGGACGGGGGTGGCGCTCTCCGCCGCGCTGGCCGCGGGGGCGGCGGACCGGGTGCCCCTGTGGGCCGCGATGGCGATGTGGGCGGTCCTGTGGGTGCTGTACCTGTCCATCGTGAACGTCGGGCAGACGTGGTACGCGTTCATGTGGGAGTCGCTGCTGCTGGAGGCGGGCTTCCTGGCCGTCTTCCTCGGCAACGAGCGCACCGCGCCGCCCGTCCTGGTCCTGTTCCTGCTGCGCTGGCTGCTCTTCCGGCTGGAGTTCGGAGCGGGACTGATCAAGCTGCGCGGAGACTCCTGCTGGCGCGACCTGACCTGCCTGTACCACCACCACGAGACGCAGCCGATGCCGGGACCGCTCAGCCGGTTCTTCCACCACCTGCCCGGGCCGCTGCACCGGGTCGAGGTGGCCGGCAATCACGTGGCGCAGCTGCTGGCACCGGTGCTGCTGTTCGCGCCGCAGCCCGTCGCGAGCGTGGCCGCGGGCTTCATCGTCGTGACCCAGCTGTGGCTCGTGGCGTCCGGCAACTTCGCCTGGCTCAACTGGCTGGCCGTCCTCCTCGCGCTGTCCGCCGTGGACGGCGGACGGGCGGCCGACGTGCTCCCCCTGCCGGAGCCTCCCGCCCTCGCCGCCCCACCGGGGTGGTACCAGGGCCTGGTCATCGCCGTCACCGCCCTGGTGGCCGTGCTCAGCTACTGGCCGGTGCGCAACATGCTCTCGCGGCACCAGGTGATGAACTCCTCGTTCAACCCCTTCCACCTGGTCAACACCTACGGAGCCTTCGGCAGCGTCACCAGGATCCGCCTGGAGGTGGTGATCGAGGGGACGGACGAGCCCGAGATCACGGCGGACACGCGGTGGAAGGAGTACGGCTTCCGGGGCAAGCCCGGTGACGTCCGCCGGCGGCCCCCGCAGGTGGCCCCCTACCACCTGCGGCTCGACTGGCTCCTGTGGTTCGCCGCGCTCTCGCCCACGTACGCCCGCACCTGGTTCGGACCGCTCCTCGGCAAGCTCCTCGACAACGATCCGGCGGTCCTCAAGCTGCTCAGGGACAACCCCTTCCCCACCGCTCCCCCCACCCATCTGCGCGCCCGGCTCTACCACTACCGCTTCACCAGCCGACGGGAACGGCGTGCCACCGGCGCCTGGTGGCAGCGCGGCCTGGTGGCCGAGTACGTCCCACCGGTGACCAGGGCCGACTGAGCGGCGCGGCGGGGCTCGTCCCTGCGGTCCGCGGGGTCAGCGGTCGCCCGGGCCGGCCGAGGAGCCGCTCCGGCCGTCACTGCGGCGGGGACCCATGGAGAGGTAGCGGATACCGGTGTGGGCGACGGCGGCGGGCGGCAGGCAGTTCTTGGTGTCGACCAGCAGCCGCGGCGCCGCCATGCGCCGCCCGTGGGTGGCCCACTCGGCGGCGGTGACCTGCGGCCAGTCGGTCAGGACGACGGCCGCCGCTGCCCCGTCGAGCGCCTCGGTGAGGTCGGCGGCCGGCTGGGTGCCGGGGAACAGCCCCGTGATCTCCGCCGCCGGGACGGAGGGCTCCCAGATCCGTACGGTGCCCGCCAGCGCCCGCAGTTCCGGGACGATCGTCATGGACGGCGCGTCGCGCAGGTCGTCCGTCCACGCCTGGTAGCGCAGGCCGAGGACGGCGACGACGGCCCCGTCCCCGGCGAGGGGTACCGGGCCGAGGTGGTCGCGCACCAGCCTGACCGGACGCAGCACCTGGGCGCGGTTGGCGGCGATGACGGCCTCGATCACCGGCAGCGGATGCCCGGCGAGGCGGGACCAGTACCGCAGCGCGAGGGTGTCCTTGGGCAGGCAGGATCCGGCGTAGCCGGCCTCGGCGCGCAGGAAGGCCGGGCCGATGCGCGGGTCGAGTCCGGCGCCGGTCAGCACGTCGTCGATGTCGGCGCCGGTTCCCTCGCACAGGGTGATCAGGTCGCCGACGAAGCTGACCTTGGTCGCGAGGAAGGCGTTGGCGGCGTACTTGACCGTCTCGGCGGTGGTGGGGTCGGTCACCACCCACGGGGCGTCGATGCCCCGGTACAGCTCGCGGACCTGGTCGAGCAGTCCGGGCTCGGCGAGGCCCGCGACGATCCGGGCGGGATGGTTCCAGTCCTCGGCGGCGCGGCCCTGGCTGAGGAACTCGGGGCTGTAGACGTAGCGGGTGCGCAGCGGTTCCGCGTCCGGGGCGGCCAGCCAGTCGGCGCTGGTCCCGGGCGGCACCGTGGACTTGACCACCACCAGGCCGGGCAGCGCGGTGAGCGCCAGCACGTCGGCGAGGGCGGCCCTCACCTGGCCCAGGTCCGGCCGGCCGGTGGGGGTCGGCGGGGAGCCGACCGCGATCAGTACGGCGTCCAGCGGATCGCGGAGCGCGGACAGCGCCCCGGCGAAGGCCAGCGTACCGGCGCCGCGGGCCTCGGCCAGGAGCGCCCCGAAGCCCCGCTCCTCGAACGGCACCTCCCCCTCGGTCAGCAGCCGCAGCCGCCGGGGGTCGGCTTCCACCCCGACCACCTGGTGCTTCTTCGCCGCCAGCCCGAGGGCCGCCGTCAGCCCGACGTACCCCTGGCCCACCACTGCCACCCGCACGGCCACTCCTCACTCGAACAGCTCCGCCGGCGACGCCGGGTTCCCCTGCCGCCGGGGAGGCGGCCTACCGGTCCCCGGAAGCGTCCTCCGCCGTCTGCAGGGCCTGGGCGGCGATGGTGATCGCCTCTTGGTCGTGGCCCGCCGCTTTCGCCGCCCGGGCCTGGTCGAGGGAGACCTGGAGCAGTTCGACGGTGTGCTCCGGCAGGGAGTCCGACGCCACGAGGTCCTCCAGCTTCCGGATGGTGTCTGTGGCCAGGTCCTCGGTCATCGGGGCGTCTCCCTCTGTCTGGATCAAGGACATGTGACGCTGCCACGCCATGGCGGACGGGGACAAGGCGGCCCGCGGCCGGACCACCCTCACGCGTGACCGCGGCTGATCTCCCCGGCCCAGCCGTGCGTCCCGGCGGAACGGGCCGCCGTGGGCACCGCCGGCGGGCGGTCCGCGGCTCCTGATCCGCCGTGTCGCGCAACGGCGGGCGCCCCGGCGCGTTGTCACTGCGGAACCGTCCGGACACTGACCTCACGCGCGCGGTCCACCGGCCATCCTCGGTACCACCGGCTCCGGGTGGCCCGGACGCGCGGGATCGGAGCGCCATGCCCCTTCCTCATCGCGAAACCCGCCTCACGCGCCGCTTCGGGCGCTGTCTCGCCCTGGCCGCCGTCGCCGCCGCCATGGTCCTGGGCCCGGCCGGGGGTCCCGTCCTGGCCGCCGCGGACGGTCCGGTGCTCGACCGGAACTTTCCCGACCCGGACGTCGTGAGGGTGGGCCGCACGTACCACGCGTACGCCACCAACGGCGACGGCAAGAACATCCAGCACGCGACCTCCGCCGACCTGGTGCGCTGGCAGGTCGACAGCGCTGACGTCCTGCCCGTGCTGGGCGACTGGGCGGTCCCCAACCGCGACTTCGTGTGGGCGCCGGAGGTGTACGACAACGGCAACGGCTTCACCATGCACTACACGGCCCGCGACAGGGCGACGGACAAGCAGTGCATCGGTGTCGCGCTGTCCTCCTCCGCGGCGGGCCCCTTCCGGCCGGCCGGTGACGGGCCGCTGGTGTGCCCGGCGTCGGAGGGCGGTGCGATCGACGCCTCCAGCCACACCGAACGGGGGCAGCGCTACCTGCTGTGGAAGAACGACGGCAACTGCTGCGGCATGGACACCTGGCTGTATCTCCAGCCCACCTCGTGGGACGGCACCCGTACGACCGGGGACCCGGTCAGGCTGATCGGGCAGGACCCGGGGGAAGGGCTGGTGGAAGCGCCCACCCTCGTCGAACGGGGCGGCCACTACGTGCTGTTCTACTCGGCCGGTGACTACCGGCGTGACACGTACAGGACCGGCTACGCGGTGGCACCCGCGCTGACGGGTCCGTACGTCAAGGCGGCCGGCCCGTTGATGACGACGGAGAGCTTCTCCGGCAGGGTACGCGGCCCCGGCGGGCAGGACGTGGTGGCCGGCCCGGACGGCCGTGACCGGATCGTCTTCCACGGCTGGAGCGCCGACTACGGCCGCCGGCCGATGTACATGGCCGACCTGGGCTTCGCGCACGGGCGCCCCGTCGTGCGCGGCAGCAAGGTCCTCCATCAGGCGGAGGACGCGCGCGTGCACCACGCGCTGGTCCGTGACGCCGCCGGCAGTTCCGGCGGCCGGGCCGTCGGGGGCATCGACCACGACGACAGCTACGTGGAGTTCACGGTCTTCGCCGCGTCGGCGGGCGAACACCTGCTGTCCGTGCGGTTCGGCAACGGTTCCAGGGACGCCGCGGGAGCCCCCGTGGACGCGACCCACCGCCTCTCGGTCAACGGCACCGCCGCCGGTACCGTCCGCTACTGGCACACCGGCTGGGACACCTGGAAGACGACCGAGACGTCGGTGACCCTGTCCGGAGGACGGAACACGGTCCGTCTGTCCAAGGGTGAGTACTTCACCGAGCTGGACAGCGTGGAACTGGCCTGAGCCGCGGCGGGCGCCGCTCAGGTCCCCGACGGCCGCGGCTGCTCCGGCGGAACCGAGCTTTCGGCCGCCGCCATCCACTGGTCCAGGTCGGCCTGGGTGAACTCCGTCCACGGCGGGATCCCGGGGAGCCGGCGCAGGAGGTCGTAGGCCTCGGGGATGTGCGGGCCGCGGAGGACCGGGCAGTGGCAGCCGGCGATGACCTCGGCGTCCAGGTCCTGGAAGGCGTTGACGACCGCCCCGAACTTCTCGTCGTCCAGCAGGGCGGACCAGGGGGAGACCAGGCGTCCGCCGAAGAACTGTCCGTCGCGGAATTCGTCCGCCGTCAGCGCGGCCGTTTCGGGCATGGGGGCGGGAACGTTCGTGGCGAAGGTGTCCACGGACCACAGGACGCTGGTCTTCGTGTCGAAGAGGGCGCGGGTCGTGGGGTTGTCGTACAGGGGCGGCCGCTTGGCGACCAGGGTGCGGTCGCCCGCGTCGATGGTGTCGCCGTCGTTCATGAAGCGGCACCGGTTGACGGGGGTCTCCCATTCCTCGGCCATGCGGCCGATGGAGAACCAGGTCGTCAGCAGTGTCGCGTTCGGGCATTCCGCGAGGACCGCGAGGAGGTTGCCGGCGTGGTCACGGTCGTCGTGGGTGAGGAAGATCCACCGTACGTCCAGGGGATCCACCACGGACCAGGCCGCCTCCAGCCACTGGGAGCGCACGGCGGGCGCCCCGGTGTCCACGAGGACCGGTTCCGCTCCCCGGATGACCATGGAGTTCATCGGGAAGTGGCCGACCGGTGGGGCTTGCAGGGCCCACGGGATGACGAACGTCTCCTCGGCGATCTCGTACGGCTGCAGAAGGTTGAAGCTGTCCGTGCTTGTCATCGCTGCTCTCCCTAGGACGGAGTCATCGCAGCGTCCATGAATCCAGTGCAGCCCCGGTGCGCGGCGGCCGCAAGCGCAGGGCGGCCGCGGCCGGACGACGGCCGGCTCCGGTGAGCGACGAGGGCGCACGGCCCGGCGCCGGGCAGGTCCGGCCGTGACCGCGGACCGGCCCGGCTCCGCGGGCCGGCCGGCCTGGCGGGATCTGGCGGAACGGCGCGCCCCCGGCGTGCTTCTACGACCAGAAATCGTCGTAGAGGGGCGGGTCCGCAACGAAGACCCGGCCCTCGGTGATCACGCCGTCGGCGATGCGGAAGACGATCACGTTGTCCATGTCGAGCCGCTTTCCCTCGCGTGACGCCGTGACGTGCAGCAGGGCGACCGTGTTGGCGTCGTCGGCGAGGACGTCCTGGAGCGCCGGGCGATAGGTGCCGCCCGTCAGCTCGAACTCCCGGCCGAACCGTGCGAACGTCTCCTCTCGGCCTCTGGTCTCCCCTGCCAACAGGTTCCTCCCCCCGATGTGCCAGACCACATCGGGGTGGAAGACTTCCGCCAGCGCGTCCATGTCGCCGGCCGAGAAGGCGGCCAGGGCTCGATGGAACACGGTGATGTGCGGGTGCTCGGTCATCGGGTCTCCTCCTGGGTCTCGTCGGCGACGGTATGCAGGTCGTGGGACGGGACGTGGGCGCCCCGCCGGGCCACCGGCCGTCCGGGACACGTCCGGCCTCACCGACCGCGTACCGGGCCGGGAACCATCAGGTACCGGCGGCCGCCGGCGGCTTCGTCACTGGGGTCCGGCCTGCTTGGCGCAGGTCCGGTCCTGCTTCGGCAGGGTGCCGGTGGCCAGGTACGCGTTGACCTGGTCGTCCACGCAGGTGTTGCCGTAGAGCCCGAAGAGGGCGTGCCGGTTGGCGCCCTCCAGGGTGAGCAGCCGGGAGCTGGGGAGCAGGCCGCGCAGGGCGACGCTGCTGCGGTAGGTGGTGCGCGGATCGCCGGTGGCCGCCACGATCAGGGCGGGCGTGTCCCGCCGCACCCGGGTGGGTTCCTCGCGGGGGCGGTCCCAGAAGGCGCACGGGCCTATGTTGTCGGTCAGGGGGCCGAAGAGGGGGTGCTTCGCCCGGTTGCGTTCGATGTCGCGCCAGTAGAGCTCCGGGTCGCGCGGGGCGGCCACGTCCCCGCAGATGATCGCGGCCTGCGCGCCCGTGGGCTCGCCCTCGCCGCGCAGCGCGTACCGCAGCGCCGCGGCGAACTCCGGCGACAGCGTGCTCGGTACGCCCTCCGCGGCCTTGGCCAGGGCGGAGATCTGTTCCGCGAAGGACGCCCGCGCCGGGTCGGTGTCGTCCGCGATGCCCGAGAAGAGCAGGAGCGGCACCTGGCTGTCGTCGATCCGGAAGGCGTCGGTGCCGGTGCCGATGGTCAAGGGGCCGCGGGCCGACGCCGCGACGATACGGCCGATGGTGGCGAGCACCTCGGCGCGGGTGCGGCCGAGCCCGTGGGTGTCGTGGCGGCGCGCCGCCCAGTCGGCCCAGCCGGCGAGCGCCTGCTCGTTCTCGCGCTCGGTGCCCTGGAGCAGCCGGGCACGGTAGTCGGCCGGGGCGATCGCCCCGTCGAAGACCACCCGGTCGTAGCGGGTGGGGAACATCTGGGTGTAGACCGTGCCCAGGTAGCTGCCGTACGAGTAGCCCAGGTAGGAGATCTTCCGCTCTCCGAGCACGCCGCGGATGACGTCCATGTCGCGGGCCGTGTTGCGGGTGCTGACGTGCGGGAGCACGGAGGCGTTGGTGGCGCGGCACTTGTCGGCGAGGCTCTTCTGGAGGGCGACCTGCCGGTCGAAGCCCGCCCGGCCGTCGCCCGAGGACAGCCAGCTCATGCCGACGGGCCAGCCGCAGTCCAGCGGGGTGCTGCGGCCGACGAAGCGCGGGTCGAAGCCGATGATGTCGTAGCGGGCGCCGACGCCCTTCATCGCCTTGCGCATGTCCGGCGGTGACGCGACCGCGCCTCCGCCCGGGCCGCCGTTGTTCAGCAGGATCGAGCCGATGCGGTGGCGGGTGTCGGTGGCCTTGAGCCGGGACACGGCGACGGTGATCGTGCGGCCCCGGGGGGCGGAGTAGTCCAGCGGAACGGTCACGTCGGCGCAGCGTACGCCGGCCCGGTCGAGGTCGCGGCCCGTCGTGTCGTCAGGTCCCTTGGCGCAGCTGCCCCAGTCGGGCCGCTGGCGGTAGTAGCGGTCGAGCCCGCCGCCCCCTTCGTCGGCCGCGGCGAGGGCGGGAGACCCGGTGAGGCAGGCGGAGAGGGCGAGGCCCAGGGCGAGGGCGTTGCGCAGGGGCGGGCTGATGGCCGTTCGGGGTGATCGCATGCCCCGAGGCTACGAACGGGCCCGCGTACGGCACATCGCCCCCGGGCACGAGGACCCTGGTCCCGCCCGCCGCCGGCCCGGGACCCTCGTCCCGGTACGGCGTCCGCCCCGGGGAGGACGGCTCCCCAGGCAGCCCCGGCCGGCCGGACCGCCGCCGGGACCGCCGGCGGTCCGGGGGCGGGGCCCGCCCGGCCCGCGGCGGCTACAGGTGGGACAGCGCGAACGCGGACAGGAAGCCCACCACGGTGACCAGTCCCGTCAGCAGGTGCACCTCGCCGTACGCCTCCGGGATCATCGTGTCGGCGATCATCGCCAGGATCGCCCCGCCGGCCACCGCGGTGATCAC
Source organism: Streptomyces sp. NPDC034043 (assembly GCF_055575675.1). Taxonomy (NCBI): domain Bacteria; kingdom Bacillati; phylum Actinomycetota; class Actinomycetes; order Kitasatosporales; family Streptomycetaceae; genus Streptomyces; species Streptomyces sp. NPDC034043. Next base: position 129,168 of record NZ_JBVISF010000002.1, read on the forward strand.
GGCCATCGTCGCCTCGGAAGCCCCTCCGAGCAGCGCGTACCCGGACAGGGCGGCGAGTCCGCTGATCACGGCGATGGTCCCCCACAGGGCGAACACGTAGGTCCGGCTGCGTCCGGCACTCCTCATCCCGGCGGAACTGGCCAGCCCCTCCGGAATGTTGCTGATGAACACCGCCCCCACCGTGGCGACTCCCAGATGGCCGCCGCCCAGCAGGCTCGTCCCGATCACCACGGACTCCGGGATCCCGTCGAGCAGCGCCCCCAGGGCGATGGCGTTCCCGGACCCGGGTGCCTCGTCCTCGGAAGGCTGCTGCTCCCCCGAGCGCTTGCGGTGTCGCGCACCGCGCCGTGCCAGCAGCGCGTTGGCGCCCGAGTACACGGCGGCGCCCCCGACCGCTCCCGCCGCCACCGGCCACATCCCCGACCGCTCGTAGGCTTCGGCGATCAGCTCGAAGGAGACCGCAGCCATCAGTACGCCGCTGCCGAACGCCATCACCAGCGCGATCAGCCGTGGCGGGACGCGCACCAGCGAGCCGACGGCCGCCCCTGCCAGCAGGGCCGCCCCCGCGAACAGCCCCCATCCTCCCGCCGTCAACGCTCCGCTCACAGCCAACCCGCCTTCCTCGCCGACACGTGGGCCGCTCCTACCCGGCGAACGGGCGCCGCAACGGCCGTCCCGCCACGGACCTCCGGCCGGCGCCCCGGAGACGGCTCGCGGCACCGGTGCCCGGCGGCTACTGACTGGTAGCTATATTTTGACGGCTCGTACGCCCGAGGGAGGCGCACGGGTCTCAACAAGGGGAAATCATCATGACGATGACACACCGTCGGAGCAGGCCAGTGCTCTCGACGCTCTCGGCCGGGATCGCGGCCACCGCCCTGCTGCTCGGGCTCGCGACGTCCGCCGACGCCGCTCCGCTTCCGGACACGACGCAGGGCGGGCCGAAGGACGGGGCGACCGCGGGGGCGGTCACCGGGCCCGTGCTCACGCCCACCGGCCCGGCCCCGAAGGCGAAGAAGCCCGGACCCGGCATACCGCCGATCCAGTACTTCGGCACCATCGACAGCTTCGGGCAGAATTCCGAGCACGAACGCATCACCCGTGCGGCCCTCGCGTGTCCGACCGGCACCTCCCCGGGCGCGACCGGGGACTGTTTCCAGCCGGCGTCCATCCGCCAGCTGGCGGGGGCGAAGGGAACGATGGGGGCCATCGGCTCGCCGGACGTGGACCAGGTGTTCACCGAAGCCGCGCACTGCGACGGCGCCGACCACCTCAACGCGGCCGGCTACCCCCGGACCCGCGCGCAGGCCACCTCGGTGCTGCTGGCCTGCATCGCACACCTCAAGGGCGAGTTCAACCGGGGCGTGGAGAAGGCGGACGCGCTCGTGGACGCCGCGGGCGGCGTCAGCGCCTCCGCGACCGACCTCTCCTCCGACTGCACCTTCGTGCTGGGCGTCGCGGGCCGCGGCAAGTGCAACGCCATCGAGGGCTTCGGCCGGGCGCTCCACGGCACCGAGGACTTCTACTCGCACAGCAACTGGGCGGACAAGGCGGACAGCAGGTACGCCATCGGCGTCAACAACCCGCCGGGCCTGGCCCGTACCGGCCCGGCGCCCTTCCTCCGGCTGGCCGCCCCGGCCCCTTCGGCCTCCGACATCCCCGGCGACCTCACGACCGGCTGTTTCAGCCTCAACCCGTGGGGCTGCGGCAATCGCGTCACCCACGGCGTCCTGAACAAGGACAACGGCATCATCGACCCCGTGACCGGGGAGGCCTCCTCTCCGACCACCACCCGCGGGCAGGTCGCCGGCAACTTCAGCGCCGCCGTCCAGGCGGCCATCGCCGACACCCGCGCCCAGTGGGCGGGCTTCCGCAGCTCCCTCATCGCCCGCTACGGCACCGTCCGCGGCCAGCGCATCGCCTGCGCGATGACCCAGGACGACCCGGTGCGCGACTGCCGGTAGGCCTCGGGGCGCTCCCCGGCCGGGGCACTCTCCGCTCCGGGCGACGGGGCCGGGGGGCCGGGGGGAGCTGTTCGCCCCCCCCGGCCCCGGGCCCCGCTCAGGGGAGCGGGGTGCCGCCGGTGGCGTTGACGATCTCACCGGTGATGTAGCCGGCCTGGGCAGAGGCGAGGAAGACGTACGCGGGTGCCATCTCGGACGGCTGGGCCGGCCTGCCCAGGGGGGACTGCTCGCCGAACTTCGTCGGGTCGGGCATCGTCGCGGGGATCAGCGGCGTCCAGACCGGTCCGGGGGCGACGGCGTTGACCCGGATGCCGCGCTCGGCGAGCATCTGCGCCAGCCCGTGGGTGAAGGAGATGATCGCCGACTTCGTCATCGCGTAGTCGAGCAGGTGGGGGCTGGGCTGGTAGCCCTGCACGGACGTGGTGTTGATCACGCAGCCGCCGCGCGGCATGTGGGCCAGGGCCGCGCGGGTGAGCCAGAACATCCCGTACAGGTTGGTCTTCATCACCCGGTCGAACTGCTCGGTGGTGATCGCCTCGATCCCGTCGGGCTGGGCCATTTGGTACGCGGCGTTGTTGACCAGGAGATCGACCGGGCCCAGCTCGCGCACGGCCCGCTCGACCAGGGAGGTGCACTGTTCCTCGTACCGGATGTCGCAGGCGACGGGCAGTGCCGTACGGCCCGCCTCGCGGATGAGGCGGGCCGTCTCCTCGGCCTCCGCGGCCTCCTCGGGCAGGTGGGTGAAGACGACGTCGGCTCCTTCCCGGGCGAAGGCGAGGCAGACCGCCCGGCCGATCCCCGAGTCCCCTCCGGTGACGAGCGCCCTGCGGTCCAGGAGCAGTTCGTGACCGCGGTAGGTGTCCTCACCGTGGTCGGGACGGGGGTCCATCGCGCCGGTCGAGCCGGGGTGCTCCTGGTCCTGCTCGGGGAACGGAGGGCGCGGATGGAGGTGCACCGGGTCGGGGAGGTGGGGTTCACCGCGGGAGGGCATCGGGATCACGTCCTGTTCGCTCTGTTCTGAAGGCCGTCGGGGGACGGCGGGTACGGGGACGGCGGCCATGGACTCGGCTTCGAGCCGGCGGGACACCGCGCGGACCGGCGCGCCCGCGCGCGGCGGGCCGTTCCGGTGTCCATGCGACCCGGCTACCCCGGCGACGGGCTCATATCCCATCCGTCGCCTGGACGGCCCCACGGGTGCGCGGCCCCCGTCAGCGGTCGGTCTGCACCGCCGCGGCAGGGCCGGAGCGGCTGCCCGCCGGCTCCCAGGGCGGGGGCGCCGCGAGCTCCGTCCAGGCCGCCAGCGCGTCGCCGTCGACGCAGACGATGCCGCAGGCGGCGGCGTACTCCAGGGCGGGCGTGGTGAAGGAGCTCGTGGTGACGAAGACGGCCACGTCGGCTTCGTGGACGGCGAAGCAGGTCCCGCCGAAGCGCTGCAGCTCCGGCGAACTGACCCGGTTGTCCGCGCCGTAGTGCTTGCACTGCAGCACGACGCGCAGGCCGTCCGCGGTCGTGGCGAGCACGTCGGCGCCGAGGTCGCCCGCTCCGCCGCACACCTCCACCGGGGTGCAGCCGTCCCGCGCGCAGAGCGCGGCGACGGTGTGCTCGAAGCCGTCGGCGTCGACCGCCTCGTGGTCCAGCGCCGGAGCCGTCACGTCCGGCAGGCCGGGTCCGGCCCCCGCGGGCGAAACGTCCGCGCCGGGACCGCGGCACGGTGCGGGGCGGGCCCGCACGGGCTGGACGCTCCACGCCATGAGTGCCGTCGCGCCCGCCAGGACCACCAGCAGCACCACGGGCACCACCGGAATCCGGATGCCGGACGCTCCGACGGCCTTCGCGAAGGCCGCCAGTCCGCCGACCCCGGTACCCACGAGTCCGACGGCGAGTACCACGTCACGCGCGAGCGGCGCGCGCGGCCGGTCCCGTTTCCCGCCCGCCCTCGATGACCTCATGCGGAACCTCCCCTCCCTTGCCCGCCCTGCGGCCGGTCACGGCCGTGTTCCCCGTCCCGTCCGGATCATGAGCGGTGCATGACGACCCGCCGGTGTGATCCCGGCCGGGCACCGGTGGGTCGGGGCGGCCCGGGGGCCCGTGCCGGAGCTGCGGCCCGCGCCTGCCAGACTGACGGGTATGAACATCGTTCGCAGGAACAACGTCACCGTCACCGGCAACCCGCGGGGCCGGACGGTGCTGCTCGCCCACGGGTTCGGCTGTGACCAGCACATGTGGCGGCTCACCGTTCCCGCCCTGGCCGGGGAATACCGGGTGGTCCTCTTCGACTACGTGGGCGCGGGCCGTTCGGACCTGTCGGCGTTCTCCGCGGAGCGGTACGCCTCCCTCGACGGGTACGCCCGGGACGTGGTGGAGATCTGCGAGGAGCTCGACCTGCGCGACGCCGTGTTCGTGGGGCATTCGGTCAGCGCGATGATCGGGGTGCTGGCGGCCGGTGCGGCCCCCGAGCGGATCGGGGCGCTGGTGATGGTCGCCCCGTCGCCGAGGTACGTCGACGACGGCGGCTACCGGGGCGGGTTCAGCGCACAGGACATCGACGAGCTGCTGGCTTCCCTGGAGTCCAACTACCTCGGCTGGTCGGCGGCCATGGCGCCGGTGATCATGGCGAACGAGGACCGGCCGGAGCTCGCCGAGGAGCTGAAGAACAGCTTCTGCGCCACCGACCCGGAGATGGCGCGCGTCTTCGCCCGTACCACCTTCCTCTCCGATTCGAGGGACGACCTGCCGGGGGTGCGGGTGCCGACGCTGGTACTGGAGTGCACCCAGGACGCCATCGCTCCGCGCGAGGTGGGCGCCTTCGTCCACCGGGCGGTCCCCGGCTCGACGCTGGTCACACTCGACGCGGTCGGACACTGCCCGCACCTGTCCGCGCCCGAAGCCACCAACGAGGCCATCACCGGCTTCCTCGCGAGTCTGCGGTGATGTGCCGCGTCGGGCAGCAGCCGGAACCGTACGACGCCGGGGACGAGCAGGCGTCGAACGCTGTGTTCGCCTCGCTGCTGGAGGGCAGTGCGGAGGAGCTGTACGAGAGCGCGCCGTGCGGGTACCTGTCCACGCTGATGGACGGCACCATCGCGAAGATCAACACCACCCTGCTGGGCTGGCTCGGCCTGGAGCGGGAGGCCGTGGTGGGCCGGCTCCGGTTCACCGACCTGCTGACGGTGGGCGGCAAGCTGTACCACGAGACGCACTTCGCGCCGCTGCTGCGGATGCAGGGCGAGATCGGCGGTATCGCCCTGGACATCACCCGGGCCGACGGCGGGCGAATGCCGGTACTGGTCTCCTCCGTTGTCAAGCACGGCGAATCCGGCGAACCCCTGCTGATCCGTACCACCGTCTTCGACGCCCGGGACCGCCGCGCCTACGAAGAGGAGCTGCTGAGATCGCGGGAAGCGGCCGAAGAGGCACGCCGTCAGGCGGAGGCCGACCGGGCCAGGCTGCAGGACGCCCTCGCCGTGCTCCAGCAGTCGCTGCTCCCCGACACGCTGCCGCCGCTGCCCGGCATGGAGACGGCCGCCCACTACCGCACCGCCTCCCCCGACCGGCTCGGCGGCGACTTCTACGACGTCTTCCCCGTCGACGGCAAACGCTTCGCCTTCTTCCTCGGAGACGTGTGCGGCAAGGGCCCCCAGGCCGCCGCCGTCACCTCGCTGACCCGCTACACCCTGCGCGCCGCCGCCCTGCACGATCCGGACCCGGTGTCCGCCCTGACCACCCTCAACCAGGTGCTCCACGAGCGCTACTCCGGCGGAGACCCGCGCTACTGCACCGCCGTCTTCGGGACCGTCGAGTCCGACCCGGCGACCGGGCAGGTCGACGTCCGCCTGGCGTCGGGCGGCCACCCGCCCGCCCTCATCCTGCGCGCCGACGGCACGGCCGAGTTCCTCCCCACCCCCGGCGGCCTGCTCGTCGGCATCCTGCCCGCCGCCCGCTTCACCGCGGCCACCACCACCCTCGGCCCCGGTGACACCCTCCTGCTCTACACCGACGGCCTCACCGAAGCGCGTACCGGCAGTGACCGCACACAGCTGTACGGGGACCAGGCCCTGCGCGCCTTCGTCGCCCGGCACGCCGGCCGGCCCCCGCAGGCCGTCATCGAAGCCCTGACCGGCCTGCTGGACGACTTCGGCGACGGCCTCGACGACGACACCGCCCTGCTCGCCCTCGGCGTCCCCACCGCCGGACCTACGACGAAGAACCCGAGATGAAACCGCTGACGATCATCACCCGAGACGCCGGAACCGGTCCCGTCCTGGAGATCACCGGCGACCTGGACTACGCCACCGCCACAGAGCTGCGGACGCTGGTCACGGCCCTCACCCTGCGGCCGGGCCAGCGCCTCGTACTGGACCTGAGCGGCATGGAGTTCTGCGACTCCAGCGGCATCACCGCGCTGCTCGCCGCCCGCAACCACGCCCAGGCCGCAGGGGCCGGCATCGCCCTCGCCTCCGTCCCCGCCAACACCCTGCGCATCCTGCGCGTCGTCGGCCTCGACCAGGTCTTCCCCCTCCACCCCGACGCCGACTCCGCCACCCGGACCTGACCGCCTCCGCGCGCGGCGGCCCGGCCGCGGCGGGAGCCTCTGCTCAGGGTCAGCGCGGGCTGAGGAGACAGAACTCGTTGCCTTCGGTGTCGGCCAGGACCGTCCAGTGGATCGCGGACTGGTCGATACCGGGGTCGGTGGCGCCCAAGGCGCGCAGCCGGGCTCCTTCCGCTTCCACGTCGTCACCGGGGTAGGGGCAGACGTCGAGGTGGACACGGTTCCAGACGCTCTTGGTGTCGGGGGTGCGGAGGAACTCGAGGTAGGGACCGACCCCCTTGGCGGAGCGCATGGTCGCCTTGTCGTCCGTGACCTCGTGCAGCGTCCAGTCCATCGCCTGGCTCCAGAACCGGGCCATCTCCCGCGGGTCGGCGCAGTCGACCACCACCGCGGCGACCGGCCCGGTGTCCTCGTAGACCGGGCGGGGCTCCAGGACGCAGAACTCGTTGCCCTCCGGGTCGGCCATGACCGTCCAGGGGACGTCGCCCTGCCCCACGTCGGCGAGCGTCGCACCGAGACCCCGCAGGCGCGCGACCAGAGCCGCCTGATGGGCGGTCGAGGTCGTGGCCAGATCAAGGTGCACCCGGTTCTTCACGGTTTTGACTTCCGGGCGGGCGATGATGTCGATGCACACGGCCGCGGGGTCCGGGTAGGTGAAACCCACGGGTTCGAGGTTGGTCACACCGGGTCCCTCACTGTCGACGCCCCAACCGAGTGCCTCCGCCCAGAACCGACCCAGCGCCACGTCGTCATGGGCCTTCATGTTGATCTGCACGAGTCTTGTTGCCATGCACGGATCCTAAAAGGCTGCCGCGATCGAGCGGGAGCTCGTCCCGGCACCGACCCTCATCGTCCTGGTCGAGACCGCCCGCGCGAGCCGCGCACGCCTTTCCGTGCCTCACGCGGCCGCCCCTCTGTCCCTCTCGGCTACCGGATTTCCGTTGAGACCGGGTCGAGGAAGAAGAGGCACTGCTTCGCGTTGAATTCGCCCACCTCGGCGACGAAGCGGAACTTGTCGCCCGCGCGGACGGTGGCGGGGGTGTTCCGGCCGGTCAGTTTCAGGCCGAGGACGTTGACGTCCTCGTACCTGAAGGCCGGGCCGATCCCCGTCTTCGTTCCCTGGTCGCCCGGGCCCAGGAGGAAGTCGTAGCGGGTGGCGTTGTCACCGTGGGGTGCCATGTGCACGATCGAGCCGTCGAAGGCGACCGTCCTGCCCTTGTACTTGGCCGCGAAGTCCGCGTTCGTCTGGTCGCAGGAGTCCGGCGTCTTGAGCAGCGCCGCGAACTCCGGGTTGTTCTGAGCCGTGATCACCTCAGCGGCAGCCGCCCCGGCGGCGCTCGGAGTCGACGCGGTGGAGGGCCCCGCGCTCGCCGTGGCTGCCGCCGGCTTGTTCGACCCGTCCTCCTCCTCGCCTTCGTCCTCGAGTGCCGCGGCTACGCCGATGACGACGGCCAGGGCGACGAGACCGCCGACCGCGGCGCCGATCAAGGCCCGCGGCAGGGGCTTCTTCGGCCGGCAGAAGTCGAGGGTGGAGCGCAGCCCGCCCTGGGTCTGCTCCACGAGCTCCCAGCCGTCCTTCCGCATCTTCGAGATCACCAAGCCGTCGGTGCCGCGGAGTGCCCGCACGGACTTGTACTCGTACCTGATCTCGTCGGCCATACGGCTCCACGCCCCCTCGGCGAACTGTTCGTACCCCCTGCCTCGCGAGCATAGGGGACCCCGCGAGGAACTCGGCGATCAGCAGCAGTTGGGGAGGTCCCACGGCAGCCGGCCCGCTCCGGTAGCGAGGCGGGTCTTGCTCACGGTGACACCGTTGCCGTACACCAGGTACAGGTCCGTGCGGAAGTCGCCGTCGACCACGCTGTCCCGCACGTTGACCTTGCTGGCGGCGCGAGCGGAACCGAAGGGATCGGGCCTGCCCGGGAAGACCCATCCCGTCCACTGCTGGTTGATGGCCCAGCGCGTCCAGAGACACACCGTCACCCTCCTCGGCAGGGAGCTGGTCGGCGAGCGACCCGTGGAATACCGGCGCCGGCTGCCCGGCCCGCGCGGCTGACGGCCGGTCAGGAGGCCGGGGTGAAGAGGGAGGCGACCTGTTCCTCGCGTTCGAGGGCGGCCTCGACGGTGTCGTCCGCGAAGCAGAGCATGACGCCCTTGCGGCCCGGGTGGTAGGCGGCCAGGATGATCGCGCCGCGGCGGGTGGCGGGGTCGTAGGCGTGACCGGACTCGCGGAGCCGGGTGAGGGCGGCGGTGAAGGAGGGCACCTCCCAGTGCCGGGGCCACACCCGTTCCAGCAGGATGCGGTCGGTGCCGAAGCCCGGACCGACGACCCGCTTGCCGACGATCTCGTAGATGTGGGTGGAGCCGGTGGCGCGGCCGTTGTACTCGGTGAAGAGGACGTCGCCCTCCGGGGTGACGACGGCGTCGGCACTGAGGATCCCCCGGTAGCCGATGGCGCGCAGTCCCTCCGAGATGCGGTGTCCTCCGTCGAGGAGGGCGTCGAGCTGGTGGGCGGTCAGGTCCGGGGCGGGCATCACCTGGGCGTTGGGCAGGGGGCGGTACTGCATCTCGCCGTGCCCGCCGAGCCGGATGCCCGCGTCGGAGATCCAGTACTCGGCGAAGTAGGCGCGGCTGCCGGGGTGGTACCGCTCGACGACGACCCGGTCGCGGCCGCCGACGGTCAGCCAGTCCCAGCGCTCGGCGAGGTACGCGGCGACCGCCGCCCGGTCGGGGAGGGCGCGTACGCCGCGTGCCCCGCGCAGGTCCACGTCGCCCGTGCGGCCGAGGATCTCGTTGCCGTCGCTGCCGGAGCCGAAGTCCTGCTTGAGGATGACGGGGCTGCCGCCGTCGAGCAGGCGGACGATGTGCTCCTCGGCGCGCCGGGGGTCGGCGCAGACCGCGCCGTCCGGGAGGGGGGCGCCCACGCCGGCGGCCAGCGCGCGGAAGACGGCCTTGCTGCTGCCGAGGAGTCCGCCGCTCTGGGTGAGGAAGGCGTGCCCTTCGAGGGCTCCGGGGCAGCCCAGGGCATCGGCGGCGGCCGCGACCGCGGCGTCGGGCCACAGGGCGAAGACCTCGTCGACGGGCCGGCCGGCGGTCCTCTCGCGCAGCTCGGCGACGAAGGCGGGGTCGGTGAGCCGGTCAACGGTGAGGGCGCCGGTGCCGGTGCGGCCGGGCGGCGGGACGACGATCTGGAGGGAGTCCGTACGGGTGCCCGTCAGGGAGGTGACGTAGGAGAGGAACTCCTTCTCGGGCGGGACGGGCAGGACGAGGACGTCGCCGTCGCGGGCGAACCACAGCAGGCGCTGCACGGCCCAGCCGGTGCCGACCGGCTCTTCCAGTTCCTCGCTCCAGTCGTTTCCGATGAGCAGTCGCAGCATCCGGCAATACTCCCTGTGGTCGCAGTGCCCTTTCCGGCGGCGGGCGAAGGATTTCGGCCCGGCTGGACTGTCAATTGTGAAAAGCGGCGTGAGACGGCGTCAAGAGCGCCTCTTCCGCCTCCAAGGCCCCACCGGAATCCGCCGGTGACGGCCGGCCGGATGCTCCGGTGGCCGGATCGCCACCTTGTTCCCCGCTGGAGGGGTTCGTACGATCGTTGACCGTTCACCGACGGAATCTCATGTCCGGATATGAGGAAGGAGGTGAACCATGGAGCGTGAAATCCTCTGGACCGAGATCGAGGACGCGGATGTCGCGGAGATCGTCTCGGACAGCAACGTGAAGGACGTAGGCGTCGTTTCGGCCAGCAACGTCAAGGACTGAAGCTGAGCCGGCGGACCGACCAGTGCGTGACCCGGGTCCTTCCCCGCCTGCCGGGGAGGGGTCCGGCCTGCCGGAGCGGACGTACGGAGGAATCGTGTCAGGCCGCGGTGAGTTGAAACTGATCGGCGAGCCCCTGTTTCCGCCGGACTGCGTCCCGGCGAGACCGCTGCGGATCGGGCTGGTGAACATGCCGTGGGCGCGCACCGACACCCCTTCCATCCAGTGCGGGCTGCTCCAGGCCGCGCTCCGCTCCTTCGGCCACGACGCGCGGAGCGTCTACCCGAATCTGGAACTGGCCGCCGAGCTGGGAAAGGACCTGTACGAGATCATCACCGAGGCCCCTTCCGAACGGGTCCACCTCTTCGGTGAGTGGCTCTTCGGGACGGCGGCGTTCGGGGTGACCGAGGACGTGGAGGATTACCGGCTGCAATTCCCCGAAGTGGCCGAAATGTGCGCCGAAGCGGGAGTGGACTGGGACGCCGTGGCCGACTTGCGCGGCCGCCGTCTCCCGGCGTGGCTGGACGAACTCGCCGCCCGCGACATCTGGTCGGAACTCGACGTCGTCGGATTCACATCGACTTTCATCCAGAACGTCGCCGCGCTGGCGCTCGCGCGCCGCCTGAAGGAAGCCCACCCCGATCTGATCATCGTATTCGGCGGTGCGAACTACGACGGCGACATGGGGCCCGAGTACCTGAGGAATTTCGGCTTCATCGACTACGTGGTCGTCGGCGAGGGCGATGTGACGCTCCCCCGGCTGGCGGCGGCCGTCGCGCGCGGCGGCGACCCGACCGCCCTTCCGGGCGTCTGCGGCCGCACCTCCGACGGCCGGGTGACCACCCCCTCCCCCGGCGTCCGCACCCGGGAGATGGACCAGCTGCCCGTACCGGACTACGACGACTACTTCACGGCCCTGGAGGCCCTCGGCCGGGACCGGGTGATCGGCCGGAACACGCAGCGGCTGCTGGTGGAGTTCTCCCGCGGCTGCTGGTGGGGGGCGAAGCACCACTGCACCTTCTGCGGGCTCAACGCGCTGGGCATGCAGTACCGGGCCAAGTCCCCGGCGCGGGCGCTGGCCGAGCTGGAGGAGCTGATGCGCCGGCACCGGGTCCTCGCGGTCGACGCCGTCGACAACATCCTCGACATGGCCTACCTCGACACCTTCTGCTCCGGGCTGCGCGGGGCCCCGTGGGACACCGCCCTGTTCTTCGAGGTGAAGGCGAACCTGACCCGGGACCAGGTGCGCCTGCTGGCCGAGGCCGGGGTGTGGAAGATCCAGCCGGGTCTGGAGAGCCTCAGCACGCACGTCCTCGGGCTGATGCGGAAGGGCTCCTCGCGGCTCCTCAACATCCGGCTGCTCAAGTGGGCGCACTACTACGGCGTCCGCGTCGACTGGAACCTCCTCGCCGGCTTCCCCGGCGAGACGGACGAGGACTACACCGGCCAGGCCGCCCTCGTACCGCTGCTGACCCATCTGGAGCCGCCCGCCGGCGTCGGGCGGATCTGGCTGGAGCGGTTCAGCCCCTACTTCACCGACCCCTCCTTCGGGATGGGCGAGATCACGCCGAAGAGCGCCTACCGGCTGGCGTTCCCGGTCCCCGGGCTGGACCACAGCCGCATCGCGTACTTCTTCGACTACCGGGCGCCGGACACCGCCTCCCCGGACGCCGTCGCCGAGCTGGCCAAGGCCGTGGAGGCGTGGGGGCGGGAATGGGCCTCGGCCGACCGGCCCGCCCTCACGTACCGGCGCGGGCCCGACTGGCTGACCCTGTTCGACACACGGGGCGGCCGGCGCCGCAAGACGACCCTCGCCGGGTGGCGGGCGCAGGCGTACGAGCTGTGCGGCGACGCCCCGCGCGGTGCCGCCCGCGTCCACCGGGAGCTGGGCGGCGGTACGCGGCCGGACGGCAGGGCCGTGGAGCGGGCGGAGGTCGAGGAGTTCCTGGCCTCCTGCGTCGCGCACGGGATCTGCCTGGAGGAGGACGGCAAGTACCTCTCCCTGGCGCTGCCGCTCCGGTCCGGGCTGCCCGCGCTGCCCGGGCGTGCGGCGGGGACGGGCACTTCAAGCGAGCAAGGGAGCTCACGATGACGCTGAACAGCTTCGACGAATGGTCCCCGCTCAAGGAGGTGGTCCTCGGCTCGGCGGCCCACTACACCTCCCACGAGCGGGAGCTGTCCTTCGACCTCTTCTTCCACGACAACATCGCCGGCGACAACTCCACGCGCTCCGAGTGGTACTACCCGCGGCTCACCGTCGGCGGGGCGGACGGGAACACCGGACCGGACGGGGCCCGCCGGGGGCGGGTGCCCATCAAGCAGCGCTACGTGGACGAACTGGTCGAGGACCTGGAGGGCATGGCGGCGGCCCTGAGGGGCCTCGGGGTCACCGTGCTCCGGCCGATGGACCTCGACCCCGGAACCAGCGAGGTGCGCACCCCGGCCTGGTCCGCCTCCGTCGTCCCGCCGCTGAACATCCGCGACAACACGCTGATCCTCGGCGACGAGATCATCGAGACGCCGCCGATGATCCGCTCCCGGTACTTCGAGACCCAGTTCCTCACCCCGGTGTTCCAGCGGTACTTCGCGCGGGGCGCCCGCTGGACGGTGATGCCGCGGCCCCTGATGACGGACGCGTCGTTCGACCTCGACTACGCCCGCGAGAGCACGATCGGCGGCCCGACCGAGCCCATCGGCACCCCGAGCCCCTCCCCCTACGACGTCGGCATCGAGATGATGTTCGACGGGGCGCAGGTGCTGCGGCTCGGCCGCGACCTCGTCGTCAACGTCTCCACCGCGCACCACGCGCTGGCCTGCGACTGGCTGGAGCGGCACGTCGGCGGCCGGTTCCGGATCCACCGCGTGCACCGGCTCAGCGACAGCCACATCGACAGCATGGTCCTGGCGCTGCGGCCCGGCACCCTGCTCGTGCGCTCGGAGGCCGTCGCCGAGAAGCTGCCCGAGGCGCTGCGGAAGTGGGACCGGATCGTCGCGCCCGCTCCGGAGAGCGACAACTTCCCCCGTTACGAGGACGAGGACCTGGTGCTGACCAGCCCGTTCATCGACCTCAACGTGCTGTCCGCCGGCCCGGACACCGTGCTGGTCAACGAGGCGTGCCCGGAGCTGGCGCGGACCCTGGAGAAGCACGGTTTCACGGCGGTCCCGGTCCGGCACCGGCACCGGCGGCTGTTCGGCGGGGGCTTCCACTGCTTCACGCTGGACACGGTGCGCGAAGGCGGGTTGGAGGACTACCTCGGATGAGCCTGCCGGACACGGGGTGCGCCGCCCGGCTCGCCGGGGTCGGCACCGCCGTCCCCGACACCAGCTACAGCCAGCGCGAGCTGCTCGACCTGCTGGCCGTCACCGATCCCCGGGTCCGCTCGCTCTTCCTGAACAGCGCCATCGAGCGGCGCGGCCTGACGCTGCCCGCCGCCGGCCCGGACGGTTCGCGGGCGGTGGAGTCGCAGGGCGAGCTCCTGCGCAAGCACACCGAGCAGGGGCTGCTGCTGGGGCGGCGGGCGATCGAGAACTGCCTCGCCGACACCGGGGCGCGGCTGTCGGACGTGCGCCACCTGTGCTGCGTGACGTCGACCGGCTTCCTGACGCCCGGGTTCTCCGCCCTGCTCATCAAGGAGATGGGCATCGACGTCGGCTGCTCGCGCCTCGACGTCGTCGGCATGGGCTGCAACGCCGGGCTCAACGCCCTGGGCGCGGTCACCGGCTGGGCCCGCGCGCACCCCGGGGAGCTGGCGCTGCTGGTGTGCGTGGAGGTGTGCTCGGCGGCGTACGTCTTCGACGGCACGATGCGCTCCTCCGTCGTCAACAGCCTCTTCGGGGACGGCGCGGCGGCCGTCGCCGTCACCGCGCCCGGGGGCGGCGGCGGTGCGGATCCGGGCGGGGTGCCGTCACCGGCCCTGCTGCGGTTCTCCAGCCGGATCATCCCCGACGCCGTCGACGCCATGCGCTACGACTGGGACGAGGGGCACGGCAGGTTCAGCTTCTGGCTGGACCCGCAGATCCCGTACGTCGTCGGCGCGCACGCCGAGGAGGCGCTGGGGCGGCTGCTGCACGGCACGGGGCTGCTGGCCTCGGACATCGGCCACTGGGTGGTGCACTCCGGGGGCAAGAAGGTCGTGGACTCCGTCCGGGTCAACCTCGGGCTGACCCGGCACGACGTACGGCACACCACCGGCGTGCTGCGCGACCACGGAAACCTGTCGAGCGGCTCCTTCCTCTTCTCCTACCAGCGCCTGGCGTCCGAAGGTTCGGTCCGGCCGGGTGACCTGGGCGTGCTGATGACGATGGGGCCCGGCTCGACGATCGAGATGGCGCTGGCGCGGTGGTGACCCGCATCCCGGGCCGCACGGCGGGCGGCGGCGCGACGACGAAGGGAACTGCGATGCGGACGCACGACACGCTGCCGCCGCCCGCGGAGGGCGAACCGGCGGACGGCACGGGGAGGACCGTGCCCGACGGCCCCGCGGACGGGCTGTGCACCACCGTGGAGCTGGACGCCCGGCAGCCGCTGCCCGAGCTGACCGCCGCGGTCACCGGTGCCTGCGACCGGGCCGAGGCGCGGTCCGACGGCTCGGTGGTCCTCCTGCGGCTGCCGGACGCGCCCGCCGGGGCGCGGGCCTGGCCGGGGCAGGTGGACATCCAGCAGATCAACCGCTGGGAGCGGGCCGTGCGGAGGCTGGAGCGGCTGCCCGCGCTGAGCATCGCCGTCGCCTCCGGGGCCTGCGGCGGTCCCGCCCTCGACCTGCTGCTGGTCAGCGACTACCGGATCGGGTCCCCGGACCTGCGGCTCCTCGCGCCGGTCAACGACGGGCACTTCTGGCCCGGAATGGCCGTGCACCGGATATCCCG
Source organism: Streptomyces sp. NPDC034043 (assembly GCF_055575675.1). Lineage (NCBI taxonomy): Bacteria > Bacillati > Actinomycetota > Actinomycetes > Kitasatosporales > Streptomycetaceae > Streptomyces > Streptomyces sp. NPDC034043. Next base: position 144,303 of record NZ_JBVISF010000002.1, read on the forward strand.
GCAGCTCGGGGCGGCCCGCGCCCGGCAGATCGTGCTGTGGGGCGACGACATCGACGCCGTACGGGCCCGTGACCTCGGCCTGATCGACCAGCTCGCGGACGACACCGAGGAGGCCGCGCACACGGCGGCCGTGCTGATGGGCCGGATCTCCGACCGGGAGCTCGCGATCCGCCGGCAGCTGCTGCTGGAGGCGCAGAGCCTGGAGTTCGACGAGGCGCTGGGCCCCCATCTCGCCGCCTGCGACCGGGAACTGCGGCGCCTGGCCGCGTCCGCGGCGGCTGCCGAGGAGCCGGGCGACACGGCGGGAGGGGCGGGTGAGTGACGGGGCGGGGCGCCGGGAGCCGGGCATCCCGGCCGCCGGCCCCGCCTCCGCCGACCCGGCCGCCTCCGCCGACCCGGCCGTCTCGGGAGACCCCGCCGTCTCGGGCGGAGACCCCGGCCCCTCGGGCGGAGACCCCGGCTTCCGCGGTGACCTCGCCGTCGACGCCAAGCTGCTCGCCGGGCACGCCGCCGACGCCGAGCGGAGGCTCGCCCTCCTGCCGTCCCGCCCCGAGCGCACCACCGCCGAGGCCGAGCGGGCGGAGGGCCTCCACGAGGACTGCCGGGCGGCCCGGCACGCCTTCCTCGCCCGCCACGCCGACGCCGTCTACGACGAGCTCACCGCCGGGCGGACGCGGCGGCCCCGGCTGCCCGAGCTGGCCGCGGAGGCCGCCGTACGCTTCCCCGGGCTCGTACCGGACGCCGCGCAACTCGCCGAGGAGCGCGGCCGCCTCCAGGCGCACAAGGAAGGCCGCGAGATCGACCAGGGCATCTTCTTCGGGGCCCTGCTGCGCTCCCCCGCCGCGGGCACGCACCTGATCGAGAGCATGCTGCGGCCCGCGCCGGGCTCGGCGGCCCGCCTCGCGGAGTTCCGGCGCACGGACCGGCTGGAGCTGCCCGCCGTGCTGCTCGAACGCCGCGGCGAGGCGGCCCACGTCACCTTCCGCAACGGCCACTGCCTCAACGCCGAGGACAACCGGCTCATCGCCGGCCTGGAAACCGCCGTCGACGTGGCCCTCCTCGACGACCGGATCCGCGTCGGCGTCCTGCGCGGCGGGCCCGTCACCCACCCGCGCCACGCCGGGAGGCGGATCTTCAGCGCCGGCATCAACCTCAAGGAGCTGCACGCGGGCCGGATCTCCTTCGTGGAGTTCCTCCTCGGCCGGGAGCTCGGCTACGTCAACAAGCTGGCCCGCGGCCTGCTGCGCGAGGGCCCGGTCGCCGCCGGCGGCGCCACGGCCGGCAAACCCTGGGTGGGCGTCGTCGACGCGTTCGCCATCGGCGGCGGCATGCAGCTCCTCCTCGTCCTGGACCGCGTCATCGCCGAGGAGGGCGCCTTCCTGAGCCTGCCGGCCGCCGACGAGGGCATCGTCCCGGGCCTCGGCAACCTGCGGCTCACCCGGCTCACCGGCGCCCGCACGGCCCGGCAGATCATCCTCTCGGGCCGCCGCGTCCGCACCTCCGACCCGGCGGCCGCCCTGCTGGTCGACGAGGTGCTGCCCGCCGCCGCGCTCGACGCGGCCGCCGAGCGCGCCGTACGCGAGCTGGCCGGACCGGCCGTGGCCGCCAACCGGGCCATGCTGACGCTGGCCGAGGAGCCCCTGGAGCTGCTGCGCGGCTACCTGGCGGAGTTCGCGGTCGTCCAGGCCCGCCGCATCCACAGCCCCGACGTGGTGGCCAAGACCGAGCGGCACTCGGCGCGTTCCGGACGGGCCCCGGCATGACCCTCCTCGCCCGCGAGGCGCTGCACGCCTCGCTCCAGGACCCGGTGCTGGAGTCGATCGGCTTCCTCAACGAGATCATGGGCCGCTACCCGGACGCCCTCTCCTTCGCCCCCGGCGCCCCGCACCCGGCCCCGTACGAGGGCCTGGACACCGCCCGCTACCTGGACCGCTTCACCGCCCACGCGGCCGCGACGGGCCTCGGGCCGGACCGGGCGGCCCGGCTGCTGTACGAGTACGGGCCGGCCCGCGGCCTGATCAACGGGATCGTCGCCGACGCCCTCCGCCGCGACCAGGGCATCGACGCCGACCCGGACGCGCTGGTGATCACCGTGGGGGCGCAGGAGGCGATGTTCCTCGTGCTGCGCGCCCTGATCGGCTCGCCGGAGGACCTGCTGGCCGTCTCCGATCCGTGCTTCGTGGGCATCACCAGCGCCGCCAGCCTGCTCGGCGCCGGGGTGGTCCCCGTTCCCGAGGACGCCGACGGCCTCGACCTCGACGCACTGGCCGGGGCGTGCCGGGCGGCCCGCCGCTCCGGCCGCCGCATCCGCGCCTGCTACGTCGCCCCCGACTACGCCAACCCCGGCGGCACCCGCATGGCGGCCGGGCGGCGGCCGCGGCTGCTGGAGCTGGCCGAGCGGGAGGACTTCCTCGTCCTGGAGGACAACGCGTACGGGTTCACCGCTCCCCCGGGCACCGAACTGCCCGCCCTGAAGGCCCTGGACGGCGGGCGGCGGGTCGTGCACATCGGGACGTTCGCGAAGGTGTGCTTCCCCGGGGCGCGCGTCGGCTACGTCGTCGCCGACCAGCCCGTGTCCACCGCCGGCGGGGCCGCGGCCGTCCCGCTCGCCGCGGAGCTGGCGCGGCTGAAGACCGCCGTCACGGTCAACACCTCGCCGGTGTGCCAGGCGCTGATCGCCGGGATGCTGCTGGAGCACGGCGGCTCGCTCGCCGAACTGAGCCGGACCAGGTCCGTGCTGTACCGGCGCAACCTGGCCCACCTGCTGCGGGCGCTGGACCGCGAGGGCGCGGCCGGGCTGCCGGAGGGGGTGGAGTGGAACCGGCCCGACGGCGGGTTCTTCGTACGGATGCGGCTGCCCGTGCCGGCGGACGCCGGGCTGCTGGAGGCGTCCGCGGCCGGGTACGGGGTGCTGTGGACGCCGATGGCCCCCTTCCACCCGGGCGGCGGGGGCACCCGTACGCTGCGGCTGTCGTGCAGCTACCTGGATCCGGAGGAGATCGACGAGGGCGTGCGGCGGCTCGGGGCCTTCCTCAGGGAGCACGCCCGGCCACGGGCCGGGGCGGGCACGAGGCCGGGGGGCGGGACGTGAGCGGGGGCCGGGGCGTCCCCGTCCACCCCACCGCCCGCGACCGGGACCGCCCGTTCGACCCGCCGCCGGAGCTCGCGGCGCTGCGCGCCCGCGGCCCGGTCAGCCGCCTGCGCTACCCCGACGGCCACCTCGGATGGCTCGTCACCGGTCACCAGGCGGCGCGCCGGGTGCTCGCCGACCCCCGTTTCAGCGCGCGCTCGGAGCTCAAGCGGGTGCCGGTGGCCCGGCCGGGGACGGACCCGTTCTACGGCAGCCCCGCCCTGCCGGGCTGGCTCGTCGACATGGACGCACCCCACCACACGCGGCTGCGCGGGCAGCTGATGGGCTGGTTCACCGCCCGCCGTACGCGGGCCCTGGCGCCCCGGATCGAGCGGATCGTCGGCGAGCGCCTGGAGGCGATGGCCGCCCTCGGCGGCCGGGCCGACCTCGTCGAAGCCTTCGCGCTGCCCGTCCCCTCCCTGGTGATCTGCGAGCTGCTGGGCGTGCCGTACGGTGAGCGCGCCTCCTTCCAGCGCAACAGCGCCACCCTGTTCCGGATCGACGCGACCGCCGCCGAGGCCGCGGCGGCGATGGGCGAACTCGACGTGTTCCTCACCGAGTTGGCCGGGCACCGGCGCAGGGCGCCGGACGACGACCTGCTGAGCGCGCTCGCCGCCGGGGGCGAGCTGTCCACCGCGGAAGTCGCCGGTGTGGGCGCCCTCCTGCTGTCGGCGGGGCACGAGACGACCGCCGGCTCCCTCGGGCTCGGCACGTTCGCGCTGCTGTCCCACCCGGGCGAGGCGGCCCGGCTGGCGGACGATCCGTCCCTGGCCGGGAACGCGGTGGAGGAGCTGCTGCGGTACCTGACCATCTTCCACTTCGGGGTGCCCCGCTCCCCGCTGGAGGACGTCGTCCTGGAGGGACACACCCTGCGCGCCGGGGAGTCCGTCACGGTCTCGCTGTCCGCCGCGAACCGCGACCCGGCGCGCTTCGCCGACCCCGACCGCCTCGACCTCGCCCGCCCGGCCTCCGGCCACCTCGCCTTCGGCCACGGGGCGCACCAGTGCATCGGCCAGCACCTGGCCCGCACGGAGATGCGGATCGCGTTCCCCGCGCTGTTCGCGCGCTTCCCCGGGCTGAAGCTGGCCGTGCCGCCGTCGGAGGTGCCGCTGGGGGAGGACATGGGCTTCTACGGGGTGCACCGGCTGCCCGTGGCCTGGTGAGGGGACCGTACCCGTCGGCGCCGTGCCGCCTCAGCCGTGCCAGGACCTCCACAGGCGGGCGTACGCCCCGCCGCGGGCCACCAGTTCGTCGTGGGTGCCCGTCTCGGTGATCCGGCCGTCCTCCATCACCACCACGCGGTCGGCGTCGTGGGCGGTGTGCAGCCGGTGGGCGATGGAGACGACCGTGCCGCCGAGCAGCCCGGCCAGGGCCCGTTCCACCGTGTGCGCGGTGTGCGGGTCGAGCAGGGCGGTCGCCTCGTCGAAGACGACCACCGGCGGGTCGAGCAGCAGCAGGCGGGCCAGGGCCAGCTGCTGGGCGCGGGCCGGGGGCAGTTCGGCCGCGCCGGAGCCGACCTCGTGGTCCAGGCCCAGCGCCGACGCCCACTCCCAGGCGGCGACGGCCCGCAGGGCGCGCTCCAGGTCCGCGGGGGTCGCGTCGGGGCGGGCGACGAGCAGGTTGTCGGCCAGGGTCCCGCGGAAGACGTGGTACTCCTGGGTGACGAGGATGACGCCGCGGCGCAGTTCCTCCGGCGGCAGCTCCGTCAGGGGCACGCCGCCCAGGCTGACGGTCCCCCGGCCCGGGCTGTCGATCCCGGCGAGGAGGCGGCCGAGGGTGGACTTGCCGGCCCCGGAGGGGCCGACGACGGCCAGCCGCTCACCGGGCCGTACGTGCAGGTCGACGCCGCGGAGGCTCTCCTGCCGGTCCCGGTAGGCGAAGTGGACGCCCTGTAGGTCGATCGCGCCGTCGCGGGGGGCGTCGGGTCGCGGGGCCGTCGTGTCCGGGACCTTGTCCGGGGCGGCGGCGTCGCGGACGCCGAGGATGCGGGCCATGGACGCGCCGCCGACCTGGAGTTCGTCCATCCAGTACAGCATGGTGTCGACGGGCCCGATCACCTGCTGGACGTACAGGGTGGCGGCGGTGACGGCGGCCAGGCCGACCAGCCCCTCGATGTACATCAGACCGCCGATGACCAGGGTGGCGGCCACCGGCAGGATGTAGCCGGTGTCGGCGACCGGCAGGTAGGTGCTGCGCAGGTTCAGGGTGTGCCGTTCGGCCGCGTACGAGGCGGCGATGTCCGCGTCGGTGCGGCGGCGGCGCCGCCCCTGGAGCCGGAGCGCCTCCACCGTGGGGGCGCCCGCGACGGTCTCGCCGAGGGTGTCGGTGAGGCGGGCGTACGCGGAGTTGGAGCGCAGGTAGCCGCCGCGGGCCCGCCGCAGGTACCAGCGGGTCGAGAGCCACAGCACGGGGACGGCGACCAGGCAGGGCAGGACCAGCAGCGGGTCGGTGAGGCAGACGGCGCCGATGGTCAGGGCGATGGTGGTGCCCGCCACGAGGGTGTCGGGGACGGCCCGCTGCACGGTGAGGGCGAGGACGTCGACGTCCCGGGTGGTCCGGGTGACGAGCTCGCCGGTGCCCGCCCGCTCGACGACGGGGGTGGGCAGGGACAGCACCCGGTCGACGAACTCCTCGCGCAGCTCGGCCAGTACGGTCTCCCCGAGCCGCAGCGAGGCCAGCCGTGCGAAGCGGGTGAGGACCGCCTGGAGGACGACCGCGGCGCAGATCGCGAGGGCGACCGGGGTGACGGCGAGCGTGCCGTGCGCGGCGTCCTCGACGATCCGGCCGAGGAGCTGGGGTGCGGCCAGCGCGGCGACGCAGGCCAGCGCGTGCAGGGCGAGGGAGCCTGCCAGGGGGCGGCGGTGCCTGAGCATGGTCCGCCGGGCGTGCGCGCGGACCTCCCGGGCGGAGGCGACGGGCAGCCGGTCGGTCGGCGGGGCGCCCGGGTCGGGGGCGGTGTCGGCGGGGGCGGTCATGCCAGGACCTCACGGGTGACGACGGCACGGTAGTCGGGGTCGGCGAGGAGGGTCCGGTGGGGCCCTTCGGCGACGGCCTTGCCGTCCTTGACGAACACCACCGAGTCGGCGCGGTCCAGGACGATCGGGCTGGTGGTGAAGACGACGGTGGTGCGGCCGGCGCGGTAGGGGCCGAGGTTCCGGGCGACGCGGCCCTCGGTGTGGGCGTCGAGGGCGTTCGTCGGCTCGACGAGGACGAGCACCCGCGGGTCGGCGAGCAGGGCGCGGGTCAGGCGCAGCCGCTGCTGCTGCCCGCCGGAGAACTCGCGTCCGCCGGTGCTCTCGTGGGCGAGGCCGTCGGGAAGGGCGTCGACGACGTCACGGGCGGAGGCCGCGTCGAGGGCGCGGAGGAGGCCGTCGGCGGGCCGGCCGTCGCGGGCGCCGCCGGGGCGGTCCCGGGGGTCGAGCTCGGTCCCGAGCCGCCCGGCGAAGAGGGTGGCGTCGTTGTCGGCGAGGAGGGCGTGGCGGCGCACGTCGTCGGTGCGGAGGGCGGACAGGGGGGTGTCGCCGAGCAGGACGGCGGAGCCGGTGTGGCCGCAGAGCCGTTCCGCGAGCGTACGGGCGTCCCCTTCCGTGCCGCACACCACGGCGAGGAGCCGGCCGGGCGGGACGGTCAGCCCGGAGTCGGGGTCGTGCAGCGGGAGGGCGTCCGCGCCGTCGTCGAGCGGGCGGGTGCCGCCGGGCCGTTCCCGTTCCAGGCGCAGGAAGTCCAGGACGCGGCCGGCCGCGACGCCGGCGCGGGTCAGCTGGTCGAGCATGGCGGTGACCTGCCCGAGCTGGTCGGTGAGGAAGACGGCGTACCCGTAGAAGGCGACGAGCAGGCCCGGTTCGAGGCGGCCGGTACTCACCTGGTGCGCGCCGAGCCAGACGATGGCGACGAGCAGCGCGCCGGGCAGCAGGACGCGCAGGAAGGCGATGTCGGCGACGGTGGCCGCGACCCGGGTGCCCTCGGCGCGCACGGCCTGGGAGCCTTCGCGGTAGCGGCGGCCGTAGGTCTTCTCGCCGCCGAAGCCGCGCAGGACGCGCAGCCCGTCGATGATGTCGACCGACAGGTCGGTGAGGGCGCCCTGCTGCTCGCGCAGCCGCTGCTGGCGGCCGTGCAGGACGCGCATCAGCCGGGTGACGGCGACGGCGGTCAGCGGGACGCCGACGAGCACGACCAGTCCCAGCTGCCAGGACGTGACCAGCATGAACACGGCGGCGAAGAGGATGGAGACGACGGCTCCGGTGCCGCGCGCCGTGCCCTCCAGGGCGGTGCCGAGGTGGCCGACGTCCGAGGCGCTGACGCTGACGACGGAGCCGGTGGAGGCCCTCCGGGGCAGGTCGGCGCCGAGGTCGGCGGCGTGGCGGACGACGAGCTGGGTGGTCCCGTACACGGCGCCGAACCGGTTGGTGGTCGACGCCCGGTCGCGCAGCATGCCGATGACGGCCTGGAAGACGCCGAGGGCGAGGACCGCCCCGCCCCACAGCAGCAGCGCCTCCCGGTCGCGCTGGAGCAGCCCGCGGTCGATGCCGAGGGCGACGGCCGCCGGCACCAGCGCCTGCGCGAGGGTGCACAGCACGCCGAACACGGTGGCCAGGACGAGGCTGCCGCGGTGGCGGGTGGCCAGCCACACCAGGAAGCGGACCGGCGAGCCGGTGGCGGGCGCCCCCGGGTCGGCGGCGGGGAACCTGTCGCGGTTCATGGCTTGGTGCCGATGGTCAGGCCGTGTTCGTAGGGGTAGCCGGTGAGCGTGCGCACGGCGTCGAAGCCCGCCCGGCGCATCCAGTCCTCGTAGTCGCGGGCCGGGTAGGCCATGCCCTGGCCGCTGGCGAGCACGTTGAGGTAGAGGGAGAGGCGCGCGGAGTACCAGCCGCGGGTCTCGTCGTCGGAGGCGTTGTAGCCGTAGACGAACACCCGTCCGCCGGAGGGGAGGACGGCGTGCGCCTTCGCCAGCAGCTCCGTGATCTGCGCGCCGGAGAAGATCTCCAGGACGTGGCTGAAGAGGACGGCGTCCGCGCCGGGCGGGAAGGGGTCGGTGAAGAGGTCGCCGGGGTGCAGCCGGATGCGGTCTCCGGTCCCGGCTTCCGCTCCGGATTCGGCCCCGGACTTCGCTTCGGCGGCCAGCCGCGCGACGGACGGGATGTCGAAGACGGTCGAGCGCATGCCGGGGTGGCGGGCGAGCAGCCGGGCGCTGGTGGTGCCGTCGCCGCCGCCGATGTCGAGCAGGTGCCGTACGGTGGCGAACTCCTCGGTCTCGACGAGCGCGTCGAGGCTCTTGAGGGTGAAGGCGCTCATGCTGCGGTGGAAGACCGCCTCGAGCTCCGGGTCGTGCGCGAGGCGGCGGTAGAGCGTCGGCTCGTCGCCGGGGTGCGCGTCGAGCGCGAGGTTGGTGCCGGCCGCGAGGGCCTCGCTCATGCGGGAGAAGGCGGGGTAGTAGATCTCCCGCCAGCCGGTGAGGATGTGGCGCCAGCTGTCGGGGCCGTCGGGGGCGAGGAGCTCGGCGGCGGCGGGCGCGTTGCGGTAGCCGCCGTCGGGGTCCCGCTCCAGCAGGCCGGTGGTGCACACGGCGTGGAGCAGGACCCGCAGGGAGTGCGCCGGCACCCCGACGGCCGCGCGCAGCTCCTCGAAGGAGGCGCCGGGGTGGGCGCAGAGATGGCCGAAGACGTCCCATTCGAGCGCGGTGACGATGGCGTTGAAGAGGGCCGGGGCGTTCACGAGGAAGTGGAACCGCTCGACGACCGGATCGACGGCGGCGACGTCCGGATCGGCACCGCCGGGACGGGGGACCTGGCCGGGCACGAAGGCGGGCTCAGGCCGTCCGGGCCGGCCGGCCGGGTTCGTTCCAGCGGATGGTGCCGTGTCGGCAGACGAATTCAACGTCGCACCTCTCGTCAGCGGATCGCCGCGGCCCGCTCACGGGGGCACCACAGCCGACTCCAAGATCACGATCACGTCCTGGCATGCTGGCACACCCCCCGAAGCCCCGCAAGAACACCCCGCGCAATCCGGCCGCCCCCACGCACACGCCCTCCGCACCCGCCGCTCCGGCTCAGAGGAGGTCGGGCTTCCAGATGGTCCGGTCCGGGTAGACGTGGGCCGTCGGGGAGAGTTCGTACGCGCCGGCGTTCGCGTCCGCCGGGACCACCCAGCCGACTCCCTGGTACGCGTACGGAACCGGCTCGCGCGGGAGCGAGCAGCGGGCCGGGTCGGTGATGACCGTGCGGCCCGGGGGGACGTCGACGGGCTGCGGGTTCGGTGCCTCCGGGCACGCGTGGAAGGCCTTCTGCCGTGCGTACTGCACCCTGACCCGGACGCGGGCCGTCGCCGCGCGGTCGGCCTGGTTGGTGAGTTTCACGGCGAACGCCACGCGGTCCGCGTCCACCCGGGCGCACACCCGCCAGACCACCGACTCCGGCCCGGGGACGGGTTCTCCGCAGCGGCTGTCGGCGCCGAGGGTGTCCTTCTCCAGGCCCGGTCGTTCGAGCGCTGCCGCCGGTGTGGATGCGGCGGTGGTCGCCGCCGCCCGCGGGGGTGCGGGGGGCTTCGCGGTGTCGGGGGTCGTGGGGGTGGAGGCGAGGTGGGCGACGAGGGCGGCCGCCGCCACTCCCGCCGCGGCCGCGGCCGCCAGCCGGGACGCCGTGCGGCGCCGCCGTCGGCGGGCCGCGGGGGTGCCGTCGGGCGGGGGCGTGGTCGGCTCGTCGGGCACCGACGCGGGGAGGGCGGGCGACGGCGTGTCCGGGGTGTTTTCGCGGAGGTGCTCCACCGCGCGTTTGCGCCAGTCCCGGGGGTGGAGGTCCTCCAACTGCCGCTGGAGGCCGTCGACGCGGGCCGCGAGGGCGGCCAGCTCCTCCGCCCTCGGGCCTTCCAGGCCGAGTTCGCGGACGATGGCCCGCGTGGTGGCCGCGCCGGGCAGGCCCGCGCCGCTCAGCCAGATCTGCTCCCGTCCCCGCAGCCACAGCGACACCTTCGGCGCGGGTGTGCCCAGCCTGCGCGCCAGCCAGTTCTGGTACCGGCCCTCCGCGGCGAGGGCCTCCTTGACCGCCGCCGACCACGCGTCCAGTGCCCCGCCGAACTCCGCGGCCAGCCCGATGAACGACGGACGAGCACTCCCCAACACGACCACACCCCTGCACACGTTGCACCGATTCACTGAAACCGCAGGTCGGAGCGGTGAAACCGGGGGTGCAGCATTCGACCGCCCGCCACCCCTCCTCCGGCCCCGGACCCGCCGTCATTGTCGTTCTCGGCGGTGCGACGGACGCACCGCTCAGGCCGGGGTTCACCCCGGAGAGGAGAAGAACGGCATGATCCGATCATTCACTCGGGCAGGCGGCCGCCGCGCCGCGTTCGCGCTCCCGCTGCTCGGCGCCGCCCTGCTCGGCGCGGCCTCCCCCGCCGTCCTGCCCGCGGGGCAGGCGCAGGCCGCCGCCGGCGGGCGCGTGTGCTTCTTCCAGGACGCGGAGGGGGCGCGCGGGGCCGGGCACATCGCCTGGGCCGTCCGCGACCCGAAGAACGCCGGGCACTGGATCTGGGGCGCGACCGAGAACGCCGAGGGCGACTCGTACACCGAGCCCGGCAAGCCCAACGGCAGCTGGATCGCCGGCGGGTCGTGGGAGGCGCTGCGCAAGAGCCTGAAGCCGGACAGCGGGCACCGGAAGGGCTTCTACGACCACTACCGGTGCACCAACACCCCCGGCGGTGACCTGCGGGCGGCGCAGCGCACGTACGAGAACATGAAGGCCAACGGCTACCAGATCAGCCACAACAACTGCCTGACCAAGGCCATCGCGATCTTCCGCAAGTACAGCCCCTCCCTGGGCGGCGGCCGCCTGCCCGACGGCGCGGCGACCCCGCCGAACCGGTACTTCGGCGCCGTCCTGAACGAGGCGCCGGGCTGGGAGAAGGCCCACGTGTACACGCCCGCCAAGGGCCGGGGGTGAGGGCCGGCATGTGCCAGCGCTGCAAGGGCGACGGGAAGTGCACGACCTGCGGGGGCTCCGGTTTCCGGGGCTGGAGCGGGGCCAAGTGCGACAGCTGCAAGGGGAGCGGGGACTGCAAGGCGTGTGACGGCCGGGGCTGACGGCCTCGAAGCCGACCGCCCGCCGGCCCTCCCGGCCGGCGGGCGGTCGGCGGCCGGTCGCCGTGGCCGTCCGCCTCAGCGCACGGCCGTGGGGTGCGGGCACCCCGGTAGCGCCGGCCGTTCCTTGGTGCGTACGGCCGGGAGCCACGCCGTGGGGGGCGCGGAGCCGCGCGGGAGACGGACGCGGAACCAGTGGGTGGACCGCAGGCCCTCCTCGTCGATGATGGGCTGCCCGTCGGCCGACTGGCAGTCGGCGGCGAGGACGTCGCCGTGCCACACCCGCGTCGGTACGACGTTGTCCGCGTCGTACGGCTTCAGGGGATCGACAGCCAGGCCCAGACTGCACCGCGGGTCACGGTCGGCCCGTTCCTGGCAGCCACGCTCCGCGTTGAACACCCGGATCTCGCCGGCCGTCGCGTCCGGACGGCCGGACGGCGCCGGCGAGCCCACCCGTTCCGCGTCCGCGTACAGGGTCGCGCCCGCGATCCCGCAGAGCGCGGTGGCGAGGACGGCGGCGCGGGCCCGGCCCCGCAGCCGTACCGTCCCGGTCCCCCGCGTCCCCTGGTGGGCGCGGATGCGGGCGAGCAGGCTCTCGGCGGTGTGCGCGGCGCGGGCGGCGTGGGTCGGGGCGAGGCAGTCGGCGGCCAGCGCGCGCCAGAACGGTGGCAGGGCGTGGTCCATGCGCAGCGGGGCACGCCCCGCGCCGTACTCCTGGACCGCGGCGCCCCGCGCCACGGGTGTGGCGCCGGAGAACGGTGAGCCACCGGACGCGAACACCTCGTGGATGACGATGCCCAGGGCCCAGATGTCGGCACTCGGCCTGACCTGCACGCCGAGTTCCCCGAGGGGCGCCTTCCAGCGCTCGGGCGGGAGGTAGTCCAGGGTGCCCAGGGGAGGCACGTACCCGTGCGTGCCCGTCAGCTCGGTGGCGAGGCCGAAGTCCGAGAGCTTCACGGAGCGGTCCGTGCCCAGGAGGACGTTCTCCGGCTTGAGATCGGCGTGGACCCATCCCGAGCGGTGGAGATGGGCGAGGCCCTCGCAGATTCCCGCGATCAGTCGGCCGCGGTCGGCCTCGGGCACACCGGCGTCGACGAGTTCCCGCAGACTACCCGCGGCCCTTTCCATCACCAGGACGATCGCCCCGTCCAGGGAGGGCCGGTCCGGTGCGGCGAGAACGAAGGCCTCCACGAACCCGATCAGACGGGGATGCCCCGCCCTGCGCCCGAGTTCGACCTCGCGGCGGGCGGATTCCACGGTCTGGCGCGCCTGGCGCGGCGCGAGTCCGGCGGTCGGCATGATCTTCAGCGCGACGTCGGCGGGGCACGGAGACCGCTCGGGGGCGGCTCCGCCGGTCCGGTCCGGGCGCCTGTCGGCCGGCCTCGCCGCGTAGACCGTGGACCAGCCTCCGGACCCGATCAGCTCGGTGACCACCCAGTCTCCCACCCGGTAGCCGGGCGGGAGCAGGTCCGTGCGGTCGCACTCCGCGGTGCGGCCCGGGCCGTGAGGCGGTGTCATCGCCCCGCCTGCCGCTCCCGCCCGCCGGCGCGTGTCGGGGACGGCAGCAGCGCGAGGTGGTCTTCCCGTACGAGCCCGAAACGCAGCGCGAGCCCGACGATCTCCTCCCGCTTGCCGTTGCGGCGGTCGCCCTTGCCGCGTTCGCCGGTGCCCAGGACGCCGATGCGCAGCTTCTCCTCGGCGAGGTAGTCGATGTGCGAACTGACCGCCCGCGCCGTCAGGGCGTCGTGAGCGCGATGCCACCTCAGCCGCTCGACGATCTGCGGAGTGGTGGGGACCGCCACGCGGGACTGGTCGCGCAGGCGCGGTTCGCACAGCGCGACGAGGACGAGGAAGTAGGTGGCCGTCTCGTCCAGGGAGTACGCGGTGACCGTGCGGTTCCCCCAGGGGACGCCCATGGCGTCCGGGTCCAGGTAGACGTGGTCGGGCGCGAACACCTGGAAGGAGACGGGGACGTCACCGCGGGTGGGCAGCACCACGCGCGAGAACTCGAACGGGATGGGCGCCCCGACCCGTCGTGGGGGAACCCTCAGGTACTCCCCCGCTCCCTCCGGGTTCTCCACGAGATAGCTGTGGGTGGTGCTGTGGTTCGTCAACTGCCAGTGGTCGTCGGTCACGCGGATCTCCCCGGCGAGCCGGGAGATCGCCGCGTCGGCGAGGCGCAGCTCGACGGGGACCGTCGTGGAGCCCCGTCCGAAGCGGGCGACCTCGCCGGGGCCGAGCCGTAACGTCACCGGGTCACCGCACGGTTCGCCGTCGTCGGCGCCACCACTTCCCTGCGGCAGATGGACGACTACGCCGCTCACCGTTCCCCCTGTTCCACGCGTCGCACTTGCCGGACGAGCGGAACGATACTCATCTCCCGGGGGAGTTCACCGGCGTACTTCGGCCACTTCGGCCGGGACCGTCTCCGGGGCGGGGACCTGCCCGCGTGCGCCGGGCGCGGATGCCTCGCCGCGCACCCGGCAAGGTGGGGAAACTCACCGTCTACGGAGGGGGTGGGGACGCTTCGGGGGGGTCGCAGCGCGGCCGGACCACCATTTCGCCCCTTCGGGTGGCGAGATCCGGACTCCGGTCCCCCCTCCGGCCTCAGAGTGCCGGAGCTCCCGACACGAGGGGTGCGACCGCGCGATCACCGAAGGCCGTCCAGGGCCGCCACCCGCCGCTCGGGCGGGCCTGGACGCGGGTCCTCATCCGGCCCTCGGCGGTGACGGCGAAGACGTGCATCCGCCCGGTGGGGTCGAGCGCGGCCACGGGCGTCGCCGCGAGCCGGATGCCGGGCTCGCCGAACTCCCCGCCGGGATCCCAGCCGCCGCCTGGAGCCATCTGCCAGCGGTGGTCGAGCCGGGCGCCGCCGGGGGTCAGGAAGAACGCCTCCAGCCGGCCGTCGGCGTTGGCGGCGAACGCCGGGGCGGCGGCGCTCCAGCCGGACATCGGCAGCCACTCTTCCCAGCGGCCGCTCGGCACGGACTGGAGCCGGGAGAAGGTTCCCAGGCCCGACGGTCCGATCGCGGCGACGGTGAGCCGGCCGCTGCCGTCCCCGGCCACCCGCGGTGCGGCGCCGGCCGCGGTGCCGAAGCGGTGCCATGCGGGGGTCCAGGCGCCGCCCGGGGCCTCCTGCCACCGGTGATGGATCGCGGCCCCGCCGGGTGCGAGGGTGAACACCTCCAGCCGGCCGTCGGCGTTCGCCGCGACGGCCGGTGGCGCGCCCGCGGCCCCGCCGAAGCCGGGCTCCCACGGGTCCCAGTCCGGAGATCCGGGCGAACGCTGCCGTCGCCGTGCGACGGAGGCGCCGCCGGGGCTCAGGGCGAAGACCTCCAGCCGGCCGCCGGCGTCGCGGGCCACGGCGGGGGCGGCGCCGGCCGGGCCGCCGAACTCCTCCCACTCGTACCAGCCGCCGTCCGGCCGCTGCACCCGGTGGTGCAGGTTGACGCCGCCCGGGGCGAGGGAGAACACCTCCAGCGTGCCGTCGGTGGTGCGGCCGAGCGTGGGAGCCGCGCCGGCCGGCCCTCCGAAGGGCTCCCACCGCGTCCAGGTGTCGGTGTACGGGTCGGTCTGGACGCGCCGCAGCATCGAGCGGTCGGAGGCGTCGAGGGCGAACACCGTGAGGCGGCCGCGGGCGTCGAGGCCGGCCACCGGATGGTCCGGGCTCTGCCACGGCGGTGGTGTGTCCCGCCAGGACAGGGGCGCCACGTACAGCCCCTGCCGGAACCAGCCGGCGGAGCCGGCGTGCCACGTCTCCCCGTCGGCGACCACCTCGACGGCGTGACCGGGCACGTGCCCCGCGTATGCGGCGAGGTCGAAGTGGAACGGGTCGCGGGACGCCAGTACGTCGGTGCCCTCGTAGCCGCCCCGCGGCCCGATGAACAGGTAGTACCAGCCGTTGCGTTCGACGACGTACGGGGACTCCGTCACCGAAACGGTCGCGTCCGTGCTCGCGTCGGTGAACGCGACGCCCGGGTCGCTCCAGCGCAGGAGGTCGGCGGAACGCCGGTGGGCCACGACGTGCCGGCCGCCCGCGCCCGAGAGTTCGGTGTAGTACATGACCCACTCGCCGCCGACCCGCAGCACCATCGGGTCACGCGCCGCGAGCCCCCGGAACAGCGGGCCGGACGGTTCGCGGGTCCAGGTGAACAGGTCGGTGGAGGTGGCGAGGTTGATCGCGGCACCGCTCCCGCCGCCCGCGGCGTAGAACATCAGGAACCTGCCGCCCGCCTCGATGACGTGCGGTGCCCACAGGTGTTCCTCGCCGAAGTAGGACGGGTCGACGGTGAGGGCGTCGGGGTGGGCGGTCCACGGCCCGTGCAGGCTCGGCGCGGAGGCGTGGGCGAAGGAGATCTCCGCCGCGCTGTCCGGGGATTCGCCGCGCGGCGCGCTGTCCCCGACGATGCCGAACAGGTGCCAGCGGCCCTGGACCTTGATCAGCGTGTGGTCGTTGAGGTAGCGCGGGCCGGCCGGTGTGGACGGGTCGTGGACGTACGCCATCGGGCCCGCTCCGACCCACTCGTGGGGCGGGGCGTCCTCGGAGGCTGCGGCCGCGGCCCGGCCGGCGGGCAGGAACGGGAGGGTGCCCGCCACGGCGACACCCCGTAACAGGTTCCGTCTGCTGATCGGGAGCATGGGCCTCTCCAGGGGGACCGGGCGGCCGGCGGTGTCGTACGGGCACGGCCGGCCGCGGGTCGTACGGGGTCGTATGCGGTCGTATGCGCGGGCGGTCGGAGGAGGGTCAGTCGAGGGCGGGTCCGGCGCTGTCGTTGACCCAGATCCAGTCCGCCCAGGTGGCGAAGCCGGTCTGCCACGTGTGGTAGGTGCCGGCGCGGCTGGTGCCGAAGACCTCGATCCGGCCGTCGGCGTTGGCGGCCGCGGTGACTTCGGTGCCTCCGGTCCCGAAGGCGGCCCAGTCGCCGTAAGGGCCGTTGACGGCCGTCTGCCAGGTGTGCATGGCGGTGGCGCCGTTCACGGCGAAGACCTCGACGCGGCCGTCGGGGGTCCGTTCGCTGGTGAGCTGGGCATCGGCGGGCCCGCCGGTCGGCTCCCACTCCGACCAACTGGCCGGACCGGTCTGATATTTGTGGAACACGCCCACCGGACCGGAGGCGAAGACCTCCAGGCGGCCGTCGGCGTTGTGGTCGGTGGTCAGGTCACGGCCGCCGCCACCGAAGGTGTCCCACGCGGACCACCCGCCGTTGGGAGCCGTCTGGTAGCGGTGCTGGAAGGTGTCACCGTTGAGGGCGAACACCTCCAGGCGGCCGTCCGGTGCCTTCGCCATCTCGATACGGCTGTCCGAGGGGCCGCCGTCGGCGGGCCGCCAGTCGGACCAGCCGCCGTTCGGGGCCACTTGGTACCGGTGGAAGAGCCCGACCGGTCCGGAGGCGTAGACCTCGATGCGGCCGTCGGCGTTCACGCCGGCCGCGGTGTCCTTGCCGCCGCCGCCGAAGTCCTCCCAGTCGGACCAGCCCCCCGAGGGGGACAGCTGCCAGCGGTGCCGGAAGGTGTTCCCGTTGACGGCGAACATCTCCAGGCGGCCGTCCGCGTTCGGTGCGATGGCCAGCTCTGCGTTGCCCGGTCCGCCGAGCGGCTCCCAGCCCGACCAGTTGCCGTTCACCTCCCGCTGCCAGGCGTGGTGCACGCCGTCGGCACCGGCGGCGAACACCTCGAGCCGCCCGTCCGCCGACCGCGCCGACACCACCCGCCCCGACTCCGCCGGATACACCAGCGGCTCGGGCCGCGGACCGCTGCCGGGGGTACAGGGCAGCACCACGCCGCGCTCCGCGAGGTAGGCCTCGGGGTCGATGCCGTAGGAGGCGGACCGGTCTCCCCAGATCCGCAGGTGCAGGTGCGGACCGGTGGAGTTGCCCTCGGAGCCCATCAGGGCGATCTGCCGGCCGGCCACGACGTGGTCGCCGACGGAGACGTCCCGGCGGGACATGTGGCCGTACTCGGAGATCCTCCCGTCGGGGTGCTGGATGCGGATCCACTGGCCGTAGTCGCCGATGTATCCCGAGATGGTCACCTCACCGTCGCCCACCGCGTAGATCGGCGTCCCGACGTCATTGGCGATGTCGACGCCGTTGTGACGGCTGTGGAAGTGCTGGGAGACCATACCGGCGGCCGGGCAGGCCGCGGCGGAGTCCGTGGTGCGGGCCGCGGCCGGAGTCGTGGCCACCAGCGCCGGCAGGAGGGCGGCTGTCGCCGCGAGGAACCAGTTCAACGCGCGTCGGGACGGTCCGGAAAACACAAGACGCTCCTCCTCTGGGAAATCTGGGTGAGTGGGATGGACGTGGGCGTGAAGGGGGGCCGCTCACGCCTCGCTTCAGCCGATCGCGGGGCCGGAGTCGTTCAGCCAGCCCCACTCCGACCAGCTGGTGAAGCCGGTCTGCCACCTGTGGTGGACGCCGGCGCGGCTGGTGCCGAACACCTCGATCCGGCCGTCGGCGTTGTTGCTCGCGCCGATCGCGGTGCCGCCGCCACCGAAGGTCTCCCACGGGGCGTACGACCCGTTCGGGCCGGTCTGCCAGGCGTGGCTCGCGGTGTCGGCGTTGATCGCGAACACCTCGACGCGGCCGTCGACCGACCGGGAGGTGGTCAGCTCGGCGTTGGCGACCCCGCCGGTGCCCGTCCACTGCGACCAGGAGGCCGGGCCGGTCTGCCAGCGGTGGAAGACGCCCTGGGCGTTGGAGGCGAACACCTCGAGCCTGCCGTCCTGGTTGTGGCTGGCGGTGACGGCGTGCCCACCGCCGCCGAAGTTCTCCCAGGCGGACCAACCGCCGTTGGCGCCGGTCTGGTAGAGGTGCTCGAACGTCGCGTCCGACAGCGCGAACACCTCGAGCCGCCCATCGGGGGCGTTCTCGATGGCGAGCCGCGCACGGGCCGGGCCGCCGCCGGTGCCCTCCCAGGCCGCCCAACCGCCGCTGGGCGCGGTCTGCCAGCGGTGGAACACACCGCTGGTGTTGGAGGCGAACACCTCGATACGGCCGTCGGCGTTGTTGCCCGCCGCCAGCCGGTACCCTCCGGTGCCGAAGTTCTCCCAGGCGGACCAACCCCCGCTGGGCGCGGTCTGCCAGATGTGATCGAACGTGCTGTCCGACAGTGCGAACACCTCCAGCCGGCCGTCCGCGTTGGACGCCACCGCCAGCTGCGCATCGCGCGGACCGCCCGCGAACCGCCACGGCGACCAGGCGCCGTTCACCGCCGTCTGCCACGCGTGGTAGACGCCGTCGGCGCCGGCGGCGAAAGCCTCCAGCCGCCCGTCCGCGGACCGGCCGGACACCACCCGGCCCGAGGCGTACGGGTGGGCGGGGCCGCCGCCGGTGCCGGACCACAGCGCATTGGCGATGAGGGTCGCGTCGCCGGCCTCGACCGCGTACAGGCCGCGCAGGTCCTCCCTCGGCCGCTGGACGTTCCAGCAGACGTCACCGATCGCCTCGTCGTTCCACCTTCCGCCCGGGAACAGGCGTTCCATCTCGTCGAGGAAGGCGTTGGTGGCGTAGGCCGGGTTCAGGCGCTGTTCCCGGGTGCCCCACCAGTCCTGCTGCTGGAACAGTCCGAGGCTGGTGTAGTCGACGGCCTGGGAGTAGTTGTTCATGCTGCTTTCCACGATGATCGTGGCGATGGCGATCGCCGCGGCCCTCGGGTTGAGCCCCCGGTCCTTCACCGCCTGCGTGACCATCCGCGCGCAGGACACCTTGTAGGCGTTCAGGTAGCCGGCCATCTTCGCGTGCAACTGCGGGTTGAGCTGGTCGGCCATGATGCCGTCGGCGGCCGACGGGCCGGCCGGATCACAGGGCTCGGTCGGAATGGCCAGCCCCTCCGGGCCCGCGAAGTACCGGGAGACGCCGGACCGTTCGGCGCCCGGATCCGGACCGGGCCCGGGACGGGCGATGGAGACCGAGGGGGTCATCCCGATGACCAACGCCCAGATACCGGCCACGACGGCCAGTCTGGTGAGCACGCGGTACAAGCCGTTTCCTGCCACTGTGTACCTTTCCGTGGTGAAGTGAAGTCAGCGAAGTGCAGTGCGGTTGCGGTGCGGGTGCAGCGAAGTGCGCGGAATCCGGCGGGCTCCCGGCCCCGGCCCTGCCGCATGGCCCGCACGCCCCGCCGGACCCTCCGGTCGTCGGTGGCCGACAGTAGGGGTCATCGATGAAATGCCGATGGAATCGGCCGGTACCACCTGGATTCGAGGCCGCCCTGTCCGTCGGCCCCGCGGGTTTCATCGGGATGTCATCGGCCGCTGTCACGGTCGTCGGGTGACTTCGGCCGACCGCGTACCGCATCGGAAAGCAGACGCGCGGGCCGACTACTTCGGGAGGATCGAATGCGAACCAGGCGGATCGCGGCCGCGTCAGCCGGACTTCTGCTGACGGCCGGGCTTTCGGTGGCCCAGGCGCCCACGGCCCAGGCGGCGGCCTCGTGCGAGGGCACCTACACGATCGTCGTCGGTGGCACGGGCAGCTCGTGGAACAACGACGGCTTCTACGGCAACATCCAGCAGCACGTCGGATACCCGACCCAGATCCCCAACGGCGCGAGCGCCCGGGCGGGGGTCAACGAGCTGAACCGCCTGGTCCGCGACCAGCGCGCCGCGTGCCCGGACCAGCACGTCAAGATGGGCGGGTATTCCCTGGGTGCCGCGGTGGTGCACATCTGGGTCACCGAGAACTGGCAGACGTTCGACAACGTCAACGCCGTTCTCATCGCGGACCCCAAGCGCCAGGGCCCTCCCGGCGCCAACGGCGGAGCCGTGCCGTTCGGCGGTTTCGTCGGTGCTCCGCTCGCCGGCGCCGACAGGTTCTTCGGCAACGTGCCGGTCAAGACGATCTGCCACTGGGACTACGTCTGCGACGAGTCCGCCGGAATCTGGACCTACCCGAACAACCACGTCAAGAACTACCCGGCCGACTTCAACATGGATCACCACAACGACAGCGCCAACGAGCAGTGGTACAACGGCGCCTGGTACCCCGCGTAATCACGGAGTCGGCCCTCGGCCCTCGGCCCTCGGGCACGGCTCGGGCACGGCCTCGGCCTCGGCCGGGAAGGACCTTCCGTCCGGCCCCTCAGGACGTACGCGCCTCCACCCGGCCAAGGGGGGTGAGGCCGAGGCCGGCTTCGTCACCGAGGAGGATCATCTGCCGCGTCCGCCGCAGCATCCGGCTCGGAGGAACCCCCAGGTCGCCGGCCAGACGGCGGCGGGTGCGGTCGAACACGGTCAACGCGTCGGCCTGTCGGCCGTGCCGGTACAGCGCCCTCATCAGCATCGCGGCCAGCGGCTCGTTCAGGGGGTGTGCCGCGGACAGGGCGAACAGTTCGGCGATCGCTTCCGCGTCCTGGCCGAGGCGCAGCTGCCACTCCACCTTCCGCTGCACGATGGCGATCCTGCGCTCGGTGAGCCGCAGCCGCTCCAGTTCGGCGAGCGGCCCGGGCAAACCGGCCAGGAGCTCCCCGTGGAAGAGCTCCAGGGCCCGGGCACACAGGCGCACCGCTTCGGCCGGTTCGCCCGCCCGGTGGGCCGCCCCGCTGTCGGTGACCAGTTGCTCCATGCGGATCAGGTCCACGTCGACCGCGCCCGGCACGAGCCGGTATCCGCGTCGGGCGTGCTCGATGACCGCGTCCGGACCGTCTCCCGCGCGCAGGGCCTTGCGCAGTCGGTAGACGTACACCGGCACCACGTTCGCGGCCGGCGCTTCCGTCCCCCATACGTCGTCGAGCAGTTCCTGCCGGCTGAGGGTCCGCCCGGCGCACAGCGCCAGCGCCGCCAGTACGGCTTGCTGGCGCAAGTGCCCCAGGTTCAGGGGCCGCCCGTCATGCCATGCCCGCAGCGGTCCGAGTACGGAGATCCGTACCTCCGGTCCCGCCGTCCGGCCGGAGGCGGTCGACGGCGGTGCGGGGCTCACCGCCCGCGTGCGCGGGCCGGACCCGGGGACGACCAGGCCGCAGTCGAAGGCGTGGACGATGGCGGCGGCCCGGTCGCGCAGCCCGAGCTTCACGAGGATCCGCGCGAGGTGTTCGGCCACGCCCTCCTCGGAGAGGGAGAGGGCGGCGGCGATCTCGCCGTCCCCCAGGCCGCAGCCGATGGCGGCGAGCACCTCGCGCTCCTGCTGCCCGAGCACGGCGCCGGTCGGGCGGTCGGTGGTGGCGGTCGTCGGCATCACTGCTCCCCGGGCTCCGGACTGGTCGGTCTGACGGACGCGGTCGACAAGGTAGTGGGGTCCACCCGGACAAGGCACCCGGAACGATCCGGAGTGACAGATCCTCTCCGCGCTCCCCGCGACCGTCGCGACCATCGCGGACCGTGCTCCGCGTGGACCGGTGCTCGAAGCCCCCCAGTACACTTCCTGACCCCGTCGCGGCCGACCACGGGGCACGAGCCCCGACCGTCGCACGGCCACCGTGGTGTGCCCCGGCCGTACCCCGAGCAGGAAGAACGCGTCATGACCCAGCAGATCCTCGAGCGTGTCGCCGGATACGAGCACCGGTTCAACGCGCTCTTCGAGGAGTACTTCGACACCGTGGGTGCCGCGCTCGACGCGCCGCCGTCCAGCCGGTTCACCCCGGAATGCCTGCGGTTGCTGCGGGAGTTGTCCTTGCGGGGCGGGAAGCGGATACGGGTCGTCCTGCTGCATGAGGCGGCGCGCCTGGTGACGGACGAGCCGGTCGGCGGACTGGACGCCGCGGCACTGAGCATCGAGCTGCTGCAGACCCACGGCCTCGTGCACGACGACCTCATCGACGACAGCCCCACCCGCCGCGGCGGCCCGTCCACCTACTACGCCTACCGCGAGCAGTTCCCCGACCACCCGCAGACGGCTCTCGGTCTGACCGTGCTCGCGGGTGACCTGGCGCTCGCCCTGTCGTTGCGGGTGCTGCTGGAGGCGGAGGTGTCCGTCGCGGTGCGGCAGGCCATGGTCGAGGTGCAGACCCGGGCGGCGGCCGACACGTTCATGGGCCAGATCATCGACCTGGAACGCGACTTCGCCGCCGCACCGGACGAAGACGTCCTGCACCGCGTGGCCGACTACAAGTCCGCCCGGTACTCGATCCTCGCGCCCCTGCAGCTCGGCCTCCTGGCCGCGGGCGAACCGTTGGCGCCCCGGGACGAGGAGCTGCGGGAGTACGCGCGGCTGGTGGGGATCTGCGGGCAGATGCGCGACGACTACCTGGACCTGTTCGGGGATGCGGCCGTCATGGGCAAGCCGACCGGTACCGACCTCCGCGACGGCAAGCACAGCTACACCGTCCGCGCCCTGCTGTCCGCCGTCGACGACGCGGAGCGCCGCGTGGTGGTGGCGGCGCTCGGTGACCGGTCCTGCCCGCCGGAGACCGTCGCCGCCGTCCGCGAGATCGCGGAGCGCCGCGGGGTGACGGGCAGGATGCGGGCGGACATGCACCGCCATGCGCAGCAGGCGTCCGCGGTGGCCGCGGGCTGGCGGTCGCGGTGGCGGGATGAGGCGGTCACCTTCTTCGAGCAGCTGCCGCTGTGGAGCGTCGAACGCGCCGGGTGACCGACGGCCCACGACCGGTCGTCGGGGTGCCGCAGGACGTGCGGGAGTGCCACCGGCGGGTCTCGTTCAGGGCGGTGGCCGAACAGCACGCTCGCCGTGCGGATCGGCGGCCGGTCCGGGTAGGCGCATGCCAGGGACTTCCGTCCGACGCGAAGGCGGCCGCCTACTGGGGTCTGGGGCTGGTGACCGCCGCCGCGTTCTTCGCATCGCCGCTGGCGTACGAGCTTCGACCCCGCCACACGAGTCCTGCTCGGCATCGTCTCCGCGCGTGACGTCAACCACGCCGTCACCTGGCTCGCCCCCACGCGGCCCCGTCCCCGATCGCCGGCGGGGGTCAGGAGGCGGCGGCCGCGTAGTGGTCGAGGTACTCCTGGAGGTGGGGGGCCGGCCCGGCGCCCTGGTCGGTGGTGTTCAGGTGCATCCACAGCTCGTTCTCCACCACGAAACGGTAGGCGAACTCCTCGAAGGTCGAGGCGCACCGCACCAGCGACTCCGCCGCCGCGGCACGGAACTCGGCCGCCTGCGCCGCGGTCAGTTCATGCTCGGCGAGCTCCACGTCCAGGTCCAGGTGCGAGAAGACCACGAACGTCTCCCCCGAGGGACGCAGGTACACGTACCAGATGACGCAGTCCTGCTGGTCCCGGAGGAACCGTACGAGGCGCGCGCCCTCCTCGACCGGGCTCCGCAGCGCGCCGGACAGGTCGCTCCAGCAGGCGGTCACCGACACCTCGTCGAACGCGCGGCAGAGGCTGCCGCTGCGGTAGAAGGTGCGGAAGTCGGCGGGAAGGCGCAGGCCGAGGGGGGCCAGGTCCGCCTCCACGGCCGCGAGGTGCTCCCCGTGGCCCGGCTCCGGCCCGTCCGGCGTACCCGGCCCACCCAGCCACCCGAAACCACCGTCGAGGCGGCCGGAGTCCAGGGAGGGCAGGCCGTCCAGCGGGTAGACCTCGTAGGTCGACTCGCACGGCCGGTGGGAGCCGAGGTCGGTGGCGCACCATCCGGTGGGGAAACGGAAGGGTGCGGGTGCGGGTGCGGACATGAGGGTTCCCTTGGACGTTGCCGGTTCAGCGGTACGGTCACATCCTCGTACCCGCCACTGACACCCGACGGACGACCTCGTGTACGACGGCCGGTCCGGCTCCGCCGCGCGCGCCCGCCCGAAGGACACCGCGCTGCTGCGGCACGAGGGACCGCGCCCGGTACGTCCCCGACGGGCACGGTCGACGCGGCAGCCCCGCCCGGAACCGCAACACCGACCCCCGGAACAACCAGCACGGCGCCTTCACCCGGCCCGCGGCGCGCGCCGGCCAGGCGCGGCAAGAGCCCGACCCTCGCACTCCACCAGGGCAGCGGCCCCGACCGCACCCGTCTCCTGCCCGGCCCACCGACCGGCACCGCGCCGGGAGGCTCCGGCGGTGAGTAATCGCGTTGCACCGGCGTTCGCGGGTCTTCTAGCCTGTGGCGGTTCCGTCGGTGCCCGTTCCGGGGCCCGACGCTGTGTTTCGAGGTGATGACGTATCTCCCAGGCCAAGTAAGTAGCCGCTCGTTCCGAGGCTCTTTTCCGGTTGTCCGCGATGGCGGGCTTCCGACGCATGCCTCGACGGCGGTGCTCCCTGGTGGCCTGGGCTCGTTGCACCCTGTTTCTCCCTGTCGCGCTGTAGGCGCGCGGAGGCATGCCCAGGCCTGCCCCTGCCCCCTATTCCTTCTGTACGCGAACAGGAATTCTCCTCGTGTCAACCGACACCCATACCCACGGCCGGCCGCGCCCCACAGGGGCCGGCCGTGCCGCCACGGTCATCCTGGTCGTGGTGCTGATCGCCGAGCTGATGAACGCGCTCGACGGCTCGATCGTCCACACCGCCCTGCCCTCCATCCAGGCGGACACCGGTGCCTCCAGTGCCGTGGTGCAGTGGATCCCCGCCGCTTACACCCTCACCTTCGCCCTCGCCCTGATCACGGGCGGGCGCCTGGGTGACCTCTTCGGGCGCAAGCGGGTCTTCATCGCCGGCACCGTGCTGTTCACGCTGGCGTCGCTGCTGTGCGGGATCGCGACGGGCCCCGAGTTCCTGGTCGCCGCCCGGGCCCTTCAGGGCGCCGGCGCGGCAGCGATGGTGCCGCAGGTCATGGCCACCATCGCGGTCACCTTCCAGGGCGAGTCGCAGGCCAAGGCGTTCGGCATGTACGGCATGATCATGTCGCTCGGTGGCGTCCTCGGCCCGGTCCTGGGCGCCGTCCTGACCTCCGCCGACATCGCCGGTCTCGGCTGGCGGGCGATCTTCCTGATCAACCTGCCCATCGGCCTGGCCACCGTGCTGTTCGCCGTCCGGTTCATCCCGGAATCGCGGGACCAGCAGGCCAGGCGTCTGGACCCGCTGGGCATGCTGCTCTCCAGCGCGGGCCTGCTCCTCCTCGCCTACCCGCTCACCGTGGGCGGCGAGAAGCACTGGCCGACGTGGAGCTTCGTCATGCTCGTCGCGGGCGCCCTGGTGCTGGCGGCGTTCGTGGTCCAGCAGCGGGCGAAGACCCGCAAGGACGGCTCCGCCCTGGTCGCGCTGTCGCTCTTCCAGAGCAAGGCGTTCGCCGGCGGGCTCGCCGCCCAACTGGTCTTCGGCCTGGTCTCTGGCGTGTTCCTGCTGACCTGGGTGCTGTTCATGCAGTCCGGCCTCGGGCTTTCGCCCGGGCGGTTCGCTCCCGCGTCCGTCGCCATCTCCATCGGCGGCATGGCCGGCGCGATGCTCGCCTCCAAGTGGGCGGGCGCCCACATGCGGCGCGTGCCGCAGGCCGGGGCGGTGCTGATCGCCGCGACGCTGGCCGGCTACCAGCTGCTGGTCTCCGCCCAGCAGACCGGGATGCCGTTCGTGGCCGCCGTCGCGCCGATGATCCTCGTCGGTGCCGGGTTCGGCCTGGTCGGCGCGGGTCTCGCCGGCCTCACCCTCAGCCAGGTCGGCCACGGGGACGCCGGCTCCGCAGCGGGGCTGTTCAACACCGCCATGCAGCTCGGTACCGCACTCGGTATCGCGACGGCCTCCGTGGTGTTCTTCAACCACGCCCCCGCGGGCAGCCACGGCACCACCGTGACCGAGGCGTTCGCGGGCAGCGTCTGGTACGTCGTCGCCGCTCTCGCGGTGATGTGGGCGCTGATGTTCCGGCTGCCCAAGCCGGCCAAGGCCGCCTGAACCGCGGCCGGCGGCCCCACCCCGTGCGGGGCGGGGCCGCCGGCCCGCCGCGGGCCCCGAGTGCGTCTCCGGCCCAGATCTTCCCCACCAGCCCAGGCGGACGTGTTCCGCCGTCCTCGACGTGAGAGGTGATGACTTATCGCCCAGGCCCGATAGCCGTCCCCGTTCCGGCACGGACAGCACCCGCGCGGTGCCGTACCGGCGTGCCCGTAACGGACGGCTCCCCTGGCCCGGGCCCGCCTCTTCCTGTGCGCAGTCGGCGTACGCGGCCCCGGGCCGCCCGTTCCCCGGCCCTCACCGCAACAGGAGTCTTCTTCCCGTGTCCCTCGACACCGACCGGACCACCACCAGCAGCCCGCCCCGCCCCGCACCCCCGGCCCCCGGACGGGCCCGTGCCGTCACCCTCGCCGTCGTCCTGACCGCAGAGCTGATGAACGCGCTCGACGGCTCCGTCGTCTACACCGCTCTGCCCTCCATCGCCGCCGCCACCGGCGCCACCACCGCGGCCCTCCAGTGGATCGACGCCGCCTACGTCCTGACCTTCGCCCTCGGTTTGATCACCGGCGGCCGGCTCGGCGACCTCTACGGCCGCAGGCGCATCTTCTTGGCCGGTACCGCCGCTTTCACTCTGTCATCGCTGCTGTGCGGGCTCGCGGGCGGTCCTGACGTGCTGATCGCCGCCAGGGTGCTCCAGGGCGCGGCGGCCGCCGTAATGGTGCCGCAGGTCCTCGCGACCCTGCACGTCACCTTCGACGAGGGCTCCCGGGCGAAGGCGTTCGGACTGTACGGGACCGTCATGTCGCTCGGCAGCGTCGTCGGCCCGGTCCTGGGTGGGGTCTTGACCCAGGCCGACCTGTTCGGCCTGGGCTGGCGGCCCATCTTCTTGATCAATCTGCCCATCGGCATCGCCGCCGTCGTCCTCGGCCGGCGCTTCCTTCCCGAGTCCCACGACCGCACCTCGCACCTGGACCCGCTCGGCGCGTTCCTTTCCGGCCTCGGCCTGCTGCTGATCATGCTCCCGCTGACGATGGGGGGCGAACACGACTGGCCCGTGTGGACGTTCGTCACGATGGCCGCCGGCCCGCTCGTCCTGACGGCGTTCGTGGTCCAGCAGAAGATCAAGTCGCGCAAGGACGGCTCCCCTCTGGTCGTCCTCTCCCTCTTCACCGGCCGCACCTTCAGTGCCGGGCTCGCCACACAACTGGCCTTCGGCCTCCTGTCCGGCGTCTTCTTCCTGTCCTGGGTCCTCTTCATGCAGAACGGCCTCGGCCTCACTCCGGGCCAGGCCGCCGTCGGCTTCGTCGCCGCCTCGCTCGGCGAAATGGGCGGCGCCTGGCTCGCGATGGGCCTCGTCGCGCGCTACGGACGAGCCGTGCCGCAGGCCGGTGCCCTGCTCGCCGCAGCCACCTTGTGCGGCTACCACCACCTCATCACCGCCCACGGCGCGGGCATGGGAACCTTGCCGGCCGCGGCACCGATGCTCGCCGCCGGCTTCGGTCTCGGCATGATCGGTGCGCCTCTCGCCGACCTGACCCTCGGCAAGGTCGCCCACCACCACGCGGGATCGGCCTCCGGCCTCTTCAACACCGCCACCCAACTGGGCATCGCGCTGGGCACGGCCCTGACCACCGTCGTCTTCTTCACCCACATCAGCGCCGATACCCGCGGCCCCGCCGTGAGCACGGCCTTCGCCGACAGCCTGTGGTACGTCGTCGGCACACTCCTCGCGATGTGGGCGCTGATGCTCCTGCTTCCCCAACGGGACCGCTCCAGCTGACGTATGGGAGGTGCGAGGTGCACGTCGCCCTCCTCGAAAACGCTCGTCCCGCGAAGGACACGGGGTCGATCAAAGGATGGAGCACCCGCGTACCATCAGCCGGTCCGCCGTCCCATGAAGGAGATCCGCCCGGTGACCGTCGTCCTCCCCCCGCCCCGCACCGTCCCGTTGCTCGCCGTGCGGCAGTTGACGCGGATCGAGGACGGCGAGGAGCTGCGGGCCTTGCTGTGGTCGGCCGGGCCGGGATGGCGGATGATCAGCAGCGCGGTCGTGGGCGGTGGCATCGGCGAGCGGGGCTGGGTGCTCAACGCCCAGGTGTCCCATGGCTACCGGCGTACGGACCCGGGCCGGCACCTGGCCGAGGTGGCGGGCGCGGTGAGCGCGCACGGCGGCGGGGTGGGGATGATGACGGCCGCAGACGTCTCGGCGTACGCCCACGCCCGCGACGAAGGCGTCGAGACCGTCGCGACCGCGGGTGTCACCGTCCGCGGATGGGCCGCCTCCCCGGCGGAAGGCACGCCCCCGCCGACGGAGCCGGGCACGATCAACATCATTGCCGCGCTTCCCGTCGCCCTGTCCGATGCCGCCCTGGTCAACGCGGTCGCCACCGCCACCGAGGCCAAGGTCCAGGCGCTGCTGGAAGCGGGGTACGACTGCTCCGGCACCCCCACGGACGCGGTCTGCATCGCCGCACGCGCCCCGCGTCCCGGGAAGGAGGTCCATGCCTTCGCCGGTCCCCGCTCCGTATGGGGCGCCCGCCTGGCGCGCGCCGTCCACAGGGCCGTACACGAAGCCGTGCCCGCACCGGAACGTTGATTGCCCGGCGGGAGCGGAGGCACGGACTCATCAGGGCGGGCGGACCCCCTCCTCAGCGCCCGGCACGGTCCGCCGCTTCTCGGGTGATGTCGGCGTAGAGGCGGAAGAGGGCCGGACGGGCTTCACCGTGCT
Source organism: Streptomyces sp. NPDC034043 (assembly GCF_055575675.1). Classification (NCBI taxonomy): domain Bacteria; kingdom Bacillati; phylum Actinomycetota; class Actinomycetes; order Kitasatosporales; family Streptomycetaceae; genus Streptomyces; species Streptomyces sp. NPDC034043. Next base: position 172,927 of record NZ_JBVISF010000002.1, read on the forward strand.
CTCGGTGGTGCAGGGCGGCCCAGCACCGGGCGACGAGCTCCCGGGCCTGGGTGCCGGGCCAAGGCTGGGGCAGGAGCTGAGACGGCAGGAGCGGGTCGGGTTCCATGGCGCGGGTGAGTTCGGCGGCCAGTTCGACCGCGATGGTGAGGAGTACGGAGGGGGAAAGCCGGTCGGGGCCGGTGAGCCGGGCCAGGCGGGGCTCGGCGAGGCGGCCGAGGCGGTGGTAGCGCTCGGCGATCTCCTGCAGGGGCCACAGCCGGCGGGCGAGTTCGGCGGGCTCCCGGGTGGCGCCCCTTCGCAGGTCCGTCGTGGTGAGGAGGGTGAGCGCGTCATGGGCGCCGAGGCGGCGGGCCGCTTCCTCGACGTACGGTTCCCAGGTGTTGGCGCAGACGTACAGTCCGCCCTGGAGCGGGGCGCCGCCGAGGTGGACGAGGGTCTCGCGCAGGGAGTCGCGGGCCGTGCGCGCCGATTCGGGCACCGCGAACGCGGCGAGGTGCCAGACACCGTCCCAGGGCGCGAGCCCGGCGTCCTGCCGGAACGCGTGCCGCAGGAAGTCCGCGTTGGGGGCGAGGGTACGCATGGTGTCCGCGGTGGCGTGCAGCTGCGCCTTGCGGCCGCGGCCTTCGTGGGTGAACCGGCCCTCGGCCACGAGGCGTTTGACGCACAGCCGCACCTGCTGGTCACTCATGCCCAGGGTGTTGGCGACGGTGTAGAGCTCGTCCGCGCCGACGGTGCCGTCCTCGCGGATCAGCGCGTGGACGAGCATGCGGGTGGGGATCTCGATGTGTTCGGTCATGGTGTGCTCAGTCTCCCGGTCCGTTCCCGCCGACGGGGCGGTGCATGGTGGTCACCGCGCCGAAGCCCATCAGCCCGCGGAGCCAGGGCGTGCGCTCGGTCCGTACGGCCGTGAAGCCGCGCCGCTCGTACAGCGCCCTGGCGCGCGGGTTCGTGTCGATCACGTCCAGTCGGATCTCCCGGCAGCGCTGCTCGGAGGCGACCGCGGCCACTTCTTCGATGAGCAGGCTCCCGACGCCGCGGCCACGCATGCCCGGGTCCACGGCGATGCCGTCCATGACGAGCTGCCGGGGGGCCGGGTGGCGTTCGAACAGGGCGAGGAGCAGGAGCCGGTGCAGTCCCCGCAGGTGTCCGTACGCGCGCAGCACGGCGGCGGCCGAGCCCCCGGTGAGGGCCCGGCCGCCGAGCTGGTAGCCGGCGAGGCCGACGAGCCGCCCGTCGAGGAACGCGCACACCGCGCGGTCGGCGTTCAGGTGGGCGGCGAGGAAGGACACCGCCTTGTCCGGCGGGTTCAGGGCGGGGCCGAGTTTGCGGCCGAAGGCGTCCCAGTACAGCTCGGCCGCCCGCCGCTCGGCTCCGTCCGGTATGCCCCGCCGGACCGTGACCGGCCCGGTGCCGGTGTCCGTCGCGTCGAATCCCATGCCGTTCCCCCTCTTGTCGCCGTACCCTCCACGCAAAACTATCACTTGATGAACGATCGTTCCATGAGCGATAGTTCCGATACTGCGTGAAGAACCGAACAGAGGCGGTCAGACGTCATGTCTCCCAAGCTCCAGCCCCGACGGCGCGGGCTCCGCATCGCCGTGTGGTCGCTCGTCCCGGTCCTGCTCGTGGCCGCCGGTCTCGTCGGCGTGGCGCTGTGGCAGAACACCTACGCCATGGAGGAGCGACGGGTCTCGATACGCCACGGCGGCCACACCCTCAACGGAGTACTGGCCACCCCCAGGGACGGCCGCGAGCGGCACGGCCTGGTCGTGTACGTCCACGGCGACGGCCCCGTCAGCGCCACCCACGACGACGGGTACAAGCCCATGTGGGAAGCGAACGCCAGGGCCGGATACGCCTCCCTGTCCTGGGACAAACCCGGAGTGGCGGGCGCACCCGGCAACTGGCTCGACCAGTCCATGGACGACCGGGCCGACGAGGCCGCAGCCGCCATCGCCTGGGCGCGCGCCCGCCCGGACATCGACGGCGACCGGATCGGGCTCTGGGGCGCCAGCCAGGCGGGCTGGGTCGTGCCGAAGGTCGCCGCCAAGACGCCCGTGAGCTTCGTCATCGCCGTCTCGCCCGCGATCAACTGGCTCCAGCAGGGCCGCCACAACCTGCTGGCCGAGCTCCGCGCCGCCGGCGCGTCGGAGGTCCGCGTCCAGGCCGAGATCACCAGGAGCGAGGCGACACGCCGGCTGCTGGAACGCCACGCGACCTTCGAGGAGTACGTCAGGGCGATGGGCGGCGACGCGAACGGCATGACCGCCGATCGCTGGGGCTTCATCTCCAAGAACCACACCGCGGACGCCACGCACGATCTCCGCGCTCTGCACGGCGTACCCGTCTTGCTGACCCTCGCCGGCCACGACGTCAACGTGGACACCGCCGACACGGAGCGCGGCTACCGCGGGGCGCTGGACGGAGGCGGCGCCCTGACGGTCAAGCGGTACCCGGACGGAGCCCATTCGCTGCTCAAACGGTCCATCGAGCAGTCGGGCCTCAAGACCACGCTCACCGCGCTCCTCTCGCCCCGTTCGCTCTTCGCGGAGGGATTCCTGGACGACCAGCGGCGGTTCCTCGAGGATCTCGGCCCGGGCGGCAACGCCACTCCGTGACGCCCGGCGCGACTGACGGTCAGAGGTGCGGCACCGTTCCCACCAAGCCGACGGGCCGGCGCGAGCACGAGAGCCACCGCGCCCCCGAACGCTTCCCCCGCCGCGCATCAGCCCGGCGTCGGAGCGCGAGGTGCCGGGGTACGACCGCGGGAGGAGACCCGCCACCTCCTGCGGTCGCACGCCGGGTGCCGGTCCGGGGCGCCCGGCTGCCACTCCGGTCGCATTCGGCGGCGACCCGGGGCCGATGCGGCGGCGCGGGCCCGGCGCCGAGCATGGCCGGGTGACCGAAACCATCCCGGGGCTGTTCCTGTCCCTTCCGGAAGTCCTCGTCCTGCTGGGCGCCGTCGCGCTGCTGGTGGCGCGCTGGCTCCCCCCGGCCGCCCGCCGGCCCGTCACCGTCGCGGCGGGGGCGGTCCTCGTGCCGTCGGCGCTCGTGCTGGGCGTCGTGGGGATCCGCTGGCAGATGCTGCCGGTCCTGTCCGGCGCCGCCGTCGCCTCGGCGTTCGCCCTCCCGCCCCTGCTGCGGCGCGGTGCCGGCCGACCGGCGTGGCGGGCCCGCTGGTGGCTGGCCCTGCCGGGATCGCTGGCCTGCGCCGGCCTGATCGCCACCGGCCCGGTAGCCGCTTGGGCCTTCCCCGTGCCCGTCTTCCCCGAGCCGACGGGAGCCTTCGCAGTCGGCACCCGGGTGGTGCAGTGGACCGACCCGCAGCGCCCCGAGGGTTTCACCGCCGATCCGGACGACCGGCGCACGGTCGTGGTCCAGCTCTGGTACCCGGCGCGGAAGAGCCCCGCGGGCATCCCTCGGGCCCAGTACCTGGGACGCACGGAGGGCGAGGCGCGGACCGTCTCCGAGGCCCTCGCCGACGGGGTCGGCCTGCCCGGTTTCCTGGTCGACGGCGTCCCGAGGGCCCGCAGCCGCGCGGTCGTCGACGCCCCGGTGGCCGGCGGGGGTGAGCGGTTCCCGGTCGTCCTCTTCTCCCCGGGGTCAAGCGGGGTGCGGTCCCAGAACACGGCCTGGGCGGAGGAGCTGGCCAGCCACGGCTACCTGGTCGCCGCCCTCGACCACCCGTACGACTCCAGCGTCGTCGTCCTCGCCGACGGCCGCACGATCCGCACCGTCACCGCCTCCTCCGGGGACCGCGACAAGGACGCGGAGCTGGCCGCCGGCTGGACGGCCGTCCGGGCCGCCGACCTCGGCTTCGTACTCTCCCGGCTGGAGCGACTGGACCACGGTGAGACCGCCGACCCGCTGGCCGGACGCCTGGACACCGGCCGCGCCGCCGTGGCCGGCCACTCCCTGGGCGGAGCCGCCGCCCTGCGGGCGGCCCGGCAGGACCGCCGGTTCGACGCCGTCATCGACCTGGACGGCTACCCCCACGGCCCCACCGCGCCCGCCCTGGAGCAGCCGGCGCTCGCGCTCACCCAGGAGATCACCGCCGGCACGGACCCGCGCTACCTGCCCCGGCTCACCGAGGCCCTCGAGAACAACACCGCGACGAGCTACCGGCTCACCGTCCCCGGCGCCGGGCACCTCACCTTCATGGACGGCCCGCTCTACCTGCCGCCGGTGCCCTCGATCGTCGGCACCCTGGGCCGCACCGAGAGCCCGCGCGTCGTCGTCGCGGCCACCCTCGCCTTTCTGGACGCCACTGTGCGAGGCCGCCCCGGCGAACTGGCCGACGCCCTCCGGGCCTATGGCACGGTCTCGTCATCATCAGGGGCCCGGGGAACCGCGACGCCGGCCCCGGAGCCCCGCGGCTGAATCCACGGCGTCCGGGGTGGCGTGCGTGGCGCCGGGATTTGTGCGGGTTGTCGGGTGATGATGGCGCGGTGCGACTTGATCACGTGTCCTACGCGGTGGCCCGCGACAGCTTCGTCTCGACCGTCCAGTGGATCGGATCGGCCCTCGGAGCCGGGTTCGTCGACGGGGGCGTGCACCCGCGGTTCGGCACCCGCAATTTCGTTCTCCCGCTGAGCGGCGGCACCTACGTGGAGGTCGTCACCACACTCGACCACCCCGCCGCCGACCGCGCGCCCTTCGGCCAGGCGGTCGCGCGCCGCGCCGCCGAGGGCGGCGGCTGGCTCGGTTGGGTGGTCTCCGTCGACGACATCGCCCCGGTCGAGGCCCGCCTCGGCCGCACCTCGGCCGAGGGCCACCGTGTCCGTCCCGACGGCTACGACCTGAGGTGGAAGCAGATCGGCCTGCTGGAACTGCTGGACGACCCGCAACTCCCCTACTTCCTCCAGTGGTTGGTCCCCGCCGAGGAGCGCCCGAGCGCCGGCCCGCGCACCTCCACCACCATCCGCGGGGTCTCCATCGCCGGCGACGCCGCCTCCATCGCCGAATTCCTCGGCGAACCGGCCGACCACCCCCTCGACCAGATCGACGTCACCTGGGTCGAGGACGAGGAACCGGGCCTGGTCTCGGTCGAGTTCGCCACCGCCCACGGCCCGGTCACGATCTGACCGGGCCCGCCGATCTGCTCACGGCAGCTCGCGGTTGCCGCCGGCCGGTCCGTCGGGGTGCTGCGACGGGGGGAGCGGATCTGCGCGACGGGCCGGGCGGTGACCCCGTCCACGGCGGTGAGCAGTTCCGGGCGCGTCGCCGACCAGCCGGGCGGCACCGGTGTCCGGCCCCAGGAGCGTGGTGTCGCCACCCCTTTGGCAAGTAGTTGCTACTATGGCAAGTACATGCCGGGTAGACAGGTACGAGGTGCCCGGCGACCACGGGAGGGGTTCGGGATGGGTGAACAGGCTGACGCGGCCGCGGCGTTGAAGGGGATCGCGCGGATCGAGGCGACAGCGCGGGGGCGGAGCGGCTGGCACTCCCGCTACCTGTGGCTGTTCGCCGCGTGGCAGCTGGTCCTCGTGCCCGCGGTGCTGCTGTGGCACGGGCCGAGGGGAACGATCGTCAGCACACTGGCGAACGCCCTCGTGGTCGTGGGGCTGTCCGTGTTCGCCGTGCGGCAGCCCGTGGTTCCGCGCGGCTACGCCGGCCGGCACCTCAGGGTGATCGGCGCTTGGGCGGTCACCTACGCCTTGACTCTCGCCCTCGGCCTCACCGCCTTCGTGGACAGCGTCGCCTTCGCGGCCGCGGCCGCCCTCGCGTGTGCGCTGCCGGCCGGCTTCACGGCCTGGCGGGAGGCGCGCTCCGCATGACCCCTGAAACCGCAGCGGCCGCGGGGCGGGGTCCTCACCCGCGACACGGGCTCGAAACCCTCCTGGCGTCGGCCGTGCGCCTGTCGATCGTCGCGGCCCTCGCCGGCGTGGAGAAGGCCGAGTTCGCCTACGTGCGCGACCTCGTGGAGATCACCGACTCCGCATTGTCGAAACAGGTCTCGCGCCTGGAGGAAGCGGGCTGGGTGACGGTCGAGAAGGGACAGGTCGGCCGCCGGCCGCGGACCTGGCTGCTCCTGACCGAGGCCGGAGCCGCCGCATACCGGCGTCACATCGCCGCGCTCACGGCGATCGCGGGCCCCCTGCACTGACGCGGAGCGGCGCACGGGGCCCTGTTCCGGCCGGCGTTCGCACCGTCCCCGGAGCCGTGGAGCCGCGCGGGTCAGGCGCCGCCCCCGGCGTGGCGGCCGTGATCACTCGCGAAGGCCGCGAAGACCTGGCGCGCCGTGCCTCCGGCATGCAGGAAGCGTTCGTCGAGGATGGCGGCCAGGTCGTCCAGCGCCGCCCTCAGCACCGCGGCGGAGAGCCGGACGTCCGGGTGACGGGCGCCGGCCGCCTGGTCCGCCAGGTTCAGGGCCGAGGTGATCTGGCGGGCGAGGGAGGTGCGGTCGTCCCCGTCGTGGAAGTAGTAGGACTCGGCGTACTGCTGGAAGTCGACGGACACCACGGAGACGGCCCCCGCCAGGCCGTCGAGGATGGCCGCGCCCGCGTCGGCGTCGATCTGCTCCGTCGAAGGACGGGTACGGGCGAGGTGCGAGATCCGCAGGGCCAGGGCCCGGCGCCGGGCGAGGGCGGGGTAGATGCCGAGGGTCCAGGCCACCGTGGCGCTGAACAGGGCGAAACCGACGACGGCCTCCACGGGGGCGAGGATGCGCAGCCACCCCTCGGCGGGCGCGATGTCGCCGAGGCCGAGGGTGGAGATGTGGACCAGGGATACGTACAGGGCGTCCGGAAAGTCCGCGTGCTCGGCGGGGCGCAGACCGGAGGCGTAGGTGAAGGCCCGTGGCATGTGCGGCCAGTAGACGAGACCCCATCCCACGACCGCGGTGAGGGCCCACACCGCGACGACGGCCACCATCGCGACGGGGCCCGCCAGCCCTGAGGGTCCGCGGCGCAGCGGCCGGCGGGAGGACAGCCGCCAGAGCGTCGTCATGACCAGACGGCTGAGGCCGCCGTGGCGCGTGGGGTGCCATAGGGTGTGGAACACGTCCCGCAGGACGACCGACACGAGGACCGCGCCCCCGAAGGTGATCAGCCAGTTCATCCCCGTCGCCTTCCCCCTCATGGCGTCCTCAGCCCACCGCGGGAGCCCTCACGGGCGATCACCCAGCACGCCGTGTTCGCTCAGGAAACCTCAGATCCGGACAACGATCGCATCACCGACCCCCGGAAGCGCGCTTCGGCGCCTCTCGACAGCGATCCGCACCACTAAAGATCCCGTAAAGAGCGTGCCGATACGCCACTCCGCTTCGGCGCCGCCGCTCGCCGGACCACGGACCGCCGGCTCGCACCGGCTTCGCACGGCGAGGAAGAGCCCGGGATGCGGCTATTCGGCACGGCGTGACAGGCGGTGTTACACGCCTGTTATTCCGGGCAACTGCTTCGAGGTGGAAGCCGTCGTAACCGGAAGGCCAGAAGCCGAGGTGAGCCGCGTGAATCGCTGGGAGAAGAGCACAGCCGTTGTGTCGGCACGGGAAGTCGTCTGCCTCTCGGCACGCCGGCCCGGAGCTGCCGCGGAGGCGCGCAGGCGGGCACGGGGGTTCCTGCGGGGTCTGGACCCGGCCGTCGAGGAGGGCGTGGGCGACGCGGTCGTGCTGGTCGTCTCCGAGCTGGTCACCAACGCCCTGCGCCACTCGGGCGGCACGTGCTCCTTCGAGCTGGCGGCCGCCGAAGGCCATGTCGACGTCTGTGTGCGCGACACCGGCTCCCGTCTTCCGCTCATCCGTCCCCCCGACGTGAGCGGTGAGACGGGCGGGTTCGGACTGCCCTTGGTGCACCGCCTGGCGAACGCGGTCACGGTGACCCGCGAAGGGCGCGGCGGGAAGACCGTACGCGCCCGCATGCCGCGCCATCCGGCCCCGACGGCGCGCGGACGCAGGGCCGTGCCGTCCCCCTCTGGTGATGCCGCGGACTAAGCGGCCGCAATGCCTTCTCGATGTGCGCAGAGGTGGTGAAGGAGTCCGGAACTCCTCCGGCCGCTCCGCCGGAGCCTGGGGGCGGGGGACGGCCGCGCCGGCCGCACACCGAGTGCCGCCACGGCCGAGGCCGGGTCCGGCGAGGTCCCCCGAGGGAGAGGCCCGGGCGCAGGCGGTGACACGGCGCCGGCCGCCCTTCGACGGCTCCCCGTCGGCGAGTCTTCATCACGGGGCCGGTTGGCATTCTTAGTTGCCACATGACAACTATGAAGGTGGCTGACTGCCCCGACGGCTGTGGGACCCGCTCGGCCTGGTGGTCGTGCGGGCACCCCCGGCCGCGTACGGCTCATCATGCGCTCCCACACCACAGGTCTCTTCCCCTTTCGTAACGTCTCGACAGAATGGTCCTCACCATGACGAACTTCCTGGCCGTGGAGCGCGCTGTCCGCACGGCGGCCCCGGACGACCTCCTGCGTACTCTCCGCGACGCGCTGGTCGAGCACTTCGAGGCGACCGCGGTGGAGCTGCTCATGGCGGATTACAGTCTCACGTGCCTGCAGCCCGTGACCTTCCTGCCCCACACCGCTGAGCCGCTCCCCGTGCAGAGCACCCCCGAAGGCAGGGCGTTCGCCAGTCAGGAACCGTACCGGCAGGACGCGGCCGAGAACGGCGCCGTCGATCTGCATCTGCCCGTCACGGTACGGGGTGACCGGTTGGGGATCTTGACGGTGCGCCTTCCCGAGCACAGATGCACGTCCGAGGCCGTCCGCGAACTGAGGGAACTGGCAGAGCTGCTGGGGCACGAGATCATCGTGGCCGAACGCGACACCGACCTGTACCTCCAGGCACGCCGGGCCTCCCGGCTCACCCTGGCCGCGGAGATGCAGTGGCAGATGCTGCCCGCTCGCTCCTGTGCCCGTCCGGAGTACGCGATCGGCGCCCAGCTGGAGCCCGCTTACGACATCCACGGCGACAACTTCGACTGGTCCACCACCGGAGAGACCCTCACCCTGACCGTCACCAACGGCATGGGCAAGGGGATCGAGGCATCACTGCTGACGAACCTCGCCATCAACGCCCTCCGCAACGCCCGTCGGGCGGGCATCGGGATCGCCGATCAGGCCGCTCTGGCCGACCAGGCCATCTACGCCCGTTACCGGGGCGCTGAGTACGTCTCCACGCTCCTGCTGTCCGTCGAGCTGGCCACGGGGCGCGGGCACGTGGTGGACGCCGGCTCTCCGCAGCTGTGGAGGCTGCGGGACAAGACGGTGGAGCGCGTCGAGTTCGAGGCGCAGCTCCCCTTGGGCATGTTCGAGGAGACCCCTTATGTGACGCAGGACTTCGCCGCGCTGCCCGGCGACCGGCTGGTCTTCGTCAGCGACGGTGTGTACGCGGCCGCTTCCGCGGGCGGAGAGGCGTACAGCGAGCGGGCGCTGGCCCGGGCCATCCAGGCCACCCGTCTGCTGCCCGCCGCCGCGGTGCCGCGTGGCATCCTCCAGGAACTGGCCGTGCACCGTGGCGCGGACGCCGAGGACGACGCCCTGGTGCTGTGCATGGACTGGTTCGGCCGCGCGGTCGCGGGCTGAGGGGCACTGGCCCCGCCGCCCGGCGGCATCCGTCGATCAGGCGATGTCGCAGATGCCGTTCGCGGCGGGAGCTTCTTCGGTGACGCCCGTGTGTTCCAGGGCGGCACCGTGGAACGCGGTCATGCCCTCGAAGAGGGCTCGACGCTGCGCGGGCGACATGCGGGTGAGGACCGCCTGGAGCTCGCCCGCCCGGACGGCGCGTACGGACGCGAGGACGGCGCGTCCCCCGCGGCTGAGCCGCACCTCCAGTTCCCGCCGGTTGGACGTGGCGCGGGAGCGGTGGATGAGGCCGGCGGCTTCCAGCCGGTCGCACAGCCGGCTGACGGACGGGGGCGTCGAGCCGAGCACTTCGCCGAGGTCGCGCAGGTTCATGCCCTCCCGCTCGTCGATCACGCTGAGCGCGCGCAGCTGGGACGGCGGCACGGCGGTCATGGCTTCCTGACCGCGGACCCAAAGCAGGTCCAGCATCTCCAGGAGAGCGGACGCCTCGAGAGCCACCTGTTCGGGGTGGGGGGACGGCAACGGGAAGGCGTGCGGCATCGCACCAATCTAGTCACCCCTGCGGGCGTTCGCCAGCCCGCTCGCGTGTGCCCATCCGCGGCACACGGGGTGCCGCCCGGTCGGGATGCCGGTCCGGCTCATCTCTTCGGTCCCCTCATTCTGAAGGCCAGGGCCAGGGTGTCGTCGGCGTGGGACACGATGGTGTGCATGTCAGCCGCGACGGCGCCGGGAATCTCGGCCATCGGCAGGTGGGCGTGGTCGCGCAGTGCCCGGATCAGCCTGCGCTCGCCTTCGATCATGTCCCGGCGGCTCTCGGTGAGCCCGTCGGTGTACAGGAGCAGCAGGTCTCCCGGGGCGATGGGGACGGTCAGGACCGTGTCGCTGCCCGGTGAGGGGAAGCCGATGCCCCTGCCCCTCACCTCCAGGTAGTGCGCCGTGCCGTCATCCCGCAGGAGGAGGGCGGGCGGATGGCTGCCGTTGGCCAGTTGCAGTTCCCCGGTGGCCGGGTCGAGCCGGCCCAGGAGCACTGTGGCCATCAGGTCCGCGTCGATGGGTTTCAGGAGGTCGTGCGTCCGGGCCAGGAGCGACTGCAGGGAGTGTCCCTCCAGCGCCAGCGCCCGCACGGCGTGGGTGACGGTGATGGCGCTGCGGGTGCTGGTGACGCCATGACCCAGGGCGTCGACGACGGTGACGTGGACGGTCCCGTCGGGCATCACGAACCAGTCGTACAGGTCTCCGCCGGTGGGGGCGGCCGGGTCGGCGGGTGCGTAGTGGACGGCGAGTTCGAGGCCGTCGACTCGCGGTGGCGGGGGGCGCAGTGCATCCTCGAGTTCGCGCAGCACCCTGCCGTGGGCGCTGCGCGCCTGCTCTTCCTGCTCTGCGAGCTGTACGTAGAGGGCCAGGACGCCCGCGTTGGTCTCGGCCAGTTCGTGCTTGAGGAGCCGGTGGTCGGCCGCGAGCGAGTCCGCGAGGGCGAGTGCGGCGCGCATCTCCTCCTCGGCGTCGGCCTGGGCGTCCGCGTCGGCCCGGGCGTCGGTCCACCGCCCCGGGGACGTCTGCTTTCGGGGCGGGGGGAGCCGGCCCGGGGAGTGCGTGAGGGCGGTCCGCCAGGTGGCGGAGGTCGCCGTGGTGGTGGGGGCGGGCAGCGCCGAGCCGTCGCAGGCCAGGGCCGCGGCTGCCTGCGGGGCGGTCAGGGTGACGACGAGCTGGGCGCCGTCGTGTCCGGTGCCGCTGTCGCAGGCGGCGGCGAGCTCGACGTGGTGTCCGGCCTCGAACTGCCCCGTGGCCAGTTCCGTGACGGACAGGACCAGACGGCCGCGCACCTCGGCGGGCAGCCGGTGGTGGTGGGCGAGGGCGCGTACGGCCCGGCGCAGGGCCGTCACGTCGCGGAAGGTCTCACCGTGCGTCATCGTGAGCCGCAGGGCTGGGCCGCGACCACGGTGGCGTCGTCACGGGTGCGGTGGTAGCCGTGCACGAGGGCGGCGGCGAGCAGGGGGGCCGGCAGACGCAGCAGATGCGGCGGTGGGGTGTGGGCCCAGCGGAGGTCGATGCCGTCGCTGTGGAGTACGACGGTGGCGGCGCCGGCGAGGGGGAAGCCGTGCGTCCGGGGCGCCGGCATCCGCCAGCCGACCGTACCGGGCCGGCCGGTCAGCCGGTGGTGGACCTCGTCCGGGCCGATGGCCACGGCCCGGACGTTTCCGACGCCGCAGTACTCGGCCTCTCCGGCGGCGAGCCGCAGCAGGCCGACGGCGGCGCCGCGGGTGTGACGCAGGGTCCGGTGCATGGCGGCCATGATCTCCGTGAGCGGCCGTTCGGCGTGGGTCCGGAAGGTGCGCACCGCCGCCTGCGCGGCCTCGGAAGCGTCGGGGCCGTGCCCGAGGCCGTCCACCACGGCGGCGGTGCGCAGACCGGTGAGGTCGGTGACCGCTGCGGCGTCCCCGCACTCGTCCTCGTTCGCGGCGGGCAGGCTGAGGAGTCCTACCGCCTCCCGGGCCGCTTCGCGTGCGTCGGGAAGGGCGAGCCGGGCGCAGATCAGGGTTCCGGTGCCGGCACGCGTGCTGATGCTGAGGTCCGTGGCGATGCGGCGGACGGCGCCGAGCCCCGCGCCGAGGGTGCCCTTGGTGGTGTAGCCGTCGGTGAGGCAGCGTTCGAGTTCGGCCATGCCCGGCCCGCGGTCCGCGGCCAGGATCTCCAGGCCGCCGCCCAGCGGCAGCGGCTGGAGGTAGAGGCTGCCGTCGACGGCGTGCTTGTCGAGGTTTCCGGCGAGCTCGGAGGCGAGGACCGCCGCCTGGTCCGGCATGGCACCGGGCAGCCCGCATTCCCGTGCGAGGGACCGTGCGGTCTCGGCGGCGTCGTGCACGGCGCTGTGGTGGTCGATGCGCACCCGGCGGGTCGCCGGCGCGGGAGAGCAGGCCATCAGTGCGTCCACCACCTGTCGTGTTCCCCGGTCCTCATGTGGCGCCCCGTCCGGAGGCCGGGGGCCGCGGTGCGGCTGCGGCAGGCCCCGGCGGCCGGTGCTGTCGCTTCCGCCGCTCCAGCCGGGGCTCTGCGCGTGGGCGGGTACGGACCGCGCTGCTGATCACGAGGGTGCCTTTCGGGCAGGGGCCGGGGCCCGTCGGCAGGTCCGGATGTTTGCCTGACGGTAACTGTTGCCCTCCAGCAACTATAGGCGGGGCGGGCTTCCGAAGGAAAGCGGGACCCGCACCCGCCGGTCACTCTTCGCAGGCCGCCCGGCCATGAAGTCCTGGCGCTCCGTGGCGAGATGACGGCCGACGCCGGCCCGGCGCGCCGGCCGCTCCTCACCTTCCGGGTCGGGGACGCCACTCGCCGTCCGGGACAGGAGTTGCTCGTGCTGTCGTCGGTATACGGGCGGGACGCGGCCGTCCCAGAGGGCATACTCTCGTCAGAGAGGGCAGACGCGGGAGACCCCGCGCGGAGGCGGTGGCGGATGCCGGCGGCCTCTGGGGGCATTGCACCTGCTCATGGAGGCGACCGCCACGATGGACCGCGCGGAACCGGCCGACGCTCCTCTGTACGAGGCGTCCCGTGAGGTCGCGGACGCCGCCGAGGCGTTGGTGGACTGCTGGAACCGCGCGGGCCAGAACTCCTCACCCCGCCTCTCCGCCCTTCAGGTCCGGGCCCTGGTGGCCGTACGGCGCGCTCCGGGAGCCAACCTCTCCCGGTTGGCGGAGATGGTCGGCGCATCGGTTCCGGCAGCGAGCAGACTGTGCGACCGGCTCGAGGCCGCAGGCTTCCTGCGCCGCGACCGCGCCGCCACTGACCGCCGCGAGATCGGACTCTCCCTCACCAAGGACGGCGCGGACGCCCTCCTGTCCCTGTCCGAACGTCGCGCGGAGGACCTGCGCGACGTCCTGCGGCGCTTGCCCGACGCGGAACGGGACGTCCTCCTGGCCGGCCTGCGCGCTTTCACCCGCGCCGCACACCCCCCGGACAGCGCTCCACCCGGCCGCGCCCCTGGACCGTGAGCGGCCGCGGGGGCGCTCCGGCCGAACCGGTCCCACGGGCCGCCTTTGCACCGGTCCGGCCCGCCGTGCCTCCACCGAGCACCTCACCACCGTCACACGGGCCGAGGCGGCGCCGACGGCGGTACGCGGGGTGTGATCCGGACGGCCAGGGCGAGGGTGTCGTCCGCGTGCGGGACGACGGAGTGCATGTCCGCGGCGATGGCGGCAGGGACTTCGCGCAGAGGGCGGTCGGCGTGCGCCCGGGCCGACGCGATGAGCCTGCGCCCGCCTTCGACCGGATCCTCGCGGCTTTCCACGAGTCCGTCGGTGTACAGCAGGAGCAGGTCACCGGGGGCCAGGCGCTCCCCGCGCACTCCCTCACCGCCCGAGCCGGGGTAACCGATGCCCCTTCCCCGTGCTTCGAGGTACCGGGCGGTTCCGCTCGTCCGCACAAGAACCGGCGCGGGATGGCCGCCGTTGGCGATCCGGAGTTCCCCCGTGACGACGTTGAGCCGGGCCAGGAGCACCGTCGCCATCAGATCGGCATCGAAGGACATGAGGATGTGGTGGCTGCGGGCCAGGACGGAGTCCAGCGAATGCCCCTCCAGGGCCAGAGTGCGCACCGCGTGGGTGACGGTGATGGCGGTCCGGATACCGCGCACGCCGTGGCCCAGGGCGTCGACGACGGTGATGTGCACCGTGCCGTCCGGCAGGGCGAACCAGTCGTACAGGTCGCCGCCGGTCGGAGCGCCGGGATCGGCGGGGGCGAAGTGCACGGCCACTTCCACCCCCTCGACCTCCAGCGGCTCGGGGCGCAACGCGTCCTCCAGTTCCCGCAGCACCCGTCCGTGCGCCTGGCCGGCCTCCTCCTCCCGCTCCTCCAGGTGGACGTACAGGGCCAGGACCCCGGCGTTGGTCTCCGCCAGTTCGTGTTTGAGCCGCCGGCGTTCGGCCGCGAGCCCGTCCGCGAGGGCGAGGGCGGCGCGCAGTTCCTCGTCAGCCGCTCCGGTGTGGTCGGCCGGTGCACCGGGGCCGTGCTCGGGTCGGTCGGCGCACCGCGCTCCGCCGGGGAACGTGGATGCCGGGGCCGGCAGGGTGATGTTCCAGGTCACCGAGGTGGCGGAAGCGGCCAGCGCCGTCAGGGCGAGCCCACCGGCCTGCAGGGGGCACTGTGCCCGGGGAGCGGTCAGGGTGACGGCCAGGTGGGCGCCCGTGCCCGACGCGTCGCGGACGGCGGTCAGCCTGACGGGATGCCCGGCCTCGAATTCGGGGGCGGCCATGTCGGTGACGGACAGGACGAGACGTCCCCGCAGGTCGGCGGGCAGCCGGTAGACCGCGGCCAGGTCGCGCACCTCTTCGCGCAGCGGCGTCAGAGCCCAGAACAGCCGGCTCATGGTCGCGGGGTCCGAGCCGCCACCGCCGCCGCCCCGCCCGCGTCCTCCGGGTGGCCCGGAAGCGCGGACAGCGCCTCCGGGGGGCTCCGCAGGGGAAGTTGGACGCCCGGGGAGAGCCGCCCCGCGGTGCGCGGTGCGTCCCGCACCGCTCTTCCCTGGCCCGGAGGCGACACCGGTGACACGCCGCGGGACGTCAACGCCGCCACCGCGTGGTGATGATCGTCGTACCGGCGCCCGGCTCCGTGCGCACCTCGAACTCGTCCATCAGGCGGCGCGCTCCGCCCAGCCCGTGGCCCAGGCCCACCCCGGTGCTGTAGCCGTCGGTCAGGGCGGCCGCCAGATCGGGGATGCCCGGGCCGTGGTCACTGATCGTCAGGCGCAACCCGGTGCGTCCTTCCTCCCGCGCGGCATCGATCGTCAGGCTCCCGCCGCCGCCGTGGACGTAGGCGTTGCGCGCCAGTTCGCTGGCCGCGGTGATCACGCGGGTCTGGTCGATGATGGAGAAGCCGGCCGCGACCGAGGCCGAACGGACGGCATGCCGGACCATGAGCAGGTGGTCCTCCGTGGTCAACGGGATCAGGAGGGGCCCGTCGTCGGGGACGGCCGACTGCGGGGCGTCCGGGTGGCCGCCGTCCCTGGTGTGCTTGCCGTCAGCCAGCGGCCTCATCTGGCGCCCCTTCCCGGGGCGGCGCCGTCCGGGTCCAGCCCAGCGCGGCCATGCCCTGTTCGGCGTGCAACGCCGTTTCCACACCGGCCAGTTCGATTCCCAGCTCCACGAGGGTGATGGCCACCGGAGGGCGCATCCCCGCGACGATCACCCTGGCTCCCAGCAAACGGGCCATGCTCGTGACCTCCAACAGGTTCCGTGCCACGAACGAGTCGATGATCTCCAGTCGGGAGATGTCGATGAGGACACCCCGTGCCCGGTCGGCGGAGATCCGCTCGGTGAGCTCCCGCGCGAAGGCGACGGCCGACTTGTCGTCCAGCTCGTCGAGCAGCCCGGTGACCAGCACGTCGCCGAGACGCAGGATCGGCACGGCCGAGGAGGGCGCCGTCACCGGATGACCGGAGCACGGGGCGCCGGCGCGGAACCGCCGGTGATCTTCACTGCTTCGGACAGGGCCTCGGCGAGCGTGGCCCGGGTGAGGATGTCGAAGAGGTCGATGCCCAACTGCGCGATGGTCTGGGCGATGGTGGGACGGATCCCGCTGATGACGCAGTCCGCACCCATCAGGCGCACCGCCCGCACGGTCTGCATCAGGTGCTGGGCCACGGCCGTGTCGACGGTCGGGACCCCGGTGATGTCGATGATCGCGACCTGGGCGTCCTCGTCCTGGATGGCTTGGAGCAGGTTCTCCATCACCACCTGGGTGCGCGCGGTGTCCAGGGTGCCGATCAGGGGCACCGCGACGACCTGCCGCCACAGCCGGACGACCGGCGTCGAGACCTCCAGCAACTGCCGGCTCTGCCGCCGGATGATGTCCTCGCGGCCTTCCACGTAGGTGGCGAAGGACAGCGCGCCGGCCGCGTCGAGGAGCCGGTTGATCAGCAGCGCCGCGGCGAGCAGCGCGTGGGGGTCGTCGATGCTCTCCTGGACGATCCCGAGCAGGACCTCCTTGAGGGCCAGTACGGACAGCGAGGTCGCCGTCGGTGCCGCCCCGGCCCGTGCCCGGCGCAGCGACAGGTCCCGGACCGCCTCGCGCAGTTCGCGGTGCTCGGCGGCCACCCGCTCCACGGGCAGCGCGCCGTCCAGACCGCCCAGGAGCGCGGAGGCCAGCACGTCCGCTTCGTAGCGCAACTCGCGCTCGCTGTTGGCGGGGTCCATGGGGGCCCGCTCCATCTGCAGCAGGACCCAGCGGTCAGCTATGTCGTCGGCCCGGCCCTTCAGCGACTCCACCACGAGACCTCGGACATCGGCCGTACCGGCCGCACTGCTGACCACGCGGGTCTCCCTTCACCGGCTGCCCAAGCGCCCCCGTCGGCACCAAGAGTTGATGCACGGCAATAGTTGCTCTACGGCAAATATACGCACAGCGGGCCAGGCGGGTAAAGGCCGAACAAGTCAATACGGGCAGAACCGGCCGAACTCCCTCTCGGCGACGGCGGCTTGGCAGCCGAGTCGCGGCGCAGCGTGCCGGGGTGCGCCGAGAGTCGCGGGCCAAACGAGTCCGGCCCTTGGCCTGAACGTTCGCTTACCGTGACCGTGATCAGGCACGATGACACATCGTGCTCATGAACCTCGTCAGTGTCATCGGTCTCGCCGTCCTCCTCTGGGCGATCCTCAGTACCGCGCGCAACGCCCAGCGCAACCGGAAGGCCGGGCGCTTCGACGCCGCCGCATACGGGCTCGTCCCCCGCGAACAGCTCGACACCCGCCACTCGGGGCCGCCCCGGGACGAGCCCGCGCTGCGCCTGGCCGTCGAGTCCGCCTTCGACGGTGAATGGGCGCCGGCCGCCGCGATGCTCGCGGCGGCCTCGGAGTCGGAGGACTGGGCCGAGCGCTGGCGGCTCGTCCAGGTGTTCGCGGACGTCTGCGTGGAGGACGAGCACTGGCTGCGCGTCTGGCGCGCGACACGCCCGCAGGACGCGGACGCCGTCGTCGTGCACGCCCACTCCATACTGCTGCGCGCCTGGGAGGCCCGCGGCGAGAAGGACATCAGGCACACCTCGGACGAGCAGGTCGCGCGCTTCTCCGAGCTGCTCCCGACCGCCGTGCACGCCGCGGGAGAGGCGGCACGGCTGGCACCGCGCGACCCGTCGCCGTGGATCACCATGGTCGCCGCCGCGCGGGGGCTGGGGCTCCCGCACGACGAGTTCCGGCGGCTGTGGGGCGAGGTCGTCAGCCGCGCGCCGCACCACTACGACGCCCACTGGCAGGCCCTCCAGTACTGGTGCCAGAAGTGGCACGGCTCCCAAAAACTGATGTTCCAGTTCGCCAGGGCGGCGGCCGAGTCCGCCCCGCCCGGCAGCCTGCTGACGGGGATCCACCTCCACGCCGTGTACGAAGCCGCCCGCCAGGAGGGCGACGGGGCCTACCGCACCTGGGCCACCAGGTCCATGCTGGCCCGCGTGCGGGAGGACTTGGCCCAGGCCGCCCCGGACGACCGCCTGCTGCCCTCCGTACGGCATCTCTACGCCGCCGCACTCGTGAAGACGGGGCGGTTCCCCCAGGCCCTGGAGCAGTTCCGGCTCATCGGCGGGTGGTGCGGCGCGGCCCCCTGGGACGACCACGCCGATGTCGCCGCCGCCTTCGACCACGCCCGCGGACTGGCGGCCCTGCACTCCCGGTCCACGGGCTGAGCCGGCTCCGGGGCCCGCGTACGGCGCCGCGTCGTACGCGGGTCGGCCACCGACGTGGATGCCGGGGCGAGACGGCCGAGGAGGTACGGCCCTACCGGCCCGCGCTCGTCCCGGTCGGAGTGGTCCGACTCCTCGGTCACCGCTGAACCTTCCGCGACCCTCCTCAGACCGACCGGGCCCGGCTTGGGTGAGCGTGTGGATCCGTTCCAGCCGACAGGTGAAGGCTCGCACGCTGAGCGAGAGCCGATCAGGGGACTGTGGACCGCCGCGGGCCTGCTGGAGCGGGCCGAGTACGCTCTCGACCAGGTCGGCCATGGCCTGCCGGTACCGGGTGAGGACGGGGTGGACGAGGAGGTCGGCCGCGTACAGCACCGGACTGTCGAGCTCCAGACGTGCGGCGAGGTCGAGGGCGTTCAGGGCTTCCTCGTATGACTGGACCACTCCGCTTGCCCTCTGGTGGGAGCGGCCGATGGCCACCTGGCCTCCGTCGGCGGCTCCGTACGCCTGCTTGGCGAAGTACGCCAGGACGTCGGGCTGGTCTCCGGGAGCCACACGGATGGGCCGGCCGTCCTTCGTCGCGAGCAGGATCCCGCGGTTGCCGAAACTCGCCGGCATGGCTTCCTCGATGCCGCTAGCAACGGAGTATCCGTCGCCGTAGGGCTCCGGGCCGGTGGCGAGGGCCACCGCGTGAGCCTGCGACAGGCGCAGCCCACTAGCTGCGCCCCCGCCTCACTGTGTCACCAGACCCATGCGACTGAGCGCGCCAGTCGCCAGACCGGCCAACTGGCGCGCTCAGCACAGGTCGCGGTTCAGCTGGAGTCTTCAGATGACCTGTACCTCCTCCGCCTGCATGCCCTTCTGCCCGCGGGTAACGATGAACGAGACCTGCTGGCCCTCCTTCAGGGACTTGAATCCGTCCGACTGGATGGCCTTGAAGTGCACGAAGAGGTCATCGCCACTCTGCGGCGTGATGAAGCCGAAGCCCTTCTCGTCGTTGAACCACTTCACGGTTCCGGTCTGCCGATCACTCATGTCCACTCCAGGGGAGTCCTGACGGCCTCGTGCCGTCGGACTGATCTTGGTGCGCAAGCGTGGAGTGCAAACGCAGTTGCCGCTGAGAGCGAACATCGGCAGACCCGGCAGGACGATCGCTCGACGTCGAACAGGGGTGTGGCGTTGGGCGGGATGACTCCCGCCGCATGCGGGACCCGAGAGGTACGCGGGAGACCGGCCTTGGGGAACATCGGGGCAGCCGACATCGGCTGCCCCGATGTTCCCCAAGGCCGGAGATGGCTCCCCACCTCGCAGTCTCAGAGGAGGATCAGGTGAGGCAGAACTCGTTGCCCTCGATGTCCTGCATCGTGATGCACGACTCGTTGACGCCATCAGCGCGCTGCGTCAGCACGTGTTTCGCGCCGAGTGCCATCAGTCGTGCGCATTCGGCCTCAAGTGTGGCGAGGCGCTCCTCACCCACGAGCCCGGTGCCGGCCCGCACATCGAGATGCACCCGGTTCTTGACGACCTTGCCTTCGGGAACTCGCTGGAAGAGCAAGCGCGGGGCCACACCCGAGGGATCGGTGCACGCGAAGTAGATCTCATCCTCGGGCGGCAGCGAGAGGTGGTACTCCTCCCACGTGGCGAAGCCCTCCGGGACCGTCGGCACGACGTACCCCAGCACCTCGCACCAGAAGGCGGCGAGGCGCGCAGGCTCCGCGCAGTCGAAGGTCACTTGGAACTGCTTGATCGTTGACATCGGCGCACGATAACAGGGCCCTGCTCATCTCTCACCGCAGGGCCGCTCCCGGGGCCACGTGGAAGCGTGACGCGCTCGACAGGGTGCGGCGGTCGTGGGGTTCGAGCATGTCCCTGCGCTCGAACCAGTCGGTCAGGCGCGTTCGGGCCTGCGCGTCACGCTGCCGGAAGCGGTCGTCCGTCCCGTCCGCCGACCGGGCGTCCGCGGGCGAGACCTCTCGGAGCAGTACGCGGATCGGGGACGCGTCGTCCTGAGGCAGATGGAGGGCCAGTACCGAGAAGGCCGTGCCCGGTGGGAACACCACCTCCGGTTCGTCGTCCGTACCGAGGAAGACGGACGTACGGCGGCCGGTGGTGGACCAGATCCCGAACTCGACCGCGCCCCCCAGCTCGACGTCGCACGCCGGGACGGCCGCCACCGCGGCGGGCTCGACGAAGACCGCACCCGGCACGTACCGGTCCAGCGGCACCTCCTGCGCCGGAGCGGCGAGCATGACCGCCCCGTAGTGACCCGGCAGACGGCGCAGGCCCGAGCCCAGGCAGCGCAGCAGCGGGGTGAAGGGGCCCGGTGCGGCTGCCCGCGCGGCCTCGGCCAGTCCAGCGCGGGACACCGGGTCGGGGGAGTCGGCCTGGTACAGCGCGATGGCGACCATGTCCGGCTTGAGGTCGTCCTGAACCGTGGAGCGCAATGAGGGCAACCGGGAGGCCAGCAACTCCGTCCTGCCGGCGAGGATGTGGTACCGCTCACCGAGGAGCCCCCGGAGAGCCACTCGGTCCCTGGGGCCGCTGCGCACCCCCGGTCCCGGTGTCGGCTCGGCAGCGGCAGCGGGGACGGATACCGCTCGCGACGCCGGGTCGTCGCCGCCGTGCGGTCCAGCCGGCGGGGTGGTGGGGGCGGGCCCCTCGTCCGGCTCGGGCAGCGGCGGGACCTCCGGCTCCCCCGGTTCCGGGGCGCTGCCGGCCGGTTCGACCGCGGCCTGAGGCGGGGCCTGTCCGGTACGGACCTCAGGCGCGGACCCGGACGTCGTGGGACCCGGCCGGTGCGGATCCGGCACCACGGCCCGGGGCCGGCCCGCCGCCCCATCGGGTTCGTTCCCGTGGACCAGCAGTCCGTACGGCTCCGCCGCGCCCAGGTCCGGCAGCGCGGCCAGCACTCCGGGCAGCGCCTGCCGAATTTCGGGGCCGACGCATTGTTCCCCGTCGCCCACGACCAGGACAGGGCGCGCCGGGTCGGGACGCAGCATGCGGGGCCGGGAGTCCTGCACCTGGCCCGCCGGGCGCAACCAGAGCCCCGCCGGTACGGACTCCAGTACCCAGCCCTCCAGGTCCGCGCACCGGTGCAGGGCCGGCGTCAGCGCGTCCATTCCGGGCAGCCGAAGCCACGCCGACGGCACCACGCGGCGGTGCTCGGGCGAGGCGGCGAGTTCGAACAGCGGGGGCTGCCACGTGGGTGCGCCCCGCTCGTCGAGGATCGTGGTGGCGTGGTCGTCGGCCATCCGTACGGGGAGGCCGACGACCACCCGTACCGTACGGCCGAAGTGGTCCGCGAGGGCCACGGCCATGGCGGTGAGCTCCGACGGTGCGGCCCACGGCGCGGCCAGCAGCACGTCCTGCGAGTCCGCCGCGGCCTCCGGCACGCGGTCCAGGAGTTCGGCGGCGGTCAGCGCCGGCTGCCGCGGGGAGCCGACCCCCAGGAGAAAGGTGCCCGGGCCGACGCCGATCAGGGACTCGGCCGCTTCGGGCAGTCGCCCCAGCCAGAGCCCGCCCGGAACAGGATGGCTCTCGTCCCGCGACGGTGCCGCTCCGAACCCGTGCGCACCGCCCCGGGACTCCGCCACGACGGGGACGGGAGGCACGGGCGCCGGGAGCGGTTCCTCCTCCTGCGCGGGTTCTCCGTCCCGGCCGGTCCGGGAGGCCGCCCGCGTGCTCCCGTCCTGCCCCGGATCCTCGTCCGGCACGAGGCGAAGAGCCACCGGTGGGTCCTCGTCCTCGTCGCCCGGCTGCGCGGGAAGGCCGTCGTCGGGTGCGGCCGCCTCCGGCTCCTGCGACCCGGTCTGTCCGCTCTCCCGCTCCCCCGCCCCCGGCGGCCACCCCGCCGCCAGCTCGCGCGGCTCCGCTCCCGGCTCCGTGAGCCACCAGGTCCCCGGCTCCCCGATCCGCAGCGCGCCGTCCGGCTCGATGCTCACCACGCCGTCCGGAGCGATCACCGTGAAGTCCGCCGTCGCGGCGACCGTCTCCACCGGGCGGCTGCCGTGGGGGCCCGGCGCCGCCAGGCCCGAGGCGGCGAGTACCAGGCGGGTCGCGCCGCGCTCCCCTGCGAGGGCGACCAGGTCCGGCAGGGCACGGCGGAGCACCGGTGCCGAGTCCGGCGCGGCGGCCAGGACCAAGAGCGCGTCGGGCAGCGGAGGCAGCCCGCTCAGCGCGGCCGTCAGAGCCGCGGCCGTCTCTTCGGGCGCGATCAGCAGGTGCGGGCCGACGGAACGTACCCTCGATCCGGTGGCGGGGGCGGACGTGGTCATCCGGCGTGTCCGTTCTGCGGGGTCTGGCCGTCGGGGTCGAGCAGTGGGGTCTGGAGCTGCACCGTGCGGCGGCGGGTGATGTGCAGTGCGCGTCCGGTGGGCAGCACCTTCGGCTTCGTACCGCCGAAGAGATAGCCCTCGGTGGGCGGGCAGGACAGCAGGACGGCCGGTGTGTTGATGTCCTGGAGCTTGCGCAGGAGCTGGTCGGACAGGCCGCGTCCGGCTCCGTTGGCGGAGCGGGCGACGATGACGTGCAGGCCGATCTCCGCACCCTGGGCGAGGTGGTCGAGGACGGCGGCGAAGGGGTGGGCCGACATCGAGCTGTTGACCAGGTCGTAGTCGTCGACGAGCACGAACAGTTCCGGGCCGCTCCACCAGTCGCGCAGCCGCAGCCGGTCCGGGGTGATGTCGGCGGGCGGGATGCGGTTGGTGAGCGCCTTGGCGGCGCCGGCGACCATCTGGCGCAGCGGGTCGGCGGAGACCGCGTAGCCGAGGCGGTACTCCTCGGGCACGGTCTCGTACATCTCGCGGCGGAAGTCGACCAGCATCAGGCGGCCCTGGTCGGGGGTGTAGGCGCGCATGATCTGGGTGGCGATGTGCTTGAGGAGGTTGGTCTTGCCGGTCTCGCTGTCGCCGACGACGATCAGGTGCGGGTCCTGGGAGAAGTCGTGCCACAGCGGCTGGACGTCATGCTCCTCCAGGCCGAGCGGGATCCTCAACGAGCCGTGAGGTTCCGGCAGTGCGGCGGCGTCGAGGACCAGCGGCAGCATCCGGACCTCGGGGGCGCGCGGGCCGGACCAGTGGTCGGCGACGACGTCGACCAGATCGGCGACACCTTCGCCGAGGTCGTGGGCGGTGCCGATGCCGTCCATGCGGGGCAGCGCGCACAGGAAGTGCATCTGGTCGGCGGTCAGTCCGCGGCCGGGCGTCTTGGGCACCTTGCCCGCCGCGCGCATGTTGACGACCGAGTCCACGGGGTCGCCGAGGCGCAGTTCGAAACGGGTCTGGAGCTGGTCGCGCAGGGCTCCGGTGATCTCGCCCCAGCGGGTGGTACCGACGAGCAGGTGAACGCCGTAGTTGAGGCCGCGCTGGGAGATCAGGGTGAGCGGCTGGACGAGGTCCATGAACTCCTGGCGCAGGGTGTTCCAGCCGTCGACGACCAGGAACACGTCTCCGTGCGGATCGTCGGGCAGCTCCCCGGCCGCCTTCTTGCGGCGGAAGGCGGCGATGGAGTCGATCCCGAGTTCGGCGAAGTACTGCTCGCGACGGGTGATGACCGCGTTGACCTCGGCGATCGTACGGGCGACGCGATCCGGGTCGTGACGGCCGGTGATCCCGCCGACGTGCGGCAGGCCGCGCAGACCCGACAGGGTCCCGCCGCCGAAGTCCAGGCAGTAGAACTGCACCTCGGCCGGGGTGTGGGTGAGCGCGAGCGCCGCCATCAGGGTGCGGATCAAGGTGGACTTGCCGGACTGCGGGGCTCCGGCGATGCCGATGTGTCCGTCGGCGCCGCCCAGGTCGGCCATCAGCAGGTCACGGACCTGCTGGAAGGGCCGGTCGACGACACCGACGGGAACCTTGAGGCCGCCGCGGGCCCCGCCCTCGACGGTGAAGCCGTGCTCCGGGTCGGGTCCGATCGGGGGCAGCAGTTCGTCCAGCGTCGGTGGCACGTCCAGGGGCGGCAGCCACACCTGGTAGGCGGGGGGACCCGCGTCGACGAGGCGTTCGGCACCGATGTCGAGGAGCGTCCCGGTCGCCTCGGTCTCGGCTTCGTCCTCCGTGTCCGGGGCGGTGGGCAGCACGCGCGGGGCGACGTAGTCGGTGCCGAAGGCCACGACCTGGCCCTCGATGACCGCGCGTTGGGCGGCCGGACGGCGCTTGGGCTGGTAGGCGCCGGAGACGTAGGCGGCCTTGAAACGGGTGAGGGTGGAGATGTCGCTGCGCAGGTAGCCGTTGCCAGGCTGGGAGGGCAGTTGGTAGGCGTCGGGTACGCCCAGGACGCCTCGGGACTCCATCGCGGAGAAGGTGCGCAGGCC
This sequence comes from Streptomyces sp. NPDC034043, assembly GCF_055575675.1. Lineage (NCBI taxonomy): Bacteria > Bacillati > Actinomycetota > Actinomycetes > Kitasatosporales > Streptomycetaceae > Streptomyces > Streptomyces sp. NPDC034043. The sequence goes on from NZ_JBVISF010000002.1 coordinate 197,409, forward strand.
GATCCGGTACGACAGGTGGGACTCCAGCTGGTGCACGCGCCCCTCGTCGAGACGCTGGGAGGCGAGCAGCAGGTGGACGCCGAGGGAGCGGCCGAGGCGGCCGATCATGACGAAGAGGTCCATGAAGTCGCGGTGGGCGGCCAGCAGCTCGGAGAACTCGTCGACGATGACGAACAGTGTGGGCAGCGGATCCAGCGGGGTGCCGGCGGCGCGGGCCGTCTCGTACTCCAGGAGGGAGGCGTAGTTGCCCGCGGCGCGCAGCAGTTCCTGGCGGCGGATCATCTCGCCGTGCAGCGCGTCACGCATGCGGTCCACCAGGTCGGACTCGTCGGCGAGGTTGGTGATGACGGCGGAGGTGTGGGGCAGGCCGTCCAGGCCGAGGAAGGTGGCGCCGCCCTTGAAGTCGACCAGGACGAAGTTGAGGATCTCGGAGGAGTGGGTCAGCGCCAGGGCGAGGACGAGGGTGCGCAGGAGCTCCGACTTGCCGGAGCCGGTGGCGCCGATGAGCATGCCGTGCGGGCCCATGCCTCCCTGGGCGGACTCCTTGATGTCGAGGTCGATGGGCGTGCCGTCGGGGCCGAGGCCGAGTGGAACCCGCAGCTTGTTGGACTGGTTGCGCTGGGCCCAGTGCTCCTTGACGTCGAAGCGGTGCAGGTCCTGGATGCCGAGCAGGGCGGTCAGATCGAAGTCGGTGGCCAGCGGCTCGCCCTGCTCGACGCTGTCGCCCAGCCGGTACGGGGCCATGGCCGCGGCCAGCCGGGTGGCCGCGGCAGGCCCCAGACCGTCCGGAACACCGAGCGAGGTGGCCTGGTCCTTGCGGTTGCGGTCGGCTACGACCATCTCCAGGGCGCTGCCGGTGGCGTCCTGGTCTCTGGTGATCCGCAGGCGGAGGATGAGCCTGCTGTGCTTCCACTCCAGCGTGGAGCCGACATCGACGACGGTGGCGTTGCGGTAGCCGGCGAGCGCGGCCCGGTGGGGGGCGGTGAACGCGGCTCCGTCGAGCACGATGACCGTGTACGGCTCGTCACGGCTCGGGGTGGCGTCGGGCTCGTAGGGCGGCCGGGCGCCGAACTCCTCGCCGAGCAGCTGCTCCAGTTCACCGATCGTTCCGGCGACGAGCCGCAGCGGCCCCGCGCCGTCGGTCCCGGTGGGGTGCAGGGCGTGCGGCAGCCACTTGGTCCACTCCCAGTGCGCGCGCCGGTCGGGCGCGGCGACCACCGCGACGCGCAGCTCGTCGGGCGCGTGGAAGGTGGCCAGCTGGGCGAGGACCGCGCGGACCAGTGCACGGGGCCGGTCGTCGGCGCCGTCCGGCGCCCCGCCGTCGGCTTCGGCTCCGTCAGCGGTCCGGATCAGGACGTGGGAGAAGCCGCGCAGGTGGATGGCGACGGGCTGGCCGGCGATGGAGCCGTACGCGTGGATGAAGCGGCGCAGCGCGTGGGCGCTGAGCGGTTCGAGGTCTTCGACCGGCTTGGTGGCGAGCGGGGCGAGGCGCACCGCGAGGCGCTGGGAGCCCAGCGCGATCCGTACGTCGCTGAAGTCGGGGTGGGACGAGCGCCGCTCCCACAGCCGCGAGGTCCGCACCAGGGAGGCCAGCTCGGCCGGGTCGGGGTGCCGCCATGCCAGGGCCTCCTGTTGGCGCAGGACCTCCTTCCGCACCTGGCGTCGCATCTGCGTCAGGTAGCGCAGGTAGTCACGGCGCTCGCCGGTCAGTTCCTGTTTGCGGTCGGCGTTGCCGCGCATGATCTGGGTGACGACCATGCCGATCGCGGACACGGCCATGGTGCCCATCGCGATGTACGTCATGATGCCGCCGTTGGGCCGCAGGAAGATGAACACCATGGAGAGCGAGGACAGCGCCATCGGCACCATCGTGATGATGCTGCCCATGCCGTTCTGCTTCTCCGGCAGGCCGGGTGGCTCCTGGAGCTGGATCTCGCCGTCCGGCATCTCGGGGCCCGGCCGCCGTGGTGGGCGGTTGACTTGTACCACGCTCAACGAACAACGCTCCTCACGCCTGGTGGCCCACTGTGTGCGGATTCCTCGTCAGTCGGGAACGGACGGGCGGTGCCGGACGGTTCAAACCGCTCGCGCGGTGCCCCGGGTGAACCTCGACGGCCGAGGGACGCGTTGATCACTCCGTAGGACAGGAGCGGACGAAGGGTGGGAGACTGTGCGACTACGTGCGCGCGCCGGGGCGTCGTACCGACCGGTCTCCGGGGTGGGCGAGGCGGTGTGTGCACGCCCGTCGTGGCGGTGTCTGCGGGAGAGCGGTGTACGGGGACCAGGACACAGAGGCGCACGAGACGCGCGCGCTGCTGAGCGCGTGGCTGCCGAGCACGCGCCCGGAGGACGAGGATCCGCTCGCCGGAACCGCGACCGGCCTGGACGTGCCGGAGGCCACAGCGTCCGAGGTGGAGGACACGCTGGTCCGGCTGCTCGGCCCCACCACCCCCGCTGACGCGCCGGCGCGGGAGACCCGGCTGATCGCGCGCGTGCTCGTGGTCGACGAGCATCCGGCGGCGGGCGGCTGGAGCGAGGACGAGCGGCGGACCGTGGCGGACCTGGTCGCCGTGCTCCTGGCACGGCACGGAGAGCAGGGCGTCGAGGCACTCGTACGCGAACTGCGTCGCCGCGGCTGAACCCGCCGCCCGGCTCCTTCCGTTCAACTGCACGCCGAGGGCGTTCCCACCTCGGCTGGACAGCGGGAAGGACACGCGGGCAGTGAGCGGTAGCGCGGTGACGGGGCTGTGCCGGTTGAGGTTCCACGGGCCACACAAGCTGGTCGAACTCTCCGTACCGGCCGACGTTCCCCTGGCGGACCTGTTGCCGACCATCATCGGCTACTCCGGGGACGGCCTGGAGGAGGAGGCCGTCGAGGCCGGCGGCTGGGTGCTTCAGCGGCTCGGCGAGGAGCCACTGGACGAGGAGCGGACGGCGCAGGCCCTGGGCCTGCGGGACGGCGAACGCCTCTACCTGCGGCTGCGCCGCGAGTCACTGCCGGAGGTGCACTTCGACGACGTCGTCGACGGCGTCGCGGCCGGGCTCGACCGGCGCGGCGACGCGTGGCGCCCTGCCCTCACCCACCACTTGGCGCTCGGCCTCTCGCTGCTCGCGCTGGCGGGCGGCTTCCTCCTCCTGGCCCTCTCCGGTGGCATCGGGCCGCTGCGGGTGGTCTCGGCGGCCGTGACCGGGATGCTGCTGCTCCTGGGCGCCGGCAGCGCCGCGCGGGCGGTGGGCGACGCGGGGGCCGGTACGGCGCTCGGCGCTGCGGCGGTCCCCTACCTGGCACTGGCCGGGGCACTGCTGCCGACCGGGGACAGCGACCTGACGGCCGCCCGCCTGCTCGCGGGCGGTTCGGCGGCCGCGAGCGCCTCGGTCCTCGCGCTCGCGGCCGTGGCCTGTTCGGCACCCCTGTTCCTCGGGCTGCTCATCACCGCGGTTGCCACGTCGGTGGCGGGTGCCCTCCTCCTGGCGGGGTTCACGGCCTCGGAGACGGCGGGGATGCTGGCCGTGCTGGTGGTGGCGTTCGGGGCGTTCCTGCCCGGGTTCGCCTTCCGGCTCTCGGGGCTGAAGCTGCCCGCGCTGCCGCGCAGCGCCGAGGAGCTCCAGGAGGACATCGAGCCGTATCCCGCGCAGGACGTCGTGGACCGCAGTGCCGTGGCCGACGGCTATCTCACCGCCTTCCACGTGGTGACCGGCGCCCTGTGCGCCGGCTGCCTCACGCTGATGGCCTCCGCGCCCGGCTGGGCTCCCGTGGCACTGGCGGCCGTGCTGTCCCTGCTGCTGGTCCTGCACGCCCGGGAGCTGGGCTCCCGGTGGCAGCGGCTGGCCCTGATCCTGCCCGGCGTGTACGGACTCGCCCTGCTCACGACCGCGTGGGCACTCACCCTCGGCCCCACCGGCCGCCTGTACCTGCTGGCGGGACTGACGGCGGTGGCCGCAGCGCTCGCGATCGTCTCGTGGACGCTGCCCGGGCGGCGGATGCTGCCGTACTGGGGGCGGGCCGCCGACCTGCTGCACAGCGCCCTGGCGCTGAGCCTGCTCCCGCTGGCACTGACCGTGGCCGGGGTGTTCGCGTGGGTGCGCGGGCTCACCGGGTGAGTGTTGCCGCCGCCGGCCCCACCGGGGCCGGGACGTCGACGCGGGCCGAATGCCGCCGGACGTCCCCCCGCCCCCACGTACCTTTTCACTGAGGAGTTCACATGCAGTCCAGGCGCGACCAGGTGCAGGCCCACCTGTTCGTGATGAGCAGGCTCGGGGCCGGGATGCTGCGGGGCGAGCCGGACGCCCTGGACCTTCCCACCCGGCGCACCACCCGCGGTGTGCGCACCGGGCTGTTCATCGCCGTCCTCATCGCCCTGGTGATGGGCCTGTACGGGGCGATCAGACCGGGCGGCTCGACGAGCTGGGCCAAGCCGGGGAACCTGGTGGTGGTCAAGGAGACGGGTGCCCGGTACCTGTTCATCGGCGGGGAGCTGCGGCCGGTGCTCAACCAGGCCAGCGCCCGGCTGGTGGCCGGGGAGAAGATGACCGTCACCCAGGTCGGCCTGAAGTCGCTCGCGTCGGCGCCGCGCGGCGGGCCGCTGGGAATCGTGGGCGCGCCGGACGGGCTCCCGGCCGCGTCCGCGCTGTCCAGGGGCGACTGGCTGGTGTGCGGACTGGTGGGCGGTACGGCGTCGGGGAAGGCCGGGCCGGTGGTCTCGCTGGCCGTCGGCTCCGTGAGCCAGGGCCGGGCGCTGGGTCCTGATCAAGGACTCCTGGTGACCACCCCGGACGGCGCCCGCCACGTGCTGTGGCAGGGGAAGCGGCTGCGGCTGGGCGCGGGTGCCGGGACGGCGCTCGGCTACGGCGCGGCCACCCCGGCCCCGTACCCCGTGGCACCGGCCTATCTCAACTCCCTTCCCTCCGGGCCCGATCTGGTCGCGCCCGAGCTCGCGGAGCGTGGCAGTCCCGGTCCCGCCCTCGCCGGGCTGCCGACCCGGGTGGGCCAGCTGTTCACGGGCCCGGGCGGTGAGCCGTACGTCCTGACCGACAAGGGTCTGGCGCCGCTCAGCCGCACCCGGTTCGAGCTGCTGCGCGGTGACCCGCGCACGCAGAACCAGGCGTACGCGGGGGCTCCCGCGGTCGCCGCCGTGGTGGGCGCGGCGGACCTGGCCGCCCACCCGGCGCCGGCCGGGGCCCTGCCGGACGCGGGACTTCCCGCGACGCCGCCCGAACTGGTGGCGCCGGGCGCCGGACAGGGCGTGTGCACGGCGGTCCGGCCTTCGGCGGGCGGCGGGCCCAGCACCCTGGTGACGGTGGTCGACACGGCGGCGGTCGCGGGCCGGCCGGTGACGCCCCAGCCGGGCGTGACGGCGGCGTGCGGCACGGCGGACCGGATCTCCGTACGGCCCGGGGGCGGCGCGCTGGTGCGGGCGCTGTCCGGGGCGGGCGCGGCCGGGACGACGTACCTGGTCGCGGACAACGGCGTGAAGTACCCCCTGCCGACGCAGCAGTCCGCGAAGGCCCTGGGCTACGCGGCCGCGACGGCGGTGGGGGTGCCCGCGACGCTGCTGACCATGCTGCCGTCGGGCCCGGGCCTGGACCCGGAGGCGCTGGCGGCTGCGGGGGTGGTCGACGCACCCGCGGGCCCGCTCGACCCGGTGTGTCCGGAGCCGGTCTCCAAGGGCTGAACGCCGGTGTGTCCACCGTACGACGTGTAGCGGGGGCGGCCGGTGCCGTAGGGCTGGTGAACCCCTCACCCTGAACGGCCCGTTCCCCCTGCCGCGAATCCCACCGACCGTACGACCAAGGAGATCAGGTGTCCGACGTTCCCAACGACAACCTCAAGGTTTCGTCAGCGGTACTCACCCAGACCCTCAACGAGCTGGAGGTGCACCTCCAGACGATGGAGCGCGCCTACACGCAGTCCGAGGACATCGCGCACCAGGTCGCGATGAGCATGCGGTCCTCCGCGGGCACCAAGTTCATCGCGAAGATCGAGAACTGGCAGCGCGGTTACCGCACGGTGATGGCCGAGTACAGGGACCTCCTGGAGGCCGTCGGCACGACCAGCAAGGTCATGACGGACACCGCCGGTGAGGCCGACGCCAACATGGACCTGTGGTCCGGCGACGTCTACGACGTCCTCAGCAAGTGACCCCGGCCGGCGCTTCCCCGTACGCCGCCGCCTCCGCCCCTTCTCCCCTCCTACGTAAGGAACGCGCATGAGCGAAATGGACATGGACATCAAGCATGGCGCGCTTGAGGATGCGAACGCCCAGATGAAGCAGGTCGCCGCCACCATGAACTCGGCCCTGGAGACCGTCGTCCAGCGGCTCGACGCCATCCGGTCCGAGTTCACCGGCGAGGCGGCCAAGGAGTTCGCGGAGTTCAAGCAGGCCGTGAACAGCCTGGACTCCAACCTGTCGCAGCAGTTCAACAAGGGCGCGGACCTGCTGTCGGACGCCCACGGCATCATCCGCAACGGGGACCGCAAGAGCGCCTTCCTCTTCCAGCGCTGAACCCCGCTGCAGGACCCGGCCCGCCCCTGTTCGCCGGGCGTGCCGGGTCCTCGGGTTCCGGGCCGACCGGGCTGAACCTTCGCGCGGTGTGTTTCCGTTCTCCGTGCCGGACGGTCCGGATGGCCTACGACCGAGACTTCGGCAGGAGAGCACGCATGGGAACCCCGAACGACAACGACCCGGACGGCGACAACGAGGGCAAGGTCACGTCGATCACCGACGACGTCCTGCGTGACTACGCCTGGAAGTTCGACACGCTGCTCAGGGACTTCCAGGACCCTGCCGTGATGGCACTGCTCCAGTGGGAGAAGGGCTCGGGCGACAGCAAGATCATGCCGGGCAACGGCAAGGTGCTGCCGAGCGCCCTGACCGTGCAAGAGGGCTTCATGTCGCTCTGCAAACAGCTGAACAGCTCGCTCAACGTGTTCCGCCTCGTCGCGAAGTCCGCCAACCTCGATCTGATGTTCGTCAAGGAGACCTTCCAGAACGCGGACGACGAATCGGTCGACGTCGCCGAGATGTGGGAGATCCTCACCAAAATCCAGCAGGGCTCCGCCCCGAGTACCGGGCCCACTCCCTCGCCCGAGAAGTAGCGCGAGCGCCGTCACCTCCGGAAGGGAGTTCCGCGCACACCATGGCAGACTTCACCTGGGAACAGGCCATCAAGGTGCTTCTTCCCGACACCAATTCGCTGACGAACCGCGATGCGGTGATGTCCGAGAAGTGGCTCGACCAAGAGACCGTCCATGTGGTGACCGTGGCCGGCAACGGCGAGTCCCACGCCAAGAACTTCGACATCTCCCACGTCATCCCCCTCGACACGAACTCGAACGCGAGTGGGCAGCTCTCGTGCGTGATCGGGTTCAACGTGCCGTGGAAGAGGCTCCTGGACAACGGCCAGTCCAAGTTCAACATGTTCCACCACGACGCCAACAAGGCCCTGTCGGCTCTGGTGTTCTCGCCGCGCGATTCCGGTGTCGCCAACTTCACCTCGTTCCAGTCCGCGGCGGCGTTGATCCGTGACGTCAACGCCTGGCTGAGGAAGTGGGGCCCGCTCATCAAGGGATGGGAAGGGAACGTCGACGCCGACGACAGCGAGTGGAAGGGCAGCGCGGCCGGAGCCTTCAAGAAGTTCCTCGACGTCATCTCCACGGAGATGAGCAAGGTCCAGTTCGACCTCGCACAGCCCCAGATCCAGCCCGGCACCAAGCCGCCGGAGACGATCGACCTCTCCGCGGCGAGCGGTTACGAGACGCTCATCTCCGATGCCGAGAACCGGCTGAGGACTTCCGTCTGGAACATGTACACCGAACTCGCGAACTGGTGGTGGCCGCCGGGGAGCCCCCACATGAACCCCGGGGCCAGCCCGGTCAGTCAGATGTACGAGGTGTTCAAGGGGGTCATGTCGGCCGCCACGTGCACCTTCACGTGGAAGCAGAGCGGCAAGGACAAACCCGGAACGGTCAGCTTCTCGGTGGAGAACCTGAGGGTCTTCGACAACAGCGGATCCGAGGTCACCCAGCAGTTCTGGCTCGACGGCATCGAGAGCGTCGCCAAGCAGAACTGGGCGAAGAACCTGAGCGTGCTCGACCAAGCCGCGAAGGCCAACATGGGCCCGCTGGACGACGCGTACCTCAAGCTCGGGAACGCACTGCGCGACGGCATCTACCAGCCCCGTATCCAGATGCCCACCGGTGGCACCGGACCCAACTCCGCAGGGCCCCCGGGAGGAGCCGGAGGTGGCACGGGCGGCGGTACCGGAGGAGGCATCGGCGGCGGCAAGGGCGGCGGTACCGGAGGAGGGATCGGCGGCGGCAAGGGCGGCGGCTCCGGGATCGGCGATCCCTTCGGCAAGAACAAGGGCGGAAACGGCTCGGGCGGCACGGGCGGCCCGAAGACCAAGATCCCCGAGTCCCTCCCGGGCCGGGGGAACGGTGGCCGGACGGGCCCCCCGCCACCGGGCAGCCTGCCCGGGACCGGGTCGACGGGCGGCGGCACCGCTCCGCTGCTCGACAAGAACGGCAAGCCCGTACTCGGCCCCGACGGCAAGCCGGTCATGGTTCCGCCCGGCTCCCGCATCGGCAAGGACGGCAAGGTCTACGACGCGAACGGCAAGCCGGTCATGGGCTCGGGCGGCAAGCAGGTCGTCGCGCCGCCCGGCGGCAAGGTCGGCCAGCCGGCCCCGCGCGACGAGAACCAGAACGGGGGGCTGGCGGGCTCGAACCCGTATGACCAGCTCCGCCTTCCCGAGGGCGCGAAGGTCCTGGCGAACGGAACCGTGGTCGACGCCAAGGGCAAGCCGCTGCTCGACTCCAACGGCAACCCCTACGCCCTGCCCGAGGGAGCCACCCTCAAGGACGGCATCGTCGTCGACGCGAACGGCAAGCCGATCAGCCGCTCCCACCAGCTGCTGACCAACGCCGAGCACGCCATCAACTCGCGTCCGGACGCGAAGATCATGACCAGCGGCGGTGGAACGACCGGCAAACTGCCCGACCTGACCCACTTCGGCTCGGGTGGCGGCGGCCTCGGCGACCCGCCGAAGCCCAAGAGCTTCAGCGCCACGAGCACGGGTGGCGCCACCTTGCTCGGTGAACGGGCGGCCGGCTCCATCGGCCTCCCCGCCGGAAGTCTCGGGAGCACCGCCACGGCAGGCAACGGCGGTTCACAGCAGCAGTCGACCGGCGGCCCCGCGGGCAGCATGACCGGGACGACGACGCCGATGACGCCCCCCATGATGCCCCCGATGAGCCCCGGCGCCGGAGCGGGCGCGGGCCAGCCCAACCAGGGCAACGACCGGCAGCGCACCACGTGGCTCACCGAGGACGAGGAGACCTGGGGCACCGACTCCGGCTCCGTCAGCGGAGTCATCGGCCGCTGACACACGTCACGGCACCACCTACCTCAGCCCCACGAAAGGCGGCCCATGGCCCTCGACTTCGAGAGCATGCTCAAGGACGCGATGTCGGCCCTGCACGGCCAGCGCGACAGGATGCTCGCGGCCAAGCGCGAACTGGACGCGGCGACCGCGTCCGTCACCTCCAAGGACCACATGGTGTCGGTCACGGTCGGCCCCCAGGGCCAGGTGGTCTCGCTCACCTTCCACACCAAGGCGTACCAGTCCATGGCCCCGGCCGAACTGTCCGCCGCCCTGGTCACCGTGCTCAACGAGGCACGGGCCGAGATGGGCGCCCACGTCATCGAGCACATCAAGGGGTTCGAGGACTTCAGCGGACACCTGCGCAGCGTGACGGGATTGAGCGGAATGCCCGGCGACATGGAGGAGCTGCTCAAGCCGCTGCGGGCGATGCGTCCGTCCTTCGGCCTGGAGGAGGCCCAGGAGGAGGCGAGGGCGGCCAGGCAGAAGGAGTTCGCCGCCGAGGACGAGGCGGTGCTCGTCAGCTCTGAACAGGGAGGAAAGCAGGAGGAGTTCGCCCTCGAGCCGGAGAGCCGCATCCCCATCGGGAAGCAGGAGGAGTTCCATGGCTGACGACCTCAAAGTACTCGGCGACCTCAAGGGCAAGTTCCAGTACTACGACGAGTACAAGCGGTGCCTGACCGACCTCAGCCGGACGATCGTGGAGATCAACCGGATCAACAAGGAGTCCGCCGGCCAGGACGAGATCGGCAAGACCTACCACCAGCAGGTCGACGCCCCCACCGAGAACCTCACCGAGACCCTCGCGTACATCACGAAGCGGCTGGGGACGGTGGTGGACGCCGGCAACGAGACCTCCGACGAGATGAAGAAGTCGGACGAGGAGGCGGGCTCCCAGGCGGACGGTTTCTGAGCCGGACCTTCCGACCCGGACGCTGCTGAACCGGACGCTGCTGAACCGTGCGGATGGCTGTCCCCGTTCCCCCGGGCACAGCCGTCCGCCCGATCAGAGGACCACCACGCCATGGCCATCAATCCGCCGGAAGGGATCGCCGACTTCCTCGGCTTCGTATCGGGCATGGAATGGCCCGAGGCGGACGAGGACCTCATGCGGCGGGTGTCGGAGCACTACGGCTCCATCGCGCGGGACCTGGAGACGCTGTCCGGGTACGTCGTGGAACTCATTCCGATCGTCAAGAACGACTTCGACGGCGAGGCGGCCAACTCGTTCCTGATGGCCATGAACGACCTGACGGGCCAGACGGCGGGCGCGAACCAGCTGGAGCAGACGGCAGACCTGTCCCGTCAGCTGTCCGAGGTGGCGCTGAAGGTCGCCAACCAGGTCGAGTACACGAAGATCATGGCGATCCTCCAGCTCGTGCAGCTGCTGGCCGAGATCCTGTTCGCCACGCTCTTCTCGGTGTTCACCTTCGGCTCGGTGTGGGGCCCCGTGTCGGCCATGTTCGCGGCGACCCGCGAGGGCATCCACCACCTCTTCCGGTGGCTGCTCCAGACCATCCTCAGCCAGACGTTCATCGGCATCGCCGGCGGGATCTTCCAGGACACGGTGATCCAGCTCTACCAGCTCGGCGCGGGCCACACCACGAGCTGGAACACGGAATCGCTGATCGACTCCATCAAGCAGGGCGCCCTGACCGGTCTGGTCGGCGGCCCGCTGGAGGTCGTCTTCCACTACGGCGGCAAGCTGCTCGGCAGGCTCCTGGGCGGCAGGACCCCCGGCTCGATCATCAGCAAGCGGCTCGACGACGTACTGAACAAGGCCGACGACGGCCTGGGCAACGTCCCGAAGAACAAGACGCCGGACGTCCCGACGGACGGGGCGGGCCCGAAGTCGAAGCTCGACGACACCGCGTCCAAGACGGACAAGGAGCTGCCGCCCACGCCGGTCAACCGGACGACGGACACCGTGACGCCTCCCCCGGTGCCACCGAAGACCGCCACCGAAGGGGTCACGCCGCCGCCCGCCACCCGGCCCAAGCCGGACACCGCGACCGCCCCCGGCCGGGCGAAGCCGGAAGCGCCGGGCGGCGCCGCGGCCAAGGACAAGCCGAACGCACCCACGACGGGCGGGAAGGACGCTCCCGCCGTGGGCACGAAGGACGTTCCGGCCACGGGCAAGCCGGAGACCGTCGGCGGCAAGGACGTCCCCGGCGCGGGCAAGTCCGCTACCGCAGACGCACCGACGACCGGCTCCAAGTCCTCCGGCTCATCGGCGGCGGGCCGCACCGCGGGCGACACCGAGAACCCGCTGGACGGTCTGCTCGCCACCAAGGAAGCGCGCTCGGACTTCGCCAAGGACGTCGGCGAACTCCTCGGCGGCGTCACCCGCCAGCTGGAGACCGGGTTCCTGCGGTTCGGCGAGGGCACCATCGCGAACGCGTTCGCCGACAAGATGGGGGACGTCTTCGCCAAGCACCTCGCGCACAAGGGCGCCGAAGCGGCGGGCAGGGAGTTCGGCGAGATGCTGGCCCGCAAGTGGGTCCGCCTCGGTGCGGACCACGCCGAACTGCCCGGACTCCTCACCAAGGCGATGGGCGAGCTGGGGCAGCTGGCGCCGCTCAAGAACCTCGCCGACGCGATGCCGGACCTGTTCGCCCGCTCCGAGCACAGCAACGCCCTGGCCCGCATCTTCAAGCAGGAGAACCCCCTGCAGGGCAGCCCGATGTACCAGCTCGGCGGAGCCGTCGCGTCGCTCCTCAGCGAGGGCACGCACGAGATGCTGAGCGAGGGGTTCTACAACCTGTTCTTCGGGGACGGTACGTTCAAGGTCACCGCCGGTCCGTTCGCCGCCGGCGTGGCCATGGGCGCGCTGAGCCACGGCCTGCACCGCATGTTCGAGCCGGTCATGATCAAGTACCAGAACTGGATCCTGAGCCACCAGTACGCCGAGAACACCGACGACAACAAGTACTTCGGACTGCTGCATCCCCTGAACATCGCCTCCTTCGTGGCGAACATGACGGGCAGCTCGGCACCGTGGCCGGTGCCCCGCCCCACGTCGGACACACCGGACCCGAACTTCGCGCGCGATATGAAGGACATGGTGAAGTGGGTCTTCTCCAACCCCTTCACCGGCACCCCCTTCTTCGCGGACGCCCCCCATCAGCCGGACGTCAAGGTCGAGAGCGACGGTGACGGCGCTGCCAAGCCGCTGGACGTCGACCTCGGGCCGTCGTTCGCCGACGAGATCGCCGATGACCCGCTGTTCCGGACCGAATCCGACGGCGACACGTCCACGGACGGGGGCACGACGAAGGACGGCGGCAAGGAGGAGGGCCCGGACACGGAGACGGTCTCCGCGCCTTCCCGGGCCACCGTCTCATCCGACCTCTCCTCCCTGCTGGGCGACGACGCGGAGGGCCGGACCTCGAACCGGACGGATGAGGACCGGCCGACGGACCAGGACCGGCCGACGGCTCACACCGTGACCCAGAGCAGTGGCGACCAGTTCGCCGCACCCGTGCCGAAGGCCGCCGAGGACTCGACGGAGGCCCGCGCCGGAGTGCCCGGCGCCAAGCCCCACCCGCTCCAAGCCGACGCGGACAAGGCTGCCGCCGAAGGACTCGACTACCTCCTCTTCGACGTCGAGGACGCCGGCACGCCCGCCGGCGACGCCGCCGCGCAGCATCCGGCAGTCGTCGGCGACGCCGGCCCCACGCCCACGGTCGGCGACGACGACAACGGCGCCACCCCGCCCCACGGCCCCGTACGGGACATCCCCTCCGGCGTCTCCGTCGGCGCCCTCACCCCCGCCCAGAACACCGCCCTCCACGCCCTGCCCAAGCGCCCCGGCGTCTTCGTCGTCGGCATGCACACCGACCCCCACACCCCCCACGACCCCGCGACCGTCCTCAAGGCCCTCACCGACGCCCACGACCGCGGCAACCTCGACGGCATCACCGAGATCCAGTTCACCGCCTGCAACCTCGCCTCACCCGTCCACGAAGCCACCGTCAAGACCGTCATGAGCGGCCTGTGGAAGCACCGCGCCGGCGACGTGCCGCCTCCGGGCCCCCTCAAGGCCGTCGCCGCCAACGCCCCCGTCTGGTACGTCCCCGGCGGCCGTCTCGTCACCGCCGCCGACATCTCCGTCGCCCCTGACGGCAAACTGTCCGTCCGCCGCGACGACGCCGCCTGGTACGAGTACGCCGACTCCGGCGCGCCCGACCACACCCCCGATCTCACCACCACCCGCGCCGATGACCTGCGCGTCCCCCTCATGCCGGGCAGCGGGGCGATCGTCACGTTCGGAAGCGGCGGGGCGACCGCGGGCCCCCTGTCACAGCACCTTCCGCAGGAGCACTGGGGACTGCTGTTGTCCGATCTCCGCTGGTCGGGCGTGCTCGAAGAGGTGGCGGACCGCGGGCAGGACCCGGGCGGCGACTGGCACACGATGAACGCGGACGCGTACCGGAAGCTGCTGGCCCGGGTGCCGGACTCCGACAGGGCCGGCTTGTCCGACGACGACATCACGGAAGCGTTCGACAACTACGGCACCGATGTCTCCTCCGCCGGAGACGACCGGGGCCGCCTGGAAGCCATCGCCGGCCTGCTCAAGGGGCTCCAGGGGGACACAGCGGACGGGTCGCTCACCCCGGTCACCGAGATCCTGGTCCAGCGCCTGCTCCTCGACCAGGGATTCCCCCCGGCGCGGTTGTCCCCCGAGGCCCGCACCACGGAGTTCTGGCGGAATCCTGTCCTCGGAGTGCTCGCGGGCGAGCTGGCCCTCGGCATGGCCGACCTCCCCCTCGCCACGCCCCACCCCTCGCCCGTCCCGGACACGACCACCGCCCCGCCGGCACCGTTGCCGCCCGAGGACGCCTTGCCGGGGTTGCTGGCCGACCCCGACGAGAACATGACGGGCGTACTCCGCGACCTCCTGGACGGAGCACACACCCCGGGCAGCGCCTGGCACACGCTCAACGCCGATGTCTACCTGGCCCTGCTCGGCCGGATCGAAGGGACCGAACAGAAGCCGCCCGAGCAGGGCGCGCGGTCCCAGCTCGACGCCGTCTTCGCGAAGTACGAGACGGACCTGGCCGCGTCGACCGGGCGCATGAAGCAGCTCGAAGTCGTCGCCGACGCGGTCCTGGCGCTCCACCAGGTCACCGGGCTCACGACGTCCACGCAGAGCGCGCTCACCGCCCACACCCGCTTCGTGGTTCCGCGCATGCTCCTGGACCTCGGCATCACCCCGGTGCCTCTGCCGGGCAAGCTCCATGGCGAGAACGCGTGGAAGAAACCCAGGATTCCTTCCGCGAAGGCCACGCGACTCCGGCAGTTCGCGACCGACGTGGCCATGGCCACCGTGGCGTCGAGCCGCGAGTGGTCCCGGTCGGTCGCACCCGCGGACGGCCGGGCCGGCGACGCCGCGCGGACGGGCGACCCGAACCCCGGCGACGGCCAGGACACGACCACGGGCCGACGGGCCGGAGGCGATGTCCCGCCGACCGGTACCGGCGCGTCCACGACCGCCGACGGGCCCGCTGCCGGACAGGGCGACGTGACGCGGGACGGATCGGCGCGCGGCGGGAACGAGGACGAGGCGGACGGTCCGAAGGACTGGCGGGCGGAGCTGGACGCCCTCGGCACACGTACGCGGGAGGACACCACCGCCTATCTGGAGCTGCCGGACGCCCCGGTCCGGCTGGTGGGCCTCGCGGACCGGCACTTGCGCACCCGGGACGAGCCGTACGCCACGCTCACCAGGGAACTCCCGCCGAACACGACGCACTGGCTGGCGGTGCGGATCCCCCCCGGGCGCGCCGTCGACACGGGCGACGGGCGGCTGCTGGTCGGCAAGGACCATCTGGCCGCCGTCACCGTCACCGGTCCGGCCGACCAGGTCGACGCGATCCAGCGGTTCCAGCAGGGCCTGCACACCCCGGACAGCCCGTACGCCAGTGGGGCGCGGCCGCTGCCCCTGACCGTGCTGACGCGCGTCGGGCAGGCGCTGCACGCCAACCCGGACCGCACCGAGCACCATGCGATCGTCCGGGCGGCGACCCGCATCGCGTACGCGGAGGCCTCGCGCGCCGCCGAGCGTCCCCTGGGCGAGTACCTCGCCCAGTTGCCGGACGTCCAGAAGCAGGTGCGCAAGCTGGTCGAGGTCCTCTGGGACAAGACTGCCCCCGAGGACCGCCACAAGCTGGGCAGTCCGGGGGGCAGCGGAAGCGGCTCCGTCGGCACCAATACGGAGACCCTGCGGCAGGTCGTCGAGAAGGGGAACATCCGCGAGCGGATGCACCTGCTCGTCACCGCGGTTCACAGCACGGACCTCGCCCGCCCGTTGGGCCTGGCCAAGAAGAGGCCCGCGATCCTGGAGCGGGAGTGGGGCCCGGGGATCCAGCAGGACGCCGATGTCGTGCAGCTCATCGAGCAGGACCGGCAGCGGCTCCTGCAGACCCGGCCCGAGGGTCCCGAGCGGGACGCGCTCGTCGCCTCTCTGGAGCTGCGCCGGCGGACCGAGCTCGCGCCGGACGAGGTGGTGCCGCCGCTCAGCGACCGCGAGCGCGCGCACGCGCTGGACGGTGACCGGCTGACCTGGGAGCCCGGCGAGCGCCACCGCCAGATCGCGCTCAAGACCGAGAGTCAGGTGACGGCGGAGGGAACCGGCGGTCTGATGAGCGCCGGTACGTCCAACACCACGTACTTCACCCTGGCGTTCGTCCACGCCATGGCCACGAAGTGGGAGGTGCCGGTCGACTACCAACTGGTGCGGTCGGCCCTGCTCGCGGACATGCTTCCGATCGGCCACCACACCTTCCACGAGATCATGACGGCGGCCGACGCCTTCGAGAAGGACGTCCTGTCCGGGGAGGACCACACCGACGTGCTCGGGTACACCGACGACTGGAGCAGGTTCCGGTCGCTCGCGCCACTGCCCGAGGCGTCGCTCCGGTCGGCCATGCCCGGCGGGAGGTTCCCGGACGAGGTCGCCCTAGGGCTCGAAGCCGGTGAGACGGTGCTGGTGGACCCACGGGACCGGGCCGACGCCCCCCTGCAGCCCTCGCCGCGCAATGCGCGCACGCTCGACGACAGCGACCTGGCCGTGCTGCTGGCCGGGACTCCCGGGCTGAACGACCGTACGGCCCGACTGATGCGGGAGGCGCTCGGCGAGGGAACCGGCATCGGTGACTGGCGGCGGTTGCACGCCGACTCCTACCTGGAGCTGCGGCGCCGCATCGAGCAGCCGGACGACGCCGGACCGGACGACCAGATCGGTGTGCGGGACGAGCTCACCTCGATCATGGAGCGGTTCTACCTTCTCGACCCGGACGACGCCGACTCCGAATCCCTCCCCGCCCCCGACCCCGTCCGGGACGGCCTCGACACCGCCTTCGACCGCTACTACGACGTGCTGTCCACGGATCCGGGCGACCGGGTGCGGCTGACGGCACTCGTCGATCTCGTCAAGACGCTCCAGGGTTTCGCGGACCTTCCGGCGTCGTCACCGGGTACGGGAATCACCGCCGACGTACGGATCCTGGTCCCGCGCCTCCTGGTGGACCAGGGCTACCCGCCCGCGCTGTTGGGGGAGGACGGCCACGCCCCGGAGTTCTGGGGGCGCGACACGTCCATCGTGGTGGACGAACTGAGCGCGGGCATGGGTGAGTTCATCCGCAGGCAGCCCGTGCGCGGCATCCCCTCCGGTATCGCCGTCGGTGGGCTGAGTCCTGCCCAGGCCCGGGCGCTCGCCGCCCTTCGCCCGCAGCCGAACCGGTTCGTCGTCGGCATGCACACCGGCGACGACGGTGCGCCCCGTGCCGACCTCGTACTCACCGCACTCATCGACGCCCACGACGACGGCAGGCTCGACGGCGTCACCGAGATCCAGTTCACCGGTTGTGGTCTGGCGGCCCTCCATGACGCGACCGTCAGGGAGGTGATGAGCGGCCTGTGGAAGCACCGTGCCCAGGGGGGTGCGGGGCCCGACTCCCTCACCGCGCTCGCCGCCGACGCCCCGGTCTGGTCCGTGCCGGGGGGCACGCTCGTCACGGCGCGCCACGTCGGCGTCACCGCCGAGGGCAAGATCACCGTCAGCGGTGACGACGCGAGCTGGCACCGCTACACCGACCTCGGTACGGACGACCACACCGCCGAAAGCACCTCCACCCACCATGACGGGGCCCCGGACCACGCCGTGCGCGACGCCGGTGAGGGCACCCTCGAGCATCCCGGCGCGGTGCGGTTCGGTGACGTCGGTGAGGAGGACGACGCGTCGCTGACCGTGCTCTTCGGGCCCGGCGGCGAGCCCTCCACACCCAGAACGCTGACCCTGCGGTTCCCCGAGGGGGGCAAGAGCCTCGGCGAGGACCAGCGAGGGCAGCTCGACGACTTCGCCGCGCGGCTGCTCCCCGAGCTGGAGCGCCGGCAGCCGCCCCGCGAGGGGAAGCTCACGATCACCGTGACCGCAGGAGGCAACAACCGGATCCCCGCCAAGGCGGCGCAAGCCGCCACCGAGCGCGTGAACGGCATCGTCGACGCGCTCACCAGAAGCATCGAGAACGCGGCGGGCGGGCCGGACGCCGCTCAGAGGCTGGTGGACAAGGTCGACTTCGACCGTCGGCCGCGCGGTCTGTCGGTGAAGGAGGCCCTCACGCCGAGCGGCGCGTCGCAGGCGGAGTCGCGGCGCCGGGGCACCGTCTCCAGCGACGTACGGACACTGACGGCTTACTACGAGGAGGCGCGGGCACTCCAGCAGCTCGTCGGAGTCGACATCGACGTCTCGCGACTGGCGCTGGTCATCGGTCACGCCAAGGGCGACGGGGTTCTGCGTGACCTGGCACAAGAGCCGGACCAGCAGGTGGCGAAGGCGATCGCCGAGATCCACGAGATCGTCAAGCCCTACCGGCACCCGGTGCAGTCCGGTGCCCGGATCCCTGCCGACCGGCTGGCCGGACTCCGGGAGCTGGCGGACGCTCGTACGGCACGTCCGCTGAGTGATCTGGTGCCCTCCGTGCCCGGCTGGACGACCAGGCGGGGTCACGAGTCCCGCCCGGGGGACAACGTGCTCTTCGAGGTCCAGCCGCTGGTCGCGTGGGACGCGCGCAAGGTCCTCGGCGGGGACCGGATCGTCTTCACGCCCGGCTCGCACTACGAGGTGAAGTCGGTGACACGGGCGGCGAACGGCCGGTCCCTGGTGAAGATCCGCGAGGTTGACCCGCAGGCGGCCGTGGGCTCCGAGCGGGGCCCGTCGCGGCCGGCCGACCGGAACACCCCGGCCATCGGCGTCCCCGGCATGAGCTATCCGGGGCCGAGCCGTCCCACGGACCCGAAGCCTCGCTGGAGCAACAAGCGGTACGCGTTCGAGACGAACCACTACGTCCACCGCGGTGAGGTGGAGGTCGAGGTGGTCGACGGCGCTCCGTACGTGCGCTTCTACACCGCCGTGGTCGAGGAGGTCGCTCTGGAGATCACCCCGGGTGTGCGGGGACGGGCCACATCGGCCGAGAACCACAAGGACGTCCAGCAGGACCCCGCGACGGGACAGGTTCTCCTGTGCACCGGCCAGGGCGACACCACCATGTGGACGAGCATCGGCACTCCCGCACGGGCCGTCGCCTGGGGCATGAAGTACAGGGCGGAGCACGGCGAGGGCAAGGAGCCGCTCATTCGCTCCTACCTGGTCCCCCAGGACATCTACCACCGGATCACTGGCGCCGCCGTACACCTGGACTCGCCAGAGGGTTCCACGGACAGGAAGACCACCAACGTCGACCACTCGGCGGACCGCAACCAGTTCGGAATCCGCGGGACGGATCTCACCTTGCTCCGCGAGAACATTCTGCCGAACTCCCTCATCACCTACTACGACGGCCCGAAGAACCACCTGAGCGAGGACGAGGACCTTCCCGGCCACACCTTCCAGAAGCACGGTGAACACCTGCACGTGAACGAACTGCGCGACCGGCTCGGCATTCCCGACTCCGAGAGCCGTGAGCTGAGCGCCGAGTACAACCCCTGGATCGCCTCCGAGAAGGTCGCGGATACGCTCGACACCTACGTCAAGGGCAAGACCCATCAGAACAGCGAATCCAAGCTCAACTGGATATCCAGGAAACTGCGCCAGCACTACGTGACATGGGAGCAACTCAACCAGAAGCCCGTCGACCGGGTTCAGCACGCCCTCCAGGACGATGACATCCCGTATACCGGCCGCGAGAGGGAACTGGAGAAGTTCCTGGCGAAGCACGAGGATCTCCTCGACGTCGTCAACCCCGCGCCCGCTGAGTGGGCGGCACGGTACGGACCGGCGTCCGTCGGCCGTCTCATGCACGAGACGGTGCTGGTCTGGGCCACGCACGCGGCCATCGCCCTCGAACTGGCGCGCCAGGACAAGGCGGCCGCCGCGGACCTCAACGTCACGGCGACACCCGTGGCGCACGACTTCGCCGCCATGCGCCAGGAGCGGGCCGGAGAGGTCGCCCGGCAGATCCGGGTGGGTACGGAGCTGACCGCACTCCGGCGGGAGAACCAGCCGGTGTTCCGCATGCTCGACCTCCTGAAGGAGGAGTTCCCCGAGCTCAACCGCCGTTACGAGGTGTTCTGCGCCGCGAACGAGGAGTACACGTTCTACCAGCACGCGCAGATGGTGGCGGGCCAGTACCTGAAGCTCGTAGCCGACGAGCGGGAAGGAGCCGCGCGCCTGGTACCCGTGGACGCCGTCGTCAAGGCGATCTTCTTCCACGACATCGAGAAGCTGAACTCGAAGGCGATGTACGGCGACGGGAAGGACGTACACGACAACGAACCCGAGCACCGTGGCGCCGTCGAGCTCATGAGCCGCTACCGGCACCTCTGGGGCGACATGGAAGAGGAAGAGGTCCGTTTCGCGTTCAAGGCCTCTCTGCTGATGGTCGACTCCGACCCGCTGGGCTTCTACTACCGCGGAAAGACCGACCACAAGGACACGTTCCAGTGGATCGCCGAGGCAGCCCTCAAACTCACCGGGAAGCCGGTGATGACGACGGAGGGAGCCAGGCGTCGTCTCGTGGACCTGGGGGACACGGAACTGAAGGCCGTCCGGCAGCTGTTCCACGAGTTCCACCAGTACTACCAGGCCGACCTCTCCTCCTATACGAGCTACAGCGTTTACCACGACGAAGGCGAACGCAGGGCCGGAAAGCCTTCCTTCAACAAGTACTTCGAACCGCCCTCGAACAGTCCTGACGACGGCGGAGGGTCCACGCCGGGACGCGGCCCGAAGCTGGCCGGAGAACCTGTGTCCGTGGATCCGGCGGACGGTGATTTCCCGGCGTACCGCAGGTTCCTGCTCGTCGACAAGACCGACGGAAACGAAAGGTTCGGGTACGAGACGAAATACCGCGAGCTGGCCGCGATGTTCGCCGACAACGCCACCGCGAAGAGGCACTTCGAGGAGATCGGGACATCGCGCCTGCGTACCGAGGCCGGAAGGCTGGGTGACACGTACAACGCGCGGCAGGAACAACCGGAGCCCGTCGCGCAGGAGAGCGATGAGGACGACGAGGACATGTTCGGCGCTCTGGGCTTCGGGGGCGCCGGGGGCCACGGCTCCCCGGCGTCCCCGCACGCCGCCCCCGCCCCGGCCCCCGCCTCCCTCCAGAACTCCGCCGACCGGGTCGACGAGCTCGTCGTGGCCCTCACGCGGTCACGGCAGGAGAACGACACCCGCCACCTCATCGACCCCGCCACCGCCCCCGCCGAGGCGGAGCGGGTGCGCAGTGCCATCGGGCGGTTCCCGCGTGACGAGCGGTTCTTCACGCTCGCGAGCCATGTCGTGGGGTCCGACGGGGCGCCCACCTGGCGCGGGCAGCGGGTCACCGCCGGCGAACTCGGCGCCGTGCTGTCCCGGCTCGCCGACGACGGTGTCTGGGACACGGCCAAGCCACTGCAGTTCGCCGCCTGCGGTGCCGGCGGTGAACTGGAGCGTTCGTACGCCGCCGGCACCCTGCGCGCGCTCCGGGAGCTGCGGCCCGACCTGCCCCTGACCGCCTACGCGCCCCGGTCCGCCCTGTGGTTCGTGCCCCGGGTGACCGGCCCGTTCGCCACCGACGTCACGGGCCCCGGTCACACGACCGTCGCGCGGAAGGTCGTCTGGGACGCGGACGGCAGGCCGCGCGTCGAGCCCGACCACTGGGTCCGCCTCACCCTCCCGGTGGGCGAGGACGCCGTGGTCGAGGCCACGGTCCTCGGCGCGCACATGCCGCCCGACGGCCAACTGCCACCGGACGCCGTTCCCGAGACGGTCCCCGCCCCCGACGGGTACCTCATCGCCCAGGACGACGGTGCCGGGAACCTCCCCGACTCCGTGCCGTTCAGAACGCCCACACCTCTCACGGACCAGGATCCGCAGGCCCCGCCGTCCGCCCCCTACCGCCTCGACGACTACGAAGCGGGCGGAACGACATGGCACACCTGGGCCGGCGAGACGCGCGTGGAGGTCGTCGCGGACGAAGCCGATCCCATCGCGCGCGCCCTCAACGGCACATCCGGCGACGCCGCGTCCTTCCCCCTGTACCGGCCGGTGCGCCCCGTCGAGTCGGTTCAGCGGCCCGCCCTCCAGGTGTCCGCGGACCACCGGTTCGCGCTGCCGGACCACGGGGGCCCGGTCAGGGAGTTCTACGCCACGCCGGACGCCGTCCAGGAGGCGCGAACCGACCCGGCCGCCACCGGCGGGATACGGCTGGCCGTCGACCCCGAGTCGTATGTCCGCTTCACGCGCGACGGCGTGGAGCACACCCTGCACCGGTTCACTGTCCAGGGCGCCCCCGCCGCCGGCTCCGTGACCCCGGTGCTGGCGGGTGATCCCCAGGGCCACCACCTCACCCTGCGGGACGGTGCACGGGCCGGTCAGCGGGACGCCGACATGCTGCGCGCCGTGGAGGCCAACCTCGCGCACTACGGCAGTCGGCTGAATGCGATCGCGTCCGAGTTGGAGCGGTCCGACCCCGAGCGCATGAACGGGCCGACCGTGCTGGCGCGTGCGCTGGCCGACCTGTGGCGCGCACGGGAGGAAGGGGGCGACCCCGGTGCCTCGGCACGAGCCGAGGCGGTGCGCGCGTTCGCCGCCGCAGCCGGGGAGGGGTACGGGTCCCCGGACGACGACTGGTACGTGCACTTCGGTACGGGGGCCGTCCTCACGCTGCCGACCGTGGACTGGTCGTTCTGACCGGACCGGGCCGCACGGGAGCTGAACCGTGTCCGGTGTTCCGTACGTTCCTCCGGGGGCGTGCGGCCGCCGGGCCGCCCCGATCCCAAGACAGGACCTCGCCATGACCGACCCGGAGTTCCAGCTCGCCTCCGTCTTCGACCACGCCGGTCCGGAGACTGGGCCGGGTTTCGCCGTGGACCACCCGGTGATCGAGGACCCGGAGCTCCGCGCCCTGCTGGTGGAGCGGCTGAACGCCGGGACGCCCGTACTGATGACACCGGTTCTGACGGACGACGTGCTGGACCCCACCCGGGTCGCGGAGGTGCCGGTCAACTTCCGTACGGACGGGCAGTGGGTGTGGACGGACACCGTCACGTACTACCTGGAGCAGTACGCGCTCGCTCCCGAACCGGGACTGCTCGCGCACCTGGACAGCCCCGGCTACGCGGCCCCGGGCCCCCTCGGCCAGGACGTCGTCGAGCGCGCCGCCGCCTTCGTTCTGACCCCGGCGCCGGAGGGGACGCAGATCCTCCCCCTGAGCTGACCGGGCCCGGTGAACCGCGGGACACCACCGGACCGTTCGTACTTGTCGCGGAGGGTCCGCGAAGACCGAGGGGAGTCATGGGTGGACAACGACGAAGCGCGGACCGCACGGACCGCATCGGCCATCAGCCTGCCGACGGTCGCCTGGCAGGCGGCGGGCGAAGAGCCGGCCGGGGGCGCCACGGCGCCGGAGCCGGGGCCCGGCGCGGCGCACACAGGAGCCCGGTCCGATCCGGGGACCGCCCCCGCCCGCACCGGGCCGGAGGCGGTCTCCGAGCCGGAGACCGCCGGCGTCACCGTCGGCGGCGCCACCCAGGCCCTCCCCGACCGCACCGGGGCCACCACCCCCGGTTCCTCCGGAACCGCCGCCCCCGACGGCGAGGCCGAGGCCGCCGGGCAGGACACGCCGGCCAGCGGCCGCGAGGGCGAACAGCAGGCGGCACCCGACGTGGAGAGCCTCGCCGCGGCGGCGACCACCGCCGCGACCCCTCGCGCCGGCTCCCGCCCCGCCAAACGCCTTTCGAAGCCGCTGATCGCGGCGGCGGCCACCTCGGGCGTCGTCCTGATGGGCGTACCCCTGCTGTTCTCGCAGCTCGGCGGCGGCTCGGGGCCCTCTCCCGTACCTCCGCGCCCCGCCGGTTACAGCCAGGCCGACGGAGGCTCCGACGGCTTCGTACCGGGGATCGACGCGCCGGAGAAGGGTTCCTCGCTGCCCGGTGCCGCCGCACCGGGAGCCGCGGGCGACGGACGGGAAGGCAGTCCCGGCACCGCCAACATGCCCCTGCCCAAGTCCGCCGCCGGCCTCGGCGCCGGGACGGGCGTGGGCAGCGGCGCCGACGGCTCCACACCCACTTCCAGTCATTCCCCCGGAACCCAGCCCAGCGCGGCTCCCGGCGAGGAGCAGAAGACCGTCAGCGAGCGGGAGGCCGTCAGCACGCCCGGCAAGGCCGCGGCTCCCCCGGCGAAGAACCAGTACGCGGCCGTGGCGGGCCCGGGCTGTGCGGGCTCGGGCGCGAGTTTCGACTACAACGGCTGGTACACGGACGGCAAGGAGGGCTGGCGACGGTACGGCTCCGGCGGCTACTCCGGCTCGGGCTGCGACGGCGGCTTCTACTCACTGCCGATGTCCGGCAGCGCGAGCAAGGACGCCGGGAACTCCCTGCGTTGGACGTTCCGTACCGGCTCGGTCACCTCCGGCACCTGCCAGGTCTCGGTGCACATCCCGAGCAACAGCGACATCAAGGCGGTCGGCGGCAAGCCGTCGTACTACACCGTGCACGCCGGTGCGACGGGGAACGAGCCGATCCTGCGCTCCTTCACCGTCAACCAGACCTCCCAGCAGGGTCGATGGATCAGCGCGGGCAGCGTCACCATCACCCACGGCCAGCTGACGGTGAAGCTCCACGACCGGGGGCTCGACTGGTCCGGCTCGCAGAAGACCTACGCCCACCACGCGGGCGACGCCGCCCGGGTCGAGTGCACCGCTTCCTGAAGCGGTCCGTCCATCCGCGGCCACCGGCCCACGACGAAGGGAACATCCACGCATGTCGCGCCATGTGCTGACCGTGAGCGCCGAGGCGCAGAGCGACCGCCCGTCCGGTTCCGGCGGCCACTACCGCACGATCGGGGCAGCCCTGGAGGTGGCGCGCAGCGGCTCGGTGATCTCGGTGCGTCCGGGCCGGTACGAGGAGAACCTGGTCGTCACGAAGATGGTGACGATCACCGCCGAGGAGCCGCGCGGAAGCGTGCGGATCGTGCCGCCCCGGGGGACGGTAGTGCAGGTGGTGGCCGAGGCAGTGCAGCTGACGGGGCTGGTGCTGCAGGGGCAGGACGACGAACTGCCGGTCGTCGACGTGCCGCGCGGTCAGGCGGCGCTCCAGGACTGCGAGGTGGTGGGCAATGCCTGGGCGGCCGTACTCACCCGCCAGCAGGGTTCGCTGGCGATGCGCGGCTGCCGGGTGACCAACCCCGGTGGCGCGGGGATCGTGGAAACGTCCACCGGCACCAGTGTGATCGACGGCTGTGTCGTGGAGCACTTGGGCACCTCGGCGGTGGTCATCGGCGAGCGGGCCAATCCGACGTTCCGCAACTGCGTGCTGCGCGACGCCCGGGGCAACGGGGTGTGCGCCAACGGCGAGGGCCGGGGGCTGATCGAGGACTGCGAGATCTCGGCCACCGACAAGCCCGCCATCGCCCTGGAGCAGAACAGCGCCACCCGGGTGCTGCGGACCTCGGTGCGGGACTGTCTGCTGGGCGTGTTCATCAGTTCCAAGGAACGGGTGGTCCTGGAGGAGTGCTCGGTGTCCGGTACGAAGGTGCACGGCATCGCGCTCGCCGAGGGCACCGACCCGGCGCTGCGCCGCTGCCGCACCTCGCGCACGAAGGGCAATGGCATCCACGTCACGGGCCGTTCGCGCGGCTCCTTCGAGGATTGCGAGGTCACCGCGGCCGAGGGCAGCGGCATCTGGGTGGAGGAGACATCGGGGCCGTCGTTCAAGCGCTGCTCGGTGCGGAACGCGAAGGGGGCCGGGGTCCAGCTGACCGGGGACAGCACGCCGGACTTCGACCGGCTGGAGGTGCGCGACGGCGCGGGGGCGGGGGTGCGCGTGCTGGAGGGTGCGAACCCGATGCTGCGGCGGGTGACCGTGTCGGACGTCGCCGGACCCGGCGTGGAGGTGACCCGCAACGGCCGTGGCCGCCTGGAGGGCTCGGAGATCTCCGCCACCGGCCAGGCCGGGGTGCGGATCGCCGACGGAGGCAACGCGTACGTCGGCAACACCGTGGTCCGGGAGACCGGTGGCGTCGCGGTGTCGATCGGCGGGGGCGGGGTGGCCACGCTGCGGGACTGTGACGTCACCGGCTCGCCGCAGGAGGGCGTGCTGGTCGAGGACGGCGGGGAGCTGACCGCGACCCGCACCCGCGCGCGGTCCTGCCGCCGCTACGGCTTCCGGGTCGCGGCGGGCGGCCGGGCCACGCTCAGCCAGTGCGAGGCGGTGGACAACACGGCCGACGGCATCCGCGTCGACTCCACGGAGGCGGTACGGGTGCACGACTGCACGGTCTCCGGCAACCGGGGTTCGGGGCTGCGCCAGCTCAAGCCGTCGGTCCGGCTGGCGGTGGAGAACCTGACGAGCGTGGAGAACGAACTGCCGGACTCCTACGGCGAGATCGCCGCCTCGGCCCTCGGGACGGGGGGCGAAGTGGGCGGGAGGCGCCGGGACGAGAGCGGTGAAGGCACGAAGGGCGGCCCCTCCGGTGAGGTCATGGACCTGCCGGCGCCCGCCGCGCCGCGCCGGCAGGACGGGCCGCTGGAGGCGCTGCACACGCTGGTCGGCCTGGACGGGGTGAAGGAGCAGGTCGCCACCCTGGTCAACCTCAACAAGCTGGCCAGGCGCCGGGAGTTGGCGGGCATGCCCGCGCTCCCGATGAGCCGCCACCTGGTCTTCGCGGGTCCGCCGGGAACCGGCAAGACGACCGTGGCCCGGCTCTACGGCTCGATCCTCGCCGAGCTGGACGTACTCCCGTCGGGGCATCTCGTCGAGGTGGCCCGCGCGGACCTGGTGGCGTCGATCATCGGTGGTACGGCGATCAAGACGACGGAGGTGTTCCAGAAGGCGCTCGGCGGCGTGCTGTTCGTCGACGAGGCGTACACGCTGTCGCAGGGCACCGGTGGCAGCGGGCCGGACTTCGGCCAGGAGGCCATCGACACGCTGGTCAAGTTGATGGAGGACCACCGCGACGAGGTCGTGGTGATCGTCGCCGGGTACTCGGAGGAGATGCGGGGCTTCCTCGACTCCAACCCCGGGCTCGCGTCCCGGTTCAGCCGCACGGTGGAGTTCGAGAACTACTCGGACGACGAGCTGACCACGATCGTGGCGATGTCCGCGGCGTCCCACGGATACGAGCTCGCCGCAGGCACCCGCGAGGCGCTGTCGCTGCGCTTCCAGGGCGTGGCCAAGGGCGCCGACTTCGGCAACGGCCGGGCCGCGCGCAAGGTCTTCGAGGAGATGGTGGACCGGCAGGCCTCACGGCTGGCCGCGCTGTCCGAAATCCGCAACACCGACCTGGCGCTGCTCACACCCGAGGACGTGGGGCTGACGGCCGCCGCGGCCACGGGCAGTGAGCCCGCGGAGCGCAAGACGGAACTGCTCGACGAGTTGCGCGCGATGATCGGCCTGCCCGCCGCCAAGGAGCAGGTCGAGGACCTGGTCAACCTGATCAAACAGGTCAACCGGCGCAAGGAGGCCGGACTCCCGACGGCCAGTATCAGCCACCACCTGGTGTTCTCGGGCCCGCCCGGCACCGGCAAGACGACGGTGGCCCGTCTGTACGGCCAGTTGCTCGCCGAGCTCGGCGTGCTGCCGGGCGGCCAGCTGATCGAGACGGCACGGGCGGACCTGGTGGGCCGGTTCGTGGGGCACACCGCGCAGCTGACGAAGGAGGCCTTCGACCGGGCGCGGGGCGGTGTCCTGTTCATCGACGAGGCATACACGCTGACGCCGCGCGGCGGCACGGGCAACGACTTCGGTCAGGAAGCCGTCGACACCCTGATGAAGCTGATGGAGGACCACCGCGACGAGGTCGTGGTCATCGTCGCCGGCTACGCCGACGAGATGCAAGGCTTCCTGGATTCCAACCCGGGCCTGGCGTCCCGGTTCTCGCGGTCCGTCGCCTTCGGGCACTACACGGACGAGGAACTGGTACGGATCGTCGAGGTGCTGTCCGACAAGGCCGGATACGTGTGCCCGCCCGAGACCCTGTCCGCGCTCACGGAGCTGTTCTCGGCGGTGCCCCGCGACCGCAGCTTCGGCAACGGCCGCTTCGCCCGCCAGACCCTGGAGTCGTTGATCACCCGGCAGGCCGGGCGGCTCAGCACACTCGACGTCGACGACGTGGCCGAGCTGAGCCTGCTGCTGCCGCAGGACGTGCCCTGGGACCGGGTGCCGGGCGGTGACGCGTGAGCCGGGGCGCACGAAGAGGTGCGGCGGTCCTCGCGACGGCCCTGCTGTGCGGGGCCCTGGTCCTGCATCCGGGGAGCGCGACGGCCGCGCCCGGTCCGGACGGCGGGCCTGGGGCCCGGGCGGCGGTCAGGGCAGCTCCGGGTACGGATCCCGCCTCGCTGCCCGCCATCACGCAGCAGCTCTCCGACGACACGTGCCGCAAGGCATCGGACCGCGTGGTCACCGGTTTGCCGTGGCCCCAGGCCCGACTGCGTCCGGACCTGGTCTGGCCGCTGTCCGAAGGGGCCGGGGTGACGGTGGCCGTGGTGGGCTCGGGTGTGGACGACGCCGCCGGGCTGCTGGGCGACCGGCTGAAGCGGGCACCGCGCCAGTTCGACGGCGGCCCGGCCACGGACTGCGCCGGGCACGGCACCTTCACGGCCGGTCTGATCGCGGCGGCCCGTACCCCGGGGGTGGGGTTCGCGGGGCTCGCGCCCCGCGCGCGGATCCTCGACGTCCCGGTCACCGACCGGCGCGGGAACACCACGCCCGACCTCCTCGCCAAGGGCATCCGGGTGGCGGTCGAGGGCGGCGCCCGGGTCATCGCCGCGGTGGCGGTGGCCGGCGCGGACAGCCCGGCTCTGTCGAGCGCCGTACAGTACGCGCTCTCCGAGGGCGCGGTCGTGATCGCCCCGGCCGCCCCGGACGGGGGGAACAGCGGCGCGTCCTACCCGGCGGCCCACCCGCGGGTGCTGTCGGTGGCGGGGACCGGCCCCAGCGGGGAGGCTCCCCGACAGGGCCCCCAGGGCGGCCAGGGCGGCCGGGTGGACCTGACGGCGCCGGGCGAGGCGGTGATGGGCCCCGGGCCGGGGGGCAAGGGGAAGTTCACGGCGTCCGGGCCGAGTTACGCGGCCGCTTTGGTGGCCGGGACCGCGGCTCTGATCCTCGGCTACCACCCGGACCTGAGCGCCGAGGCGCTCGTACACCGGCTGCGCGCCACCACGTCGGGGCCGGGCGGACGTGTGCCGGACCCGGCGCGGGGCTACGGGCCCGTCGACCCGGTGGCCGCCGTCACCGCCGTGCTCTCCGAGGAGCTGCGCGGTGCCGCGTCCCGGAGTTCCCGGGCGCCGGCGCCCGGCGTGGTGATGCCGCCCGGTCCCGGCTCGTCCGCCGCGGGTCCCGCCTGGTGGGTGTCGGCCGTTTCCCTGGCGGTGCTGGCGGGGGTGGCGGGTGCCTCCGCCGTGGTGCCGCGAGGGCGGCGACGGGGTTGGCGACCGTGCGGCTACCGGGCACCGGCGCCGGAGGAGAACCGCAGATCAGAACCGTTTCAGAGACAGGCGAGCGACGCGTTAGCGCGCAGGGCGCTCCCAGGGGCGGATCATTAGCGACGCGTTAGTCAAGGTTGCGAGTGTCTCCCCATACGACCCCGGCGAGCATGGAGCCGGCGGTCGGTTGGTACCGCCGTCGACCGCCGCAGAGCCGTCGACGGCGCAGCGCGGGAGGAACAGCCGGGGTGGGAACGCAAAGGCACAGCGCCGACAGCGCGACGGACGACACGGTCCGTGACGGGGTGGAGCCGGACACCCGCGCGGAAGCGCGGCCCAGACCCGTCATGGACCGCGACACCCTGGCGGAGTTCCACCGGCTCCACGCCTCCGCCCTGTTCCGCGCGTTGCTCCGCCTGACCAGCGGGGACCGGGGCAAGGCCGAGGACATGCTCCAGGAGACCTTCCTGCGCGCCTGGCAGAACCCGCAGGCGCTGACCCGCGGCCCGGAGCACGGCCGCCCCTGGCTCTTCACCGTCGCCCGCCGGATCGCCATCGACCACTTCCGGGCGCAGTCCGCCCGGGCGAAGGAGCTGGGTGACGAGACGCCGGAGGAGCGCGCGACCTCGGACGACCCGTACGAGGAGGTCCTGGCGGCGCACGCCATCGGCGACGCGCTCGCCGAACTGGCTCCGCACCACCGGGAGGTGCTGGTGGAGCTGCACCTCAACGACCGCTCGACCGCCGACGCGGCCGCGGTGCTCGGGATCCCGCCGGGCACCGTCAAGTCCCGCAACTTCTATGCCGTACGGGCACTGCGCCCCGTACTGGAACAGCGCGGCCTCGCCCCGGTGTGACCGCGCGGCCCGCGCCCGCCTGAACCGGATGCGCCTGTCAGG
Source organism: Streptomyces sp. NPDC034043 (assembly GCF_055575675.1). Taxonomy (NCBI): domain Bacteria; kingdom Bacillati; phylum Actinomycetota; class Actinomycetes; order Kitasatosporales; family Streptomycetaceae; genus Streptomyces; species Streptomyces sp. NPDC034043. The sequence continues at coordinate 227,593 of NZ_JBVISF010000002.1, forward strand.
CCGTTCCTCCGGACGACCGACGAGAGGGGACCGCCAGGTGGGCACCGTCGTAGCCAGAAACGACATGGACGAACCCGGGCACTGGACGGACGCCCCCGACTACAGCCCGGAGCAGTGGCGCGCGGGGCGGGGCGGGGGGCCGCCGACCGTGCCGCACGCGGACGACGACGGCGCTCCATGCGCCGGTGCGGCGCGTGGAGAGGGCGCGCGGGGTGACGGAGCCGTACCCGCGCGACCCGTACCGACGGGCCCGGGCGAAGCCGCGAACGCGGCCGCCGCCCCGGCGGTGGCGGCCTGGGAGCCGGACGCCGACCACCCGGTGCGGCGGCCGGAGCCGGGGCGCGAGCAGCCGGCGGAGATCACGGACCCGGGCCCGCCGGATCCGGCCGGCCTCGCGGAGCCGGCCGAAGCCTCGGCGCCGCGAGCGGAACCCACCGCCCCGGTCCCGGCCGAAGCGCCCCCGCAGACGGTCTCCCCCCTGTCCCCGGCCGCGCCGGCGGCGCTCTCCACGGAACCGACACCAGCCGTGCGCCCGGCACAGACCCCGGTGGCCGCCGAGACGCCGTCACGGCGTCTCGGCCGGGCCGCGGACCGGGAGCTGTCCGGTGAGCGTCTGGTGCGCCGCACCTCCCGCGAGCGGTTCCGGATCGGCCCGCGCCGGGCACCGGGCAACGTCTCCGAAGCCCTCTACACCCCGCTGCGGCGCAGCCACCGGATCGCGGTGATCAGCCTGAAGGGCGGGGTCGGCAAGACCACCACCACCCTGGCCCTGGGCGCGGTGCTGGCGCGCGAGCGGGCCGACCGGGTCGTCGCCGTGGACGCGAACCCGGACTCGGGCACCCTGGGCCGTCGCGTCGCGCGGCAGTCCGGCGCCACCGTGCGCGACCTGGTGACCGCGATCCCCCACCTGCGCACCTACATGGACATCCGGGCGTTCACCTCCCAGGCGCCCAGCGGCCTGGAGGTCATCGCGAACGACTCGGACCCGGCGGTCTCGCAGACGTTCGACGACCAGGACTACCGGCAGGTCGTCGAACTGCTCAGCGGCCAGTACCCGATCGTGCTCACCGACTCCGGTACCGGCATGCTGCACGACACCATGCGCGGGATCCTGGACCTGTCGGACCAGCTGGTCGTCACGGCCACGCCGAGCGTGGACGGCGCGAGCAGTGCGAGCATCACCTTCGACTGGTTGGCCGCCCACGGCTACGAGGAGAAGGCGCGGGACGCGGTGACCGTCGTCTCCGGCGTGCGGTCGTCAGCGGAACGGCTGCTCCGGGTCGACGAGATCGTCGCCCACTTCCGGCAGCGCTGCCGGGCCGTGGTGACCGTTCCGTACGACCCCCACCTGGCCCGTGGCTGCGAGGTCGACCCCGAGTGGATGCGCGGCCGGACCCGGGCCGCGTACTACGAACTCGCGTCGCTGGTGGCGCAGGAGTTCGGCCGCGTCTGACGCCTTCCCGCCCCCGACCGCAAGCGACTTCCCCCGACCCGAGAACACTGGAGGACACCCATGGCCTGGTACGAGGGCCCCTGCCGGATCACCGTCATAGGCGTCGACGCCGACTGGCCGCAGCGCGCGGTGGTCGCGGTGTCCGGCTCACGGGGAGTGCGGATCGAGATCCCGGGCGAGGTCGGGGCGGTCCGGCACGTGGACGCGCCGAGCTGGCACCTGGAGGTGGAGCACCGGTACGAGGGCAGGTGGCGTCCCAACGTCCGGGCCGTCAGGAGCCGTTGGGAGACGGTGGACGGAGTCCCCACGCAGACGGTCACCAGCAAGGACGTGGACTGGCCACAGGGCAACCAGCACGAACGCAATCTGGTGCTGCGCCTGGAACGGATCGGCGAGGGGGCCGAGCGCACGCACGAACTGGTCGAGGGTGTTCCGTCATGGACAGCGATGCGGTCGACGTCGGCCACGCCGGCTCTCGCCCGCTTCGCGACGGGCGGCCCCGCCCACTCCCCCACCCAGTGCTCGTCGGGCGGCTCCGTCTTCAGCAGCCCGCCCGCCGCCTCTCCGGCCCGCACGGCCTCCGACGGCCCGACTTCGACGAGCAGCAGCAGCCCCTGGTGAGTCAGGGGGCGGAGGCTGGACGCCGACCGGCCCCGACCGGAGTCACTCCTGGCTCAGCCGCACCGTGTCTCCCGTCGGTCCGCCCGCGAGGACGTCGATGCGCACGCCGGTCACGGGGTCGGTGAAGCTCTGTCCGGGTGCGTACGCGGCCAGGTCCAGCGGGGTGCAGCCGGTGGGCGGGGTCGTGGTCGGGTTCGCGTTCATGATCCGCACCGGGCCCTCGCCGGTCCGGGCGGCGGAGTCGACCTTGTAGACGAGGACGCCGGTGGAACAGGCGGCCGCGTCGTTGCCCTGGGCGCGGCGGGATTCCGCCACGTATGCCGTCGTCTCACCGGTCCGCAGCACGGCGATCTTGGTTCCGCCGGGCCGTTCCACCGGGGTCAGCCGCACGGTCCGGCGACCGGACACGGGCAGGCAGGCGACCTGGTCGTCGCGGGTCCAGCCGAGCTTCCAGGAATGCCAGCCGAGGTATTGCGGGGCGTGGCCGGCGATGTCGCCCATGACATCCCAGCCGCCGACGTACTGGTGGGTGGCGCCGGTGAACGCATACAGGTCGGGCAGCCCGAAGGTATGGCCGGTCTCGTGGGCGGCGACCTTGTGGCCCCAGCGCCACATGTCCTGTCCGAAGGTGACGGCCCATTTGAGGCGGGTGCCGTCGGCGGTGATTCCGGGCGTCGCCGGGTCGTAGAGGTAGGTCGGGGAGAAGGGGATGGCGGTCGCGGTCCTGGCGGGGACGACGTAGACCGTGTCGTAGCGGGAGAAGTCCGCGTAGGGGTCGGCGGCCGTGATCGCGTCGCGGAGGTACTTCTCGTGGGCCTCGAAGGTGAGGCCGCGCGCGAAACCGTAGGAGGTGGACTCGGCGGGCATCCGGATCCACCGGTGCAGTGGGGTGTTGTCCAGTCGCAGACGGCCGTAGCTCGCGCGGCCCAGCCAGCCGGCGGCCGGGGCGAGGTGGGCGGCGTACGGCTCGGTGGAGTCGGTGGCCGGGGCGTCGGGGAAGTCCACGTACAGGGTCAGGACGCGGCGGGTTCCGGTGGCGGGCTGGAACTGGGTCCGGTCGGTGTCGTGGCCCTCGTCCGTCCAGCCGGTCCGGCCTGAGAGGGCGCAGCCGGCGGCGGGGGCGGGCGAGCCGGGGGCAGCGGCCGCGGTGGGGACGGACAGGCAGGAGATGAGGGCGATGGCCGCGGCGAGCGGCCGCAGGCGGTGGAGCGCGTTGGTCATGTCTTCCCGTCGGAGGCAGGTTGCGGGGGTACGAGGGAGGGACGAGGGAGGGAGGGAGCTGCGCGGGTCCTACGCGCGATCCGCGGCCAGGTCGATCAGGCGGGACAGCACGCGGCCGCCGGAGGCGGTGACGCCGTCGTGCTCCCATTCGTTGGTGACCCATACCCGGGTGGTGCCGACCTCGCGCGCGGTGCGCAGGGAGAGCCCGGCGTCCACGTACATGTCGTCGTGGTAGACGAGTGCGGCGAGCGGGACCCGGTTGGCGGCGAGGCGGCGAGGGTCGTACAGCGGTGGCCAGTCGGGGCGTCCGGCGAGCACATCGGCGGCGTCGGCGAAGGGGCGCAGGCCCTTGATCTCTCGGAACATCCAGGGGTAGATCATCTCTCCGGTGAGCAGGAGGGGGTCGGCGTCCTCGGCGAACTCGGGGAAGGCCGCCAAGGCCCTGGACGCCGCCCAGCCCGTCGGCGCCGCGCCCTGGCCGTACAGGGTCTCCTGCATGACGGCGAAGAGCGGGTTGTCGGTGAAGCCGGTCAGTGTCATCACCTGGTGCAGGAAGGTGTCGGTCAGCTTCGCTTCCTCATCGAGGGATTCGTCGAGAAGCCAGTGGATCCGCTCGAAGCCGTCACCCATGCCGAGGGCGAGGCCGAGCGTGCGCAGGCGGTGGGGGGTGAGCCGGTCTCCGTCGGGCAGGCGCACATCGGTGACGGCCAGGAGGCCGGCGATGTCCCGCAGCCGGGCGGCGTCGTCGGGGTAGCGTGCGTAGAAGTCGAGGACGCGGTCCCGCACCCGGGGGTAGGTGCGGGCGTAGACGTCGTCGGCGGTGGCCGAGAGGCCGGGCAGGCCACCGGTCACGTAGCACGCCCGCAGACCTTCGGGGGCCTGGGAGAGATAGGTGAGGGTGATGAAGCCGCCGTAACTCTGGCCGAGGGTCTCCCAGGGCTCGTCGCCGCACAGCTGCCGGCGGATCAGTTCGGCGTCCGCGACGATCGAGTCGGCGCGGAAGTGGCCGAGGTGGTCGGCCAGCCGGGCCGGCGAGTCGAAGCGGGAGGCCGCCCGGGCGGTAACGGGGGTGGAGCGGCCCGTGCCGCGCTGATCGAGGAGGAGGACCCGGTGGGTCTTGAGGGCCTGGGGCAGCCAGCCGGGTGAACCGAAGGACGGCCTGGGCGACTTGCCGCCGGGTCCGCCCTGCAAATACAGCAGCCAGGGCAGTTGCTGTCGCCGACCTGCTTGGTGCGCGTCGGTGACCTCCCGGGCGAAGATCTGGATGGTCGGACCGTGCGGGGCCGCATGGTCCAGGGGAACGGTGAAGACGTGGTCGACGGTCGCGTACGCAGGGTTCATGGGTCCCTTTCGCGGCCGCATGGCGTCGGGCCGCATTGTGACGTGACATTGCACGTCAGCATGCCGCGGCCAACGGTGGCTGCGGAGCCCCCACTTACCCATAACTCCGCGCTATGGAGGCGCGACAATTGTGGGTGCCATTTCACATAACTATGTTATCGGTCACATTCCAGCCTCCTCAGGCTGCCCGACTGTTCACGGAGTGACCACTGATGAACAAGCGCACTCTCCACGCCGTCGCCACCGCCCTGGCGGCGACCGTCACACTCGGCATGGCCGGCTGCACCAGCGGCAGCCACTCCGGCGGCAGTCAGCAGAACAAGGACTCGAGGAACCCCGCACTCGCCAACGCTGGGGCCACGGTCGGCGGCACTCCGCAGAAGGGCGGCACGCTGACCGTCCTGTCCAACCAGGACTTCACCCACCTCGACCCGGCCCGCAACTGGGTGATCGGCGACATGGACTTCGGCACCCGGCTGCTCTACCGCACGCTGGTGACATACAAGGCGGAACCGGGTGCGAAGGGCGGAGAGCTGGTCCCCGACCTCGCCGAGGACCTCGGTGTCTCCTCCAACGGCGCCAAGACCTGGACCTTCAAGCTCAAGAGGGGCCTCACGTACGAGGACGGCACCCCGATCACCGCCCAGGACGTCAAGTACAACGTCGAGCGGTCCTTCTCCCCCGATCTGCCCGGCGGCCCGGACTACGCCGCCCGCTACCTGGCCGGCGCCGAGGGCTATCGGGGCCCCGCCCAGGGACAGCACCTCGACTCCGTCAAGACCCCCGACGATCACACGATCATCTTCGAACTCCGCAAGCCCTTCGCGGAATTCCCCAACGCCACCGTCCTGCCCACCTTCGCCCCGGTGCCCAGGGCCCAGGACAAGGGCCCCCAATACGACAACCGCCCGTTCTCCTCGGGCCCCTACAAGATCGAGACTTACGACCGGGACAAGCGGCTGGTGCTGGTCCGCAACCCCCACTGGAACCCCGCGACGGACACCGTGCGCAAGGCGTACCCGGACAAGCTGGTCGTGGTGATGGGGCTGAGGGCCAACCAGATCGACGACCGGCTCATCGCCTCGGAGGGCTTGGACGCCTCTGCGGTCTCCTGGGGCAAGCTGCGCCCCGAGAGCACCCCCAAGGTGCTCACCAAGGCCGACGTCAAGGCGCGGCTGCTGGCCGAGTCCACCAACTGCACCGAGATGGTGCAGATGCACACGGGCCGCGCCCCCTTCGACAACGTCAAGGTCCGGCAGGCCGTGCTGTACGCCCTGGACCGCGAAGCGGTGCTGACCGCCTCGGGCGGCCCGGCCCTCAACGACCCCGCCACCGCGCTCATGCCCGGCTCGCTCTTCGGCGGCACACAGCCCGACACGATGGGGATCCCGGCCTCGGGTGACGTGGAGAAGGCGAAACAGCTCCTGAAGGAGGCGGGCAAGCCGGACGGGTTCACGACCGTCATCACCGTCTCCAACGGGGACAAGGGGGTTGGCGAGGCGATCCAGCAGTCCCTGGGCCGGGCGGGGATCAAGGTCACGATCGACGCCGTCGACCCGTCGGCCTTCTACGACACCATCGGTGACACCAAGAACCGCACCGACCTCGTCTACACCGGCTGGTGCCCCGACTACCCCTCCGGCTCCACCTTCCTGCCCTTCCTCTTCGACGGGCGCTACATCAAGGAGAAGGGGAACTCCGGCAATCACTCGCTCTTCCGCGACGAGGCGACGATGAAGCGGATGGACGAGATCGCCGACATGACCGACGCCGCGCAGGCCAACACGGCGTGGCGGCAGTTGGACGGGGAGATCCTCGCCAAGGCCCCGACGGCGCCCGCCGTCATCGAGCGCATGCCGCTGCTGCTCGGCACCAACATCGCCGGCGCCTTCGGCCACACGTCCTTCGGCGGCCAGCTCGACTACGCCGAGATCGGGCTCAAGGACCCGGCGAAGAGCAGCGACTGACCCAACCCGCGCGGTGCCCCCCGGCTCCTTGGTGTGGAGCCGGGGGCGCTGCCGCCTCCACGCCGCGGCAGCCGGCGGCGGGGGCGGCGGCCGGCTTGGCCACGTACGGATCGGCAGCCGCAACCTCCCGTGAGTCACGTGTGACATTTCACATAAGACTGCCGAGTCCGGCTCCTGTCCGAAAGCTGTCGCCGCTCAATAACATGCGCGGCATGGAACTGGAGGTACGGCACCTGCGGGTGGTGTGCGCGATCGCCGAGGCCGGCAGCCTGACCCGGGCCGCCGCCGCGCTGTCGATGACCCAGCCGGGCCTCAGCACGCAGTTGCGCCGCATCGAGTCGATGCTCGGCGGTGTCCTCTTCGACCGGCGGCGGGTCGGAGCCACGCCGACGGCCTTCGGCGAGCTGGTGCTGGCCCGGGCCCGCGCCGTCCTGCCGGGCATCGACGCGCTCCTCGCCGACACCGCCCGCGCGGCCCGCCACCTGGCGTCCCCGGACCGGGTCCGCGTCGGATCGGTCGGCGCCCCCCTCATCGGCCATCTCGTCCTGGCCATAGGGACGTTGTTGCCCGAGGCCGAGGTGACGTCCCGGTGCCACTACTCCCCCGTCACGCTCCTGGACGACCTCGCCGCCGGCCGCCTGGAGGCGGCGGTCCTCGGCGACCACCCGGAGCAGGTCCTGCCGCCGCGCGACGGGGTGGTCCTCACCCCCCTGGTCACCGAACCCGTCTTCGCCCTGCTGCCCGCGACCCACCCGCTGGCCGGCCAGGAGGCCGTGTCCCTGACCGAACTCGCCGATCACGACTGGGCGATGCCCCGGCCCGACGGCGACCGCACCCGCGAGTACTGGTCCTCAGTATGCGCACTGACCGGCCGCCGTCCCTCCGCTCCGCACGAGGCCGAGGGGCGCCAGCTGATCGAACTGGTCCGCGCGGGCCTGGCCGTCAGCCTCTGCCAAGCCACCTTCTCGCAAACCCACGGCGTCGCCGTCCGCCCTCTCGCGGGCAACCCGCTCTGGTACCGCCACGTCCTGGCCTGGCACCGTGACGGCCCTCTGGCCTCCCACGGCGACGACATCCTGCGCACGGTGGCGGCCGGATACCTGGACACGTGTGCCGCCAGCCCGGTCTACGCGGACTGGCGCCGTCGGCACGCGGATGTGGCCCAGGTCAGAGGCCCTTTGTAACCGGTTCAAGGATCGCGACGCACTCGACATGATGGGTCACAAGAAACAGGTCTACAGAAACCGAGTTAAGAAAAAGCGCAGGTCAGCGGCACCAGCGACGCAAATGGGACTCAAGATCAATGTGCATTACGGGCGCCATGGGCACTACGCGCGAGCTCTTCGCGCACTCACCGGCGGCGCCCGTCCAGATCCGGGGCGGTCGGGCGAACGGCGCGCTCGTCCTTGGCAGCGGCGGTCTGGCCAAGGTCGTACACCGCGACCACGAGGTCCTCAGGTGGTTACCTCTGCGGCGGTACTCACTGCGGGGCGAGCCCATCTCACAGGCTCTCGCATCATCGTCGGCGCCTCGGCCGAGGTGTCCGTGCTTGAGGCGCGTTGCGAGACCTCGCGCCCCGGCTGATGTTCAGTCGGACCGGGCGGGGGCTCGTAGTTCGATCTTGTATCCGCCTCCCGGGGTGGGTTCGGCGGTGAGGGTGCCGTCGAGGAGTTCGGCGCGTTCTTTCAGGCCGATGAGACCGTGGCGGGCGCTGGGGAGGGCGACGGTCGGGCGGGTGGGGGCGGTGTTGGTGACGGTGACGCCGCGCACGGAGGACCGAACCGCCTGGTGATGCGGCGCCGACCTCAGCCTCACGCTGCGTACAGTCCGCCGGTATCCGACGGCTGTCCGGTGCCACTCCGCCACCCGGCAGAGCTGCCCCCGCCATGCGGCGGGGGCAGCTCTCGGGCCGCTCCCCGCTACGACAAGACCGCCCAGTCCTACGAAGCGGCCGTCACCCTGGCATCACTCCTGATGTGGACGTGACAATTGACGACAGAACCCGGGCCGGGGCCGATGCGGCGCCTGCGTTACACGCACGGGGACGCCGACGAGGACCCCGAGGACATGCACGCGAGCTCGTCCGCATCGTCGGGCGCCTGGACAGCGGAATTCTCGATGATCCTGCCCTGAGACACACCGTGTTCACCGCGCGGCGATGGTGGCGCTTGGGCCTGTGGCCGTGGGAGGTCCCGCCGCCCGGTGCTCGGCGTGCCGGCTCAGCCCAGCCTTCAACCGCTCCCGCGAGTCGAACAGCCTGACCCCGTGCTCGGCCAGGAACTCGATCACTCCTTGGGGGGCTCGCGTCCTCCCGGCACGCCGGGACCTCGCCGACCGCGACGAGGTACCCCACGCCGCTCCACGACTCTCACGCGGTCATCGCACACGACCCCGTGGTTTCAGGTGAGTCGGCGGAATCTCCGGGGCCGGGATCGGGGCACCCTCGTAGCCTTTGACCTCGCCGAATCGGGTTCCGTTCATCCAGTCCTCACGGGCCTGAACGACCTCTTCATGGCTCCTGGAGACCCAGTTCCAGAACATCACGATCTCCTCCTCGAACGGCTCACCGCCCAGCAGCATCAGGCCCGCGTCCGAGGCCGCGCGCAGCGGGAGGTCCGTGCGCCCGCAGCCCAGGTAGAGCATCGAGCCCGGCAGGACCGGGACGCCGTCGACGTGGGCCTCGCCGGACATGGAGAGGACCGCGTACTCGAAGTCCGGGTTCAGGGGAAGGCGGGTTTCGGCGCCGGCCGTCAGGGCGAGGTCCGCGCCGACGATGGGGGTGTACGCGGTGCCCGGGGAGGCCGCCGTGTCCAGGGTGCCCAGGATGACCGTCGCGTCCAGGCCGGGGGCCGTGACCCGCGGGAGTTCCGCGTGGTGCTCGAAGCGCGGGGCGACGTCGCGGTGGGCGTCGGGCAGGGCGACCCAGAGCTGGGCGCCGTGCAGGAAGCGGGCGTGGGGGCGCGGGCTCTCCTCGGAGTGGCTGATGCCGCGGCCGGAGGTCATCAGGCCCAGCTCGCGCGGGCGGATCGTGGCGAGGCTGCCCGTGCTGTCGCGGTGCAGCACCTCGCCCTCGTGCAGCCAGCTCACGGTCTGCAGCCCGCTGTGGGGGTGGGGCGGGACCTGCATGCCGGGTTCGTCGGCGATGTCGTCCGGGCCGTAGTGGTCGACGAAGCACCAGGCGCCCACCATGCGGCGGCCCAGGTTCGGCAGGAGTCTGCGGACCTCGGAGGATTCCCCGAGCCTGACCGTGCGCGGGCTGAGGAGCTCGCGCACCGGCTCGGCCACGACGAAGCCGCGGCCGCCGCAGGCGGAGAGAGCGGGCTGGCGATCGAGATTGCTCATGCCGCACAACTTAGTCCTCGCGGGTGCGGTCCGGCGCCGCACCTTCGCGGGATATGTCAGGGCACGGGGTGCGGCCGGACGCGGGGCGGGGCCGTCTCGGCTAGCCTGGGTGCCATATGAACCGCCTGACCACGCCTTTCGGCTCCTACGAACTCACCCGCTTCCCCGCCGACCCCCGCGACCGGCTCCGCGCCTGGGACGCCGCGGACGAGTACCTGCTCCAGCATCTCGACGCCGGTACCGGCGAGCGCGGACCGGTGGACCTGGCCGGCGCCGGGCAGATCACGGTCGTCGGCGACCGCTGGGGGGCGCTGACGACGGCCCTGGCCGCGTACCGCCCCGCGCAGATCACCGACTCCGCGCTGGCCCGCGCCGCGACCGAGGCGAACCTGGACCGGGCCGGGATCGGCACCTCCAAGTCCACAGTGACCCTGCTGACCACGCAGGACGCGCCGCCCGCGCGGATCGACGTGCTCCTCGTACGGGTCCCCAAGAGCCTGGCGCTGCTGGAGGACCAGCTGCACCGGCTGGCCCCGCACGTGCACGAGGGCACGGTGGTCGTGGGCACCGGCATGGTCAAGGAGATCCACACCTCCACGCTGAACCTCTTCGAGAAGATCCTGGGGCCGACGCGGACCTCGCTCGCGGAGAAGAAGGCCCGGCTGATCTTCTGCACCCCCGACCCGGCGCTGCTGGCCGCCGCCGGCGCCTCGCCGTGGCCGGTGACGTACGAGGTCGACAAGGACGGGGGCTCCGGGGCCGGGCTGACGGTGGTCAACCACGCCGGGATCTTCTGCGCGGACCGCCTGGACGTCGGCACCCGCTTCTTCCTCCAGAACATCCCGACCAACACCGACGGGGCCCGGGTCGTGGACCTGGGCTGCGGCAACGGTGTGGTCGGCACGGCCGTGCAGGTCGCCGACCCGGACGCGGAGGTGGTCTTCACCGACGAGTCGTACCAGGCGCTCGCCTCGGCCCGCGCCACGTACGAGGCCAACGTGCGCCCGGGCCGGCGGACGGCGGAGTTCCTCGTCGGTGACGGGGTGGCCATGCTGGCCCCCTCCTCGGTGGACCTGATCCTGAGCAATCCGCCCTTCCACTCCCACCAGGCGACGACGGACGCCACGGCGCTGCGCATGTTCGCGCAGTCGCGCAAGGCGCTGCGCCCGGGCGGGGAGCTGTGGGTGGTCGCCAACCGGCACATGGGCTACCACACGCACCTGCGCCGCCTCTTCGGCAACAGTGAAGTCGTGGCGAGCGAGCCGAAGTTCGTGGTGCTGCGGGCGGTCAAGCGCGAGGCGCGGCCCCGCCCCATGTGACCTGCCGGTACACCCGTCGGTAGGTCCTACACTCGGCCGCGTGAGCACCGAGGCGCAGACGGACGGCAGGGCGGACGGCAGGGCGGAGGGCGCCGGCGGGCAGCGGCGCTACCGCCGGGAGGACGTGGCCCGCGCGGCCGGGGTCAAGGTGCGCAATCTGCGCTACTACCAGGAGCGCGGGCTGCTCCCGCCGCCGCGCCGCGAGGGGCGGATCGCCTGGTACTCCGACGACCACCTGACCCGGCTGCGGCTGATCAGCGACCTGCTGGGGCGCGGGTACACGGTCAACGGCATCGGTGAGCTGCTGGCCGCCTGGGAGCAGGGCGGCGGGCTCTCCCAACTCCTCGGGCTGGAGCGGGAGATGACCCGGGGCTGGGTGCAGGAGGAGCCGGTGACCATGACCCGGGCCGAGCTGCGCGAGCTGTTCGGCCCGGGGGCGACGGCCGAGCACACCCGGCGGGCGGCCGAGCTGGGCTACGTACGCCTGGAGGGCGAGCGGGTCACGTACCCGAACCGGCACCTGCTGGAGGCGACGGTGGCGCTGGTGCGCCAGGGGGTGCCGCTCGGGGAGATCCTGGACGCGGGGGATTTCGTACAGGTCCAGGCGGCGGCGCTGGCGGACCGGTTCGTGGCGCTGTTCCGGCGGCATGTGATCGGCGCGGAGGGCCTGGGGCCACTTTCGGCCAGCCAGCTGGATCATGTCCGGGAGGCGGTGGCGGCACTGCGGCCGGTGGCCGGTGAGGTGGTGGCCACGGAGTTCGCCCGGGCGATGGGGCGCCGGGTGGAGGCTGAGGTCACCGAACTCCTGCGTACGGAGCAGTAGGAGTCGGCCTAAAGGGTGCGCTCGCACAACCTTGCCAACCACCATTGGCACTCTTACATTCAACTCGTCGGTAACAAAGGTGCACAGCCGAGATAAGGACCATCTCATGGCAGACTCACCGAACTTATCCGAGGCCGGATCAGGCTCCCCCTCCCAGGCGGGACCGCCCGGCGACGAGCTCGTCAGAGACGGCGGCCGGGTGCGCTGGCGTCGGTTCGTGCTCCTGACCGCACCCGCCGTCGCGGTCACCGCCGGCCTCGGCATCGCCCTCGCCGAGGGCGCCCTCGCCGCCTCCTTCGCGGTGTCGGGCCAGCAGTTCAAGGTGTCGGCGAGGAGCCTGGAGGGCGAGGGCTTCGCCCAGTACGGCAGCGTCGACGTCAACGCCCGCCAGGAGCTGATCCCGGTGGCGGTCACCGCCATCAGGGAGGCCAAGCTGCACCACCTCTGCCAGTCGGTGGTCACCACCCTCCCGGTCGTCGGGGACATCTCGCTGAATCTGACCGCCGGTCAGAAGTCCCCCGTCGAAGCCTCCAACCTGTTCGTGGACGCCACCCAGCTCGCCGGCGACGCGGAGTTCACGAACATCGAGATCGGGCGCGACGCCTCCACCCTCGACAAGGGCCCGGCCGAGGCGCAGGGCATGCAGGACCTGTTCGCCCAGCAGGCCGACAAGGTCAGCATCAGCAATCTCCAGCAGACGGCGTGGGCGACCAACGCCGGCACCTTCAAGCTCTCCGGGCTGAGCATGAACATCAGCAAGGGCAAGAAGGAATGCTTCTGAGCCGCTGGCGGCGGTGGCGGCGCGGCAGGCCCTTCTGGGGCGGCCTCTTCGCCGTGCTGGCCGGGGTGTGGATCAGCGTGCTGCCGCTGGCCCCACTGAAGATCATGCTCCAGCAGGGGGTGGCGGGCATCCCGTCCGTCCTGATGGGTCTCGTCATGATCGTCCTCGGTCTCACCGCCTGGTTCTCCCCCGCACAGCGCACCCTCGCCGGGATCCTCACCACGCTCGTCGCCACCGCCGCGCTGGTCATGTCGAACCTCGGCGGGTTCCTGATCGGCACCCTGCTCGGCATCCTCGGCGGCGGGCTGATGTTCGCCTGGCAGCCGTACGCCGCCCCGCGCGCCAGGGGCTCCGCCACCCCCGCCCGGCCCTCCCCCGCCGGGAAGTCCCCCACTCCGCACCCCGATCCCCAAGGAGCACAGCCATGAGCCGAACGCGCACCGCGCTCGCCCTCGGAATGGCCGCCGCCGCCGCACTGACGGCGGCCTCCGCCACCGCCACCGCCACCGCCGCGCCGTTACCGGTGGCCGGGTCGACGACCGTCACCCCGGCCGGGCACGCCTTCAAGGCGACCCTCAGCGGGAAGGCCACCCTCAAGGCCGGTTCGGTCACGGTGACCTGCACGGTCTCCGTCGCCGCCGGTTCGGTGCCGGCCGCCCCCGGCAACCAGAACCCGGCCGGTCCGGTCTCCTCGCCCATCTCGCCGCCGACCTACAGCTCCTGTACGTCCAGCATGCCGGGCGTGACCCCGACCGTGACGACCAGCGGGTCCTGGTCGGTGTCCATGCAGAACGGCTCCCCGATCACCGCGACCATGACGGTCCCGGCCGGCGGGCTCGTCGTGCAGACCACCGGCCTGGCCAACTGCACCGTCACCACCGCGCCGGGCGGCCCGGCGAACGTCCCCGGCAGCTGGGCGAACGGAGCCCCGTCGAGCCTGACGTTCACCAACGCGGTGGTACCCGTCACCGTCACCGGCGGCTTCGGCTGCCCGACCAGCGCGACCACGTCCACCTTCAACGCGGTCTACAAGGTCACCGACACCACCGACCCGGCCCAGCAGATCACCGTCACCCCCTGAGGCCCGGCACCTCCGGCTCCGCGTCCCCGTTCCCCGGGTCGGTCGTCCCGGGGAGCGGGGAAAACGCGTTGCGCGTCCCGGCAGTGGCGGGCAAAGCTCGGGGCATGTCACAGAACACCGCTCAGCACAGCACTCAACACAGCCCCGGCCAAAGGGAATCCGCCGGCCACCAGAGCCGGCGAGGGGTCGCCGACCTCTTCTCCGGCGGGCGGCTCATCGCCATCCCGCGCAAGGCGGCCCGGCGCGAACAACTGCTGGAGCACCTGACCGAGACCCTCTTCGCGGCCGGCCGGGACTACTCGGAGCCCGAGGTCAACGACGCCCTGCGGACCGTGCACGAGGACTGCTCCGCCCTGCGCCGCTACCTGATCACCTCGGGCCGGCTCACCCGGACCCGGGACGGCAGCAGCTACCGCCGGGCGACGACCACCCGGTAGTGGGTCGTCAGCCGCCCGTCGCCGTTCAGCACGTGGAAGGCGACGGCCGGCGGCTCGTCCAGGTGCACGTGGTGGTCGGGGGCCGTCCGCGTCTCCCACGGGAGCCGCAGGGTGGACACCACCCCGGGCGCCACGAGCAGCGGCCGGCCCGCGAAGGTGGTCGCCGCCGCCGTGTGCGCGTGCCCGCACAGGAAGGCGCGCAGGTGGGGGTGGCGTACGGCCAGCGCCTCCAGGCGCTCCTCGCCGAACTGCCGGATCTCGTCCACGTACGGGGTGTGCAGCGGGACCGGCGGGTGGTGGAAGGCGACGAGGACGGGCACCTCGTGCGGGGTCCGCGTCAGGATGCCGTCGAGCCAGTCGAGGGTGGAGTCCTCCAGCCGGCCGTGGTCCTCCCCCGGGACCGAGGAGTCGCACACCGCCAGGACGAATCCCTCCCCGCGCAGCACCTGGTCGACCGGGGCCGCGGAGGGCTCCTCCTCGTCCAGCAGCACCCGCCGGAAGGCGAGCCGCTCGTCGTGGTTGCCGGGGCAGATGACCAGCGGGTGCCGCGAAGTGAGCAGCTTGCGGGCCTCCTCGTACTCGGCCGGGCTCCCGTGATCGGTGATGTCCCCGCTGACCAGCACCGCCGCCAGGTCGTACGGGAGGCCGTCCAGGTACTCCATCACGGCGCGGGTGCGCGCGGCGGCCCGGGGACCGCCGTCGAGGTGGACATCACTGAGCTGCGCTATCACGATCACGGGCGGTGGCTCCTTCGTCGCTGGTGCGGTCCGGCGGCAGCCGGTGACGGCCGGTCACCGTGGCACCGTCCGGGGTGTGTTCAACCTATCCGACGCGATCTTCGGCGGCGGCGGGTCCCGTGGCCGGGGAGTACCCGTGCCGCCCCCGGTTGCGGGAGACCGGGGGATGGGGTTCGTTCGAAGGGAGGCCCGGAACGGACGGGGTGAGCACTGTGATCTTCACCGACCGTACGGACGCGGGACGGCGTCTCGCGGACGCACTGCGTCACCTGCGGGGCGAGGATCCCGTCGTACTCGGCCTGCCGCGCGGCGGGGTGCCCGTGGCCTTCGAGGTGGCGCGGGCCCTGGACGCCGCCCTCGACGTGATCGTGGTCCGCAAACTCGGCGTCCCCCACCACCCGGAGCTGGGCTTCGGCGCCATCGGCGAGGGCGGGGTACGGATCATCAACGAGGACATCGCCGGCCGCAGCCGTGCTTCGGAACGGGAACTGGCCGAGGTCGAGCGTGCCGAGGAGGCCGAGCTGGAGCGGCGGGCCCACCGGTTCCGCGAGGGCCGGGAGCGCGTGCCGCTCGGCGGCCGGACGGTGATCGTGGTCGACGACGGGATCGCGACGGGCGCCACGGCCGCGGCCGCCTGCGAGATCGCCCGCGCGTCGGGGGCGGCGCGGGTCGTGCTGGCCGTCCCGGTGGCCCCTCCGGACGCGGTCGCCCGGCTGCGCGGGGCGGCGGACGAGGTGGTGTGCCTGTCGTCGCCGCCCGCGTTCCGCGCGGTCGGCGAGTGGTACCGGGACTTCTCGCAGACCCCGGACGAGGAAGTGGTCGCCGTGCTCGCCGAGGCGGCGGCCCGGCACGGATCCGTCCCGGGAGTCGCGGAGGGGCCCGCGGCGCCGCCGGAATCCGGATGATCGCGGCGCGCTGCCGTGATGGGATGGCGGGGTCGAGACCAGCCGCTCCGGAGGGCGTCCGCGAAGGAGTCCCCGTACCTCTGTCCCCGTCCCCCCCCCTGATCCTCACCTCCGGGGGGTGGCCGCATGAGCCGGGGCGTACTGGTCACCGGCGCGTCGCGGGGCATCGGGCGGGCCGTCGCCGCGGCCTTCGCCCGGCAGGGGGACCGGGTCGCCGTGCACTGCTCCGCCCGGCACTCCGACGCCGAGGAGACCCTGGCCCTGCTCGACGGGACGGGCCACGCCCTCGTCAGCGGGGACCTCGCCGACCCGGCCCGCGTGGAGGCCCTGGCCGCCGAGGCCGCGGAGGCGCTCGGCGGGGTGGACGTCCTGGTCAACAACGCCGCCCCGATGTTCCGGCACCCGCTGCCCTCCACCTCGTACGCGGACTGGCAGGAGGCCTGGCAGCGCACGGCCGGGGTGAACCTGTTCGGCGCCGCCAACCTCAGCTACTGCGTGGCCCGCCGGATGATCGACGACGGCCGGACCGGGCACATCGTGAACGTCGGCTCGCGCGGCGCGTTCCGCGGTGAACCCGACCACCCCGCGTACGGGGCCACCAAGGCCGCCCTGCACGCCTTCGGCCAGTCCCTGGCCGTCTCCCTCGCCCCGCACGGCATCGCGGTCGCCTCCGTGGCACCGGGATTCGTCGCCACCGAGCGGGTCTCCGGCCGGCTGGGCGGCGCGGAGGGGCGAGCGGATCCGCGCCCAGAGCCCCTTCGGCCGGGTGGCGGAATCGGAGGAGGTCGCGGCCGCCGTGCTGTACCTGGCCTCGCCGGCGGCGGTGTGGAGCTCGGGCGCGGTGCTCGACGTCAACGGGGCCTCGTACCTGCGCTGAGCGCGGCCCAGGGGGCTCCGTACGCGCGCCGGGTGCGCGGGGGTCACCCCCGGTAGGCCTCCAGGAGTCGGAGCCACACCTCGCTGATGGTGGGGAAGGCGGGGACCGCGTGCCACAGCCGGTCGAGCGGGACCTCCCCCGCGACGGCGATCGTCGCCGCGTGCAGCAGCTCGGCGGCGCCGGGGCCGACGAAGGTGGCGCCCAGCAGCACCTGCCGGTCGAGGTCGACGACGATCCGGGCCCGGCCCCGGTAGCCGTCGGCGTACAGCCCGGCGCCGGAGACCTTCCCCAGGTCGTGGTCCACGGCGCGGACCCGGTGGCCGGCCCGTTCCGCCTCGGCGAGGGTGAGGCCGACCGCCGCCGCCTCCGGGTCGGTGAAGACGGCCTGCGGCAGGGCCGCCGTGTCGGCGGTGGCCGCGTGCGCGCCCCAGCGGCCGGTGTCGGGGGCGGGGGCGCCCGGCCCGGCCGCCCGGGCGGCGATGGCGGCGCCCGCGATGCGGGCCTGGTACTTGCCCTGGTGGGTGAGGAGCGCGCGGTGGTTCACGTCGCCGACGGCGTACAGCCAGTCGTGGCCGGTGACCCGGCAGCTCTCGTCGACCCCGATCCAGTCGCCGGGCGTCAGCCCGACGGTGTCCAGCCCGATGTCCTCGGTCCGGGGCGCGCGGCCCGTCGCCATCAGCAGTTCGTCGCCCTCCAGCAGCTCGCCGCCCTCCAGGACGACCGTGACCGGGCCGGTCGGACCGTCCCGTACGACCGCTTCCACCGACACCCCGGTACGGACCACCGCGCCGGCCTCGGCCAGCGCCCCGGCGACCAGCTCGCCCGCGAAGGGCTCCATCCGGGGCAGCAACCCGGAGCCCCGTACGAGGACGGTGACCCGGGAGCCGAGGGCCTGCCAGGCCGTGGCCATCTCGGCGGCCACGACGGAGCCGCCGACGATCAGCAGCCGGCCGGGCACCTCCCGGGCGGAGGTCGCCTCGCGGCTGGTCCACGCCCCGGCTCCGGCGAGGCCGGGCACGTCCGGGAGCACGGCCCGGCTGCCGGTCGCGACGACCACGGCGTGCCGGGCCGCGAGCACGTGGTGCACGCCCTCGGGGCTGGTGACGGCGACCTTGCGGATGCCGTAGAGGCGGCCGTGGCCCCGGTAGAGGTGGGCTCCGATGGAGTCGAGCCAGTCGAGCTGGCCCTCGTCGTTCCAGTGGCCCGTCCAGTAGTCGCGGTGCGCGAAGACCGCTTCGGCGTCGAGCGGCCCCCGGACGGAGCCGGCGAGCCCCGGCACCCGGCGGGCGTCGGCGCGGGCGAGCGCGGGGCGCAGGAGGGCCTTGCTGGGGATGCAGGCCCAGTACGAGCACTCGCCGCCGACGAGCTCGCTCTCCACCAGGGCCGTGCTCAGCCCGGCGGCGCGGGTCCGGTCGACGATGTTCTCGCCGGCCGGTCCCCCGCCGAGCACCACGACGTCGTACTCCACGGCTTCGGTCATGCGGTCCAGTGTCACCGCACTCCAGGGGCGGCGTGCGGCAATCCCGGGCCTGCGGCGTGCCGGGGGCTGCGGGCTACGCCGCGGGCCCGTCCTTCGGCTGGGAGGCGGCGATCTGCGCCCGGACCTCGTCCATGTCGAGGGCGCGGGCCTGGCCGATGAGATCGCTGAGGGCGGCCTCCGGCAGGGCTCCGGGCTGCGCGAAGACCGCCACCTGGTCCCGGACGATCATCAACGTCGGGATCGAGGTGATCTGGAAGGCGGCGGCCAGCTCCTGCTGGGCCTCGGTGTCCACCTTGGCGAAGAGGAGGTCCGGGTTGGCCTCCGCGGCCTTCTCGTAGACCGGGGCGAACTGGAGGCAGGGGCGGCACCAGCCCGCCCAGAAGTCGATCAGCACGAACGGGTTCTCGCTGACCGTCTCGTCGAAGTTCTCCTTGGTGAGCTCGACAGTAGCCACGGTGTCCAGACCTCCTGTTTGCGGGATGTCCTGAAGGAACGAACGGCCGCCCTTCCGCATTCCTGACGGGCGGGACGGGCAGGGCCGGGGCCGGGGAACCTCCTGGATCCCCCTGGCGGATTCCGTCAGAAGGGGTGACCGGGCGGGGTGGGGCGGGCCGTGGTCCAGCGCAGTTCGGTGAAGGCGTCCAGGTTGGCCTCCCCGCCGAACCGGGCCCCCGTACCCGAGGCGCCGACCCCGCCGAAGGGGGCCACCGCCTCGTCGTTCACGGTCTGGTCGTTGACGTGCACGATCCCGGTCGGTATGCGCCGCGCCAGTTCCAGGCCGTGCGCCGCGTCGGCCGTGACGATGCCCAGGGAGAGCCCGTACGGGCCCGCCGAGGCCAGCTCCACGGCCTCCTCCTCCGTCGAGAAGGAGCGTACGGGCGCCACGGGGCCGAAGACCTCCTCCGCGTAGGCGGGGGTGTCGTCGGCCACGCCCGCCAGCACGGTCGGCCGGTAGAAGAGGTCCCGGTGCGTGCCGCCCGCGAGCAGCTTGGCGCCCTGCTGGACGCTGGCCTCGACCAGGCCGTGGACCCGCTCCAGCTGGCTCCGGTCGATCAGCGGGCCCAGGTGGACGGGCTCGCGGAAGGGGTCGCCGACGGCGAGGGCCTCGGCTCGGGCCGCGAGCCGCTCCGCGTACTCGTCGTACAGCGAGGTGTGGACGAGGTGGCGGCCCGCGGTCATGCAGATCTGGCCCTGGTGGAAGAAGGAACCCCAGGAGGCCTGTGCGACGGCGGCCCCGACGTCGGCGTCGGCCAGTACGACGAGGGCGGAGTTGCCGCCCAACTCCAGGTGGACGCGCTTGAGGTGGCGGCCCGCCAGTTCGCCGACGGCTCGGCCGGCGGCGGTGGACCCGGTGAAGGAGATCACGCGCACGAGCGGGTCGGCGACCACCGCGGCGCCCGTATCGGCCCCGCCGGGCAGTACGTGGAGCAGCCCGGCCGGCAGTCCGGCCTCCGCGAAGACGGCGGCCAGGGCGAGGCCGCCGCTGACGGCGGTGCGGCGGTCCGGCTTGAGGAGGACCGCGTTGCCGAGCGCGAGGGCGGGTGCGACGGAGCGGATGGAGAGGATCAGCGGGGCGTTGAACGGGGCGATGACGCCGACCACCCCGGCGGGAACGCGGCGGGTGAAGGAGAGGCGCGGCGCCTCGCTCTGCAGCACCTGCCCGGCCGGGCGTGAGGCCAGCGCGGCGGCCTCGTAGCACTCCTGGGCGGCGACGTGCAGTTCGAAGTCGGCCTTGCCCGGTATGGATCCCGACTCCCGGACCAGCCACTCGCGCAGCTCGTCCGTGTGGGCCGCGAACAGGTCCCCGGCACGGCGCAGTACGGCCGCCCGCTCCAGGTGGGTCGCCCGCTCCCAGTCCCGCTGCGCGGCCCGGGCCCGCAGGGCCGCCTCGGCGACGTCGGCGGGGGCGGCGAGGTCGACGGTGGCGAGGGTACGGCCGGTCGCCGGTTCGACGACCGGGCCGGTACCGCCGGTGAGTGTGGGTCCGTCCTGCCAGAGGGTCGGGTCGAGCAGCGGCATGGCGCGGGGCCTCCGGGTGGGGATGGGCGGGCGGGGCGGTGGGACGGCGGCAGGCGCCATCGTGCCAGACCGGAGGCATCATCTCTGTTCAGTTATTGGGCAGTTGAGGGCATGACGTGACCGGAAATGATCGACGCGGTCCCCCGGCCCGGGGGCTCAGCGTTCCAGGACGAGGGCGATGCCCTGACCCACGCCGATGCACAGCGCCGCCATCCCGGTACCCGAACCGGCCGCCGCCAGCTGATGCGCCACCGAACCCGCCAGCCGGGCGCCCGAGGCGCCGAGGGGGTGGCCGATGGCGATGGCGCCGCCGCGCGGGTTGACCACCGCCGGGTCCAGCTCCGGCCAGGCGGCGAGACAGCCCAGCGCCTGGGCGGCGAACGCCTCGTTGAGCTCGAACGCGGTCAGGTCCGGGAGGGAACGGCCCGCCTTGGCGAGGGCCCGCTCCACGGCGTCGACCGGGCCGAGGCCGAAGAGCTGCGGCTCGATGCCGGTGACGGCGGAGGCGCTGATCCGGGCGAGCGGCTCGCGGCCCGTGGCCGCAAGGCCCTCCTCGTCGGTGAGCAGCAGGGCCGCGGCGCCGTCGTTCAGGGGGGAGGCGTTGGCCGCGGTGACGGTGCCCGAACCGTCCGTCCGGAAGGCCGGCTTGAGGCGGGCGAGGGCCTCGGGGGTGGAGCCCTCGCGGATGCACTCGTCGCGCGGGAGGTCCGCGCCGGGGTAGGGGACGACCTCGTCGCCGTACAGCCCGCCGGCCCAGGCGGCCGCGGCCTTGCGGTGGCTCTCCAGCGCGAAGGCGTCCTGGGCCTCGCGGGTGATGCCGTGCTTCTCGGCGACGAGCTCGGCGCCCTCACCGAGGGAGGCGGTCCATTCGGCGGGCATCCGGGGATTGGTCATCCGCCAGCCGAGGGTGGTGGACCACATCTGCTGGTGTCCGGCGGGGAACGTGCGCTCGGGCTTCTCCACCACCCAGGGGGCGCGGGACATCGACTCGACCCCGCCGGCGATGGCGATGGAGGCGTCGCCGAGCGCGATGGCGCGGGCCGCCTGGATCACGGCTTCGAGGCCGGACCCGCAGAGGCGGTTGACGGTCACGCCGGGGACCGTCACCGGCAGGTCGGCCAGCAGCACCGCCATGCGGGCGACGTCACGGTTGTCCTCGCCGGCGCCGTTGGCGTCACCGAAGACGACGTCGTCGATGCGGGCGGGGTCGAGGTCGGGCGTACGGTCCACCAGCGCGCGCACGACGTGCGCCGCGAGGTCGTCCGGGCGGACCCCGGCCAGGGCTCCGCCGAACTTGCCGATCGGGGTGCGGACGGCGTCGACGACGTAGACGTCGCGGACGGTGCGGATGCTCATGGCGGCTCTCCTGGGCGGCTCCGTACGGCCGGCGGCGGGCCGGTGCCGGAGTGGGGCACCGGGACAGGCCCCCGGGCACGCCCGGTGGGGCGCGCCCGCAGTCTCCGCCGCGGCGTCGGTGCGTGTCAACGGTGGACGGGGTGGCCCTTGCCCCGGCCGGGCGGGGTGCGGGTGCCCCGTGGGGCGGGGCCGGGTCAGGTGTGCCGACGCCGACGTCCGGCCCGGCCGCGGGTGGCCTCGCTGGCGCCGGGGGCGGGGCCTGCGTCCTGGGCACGGCCGAGGCGTCCGCGGCACGGGCCGGCGACGAGGGGCGGGAACTGCCGGCTCCCGCGTTCGGGGCGACGGTGGAGCCCCCGGCCGGGGGGCTCACGATCGCCCGGCGCCCGCCCGGCGTCGGCATCGCCCGACCGGATGCCGCGTCGCGGTCGGGTGGCCGGGCGCGGCGGGCTCAGAGGAGGATCGTGGTCGCCGTCACCAGCGTGATCGCGACCATGGCCGCCTGGGTGTCGCGGATGGCGGCGCGAACGCTCTCGGCCGCCCACTGGCCCTCGGCTATCTCCGCCATCCGCGCGGCCACCGGCTTGCGCGGGCCGTCGGGGAAGGCCAGGCCGTGCAGCTTCGTGGAGTGGATCAGGGCGATGAGGCCGGCCGTGCGGGTGTCCGGATCGGCACCGTCCAGCACGACGGCGCGGAGCCGGTCGCGTAGCTCGCGCTCGACCGTGCCGTCGGCCTCCGGGTAGCGGCGTACCGGAAACACGCCGAGCACCTTGCGCTTCTCCTCGGCGACCACCCCGCGCTCGCAGAGGCGCGCCACGGCCGCCGCGACGGCCTTGGGCTGGTCCTTCGTCAGCCACTCCGACACACCGTGCTTGGCGCGCTGCCGCAGCCAGGTCCCGATCAGTTCCGTACGGCTGTCCAGCAGCGGCTCCCCGGTCGGGGTGTCGTCCGTCAGCTCGAGACGCTTGCCGGTGACCGAGACCTTTCCCTCCAGGACCAGTTCGAGCAGCAGACCGCCCGCCACGGCCCAGCCGGCCGACTGCCGCTGCTGCGCTGAGCCGGACTCGTCGTCCAGGGACAGCAGAACGACCTCTTCCGCCAGTGTGATCGCCATTCCGCTACTCCCGCACGCTCAGTGATCTTCTTCTCATGGGGTGAGACGCCCCGGGGACGGGAGAAGTTCCCCGGGCGCTCCCGACGTCTTTGGGGGAGTTGACGACAGCTTGCCCCCGCCCACGGATACCGCCCCAAGCTCGCTGCGAGTTGACCCCTCTCAGGGGGTGGGCGGCTTCCCCGCCCCCGGGTGCGGTGATGTCCGCGTCGGCGGGGAGGGCGGCCGGGAGGAGGAGGACGGCGCGCGCCGCGCGGGGCCCGTGGTGTGCGGGAGCCACTAACCTCGCCCGCATGACGGCACCTTCGCAGCACGGCAGCAGCCACGTCGAGCAGCCCGGCCGGAACGGCCTCACCGCCACCGCCGAGGCCGATCCGCGCGCCATCGGCCCGGTCCGGACGGAGTACGCCCCCGATCCGGACGGGGACCCCGATCCGGGCGAGATCGTGTGGACCTGGGTGCCCTTCGAGGAGAACGACGGGCGGGGCAAGGACCGTCCCGTGCTCGTGGTCGCGCGGGAGGCGGGCGGGGCGACGCTGCTCGCGGTCCAGCTCTCCAGCAAGCGGCACGACTTCGACCGGGAGTGGGTGCCGATCGGATCCGGACCCTGGGACGGCACGGGCCGGGAGTCCTGGGTGAACCTGGACCGGGTGCTGCGGGTGCACGAGTCGGGGATGCGGCGCGAGGCCTGCGCGCTGGACCTGCCACGTTTCCGCCTGGTGGTGGACCGCCTGCGCGACCGGTACGGCTGGCAGTAGCGCGCGTCCGGGGGCCGGACGCGCGTGCCCCGGTGCCGGGCCCGGGGCTCCACGGTTGCGGGGCCCGGGCCTGGTCGGGCCCGTACGGTGGGTGTGCGCCGTGGTGGGCCGGGGATCCGGTCCGGGGCGGGAGAGGCGTCGGCCCGCGCGGCGGTGCGTACGGCTTCCCGTCGCCCGGACGGACCAACCCCGTCGGCGCCGGGCTGGAGCGGCGCTCCTCCCGTCGGCCCGGCGCCGGCTCAGCAGCCGGCGAAAACCGCGGCGAAGGCCTCACGGGTGCGGGGGCCTCGGTCCAGGATGCCGAACACCACCCGTTCGAAGACCCCCGCGAAGCGGCCGGTCAGCGCCGCCCGGAAGGCCTCCGCCACCTGCTCCGGATCGTTCTGGAACACCCCGCACCCCCACGCGCCCAGCACCAGCCGCCCGTAGCCGTGCAGCGCGGCCACCTCCAGGACCAGCCCGGCCCGCCGGGCGAGGGCAGCCGGGATCTCGTGGGCGCGCTCCGGCTCCTGGCGGCGGATGGTGCCCGCGTTCGGGGCCGGGGAGGTGAGGAATCCGGCGCGGAACGGGGTGTCCAGCAGTTCGCCCCGGTCGTCGCGGAAGACCGGCACCCCGGGGGAGTGAATCACCCGGTCGGTGTAGAAGGTGCTCTTTCCCGCGCGGTGGACCTCGTAGTACTCCGGGGCCTCCAGCAGGGTCTCGTACAGGGCCGAGGCGCGGCACAGGGCCTCCTCCTGGGCCTTGGCCCCCCTGACGTATCCGCCCCCGGGATTGCGGGCCGAGGCGAAGTTCAGGACGGCCACGCGGCCCTCCGCCGCGAGGCGGCGCGCCGCGACCGTGCTGCTCTCCCCCGTGACCTCGAAGACCGTCCGGTGGCCACCTCCAACGGACTCCCCGTCTGGAATGACCTGTTTCGGCCCATATATTCTGGTTCCGGCCTTGGCTTCCGCCAGGTCGGCGGCGAGGGAGACCCGCCGCCCCGACCGCGTCCGGTACTCCCCGGACGCCACGATCAACGCGTTCTCCCGCGCGATCTCACGCAATCTGCCGCTCACGCCCCCATCCTGTGGCGCAGGGCGCGTGGCGGCAAAGGAATTAGCGCTCCGATGACGGGTAGGCACGGGTGACATCACGGCCGACGACAGGAGACGAGGTTCCGGCCATGCCCGAGGACTCCCCCGCTCCATTCGCCCAGAACGCCGAGCAGAACCCCCTGACCGAGGCGGCCGCCGAGGACCTCGTCCACGGCATCTGCTTCAAGACCGGCCCGCCCCGCCTCCTCGGCGCCGAGCTGGAATGGCTCGTCGTGGACATCGAGCGGCCGTGGCTGCCGCTGACCCCCGAGAGGCTGACCGCCGCCCACGCGGCCGCCCGCGCGCTGCCCCTGAACTCCCGGCTCACCGTCGAACCGGGCGGCCAGCTGGAGCTCAGCTCGGCCCCCGCCGACTCCCTCGCCGCCTGCCTGGACGGCCTGCGGGCCGACCTCACCGCCGTGCGCGGCGCCCTGCGCGGCCAGGGCCTCGCCCTCCGCGGCCTCGGCCAGGACCCCCGGGGGCCGCTCGACCGCCTGCTGACCAGCCCGCGCTACGACGCGATGGAGACCTACTTCGACCGCACCGGCCCCGCCGGGCGCGCCATGATGCGCTCCTCCGCCTCGGTGCAGGTCTGCGTGGACGCCGGCCACGAGGAGCCGGGTCCGCTCGGGTACGGCCGCCGCTGGCAGCTCGCCCACCTGCTGGGCGCCGTACTGGTGGCCGTCTTCGCCAACTCCCCCGGCCGCGAAGGCCCGTACCGGGGCTGGCGGTGCGCCCGGCAGGGGATCTGGAGCGACATCGACCCGCGGCGGGCGCTCGCCCCGCCCCTGGACGCCGAGCCCCGCGCCGGCTGGGTCCGGCACGCGCTGGACACCGAGGTGATGTGCGTACGGTCGCCGGGCGACGGCCCCTGGGCGGTGCCGAGCGGGCTGCGCTTCCGCGACTGGCTCCGTACGGGCGGCGAGCGGCGGCCCACCGCCGAGGACCTGGAGTACCACCTCAGCACGCTCTTCCCGCCGGTCCGGCCGCGCGGTCACCTGGAGCTGCGGATGATCGACGCGCAGCCGGGCGAGAACGGCTGGCTGGTCCCCGTGGCGCTCGTGCACGCGCTCTTCGACGACCCGGAGGCCTCGGAGACCGCCTACCGGGCCGTGAAGGCTCTGGCCGACACGTACGGGCCCCGGTGCGCGCCGCGCAACCCCCTGTGGCGGACCGCCGCCCGGTCGGGGCCGGCCGATCCGGAGCTGCGCGCGGCCGCGGCGCTCTGTTTCCGGGCGGCGGGCGAGGCGCTGCCCCGGCTCGGGGCGGACACGGAGGTCCTGGACGCGGTGGGGGAATTCGCGGAGCGCTACGTACGGCGCGGCCGCTGCCCCGCCGACGACGCCGAAGCCGGAGCCGGAGCCGGAACCGCAGCCGACGCCGGAACCAGAGCCGGAGCCGGAGCCGGAGCCGGCCAGGCCGATGTCACCGCCCGCGCCGGGGAACACCGGCGACGGCCGCCCGCCGCGAAGGGACCGCGCCCGTGACCACCGAGACCCGCCCCCAGATCCACCCGGAGCCGCTGCGCGAGCGCGCCGTGGCCGCCCTGACCGCCGCCCGGGCCCGTACCGCCGCGCTGACCGACGTGGTGAGCGACCGGGACCTGACGGCGCAGCACTCCCCCCTGATGTCGCCCCTGGTCTGGGACCTGGCGCACATCGGGAACCAGGAGGAGCTGTGGCTGCTGCGTCACGTCGCCGGCCGCGAGTCCATGCACCCGGAGATCGACTCCCTGTACGACGCCTTCGAGCACCCCCGCTCCGAGCGGCCGAAGCTGCCCCTGCTCGGCCCGGAGGCGGCCCGCCGGTACGCGGCCGAGGTGCGCGGCCGCGTCTTCGCCCTGCTGGAGCGCACTCCGCTGGAGGGTACGGCCCTGCTCGACGAGGGGTTCGTCTTCGGGATGATCGCCCAGCACGAACAGCAGCACGACGAGACGATGCTGATCACGCACCAGCTGCGGGCCGGTGCCCCGGTGCTGACCGCGCCTGACCCGGAGCCGCCGCAGGGCCCCCCGCCGCCGGCGGCGGAAGTGCTCGTCCCCGGCGGCCCGTTCACCATGGGCACCTCCGCCGAGCCG
Source organism: Streptomyces sp. NPDC034043 (assembly GCF_055575675.1). Lineage (NCBI taxonomy): Bacteria > Bacillati > Actinomycetota > Actinomycetes > Kitasatosporales > Streptomycetaceae > Streptomyces > Streptomyces sp. NPDC034043. The sequence continues at coordinate 254,369 of NZ_JBVISF010000002.1, forward strand.
TGGGCTCTGGACAACGAACGGCCCGCGCACGTGCGGGAAGTGGCGTCCTTCTGGATCGACACGGTGCCCGTGACCAACGCCGCCTACCAGGCCTTCATCGCGGACGGCGGCTACCGGGAGCGCCGCTGGTGGGCCGCCGAGGGGTGGGAGCAGATCCGTGCGCACGACATCGGGGCGCCCCTGTTCTGGCACCGCGAGGGCGGCCAGTGGCTGCGCCGCCGCTTCGGCGTGACCGAGCCGGTGCCCGATGAGGAACCGGTTCTGCATGTGAGCTGGTACGAGGCGGACGCGTACGCCCGCTGGGCCGGCCGCAGGCTGCCCAGCGAGGCGGAGTGGGAGAAGGCCGCCCGCCACGACCCGGCCACCGGCCGCTCCCGCCGCTACCCCTGGGGCGACGCCGACCCGACGCCCGCGCACGCCAACCTGGGCCAGCGCCACCTGCGGCCGGCCCCGGCGGGCGGCTACCCGGCCGGCGCATCCCCGCTCGGGGTGCGCCAGCTGATCGGCGACGTGTGGGAGTGGACGGCCTCGGACTTCCTGCCCTACCCGGGCTTCCGCGCCTTCCCCTACCGGGAGTACTCGGAGGTGTTCTTCGGTACGGCGCACAAGGTGCTGCGCGGCGGCTCCTTCGCCGTGGACCCGGTGGCCTGCCGGGGCACCTTCCGCAACTGGGACCTGCCCGTGCGCCGGCAGATCTTCTCCGGCTTCCGCACCGCGAGGGACGTCTGATGTGCCGTCATCTCGCCTACCTGGGGCCGCCGGTGGCCCTGGAGCGGCTGCTGAGCGAGCCGGAGCACTCCCTGGTCCGCCAGTCCTGGCAGCCGCGCCGCCAGCGGTCCGGCACGGTCAACGCGGACGGCTTCGGCGTCGGCTGGTACGCCGAGGGCGATCCGGTCCCGGCCCGCTACCGGCGTTCCGGGCCCGTATGGAGCGACCTGACCTTCGCCGACCTCACCCGCGTCGTGCGCAGCGGGGCGTTCCTCGCCGCCGTACGCGACGCCACGCTGCCGGGCGCGGACGGGGAGGCCGCCGCGGCCCCCTTCGCGTCGGGGCCGTGGCTGTTCAGCCACAACGGGGCGGTGCGGGACTGGCCCGACGCGGCGGCCCCGCTCGCCGCCGGCCTGCCGCCGCGGGGCCTGCTCCAGCTGGCGGCGCGTACCGATTCGGCGCTGGTCTGGGCGCTGGTGCTGCACCGGCTGCGGCAGGGCGACGACATGGGCACGGCCCTGGCGGAGCCGGTTCGCGAGCTGTCCTCGGCGGCTCCCGGCTCGCGGCTGAACCTGCTGCTGACCGACGGCGCGACCATCGCGGCGACCGCCTGGGGCGACTCCCTGTGGTACCTGGCCGACCCGGCGGCGGGGCGCGTGGTCGTGGCGTCCGAACCCCATGACGACGACGCCCGCTGGAACGAGGTGCCCGACCGGACCCTGCTGACCGCCACCCGCACGCGGGTCGCCCTGACCCCCCTCAAGGAGACCTCCCCGTGAGCGATTTCCAGATCACCCGCACCCTCGACGAGCACGCCGCCGACAAGGCGCTGCGCGCCGACGTGCTGAACGGACTGACCCGCTTCCCGAAGGAGCTGCCGCCGAAGTGGTTCTACGACGCCCGGGGCAGTGAACTCTTCGAGGAGATCACCCGGTTGCCCGAGTACTACCCCACCCGCGCCGAGCGGGAGATCCTGCTGGAGCGGGCGGTGGAGATCGCGGCGGTCAGCGGTGCGCGCACCCTGGTGGAGCTGGGCTCGGGCTCCTCGGAGAAGACCCGGCACCTGATCGAGGTGATGCCCGCGCTGCGGACGTACGTGCCGGTGGACGTGAGCGAGAGCGCGCTGACCGGTGCCGGCGAGCTGCTGCCGGCGCAGCATCCGGGGCTGCAGGTGCACGCGCTGCTGGCCGACTTCACGAAGCCGCTGCGCCTGCCTGACTCGCCGGGTCCCCGGCTGGTGGTGTTCCTGGGCGGCACGATCGGCAATCTGCTGCCGCCGGAGCGGGCGGTGTTCCTGGAGTCCGTACGGGCGATGCTCTCGCCCGGGGACGCGCTGCTGCTCGGCACCGATCTGGTGAAGGACGAGGCCGTGCTGGTGGCCGCGTACGACGACGCGCGGGGGGTGACGGCGGAGTTCAACAAGAACGTGCTGGCGGTGATCGACCGGGAGCTGGGCGCGGACTTCCACACCGCCGACTTCGACCACGTGGCGGTGTGGAACCGGCAGCACGAGTGGATCGAGATGCGGCTGCGGGCCCGGCGGGCGGTCACGGTCAAGGTGCGGGCGCTGGACCTGCTGGTGCCGTTCGAGGCGGGCGAGGACATCCTGACGGAGATCTCCGCGAAGTTCCGTCAGGACGGCGTGCGCGCGGAACTGGCGGAGGCCGGGCTGGAGCTGACGCACTGGTGGACGGACGCGGCGGGCCGCTTCGCGCTGTCCCTGTCGGTGGCCGGGGGCTGATCCGGCGCCGCGCCGGGCCGTCTCCGTGCGGGTACGCCCGCCGGCGGCGGCAGCTCCCGCGCGGCGTCGCCGAGGACGGCCCGCCGCGCCGCCTCCGCCAGGTCCCGCCGGGCGCTGTGGCGGCCCGGCGGGATCCGCGGCAGCAGCCGTACCTCGGCCCGTATCCCGCGCGCCCGGGCGATCCGCCAGAGGGAGGCCGTCAGCGGGTCCTCCCCGACGAAGGCGGGCGCCCCGGCGGGCTCCCCGTCCGCCAGCCGGTACGCGATCCGCACCGGCTGTACGGCTACCCGCGCGTCCAGCGCCGACTGGAACGCGGCCCGCCGGAACGGCCCCTGGGTGCGGCCGCACCAGGTTGAGCCCTCGGGGAAGACGGTGACCCGGTCCCCGGCCCGCAGCGCGCCGGCGAGGGCCTCGACGGTGCGGGGCAGCGCCCGGATCCGGTCGCGTTCTATGAACAGGGTGCCCGCCCGGGCGGCGAGCCGGCCGAGCACCGGCCAGCCGCCGATCTCGCTCTTGGCCAGCATCCGGCCGGGCAGGACGGCGGCGACGAGCGGGACGTCCAGCCAGGAGATGTGGTTGGCGACGATCAGGCGGCCCTCCGGTGCCCCGTCCGGGCCCGCGGTGCCGCGCACGGTGATCCGTACGCCCATCGACCGCACGAGCGCGGCGGCCCAGGCCCGGACCAGGGCGTGCCGGGGCCGGGCGGGAAGCAGCCGGACCGGCGGGGCGGCGGCGACGGCGAGCAGGACCAGGGTGAGGGCGGTGGCGAGCCGGAACGCCGCGCGGGCCGCGCTCGCGCTCTTCCCCGGGTGTCCGGCGCAGGCCTCGGGGGTGCAGGGCGAGGTGGGCAGCCAGCCGCTCATGCGCCCGGGGCGAGGGAGAGGAAGTGGTTCAGGTAGCGCGGGTTGGTCCGGCGCAGGGAGAGCAGCACGTAGAGGTCGGCGCAGCCGAACCCGGCGTCCAGGGCGGGCTCCCCGCAGACCCAGGCGCCGAGGCGGAGGTATCCGCGCAGCAGGGGCGGCAGTTCCATGCGCCCGGGGACGGTGATGCCCTCGGGGCTCCACGGCAGGTGCGGGGTGACGCGGTACTCCTGCGGGGCGAGGTTGCGGGCGAGGACGGCCTCTCGGGTGGCGGCGGCCAGCGCCCCGCCGTCGGCGAGCGGGATCGAGCAGCAGCCGGCGAGCCAGTTGTGGCCGCTGCGCTCCATGTAGCGGGCCAGGCCGGCCCAGATCAGGGCGATGACGGCGCCGTTGCGGTGGTCGGGGTGCACGCAGGAGCGGCCGACCTCGACCAGGTCGGGGCGGATCGGGGCGAGGGCCGAGAGGTCGAACTCGCCCTCGGAGTAGAGGCGTCCGGCGACGGCGGCGCGCTCCGGGGGCAGCAGCCGGTAGGTTCCGACGACCTGCCCGGTCCCCTCGTCGAGGACCAGCAGGTGGTCGCAGTACGCGTCGAAGGCGTCGGTGTCCAGGCCGGGCTCCGGGCCTTCGAGGCGGGCGCCGAGCTCTCCGGCGAAGACCTGGTGGCGCAGCCGCTGGGCGGCCCGGACCTCGTCCTCGTTCCGGGCGAGGCGGACGGTGTAGCCGGGGGCGGCGGGGGCCGTGGGGGCGGCCGCGGCCGGGACTCGGTGTGCGAGGGGGGACGGGGACAGGGGTGCGATGGTCATGGCTGCTCCTGATCCGGGCACGGGGAGCCGGGCCGCAGGTGGCGGGCCCGGCTCCTCTACTTCTTCCGTGACCGGCTGGATTCGGCGTGACCGCGCAGCGGCACCCGGATGTGCGGAGGCTGAACTCGGCGGGTGACGCGGCGGGCGGGCGCCCGGCGTGGCCCCGGCCGGGGCTCCGGCGGGATCCCGGGCCGGCTGGCCCGGGGCTGCTCCGGGCGGCTGCCCCAGCCCGCTGCCCCGGACGGCTCAGCGGTCGGAGCTGAGGATCCGGCCGAGGGTGTCCGAGGCCGTCTTCGCCGCCTGCCGGGGGTCCTGGCCGGTGAGCACGGCCGTCATGTACGGCTTGATCGGGTTCTTGGCCTCGACCTCGGCCCAGCGTGCGGACTTCGGCGTGGCCCGGCCCTGGGCGGCGCCGGGCGCCATGGCGGCCGCGCCGTCGTTGCCCTCCACCACGCGCGCGAGGGTGGTCTTGTTGGGGACGTAGCTCATGGTGCGGGCGAGTTCGGTCTGCCACTTCTCGCTGACCAGGGCGGTGATCACGTCCACGGCGCGGGCCCGGTTGCGGGTCTTCTCCGGGATGATCAGGTCGGAGCCGCCGGTGAGGACGGCCCCCGCCTTCTCTGAGGTCTTGCCGGGGATGGGGAAGAAGCCGAGCTTGCCCTTGAGCGCGGGGTTGGCGGCCTCGATCTGGGCCGCCTGCCCGGGCGTGGCGATGATCTGGGCGACCTGGCCGCGGGCGAAGACCTCGTACTGCGGGGGCGTCTCCTCGTCGGCGGACTTGGGGCCGTCACCGAGGGCCTGGAGCTGCTTGTAGAAGTCCATCGCGGCGAGGGCCTTGTCGTCGTCGAGGCCGCCGACCCACTGGCCGCCGGTCTCGACGGCGAGTTCGCCGCCCTCGTCCCAGACGAACCCGGCGAGGACGTACCAGTTCTGGCCGGGCAGGTAGATGCCCTGCTGCTCGCCCTTGTCGAGCCTCTGGGTGGCGGCGATCCACTCCTGGCGGTTCCTGGGCGGGGTCTTGATGCCGGCGCCCGCGAACAGGTCCTTGTGGTAGATCACCACCCGGTTGGCGGCGTACCAGGGCACTCCGTACTGGGCCCCGTTGACGCTTCCCGGGTCGGAGAGGCCCTTGAGCCAGTCCTTGCTGCCCCATGCGCGCAGGCCTTCGAGGGTCACCTCGGAGACGCCGCCGGTCTCGACGTACTGGGCGACCTGGGTGTTGCCGACCTCGATGACGTCGGCGCCGTCCTCGGCCTTCCCGCTGAGGACGGCGTTGACCTTGTCGCCGATCCCCTTCCACTCCTGGATCCGCACGTCGAGGTCGGTGCCGGGGTGCCGCTTCTCGAAGTCGGCGGTGAACCCGGCGATGAAGTCCTCGGAGGCGCTGCCCCTCATCAGCCACAGCGTCACCTTGTCGGCGCCTCCGTCGGATCCCGCCGATCGGCCGCATCCGGTGAGGGCGGCGGCGGCCACGAGGGCCGTGCACACGGCGAGGAAGCGCATCTTCACGGGGTCACCTTCTGGGGACGGATCTCAGATGGCTTGAAATTGGCATAGACCAATGGCCGGGTCAACCCTCTTTCACCCGGGATTGTTCGCGCAAAGTTCGCGGACCGGGCCTTACTGGGGCACCTTGGAACAAGGCAACAGCGACGACTGGCGGGAGACCCCATGTCCAACCACACCTACCGGGTGACCGAGATCGTCGGCACCTCCCACGAGGGCATCGATCAGGCCATCCGGAACGGGATCGCCCGTGCGGGGCAGACCCTGCACAATCTGGACTGGTTCGAGGTCACACAGATGCGCGGGCACATCGAGAACGGTGAGATCGCGCACTACCAGGTCGGACTGAAGGTGGGCTTCCGCCTCGACGGCGAGAACTGAGGCCGAGGACTGGGCTACGGACAAGAGCCGGTCAGGTGCGGCCCTCGCCCTCCTGCGCCTGCTTCAGCTCCGGCGCGTCCGCGGCCCAGTCCGCCAGCAGCACCCGGAAACCGGCCGCCCGGGCGGCGTCGCAGACGAGCTCGTCGTCGTCGACGAGGACCCGCACCTCGCGGTCGCGGGCGATGCGCCTGAGCACGTCCAGCTTGGTCAGCCTGGCCGGGCGCCGGTCCTGGTCGCCGCGCATCCACACCCGGCCCTCGGGCAGCCCGTGCCGGGACAGCCAGTCGGCGGTGTCGGCCCGGTAGCGCTCGGGCCTGCCGGTCAGGTACACCACCTCGCAGTCGGCCGCGCTCTCCACCGCCAGCGCCACGCCCCGGGCGAGCGGCGGATCGGCGGGGGCCGCGCCGAAGAAGCCCGCCCAGTCGCGGGGCCGGCCCTCCAGGAAGTGCTGGCGGTGACTCGTGTCCGCGAGGGTGTTGTCGATGTCGAAGACGGCCAGCGGCCGACGGGATGCGGTCTTGGTCATGTACGCAGCCTAGGTCCCGCCTCCGACAGCGCACCGGCCAGCGCACCGGCGGGGAATGCCTCCCGCCGCCGCGCGTTGAGACCTCTGTGATCCCAAAAGTCTCGATACTCGACCGGTCCCGCACCCGCGAGGGGCACACCGCCCCGGAGGCCCTGCGGGACACCGTGGAGCTGGCCCGCGCGGCGGACGAGCTGGGCTACCACCGCTTCTGGGTGTCGGAGCACCACAGCGTGCCCGGGGTCGCCGGTTCCGCGCCCACCGTGCTGGCCGCCGCCGTGGCCGCCGCCACCCGGCGGATCCGGGTCGGAACCGGCGGGGTGATGCTGCCCAACCACCAGCCGCTGGTCGTCGCCGAGCAGTTCGGGGTCCTGGAAGCCCTGTTCCCCGGCCGGATCGACATGGGGCTCGGCCGCTCGGTCGGCTTCACCGGCGGCATCCGGCGGGCCCTGGGCCGTGACACCGCCGACGCCGACCGCTTCGAGGAGCAGCTGGCCGAGCTGCTGGGGTGGATCGACGGCAGCCAGCGGGTCCACCCCGAGGTGCACGCCCGCCCGGCGGAGGGGCTGCGGATCCCGCCCTTCGTGCTGGCCACGGGGAACGGCGCGGGGATCGCCGCCCGGGCCGGACTCCCGGTGGTGGTCGGAGACCTGCGGGGCCGCGCCAAGGTCACCGAGGCGGTGCGCCGGTACCGGGAGGAGTTCCGGCCGTCCGCGTGGGCGGCGGAGCCGTACGTGGTGGTCTCGGGGACGGTCGCGGTCGCCGCCACCGAGGAGGCCGCCCGGCGAATGCTGCGGCCGGAGGCCTGGGCCCTCGCGCTCTCGCGGACCCGGGGCAGTTTCCCGCCGTTGCGCCCGGCCGAGGAGGTCGCGGCGCTGGAGATGGCCCCGAAGGAGCGGGAGCTGTACGAGGGAGGCCTCGCCGGGCACATCGCCGGTACCGCCGATCAGGTCGCCGCCGCGCTGGCCGAGGTCGCGGAGACCACGGGTGCGGACGAGCTCCTGGTCACCACCTCCACGTACGACCGGACCGCCCTGCTGGACTCCTTCACCCGGCTGGCCCGGATCGGCGGGCTGGGCTAGACACGGAGCCGGCCGGGTCGGCTCGTCCGGACCGGGTGGCGGAACTCCCTGCCCAACAGGCGGCGGGCCCCGGCCCGCCGGCCGGCCTCCGGCGCCGGGTCGTGCACCCTCAGCCCCGAAGGGCCCCTAAACTGGGACGAATGCACCACTCCCCCGATGCGCCCTCCGGGCCCGAACGGCCCGACGCCGCCCCCGACCCCTGCGTACGGGTACGCGGTGCCCGGGAGCACAACCTGCGGGGGGTCGACGTGGACATCCCGCGCGACACCCTGACCGTCTTCACCGGTGTGTCCGGCTCCGGGAAGAGCTCCCTGGCCTTCGGCACCCTCTACGCCGAGGCCCAGCGGCGCTACTTCGAGTCGGTCGCCCCGTACGCCCGGCGGCTGATCCACCAGATCGGCGCCCCGAAGGTCGACTCGGTGACCGGGCTGCCGCCCGCCGTCTCCCTGGAGCAGCGCCGTTCCGCTCCGGGCTCGCGGTCCTCGGTGGGGACGGTGACCCTGCTCTCCAACTCCCTGCGGATGCTGTACTCGCGGGCCGGAACCTATCCCCCGGGCGCCGAGCGGCTCGACTCCGACGCCTTCTCCCCCAACACGGCGGCCGGCGCCTGCCCCTCCTGCCACGGGCTGGGCCGGATCCACCGCACCAGCGAGGAACTCCTCGTACCCGACCCGGACCTGTCGATCCGTCAAGGAGCCATCGCGGCCTGGCCGGGAGCGTGGCAGGGCAAGAACCTGCGCGACATCCTCGAGGTGCTCGGCCACGACGTGGACCGGCCCTGGCGGGAGCTGCCGGCGGAGGACCGGGAGTGGATCCTGTTCACGGAGGAGCAGCCCGTGGTCACCGTGCATCCGGTGCGCGATGCCGACCGGATCCAACGGCCTTACCATGGCACGTACACGAGCGCCCACCGCTATGTGATGCGGACGTTCGCCGACACCAAGAGCGCCACCCTGCGGGCGCGCGCGGAGAAGTTCCTCACCGACGCCCCGTGTCCGGCGTGCGCGGGGCGCAGGCTGCGGCCGGAGGCGCTGGCGGTGACGTTCGCGGGCCGGACGATCGCGGAGACGGCGGCGCTGGCACTGAGCGACCTGGACCGCCTGCTGGCCACGGCTCCGCTGGAGGGTGAGGCGGCGCGGGTGCTGGCCGGGGACCTCCGGGCGCGGATCGCGCCCGTGGCGGAGCTGGGGCTCGGCTATCTGAGCCTGGACCGGACGGCGCCCAGCCTCTCGGCGGGCGAACTCCAGCGGCTGCGGCTGGCGACCCAGCTGCGCTCGGGGCTGTTCGGGGTGGTGTACGTACTGGACGAACCGTCGGCGGGGCTGCACCCGGCGGACACCGAGGCGCTGCTCGGCGTTCTGGAGCGGCTGAAGCGGGCGGGGAACACCGTCTTCGTCGTGGAGCACCAGCTGGACGTGGTGCGCCGCGCGGACTGGGTGGTGGACGTGGGGCCGCTGGCCGGGGAGCACGGCGGACGGGTGCTGTACAGCGGGCCGCCCGGGGAGCTGGCCGCCGTCGCGGAGTCGGCGACGGCACGGCACCTGTTCGCTCCCGCCGCGCCCCGGGGCCGGGATCGGCCCCCGCGCGCGGCCTCCGGTGCCGTCCGGCTGACGGGCGCCGACCGGCACAACCTGCGCGGTGTGGACGTGGAGTTCCCGCTGGGGGTGTTCACGGCGGTGACGGGGGTGTCCGGTTCGGGGAAGTCCACGCTGGTGGGGCAGGTGCTGGCGGGCGAGGTCACCGGGCGGCTCGGGGAGGCGGACTTCCCGGTGCGGCGGCTGGTGGAGGTGGACCAGAAGCCGATCGGGCGGACGCCCCGCTCCAACCTGGCCACGTACACCGGCCTGTTCGACGTCGTGCGCAGGCTCTTCACGGCCGCTCCGGAGTCCAGGGAGCGCGGCTGGAAGGCCGGCCGGTTCTCCTTCAACGTGCCGGGCGGGCGCTGCGAGACCTGCCAGGGCGAGGGCTTCGTCTCGGTGGAGCTGCTCTTCCTGCCCCGCACGTACGCCCCGTGCCCGGACTGCGGGGGCGCCCGGTACAACCCCGAGACGCTGGAGGTGCGTTACGCGGGGCTGAACATCGCGGAGGTGCTGGGTCTGACGGTGGAGGCGGCGTCGGGCTTCTTCGCGGAGGTCCCGGCCGCGGCGCGCAGCCTGCGGGCGCTGGAGGACATCGGCCTGGGCTACCTGCGGCTGGGGCAGCCGGCGACGGAACTGTCGGGCGGGGAGGCGCAGCGCATCAAGCTGGCGACGGAGCTCCAGCGGCTGCGCCGCGACCACACCCTGTACCTGCTGGACGAGCCGACGACGGGGCTGCATCCGGCCGATGTGCGGGTTCTGCTGCGGCAGTTGCACGGGCTGGTGGACGCGGGGCACTCGGTGGTGGTCGTGGAGCACGACATGGAGGTGGTGGCGGGGGCGGACTGGGTCATCGACCTGGGGCCGGGCGGCGGCGCGGAGGGCGGCCGGATCACGGCCGCCGGTCCGCCCCCGGCGGTGGCCGCCTCGCCGGACGCCCGCACGGCCCCCTACCTGGCGCGGGTGCTGGGTCTGTAGGGGGCTCCGGGGCGGATCAGGCGTCTCCGGGCAGGAGGTCCTGCGGCAGTTCGCGGAAGGCCCATGCGCCGCGGGTGCGGGTCAGGGTCCAGACGAGGTCGTAGCGGTCGGGCCAGACGGCGGGCACGCCGAGGACCCGGTGGGCGCCGAGGGCGCGGACCAGGCGGGGGATCCCGGCGGGCTCCCAGCACACGAGGACGGGTGTCCGGGCCTCCAACGCGGCCCGGGCCAGGTCTGTTTCGGCTCCGAGGGCGTACCGCGCGTTTACGGGGACCCGCAGGGCGGCGGCCAGGGGCGCCAGGGTCTGCCTGCACCGGGCGGGGGCGGATTCCGGCCCGCCGGTCGCGAACAGCGCGGCGGGCCGGGGCAGCCGGGCACTGTGGGCGGGGCCGAAGAGCCGGGGCAGCTCGTCGGCGCGGCGGCGGCCGCGTCCGGCGAGGAAGCCGGGGTCCTCGTTGCCCTCGTCGTCCTCGCCGGTGGCTCCGGGGTACGGCTTCTCCGCGTGCCGGATCACCATCACGAGGGCGTCCTTGCCGGGGGCCTGCCCGCCGGGGGCGGGGCGGGGCGCCCTGTGGCGGGTGGCATTGTCGCGCGCCGTGCAGCCGGCCGGCGCCAGGCAGGCGAGGGCGGCGGCCAGCGCGGTGCGGCGGCGCGGTCCGGACCCGGCGGGGGCGTGGGGCATGGGGTCCACTGAACCCCACGCGCCGGACCGGGCCGGGGCGCGGCGCGGCGTACCGGCTGTACGAGCGCCCGGTCGGCGGAGCGGGTCAGCCGATCGGCCCAGGCCGGGGGCGGGGGCAGGGGCCCGGGCCGGGATTCGCGGTCCGGGGCCGGGCTCCTGCGGGGGCTGGGCGGCACACGGGCGCGGCCGCCGCCCCGCCGCAGGGAGCGTCAGGCCTTGCGCAGGGCCCGCAGCCACTCCTTGTTCATCGCTGCGATCGACGGCAGCGGAATGCCCTTGGGGCAGGCCGTCGCGCATTCTCCCGTCAGGGTGCAGCCGCCGAATCCCTCGCCGTCCATCTGCGCCACCATGTCCAGCACCCGCGTCTCGCGCTCGGGCGAGCCCTGCGGGAGCACGTTCAGGTGGTTGATCTTGGCTGAGGTGAACAGCATCGCGGAGCCGTTGGGGCAGGCCGCCACGCACGCGCCGCAGCCGATGCACTCGGCGTGCTCGAAGGCGTGGTCGGCGGCCGGCTTGGGCACGGCCGTGGCGTGCGCCTCGGGGGCGGAGCCGGTCGGCGCGGTGATGTAGCCGCCGGCCTGGATGATGCGGTCGAAGGCGCTGCGGTCCACCACGAGGTCCTTGACCACGGGGAAGGCCGAGGCGCGCCACGGTTCGACGTCGATGGTGTCGCCGTCGTCGAAGGACCGCATGTGGAGCTGGCAGGTGGTGGTCCGTTCGGGGCCGTGGGCGTCACCGTTGATGACGAGACTGCACGCGCCGCAGATGCCCTCCCGGCAGTCGTGGTCGAAGGCGACCGGGTCCTCGCCGCGCAGGATGAGGTCCTCGTTGAGCGTGTCGAGCATCTCCAGGAAGGACATGTCCTTCGAAATGCCGTCGACCTCGTAGGAGGCCATGGCGCCGGGGGCGTCGGCGTTCTGCTGGCGCCAGACGCGCAGGGTGAGCTTCATGCGTAGCTCCGCTGGGTGGGGTGGACGTACTCGAAGACGAGGTCTTCCTTGTGCAGGACGGGCGCGGCGCCGGTGCCGGCGTACTCCCAGGCGGCGACGTAGCCGAACTCCTCGTCGCGGCGGGCGGCTTCGCCGTCCGGGGTCTGGGACTCCTCGCGGAAGTGGCCGCCGCAGGACTCGGCGCGGTGGAGGGCGTCGAGGCACATCAGCTCGGCGAGTTCGAGGTAGTCGACGATGCGGTTGGCCTTCTCCAGCGACTGGTTGAACTCCTCGCCGCTGCCGGGGACCTTGATCCGCCGCCAGAACTCCTCGCGGATCTCCGGGATGCGGGCGAGGGCCTTGCGCAGGCCTTCCTCGGTGCGGGCCATCCCGCAGTACTCCCACATGAGTTCGCCGATCTCCCGGTGGAAGGAGTCGGGGGTGCGGTCGCCGTCGACGGCCAGCAGCCGTTCGAGCCGCTCGCGGGTCTCGCGTACGGCTTCCCGCGCCTCGGGGTGGGTGTCGTCGACCGCGCCGGTGCCCTCCCCGGCCGTGCGGCGGGCGAGGTAGTCGCTGATGGTGGAGGGGAGGACGAAGTAGCCGTCGCCGAGGCCCTGCATCAGCGCGGAGGCGCCGAGGCGGTTGGCCCCGTGGTCGGAGAAGTTGGCCTCACCGATCGCGAACAGGCCGGGGACGGTGGTCTGGAGGTCGTAGTCGACCCACAGCCCGCCCATCGTGTAGTGGACGGCCGGGTAGATCCGCATCGGGACCTCGTACGGGTCCTCCGCGGTGATCCGCTCGTACATCTCGAAGAGGTTGCCGTACTTCTCGGCGACCTTGTCCCGGCCCATGCGGCGGATGGCGTCGGCGAAGTCGAGGTAGACGCCCTGGCCGCCGGGGCCGACGCCGCGGCCCTCGTCGCAGACGTTCTTCGCGGCGCGGGAGGCGATGTCGCGCGGGACCAGGTTGCCGAAGGAGGGGTAGATCCGCTCCAGGTAGTAGTCGCGTTCGGCCTCGGGGATCTCGGCGGCGGGGCGGGTGTCGCCCTTGGCCTTGGGGACCCAGATGCGGCCGTCGTTGCGCAGGGACTCGCTCATCAGGGTGAGCTTGGACTGGTGGTCGCCGGTGCGCGGGATGCAGGTGGGGTGGATCTGGGTGAAGCAGGGGTTCGCGAAGTAGGCGCCGCGCCGGTGCGCCCGCCAGACGGCGGTCGCGTTGGAGTTCATGGCGTTGGTGGAGAGGTAGAAGACGTTGCCGTAACCTCCGCTCGCCAGGACCACCGCGTCCGCGTAGTACGTGTCGATCCTGCCGGTGATCAGGTCCCGGGCGACGATGCCGCGCGCCACCCCGTCGACGGTGATCAGGTCGAGCATCTCGGTACGGGCGTGCATCTCCACGTTGCCGGCGGCGATCTGCCGGGACAGCGCCTGGTAGGCGCCGAGCAGCAGCTGCTGGCCGGTCTGGCCACGGGCGTAGAAGGTGCGGGAGACCTGGACGCCGCCGAAGGAGCGGGTGTCGAGGAGGCCGCCGTACTCGCGGGCGAAGGGGACGCCCTGGGCCACGCACTGGTCGATGATCTCGACGGAGATCTGGGCGAGGCGGTGGACGTTGGACTCGCGGGCACGGAAGTCGCCGCCCTTGACGGTGTCGTAGAAGAGCCGGTGTACGGAGTCCCCGTCGTTGCGGTAGTTCTTGGCGGCGTTGATGCCGCCCTGTGCGGCGATGGAGTGGGCGCGGCGCGGGGAATCGCTGAAGCAGAACTGGACCACGTGGTAGCCCTGCTCGGCGAGGGTCGCGCCGGCGGCACCGCCCGCCAGGCCGGTGCCGACGACGATCACGGTGTGCTTGCGGCGGTTGGCCGGGTTGACCAGCTTCGCCTCGAAGCGGCGGCGGTCCCAGCGTTCGGCGATCGGGCCCTGGGGGGCCTTGGGGTCGCGGACGGGGGCTCCGGTGGTGTAGGCGGGATACTCGGTGCTCATGGTCAGCTCACCACTCCGGTCATGACGGCGAGGGGCACGGACACGAAGCCCGCGAAGAGGACGAGGGCCAGGACGTTGGCCAGGGACTTCAGCGCCCGGTCGCGCCGGGCGTTGCCCGCGCCGAGGGTCTGGGCGGCGCTCCAGAAGCCGTGGCGCACGTGCAGGCCGAGTGCCGTCATCGCCACGATGTAGATGGTGTTGCCGTACCAGGTGGAGAAGGTCGAGAGGACGTTCTCGTAGGGGTGGCCGGCCCAGGCGCGCTCGTTGACGGTGAGCGTGGTGAGGTCGAGGAGGTGCCAGACGATGAAGAGGCCGAGGATGACGCCGCCCCAGCGCATGGTGCGGGTGGCGTAGCCGGCCCGGCGGCGCTTGCGGGCGTACTTGACGGGGCGCGCCCTGATGTCGCGGCGGCTGAGCTGGTAGGCGCAGACGGCGTGCGCGACGACGGCCGCGACCAGGATCACGCGGACGATCCACAGGGCCCACTCGTGGTGCAGGAAAGGGGAGCCGAGGGTGCGCAGCCAGTGGGCGTAGCCGTTGAACTCGTCCGCCCCGAAGAAGATCTTGAGGTTGCCGAGCATGTGCACGACGAGGTAGCCGAGCATGACCAGGCCTGATGCGGCCATCACGGACTTCTTGCCGACGGTGGAGTCCCAGAGCGTGCGCGTGGTGGACGGCCGTCGTGCCGTCCGCGTTGCCAGAGCCATGGAATGACCGTAAGGACGAAGGTCCCGAGAGGTCCAAGACATGGTGGAGCTGATCGCGATAGGCACAGCCTATGGTGGGCGGTAGCCTGGGGGGCATGCAGTTCCAGCAGCTGGTCTATTTCGTGGCCGTCGCCGAGACCCGGCACTTCACGCGCGCCGCCGAGCGCGAGCACGTGGCCCAGCCGTCGCTGTCCCAGCAGATCAAGGCGCTGGAGCGCGAGCTCGGCGCCGAACTGTTCAGCCGGGCGCGCGGCAACATCGCGCTGACCGACGCGGGCGAGGCGCTGCTGCCGCTGGCACGGCGCATCCTGGCGGACGCGGACACGGCACGGCTGGAGGTGCAGGAGCTGGCGCAGCTGCGGCGGGGCCGGGTGCGGCTGGGGGCGACGCCGAGCGTGTGCACGGGCCTGCTGCCGGCCGTGCTGCGCGCCTTCCACGCGGCCCATCCGGGCATCGAGCTGCTGATCGAGGAGAGCGGCTCGCTGGACCTGGTACGCGAACTCGCGCGCGGGGTGCTGGACCTGGCTCTGATCGCGCTGCCGCTGCCGCCGTCGGCGCCCGCCCTGACCACGGTGGAACTGCTCACCGAGGACCTGGTGGTGGTGTCGTCCGCGGACCTCCCGCCCCCGGCGGGCGGCGGGGAGCTGACCATCGCCGACCTGCGCGAGGAGCCGATGGTGATGTTCCGCCACGGCTACGACCTGCGGGACCTGACGGTGGGGGCGTGCCGGGCGGCGGGCTTCGAGCCGGTGTTCACCGTGGAGGGCGGGGAGATGGACGCGGTGCTGGGCTTCGTACGCGCCGGGCTGGGCATCGCGGTGGTCCCGGCCATGGTCGTGGACCACGCCGGCCCGGGCCTGCGCGCCACCCCCCTGGCCGGCTCCCCGCTGCGCCGCACCATCGCCCTGGCCCACCGTACGGACGTCGCGCCCCCGCGCGCGGCCCGGGAACTGAAGCGGATCCTGGTCGGCTGAGACGGTCCCCCGGCGGGCGGCGGGCGGCTCGCGCGGGGCGCGCGGCAGATGGCTCGCGCGGCACGGCGGGCGCAGGTGGCTCGCGCGGGACGGCGGGCGCAGGTGGCTCGCGCGGGACGGCGGGCGCAGGGGCCGCCGCCGCGCGCAACCCCGCCGGGGGGGCCGCTCATTGGTTTGCCGGCGGTTAATGGTTTGCCGCCTGCCGGTCCGGCCGGATAGGAAGCTCCTATGCTCATAGGCAGCAAGGTCGGGCTCCGGGCCCGGTACGACGATGACATCCCGGTCCTGCGGGCCGAGCTCTACGACGACGTGGTCAACTCCTCCCGGGCCGAAGGCGGGCCGTGGCGGCCGATCACGCCCGGCTCGAAGGATCCGCGGCTCGTGGTGGACGACACGAGGGAGGGAAGCGTCCAGTTCTCCGTGGTGGAGCTGGACGGCGGCACCCTGGTCGGCACCGCGACGCTGTGGGGCATCGACAACCACAGCCGGTCCGCGCACATCGGGCTGGGACTGCTTCCGTCCTGCCGGGGCAAGGGCTACGGCACCGACGTGGTCGCGGTGCTGTGCCACTACGGCTTCGTCGTGCGCGGCCTGCACCGGCTGCAGATCGAGACGCTGTCGGACAACGCCGCGATGCTGCGCTCCGCCGAGCGCAACGGTTTCGTACGGGAGGGCGTGCTGCGCTCCTCGGCCTGGGTTCTGGGAGAGTTCCTGGACGAGGTGGTGCTCGGGCTCCTCGTCCACGACTGGAAGCAGCACGCGCGGCGATAGGACGGCGTCCGGCGGACCACGGCCGGGCCGGCCCTGCTCCGCCGGAGCTTCCCCATGCCCTCTCGGGTCATGCGGGTGGCGGGGACGACGCGGTCGCGGCGCGCCGTCGCAGGCACTGCTTGTCGGGCTTGCCCCGGTCGGTCAGCGGGATCTCCCGTTCCCAGAACACGGTGGTCGGCCGGTGCGCCGGGGCCAGCTCCCGCTCCACCAGATCACAGGCCTCGGCCGCGGACGTCCCGCTCGGCTCACGGCTGGGGACCGGGACCAGGAAGGCGCACAGCTCCTCGCCGGTGACCGGGCTGGGACGCCCGACCACCACCGCCTGCGCCACGGCGGGATGCCGTGCGAGGGACGCTTCGACGGGCAGGCAGTAGATGTTGGCTCCGTTGACGATGACCATGTCCTTGACCCGGTCGTCGAGGTAGAGGTACCCGCCCTCGCCGACGTGCCCGACGTCCCCGGTGCGCAGCCATCCCTCACGCAGGACTTCGGCCGTCAGGTCGGGCTGGTTCCAGTAGCCGGCCATCACCGTCCCCGAGCGGACCCACACCTCTCCTCTGTGTCCGGGGGGCAGTACGCCGCCCCGCTCGTCCCGCACCTGGAGCTCCACCCCGGACGCGGGCCGCCCCGCCGACGCCAGCAGCTCGGGCCGGCCGGCCACCGCCGCGTCGTGGTCGGCGGGGGTGAGCCGGCAGATCACCCCCGCCTCGTTCATCCCGTAGCCCTGCCGCCACTTCACGCCCCATCGGGTCACGGCCTCACCCAGACGTGCGGGGAGGATGGGCGAGGCGCCGTACGAGACCGCCTCGAGTCCCGGAATCCCCTGGGCGGTCGCCGGGTCGTCCAGCAGCCGGTAGAGCATCGGCGGCGTCAGGTACGTGGACACCCGCCCCAGGCGCCGGCAGGCGGCCGCGAACTCCCGCGGCTCGAACGGATCGAGGATCTCCACCCTGCCGCCGGCCCGCAGCTGCTCCAGGCACCGCCCGCCGGAGCGCTGGGCCAGGGTGGTGACCGAGAGGTACACCGACTCGGTCCACCGGGCCCCGCGGCCGCTGTCCCGCGCGGCCAGCGCGCCGAAGGTCGAGGCCACACCCTTGGGGCGGCCCGTGGTCCCGCCGGTGTACATCACGCGGGCGAGGTCCTCCTCCCTCGCACGTGCCGGCACTTCGGCGGCCTCCCGTTCGGCCGCCGCCGCGAGCAGCCGGTCCAGGCGGAGCCGCGGGGCACCGGTCTCCGGCACCGGGACGTCGTGCACCACCAGGGCCGGCCGGCAGTCCCGCAGTATGAAGTCCACGCCGTGCACGGCCGGACCGCCCACGACCTGGGTGAGCCGCGCGCCCAGCACGTGCGCCGCGATCCGCACGAGGAGCGCCTCCGGCCGGTTGCCGCCCGTCACGCAGGCCAACCCTGCGCCCCGCCGGACACCGGCCTCCTCCAGCGCCCCGGCCAGCCGGTACACCGTGTCCAGCACTTCGGAGAACCGCAGGACGACCGCCCCGGCCCCGATCGCCGACCGGTCCCCGTACCGCTCCAACGCCCCGATCAGCTCGGTGACATACCTGGCGCCCATGCGCGCTCCCGCCTCCGCGATTCGAGTCACCGGCGATCCCGTGCGCCGGCGTCAGGAGGGTATGAGCGGCCCGAGGGTCCGGTCGAGTCCGTCGGCCAGCATGGCGAAGGCACGGTCGGCTTCGGCGGCGGCGGCCGGGTATGCCTCGTCGGCGCTCTGCCCCGCCGAGAGCCGGTGCCAGTTCTCCCGGCCCAGCTCCTGTCGGACGGTCACCAGGTGCCGGGCCGCCAGCCGGGCGGTGAACGGGGGGATCTCTTCCGCCTCCAGGACCGCCGCGAGCAGTTCCACCTCGCGCGCCGTGTAGTGGGCGAGCCGGGTCTCCAGGCTGGCGGTCGAGTACAGCAGCCCCTGGAACGCGAGGACGTTCGGGTGGTCGCAGAGCCCGGTGATCGGGTCCCGCTCGGCGAGAGCGGCCAGGAAGTGCTCGTGGACCGCCCGGACCGGGGTCAGGCCCGCCGGACGGTCGCGCACGATGCGCGCCGCCTCGTCCTGGTGGTCGGCGAACCGGTCCAGCACCAGGTCCTCCTTGCTCGGAAAATACCGGAACAGGGTGGGTTTGGAGACCTCGGCCGCGGCGGCGACGTCGGCCACCGACACGGCGTCGAAGCCGCGCTCCAGGAAGAGCTCGAGCGCGGTGGCCGCCAGCTGGTTCTTCGTCCGCAGTTTCTTCGTCTCGCGCAGCCCCGTGGGCGCATCCGTCATGTTCTCCATGTCTCCAGCGTGACACGAAAGAACAACCAAGTCAATATCGTGACCGGGTTGCATTTTTGCCCGGGTCGCGCTTTCCTTGAGCCATCGACCCACCGAGGGCACCGAAGGACGAGAGGACATTCCGATGACCGACGTACTGATCGCGGGCTCCGGCCCCACCGGACTCACCCTTGCCTGCGACCTCACCCGCCGGGGCATCCCGGTCCGTGTGCTCGACCAGCGACCCGGCCCGCACCGCGAATCCCGCGGCAAGGGCCTCAACCCGGAAAGCCTCGAGGTCCTCGCCGGACTCGGTCTGGGCGAGCGGCTGTCCGCAGCGGGCATCCGGGGGCTGGTGCTGCGCAAGTACTTCGACGGCGCGTACGTCAACGACACCCCCTCCGGGGGCGGCCTCTTCATCGGCCAGTGGCAGATCGAGGGGATCCTGCGCGAGCACCTCTCCGCCCTCGGCGTCCACGTCGAGTACGACGCCCGGGTCACCGGGATCGACCAGGACGCGGAGGGGCTCACCGCACGGCTGGCGGACGGCCGCTCGATCCGCGCCGGGTACCTCGCCGGATGCGACGGCGGCCACAGCACGACCCGCAAGCTCCTCGGCATCCCCTTCGAGGGGACCACGGACGAGACCCAGCTGATGGTGATCGGTGACGTCGAGGCCCCGGGGCTGAGCCGGGACCGCTGGCACCAGTGGTTCACCTCGGACGGCGGGGCCGTGATGCTCTGTCCGATACCGGGGACGCCGTCGTTCCAGCTCCAGGCCTCGCCGGAGCTCGACGAGGACGGCGCGCCGGTGCCGCCGTCGCTGGAGGGCTTCCAGCGGCTCTTCGACCGGCACGCCCGGATGGGGGGCATACGGCTGACCCGGGCGACCTGGCTCTCCACCTGGCGGGTCAACGTCCGCATGGCCACACGGCTGCGCGAGGGCCGGGCCTTCCTCGCCGGGGACGCCGCCCATGTCCACTCCGTGGCCGGCGGGCTCGGAATGAACACCGGCATCCAGGACGCGGTGGTCCTCGGCCGGACTCTGGGCGCGGCCCTCACCGGGGAAGCCGGGGCTCAGGTGCTCGACGTGTACGAGGCCGAGCGACTGCCGGCGGCAGCGCGGGTGCTGGCGGACACCTCCGAGCGGCACCGGCGGGTCATGGCCGCGGTGCGCGAGCCCGGCCGGGGAACGGAGGCCGGCATGGGCTGATCCGGGCGGCCCCGCCGGGCGCAACCCCGGCCGGGCCGGCGGGTCCGGCGGGTCCGGCGGCACCCTCGCCGGGGCCGGCCGGGACGGCGCCGGCCGGGTCCCGGTTCAGAGGGTGGGGACGGCGTCCGAGAGGGTGAGGGCGTGGATCCGGTCCGGGGCCCCGGGGCGGGCGTAGTACCAGCCCTGGGCGGTGTCGCAGCCGAGGGCACGGAGCTGAGCCGCCTGGACGCCGGTCTCCACCCCCTCGACCGTGACCGCCAGTTCGAGGCTGTGGGCCAGGGCGACGATGCCCTCCACGATCTTGACGTCGACGGGGTTGGCCGGCTGCTGCTGCATCCCCTGGGTGAA
Organism: Streptomyces sp. NPDC034043; assembly: GCF_055575675.1. Classification (NCBI taxonomy): domain Bacteria; kingdom Bacillati; phylum Actinomycetota; class Actinomycetes; order Kitasatosporales; family Streptomycetaceae; genus Streptomyces; species Streptomyces sp. NPDC034043. Next base: position 274,391 of record NZ_JBVISF010000002.1, read on the forward strand.
GGAGCGGTCCAGTTTCAGGACGCTCACGGGGAGACGGCGCAGGTTGGCCAGGTTCGAGTAGCCGGTGCCGAAGTCGTCGAGGGCGATGTCCACGCCGAGCGCGGCGAGCCGGCGCAGCGGTTCGAGGAGCTCGTCGTCGGCGCCGATCAGCGCCGATTCGGTGACCTCCAGGCACAGGGCGCCCGGAGCCAGCCCGAAGGTCTCCAGCACGCGGACGGTGTCGGCGACCAGACCGGGATGGTGGAGCTGGGTCGGCGAGAGGTTGACGTTGACGCGCAGGGCGGCCCCGCCGTGCTGGCGCTGCCAGTTGCGGGCCTGTCGGACGGACTCCTCCAGCACCCAGCGGCCGAGCGGCACGATCAGCCCGGTGCGTTCGGCGAGCGGGATGAAGCGGTCCGGGCCGAGCACCCCGTACTGGGGGTGCGACCAGCGCACCAGCGCCTCCGCGCCGTGGACGCTGCCGTCGTGCATGTGCACCAGGGGCTGGTACTCGATGAAGAACTCGCCGCGTTCCAGCGCCGCCGGCAGGGCGTTGGTCAGGCCGTGCCGGGTGATGGCGCGGGCGTCCGCCTCCGCGTCCGCGAACTCGAAGCGGTTGCCGCCGGCCGCCTTGGCCCGGTACATGGTGATGTCCGCGCTGCGCAGCACCTCCGCCGGGGTGCGCTCCCCCGCGCGGCCCTCGACGATGCCGATGCTGCCGCGCACCGACAGCTCCCGGCCCTCCAGCCGGATGGGGGTGGACAGCGCCGACAGGATGCGCACCGCCAGGTCGGTCACCTTGTCCCCGGGATCCTCGTCCGTGCCGGCGGCGGGCCCCGTGGTGAGGGCCACGAACTCGTCGCCGCCGAGGCGGGCCACGACCTCGCCCGGTCCGGTGGCGCAGCTCTGCAGCCGGTCGGCGACCTCCACCAGCAGCCGGTCCCCCGCCGAGTGGCCGAGGCTGTCGTTGACCGCCTTGAAGCCGTCGAGGTCCAGGTAGCACAGGCCGAAGCGGCTGCCGGGGGCGCCTCCCAGCGCCTTCTCCAGCCGCTCGAAGAAGAGCGTCCGGTTGGGCAGCCCGGTGAGGGCGTCGTGGGTGGCCTCGTAGCGCAGCCGGAGGTTGAGGAGCCGGCGTTCGGTGGTGTCCTCCATCAGGGCCAGCTGGTATTGGGGCACGCCGTCGGCGTCGCGCAGCAGGGACACCGTCAGGTTGGTCCACAGCACGGTGCCGTCGTGCCGGTAGTAGGGCTTCTCGACGCGGTAGTGCTCGCGTTCCCCGCGGACGAGTTCCCCGTACATCCGCCAGACGTGCGGGGTGTCGTCGGGGTGGCCCCATTCGCTGACGTTCCGGCTGCGAACGTGGCCCTCCAGGCCGCCGAACATCTTCAGCAGGGCGTCGTTGACCTCGAGGACGTTGCCCTCCAGGTCGGCGATGCCGATGCCGACGGCCGCTCCCTCGAAGACCGCCCGGAAGCGTTCCTCGCTGGCGTGCAGGGCCTGCTGGGCGTCGCTGCGGGCCGTCAGCGCGGAACGGGCGATGGCCTCCTGCTCCCGCAGGGTGCGCTCGCGCAGGGCGCGGGCGAAGCCGGCGGCGATGCCGTGCTGGAGCCGGGCGCAGCGGGACCGGTACTCCTCGGTGCTGTCCGTGCCGGCGCCGTCGGGCCCTTCGGGGCCGCAGTAGAGCACCAGGTAGGACTCGACCACCCCGAGCGTGCCGGCGAGCGCCTCCGGGTCGGTGCAGTGCACGGCGACGAGCTCGGCGCCCACGCGCTGCGCGACGGACGCGTCGAAGGGACGGGCGTGCAGGGCCTCGGTCAGGGTCCGGGCGAGGGGCACGAGGTGCTGTTCGAACTCGGGGCGGGTCAGGGACGTCGCGGTGACGGGGAAGATGGCCCGGCCCCAGATGGTGGCGAAGCGGGCGATGCGGTCCTCCAGCCCGCTGCGCGGCTCGCGCAGCGGCGCACGGCCCTCCTGCAGGCCGGCCGGCGGGGCGGTGGCCGCAGGGCGGCCCTGAGCGGACCCCGGCCGCCCGGCGGGCGCCGCCCCGGCAGCACCGGGGCCGGCCGGGCCGGGCACAGCAGCTCCGGGGCCCACGGAGCCGGAGGCGCGAGGACCGGAGGCGACAGGAGCGGAGGCCATGGGACCGGAGCCGGCCGGACCGGAGCCGGCACCCGGGCCCATGGGGCCGGATCCGACCGGGCCGGGGCTGACGGGGGCACGGCCCGCGGGGCGGGGGCCGGCGGGCGGGGGCGTCGGAGCGGGGAGTCTCACGCCTTGCGTCCCACGCCGCCGTAGCCCGAGAACGCGTACGGGTCCTCGGGCTCTTCGCCGTCCTCAAGCGGCCCGATGCGTTCGGGGCGCCAGTCGGGCATGGACACCAGGCCCGGCTCCAGCAGCTCGAACCCGTCGAAGAAGCCGGTGATCTGCTCGTGGCTGCGCATGACCAGCGGGTTGCGGATGTCCCGGTAGACGCCGACGGCCCCGCCCGCGACCTCCTCGGTGAGCGGAATGCCCTCGTAGGAGGCGTGGGTGAGGATCAACAGGCTGCCCGGGGCCAGCGCGTCGCGCAGCTCGGCGACGGAGTCGTACGGCTGGTCGGTGTCCTCCAGGAAGTGCAGGACGGCGACGAGCAGCAGGGCGACGGGCCGCTCGAGGTCCAGCAGCCGGCAGACCTCGGGCGAGCCGAGGATGTCCTGCGGCTTGCGCAGGTCGGCGGAGACGACGCCGGTGCGGTCGTCCCCGGCCAGGACGGCCCGGCTGTGGGCGACGGCCACCGGGTCGTGGTCCACGTAGACCACGCGGGCCTCGGGGCTGGCGGCGCGGGCGACCTCGTGGACGTTGCCGAAGGTCGGAATGCCGGAGCCGATGTCGAGGAACTGGGTGACGCCCTCGGCCACGGCGTGGCGGACGGCGCGGCGCATGAACGCCCGGTTGGCCTGCATGATCTTGGGCAGGCCCGGCATGAACTCCATGGCGCGGCGGGCCGCCTGGCGGTCGACCTCGAAATTGTGGGAGCCGCCCAGGTAGTAATCGTAGATGCGGGACACGCTGGGCACCGATATGTCGATGCCCGGCGGGGCCCAGGCGGGGCGTTCCATCGGGGTCTCCAAGCCTCGTCATGCCATGGTCGGGCGGGTTCGTCCGGGGGGTGGGACGGTGGTCGGACTGCTGTCCGAGCCGAATGTACTGATCATTTCCCAACAGGGCGAGCAAAAGCGGAAATTGGCGGTCCGTTCTTGGTCACACACCAAAGGCACGTGCGGCCCCCGTCACCGATGAAGGGGAAACCGACAAATACCATTTGAGATTTCGACTGTGAACGATCAGAAGCGACCCGAAGCTGGCTCAAACATCTACGCTCCATGCTCCACCCGATCAGGCGAACCGACACCGCGCTCCGCGTGCGCGGGCGCGCGCGGGCCCATGCTCGCCCAGTGAACAGAGCCTGTGCCAGACGCCTGCTGGCGGTCCCGGTCCTGCTGTGGGCGGCGCTCGCCACCACACCGGCCGTGGCCGATAGCTGCGCCTACGCGACGATCGGCACCTTCGACGGGGGACCCGCCGTCGAGCTGTACGCCTACGCCGGCAGCGGCGGCGCCGGGGCCGGCCGGGGTGGCGGACATCACGGCGGTCACGGCCACGGCCACGCCTGCGGCCACCGCGGCAAGGGCCACTCCGGCGCGCACCACTGCCCGCCCCCGCCCCCGCCCTGCCCGCCCAAGCCGACTCCCAAGCCGCCGCCATCGCCGCCGCCCACTCCACCGCCGAAGCCGCCACCGCCCACTCCGCCGCCGCCGCCGAAGCCCACCCCGCCACCGCCGTCCGAGCCGGCCCCCGCGCCGCCCGTACCGGCCCCGAAGCCGCCGCCGGCGCCCAAGCCGCCACCGCCACCGCCACCGCCACCGGTGCGCGCCGCCCCCGCCGCGCCGCCGCCGAAGCCCGCGCCCGAGCCGCCGGCACCGCCATCGGCGACGGCTCCGGCTCCCACGCCCAGGCCGGTGGCCCGGCCCGCGTACCACACCCGCGCCCGCAAACCGGTGGAGCACCACATCTCACCGGTCACCTTCACCCTCATGACCGCCGCCCCGGCCGTGCTCGCGATCGTCGCGCTGCGCCCGCGCTAGGCCGCCCACTCGCCCACCGCCCGCTCGCCCACCGCCCACCGATTGGGAGTCGTCTTGTCGGAATGGCTCGTCCTGTCCCTCGCGATGGCCGCGGCCTGCGCCGTGGTGCTGTCCATCGCCTTCTTCAACCACCGCAGGATCGGCGAGGACGACGATCCGAACGAAACCCCGGACGTCATCGAGTACATGACGATGATGATCGGGGTGATCTACGCGATCGTCCTGGGCCTGGCGATCGCGGGCGTCTGGGAGGCCCGCGGGGCCGCGCAGGAGTACGTACGCCAGGAAGCCCAGGCCCTGCACGAGATCAGCGTCCGCTCCCAGGTCTACCCGGCCGAGGTCCGTACGAAGATCCGCTCCGACGTCGACGCGTACGTGACCTACGTGGTCGAGACGGAATGGCGGAAGATGGCCGACAGCGGCGTCATCACCGAGCGCAGCGGGGAGCTGCTGGAGACGATCCGCAGGGACGTCACCGATTACGAGCCGCGCACCGACCACGAGGGGCAGGCCTACCAGCCGCTGGTCGACCAGGTCGCGCTCGTGGACGACGCCCGCAACTCGCGCGGCCAGAGCGCCGGCGCCACCATGCCCGGCGTGGTGTGGTTCGGGCTGATCGCCGGGGCCATGGTGACGGTGGGTCTGATCTTCACCCTGCAGATCCGCCGTTCCTTCCGCGAAATGCTGCTGGCCGGCCTGTTCAGCGCGCTGATCGCCTTCCTGCTCTTCCTCATCTGGGACTTCGACGCGCCCTTCGGGCGGGGGATCTCCGCCACCGCCGAGCCCTTCCTCGCCCAGTTCCCGCACCTGGGGCTCACACACTGAACGCGCGCTCGCTCCCGGGAAACCGGGAGCGGGCTCCCGTCGCCGGTTCGGCCTACGGCCGTGCCCCATTCGCCCGTTCCTGATCGCGGGTCGCCGGACCGGCGCCTAGCGTGGCGGACATCGAGGTGCACGACCCCCCACGTGCGGAAACGCTGCGCGACTGCTCCTCGGGGATCCGGAGGACCCACCATGGGTGCGATACGCGGCTCCGCCACCGTCCTGCTCAGCGCCGGCGCCTTCCTCGCGTTCGGCGCGTTCGGCGTGCCCGCCGCCGTGGCGGCCGAGGCCGCGCCGGTCACCTCCTTCGGCTTCGCCGTCACTCCCTCCACGGTCGCCCCCGGGGGCCAAGTGGTGCTCTCCGTCACGGGCTGCGACGCCGCGTACGCCACCGCCTCCTCCGGCGTCTTCGACACCGTGAGCATCGCGCGCGGGCAGACCGCCCGGGTCACGGTGGACCGCGACGCCCGGCGCGGAGCCCTGTACTCCGTCACCTTCACCTGCAACGGGGAGAACGGCTCCGCCGACCTCACCATCACCGGCGGTACGACGACGCCCACCACCAGCTCCACCACCGGCGTCCGGCCCACCCCCACCACGGGCACCACCGCCGGCGTCCGGCCGCGCACCACCACCCCCACCCCGGCGCGCACCACCCCCACGCCCGCCCGCACCGCCCCGGCCGCACGGATCCCGCCCACCGCGCGCGGCTCCGCCGAAACCTCCCGCAGCGCCGCGGCCACCCTCGGGGTGCGGGGCGGTCTCGGCGGCAGCGTGGCCGGGACGGACGCCGTGGAACTGGGGGCGGGCGCCGCGCTGTTCCTCGCCGCCGCGGGCGGTACGGCGTACGCCCTGCGCCGCCGCCGGCCGGCCCGCGGCCACTGAGCCCGCGCCGCGCCTCTTCCCCGGAACCCCGGGAGCGCCCGCGACCCCCAGAAGTCCCGGACACCCCAGGAACCCCCGGAGTCCCACAAGCCCTTGGAAGCCCCGGAAGCCCCCGCCCCACCGCGGAACCACCGGTCGCGCCCCGGGTCGCGGACCCGGGGCGGCCCGTGGCCGCGGCTCGCGGGCGCGTCAGCCCCGGGAGCCGACCGGACGGCGGCGGCGGATCACGTGCGCGCCCGCGCCGACCGCCGCGATGCCGACGAGCCCGGCGCCGATGGCCGTCTCGGCGGCGGACGGGCCGATGGAGCCGCCGACGCCGCCCTGCGCCCCGTTGCCCCGCAGGATCGTGAACCGGTGCGTGGCGACCAGGCTGTTGTCGTGGCACTTGACCGACAGCGTGTGGTTGCCGGGCGACGCGTGGTTGAAGATCCGGACGGTCGCGAAGCCGATGGAGCCGGCCGACAGGTTGGTCTGCGGAAAGTTGCCGTTCGACCAGACCGTGCCGCCGTGGCCGCAGCCCGAGGCGCTGACCTGCATCGAGGCGCCCTGGTGCACGGAGTACGGGTTGACGGTGACGTTGCTGGGCCCGTTGCCGCCGCCCTGCGGCGGGTTCGCGCCGGCGAACGGGGCACTGAGGCCGATCGCGGCGCAGGCGCCCGCGGTCACGGTGAGAGCGCGCAGAACACGCATGGTGGAACCTCCAGCGGGAAGCGCCCCGGAGCGGTGGCCCGGGCAGATCGACGAGAACGCCTCCCATCACGAACCCTCGGGGCACTGCGCAACCAGCGCATTTCCGTCTTTGGGCCGCCCGGTTGAGCGACACGCCGGAGCACGCGAAGATCATCTGACGGATCCGCAGGTCATGAGCCGTCAGTCATTTATGTGACGAATACCTGGATGGACGCACCCCGACCGGACGCACCACCCGTTCGTCCCTTCCCCGATCGCCGTCCCGGGCGTGCACCCTTAGCGTGCGTGAAGAAGGGCGTACCGGGGAGGGACTGGAACGCGGGTCGGGACCCCCGCGTCGGGAAGGGAGAGCCATGACCGAGGACGAGTACGAGCAGCGGCCGAGGAGACGCTCCCCCTGGGGAGCGCTCGCGCTGGTCATGCTCAGCGGCCTCGCCATGATGAGGAACGGGGCGAGCGCCGAGGACGGGCCGCCGCAGCCCGCCGCCGCGGCGGCGGTCGCCGCGCGCGCGGACCACCTGCCGGCCGCGGCGCCCACTCCGCCGGCGGACTTGGAGGTGCTGGAACACTCGTCGGTCCAGCGGATCCGGATTCCGACGATCAACGTGGACGCGCCGGTGATGACGGTCGGGCTGGACGCGCAGGGCTACATCGACGCCCCGCCGCCCCAGGACCGCAACCTGGCGGGCTGGTACCTCAACGGCATCTCGCCGGGCCAGCAGGGCTCCTCGGTGATCGTGGGCCACGTGGACAACGCGCAGGGCCCGGCGGTCTTCTACGGGCTCGGCTCGCTCAGGCACGGGAGCCGCATCGAGGTGGAGCGCTACGACGGGCGGACCGCCGTCTTCGAGGTGTACGGGGTGGAGGTGTTCTCCAAGGAGGCCTTCCCCGGCTCGCGGGTGTACGGGGACACCGGCCATCCGGAGCTGCGCGTGATCACCTGCGGTGGCAGCTACTCCAAGGCCAAGGGCTACGACGGCAACGTGGTCGTCTTCGCCCGGATGGTGGCGGCACGCTGACGGAACGATTCACCAACGCCCCCGGCGGCCCCGCGCTCCCCCGGGCCGCCGGGGAAGCGCGCGGCCGGCCCTCAGCGGGCCGGCAGCGTCATCCGGTAGCCGCGCCCGAGCAGCTGGGGCAGGTACGCCTCCAGCGCCCGGACGGTCTGCGAACGGTCGCCGCCGGCGTCGTGGTTCAGCACGATCACCCCCGGCCCGGCGCCCGAGAGCACCCGGGAGATGATGGTGGCGCTCCCCGGCTCCTTCCAGTCGAGGGTGTCCAGGGTCCAGGCGAAGGGCTCCATGTTGAGCTCGGCGCCGATCTCGAAGGCGGCCCGGTTCCACGCCCCGTACGGCGCCCGGAACCACAGCGGGGCCTGCCCCACGGTCTGCTGGACGACCTCGCTGGTGCGCCCGATCTCGGCTTCGAGAGCGGACCGGCCGAGCGTGGGGATGAGCGGGTGCGTCCAGGTGTGGTTGCCGATGACATGGCCCTCGGCGGCCATCCTGCGCAGCAGGTCACGGTTCTCGGTGGCCATCTCCCCGCAGACGAAGAACATCGCGCGCACCCCGTACCGGGCGAGGGTGTCGAGGACGGCCGGGGTGTAGCGGGGGTCGGGGCCGTCGTCGAAGGTGAGCACCATGGCGCTGCCCGTGCTCGGGTCGGCCGGCAGCTCCAGGATGGGCCGGGTGCGGACGGCGGGCTTGGCGACGGGGGGCCGGGCGGGGGCCTCGGCGGTCATGGGCCGCAGCCGGTACGACTTGTCCGGGGGCCCTTCGGGGCGCAGCCCGGGTGCTCCGGGCGCGGGTGCGCCGGGGGCGCCGGGAGCGGGGGCGCCGGCCGTGGCCCCGCCCCCGGGGCCGTCCTCGCCGGCGGTGAGCAGTCCGGAGGCGGCGGCGATTCCGAGGAAGACGGCGGTGCGCAGGAGCACGCGTCGTCCCACTGTCGGCTCGTCATTTTTCATTATTACTACGTATCAACGACACCGCGGAAGATGTCGAGAGGCGCGGACGCACCCCGCTCCCGTCACCCCCTCGGACCAGCCGCCCCGCTGATCAGCCCTGCCGTACCAGGGGGAACGGCAGGGTCTCGCGGATCGTCAGACCCGTGAGGAACATGACGAGCCGGTCGACGCCGATGCCGAGCCCGCCGGTGGGCGGCATGGCGTACTCCAGGGCGTCGAGGAAGTCGTTGTCGAGTTCCATCGCCTCCGGGTCACCCCCCGCCGCCAGCAGTGACTGGGCGGTCAGCCTGCGGCGCTGCTCCACGGGGTCGGTCAGCTCCGAGTAGGCGGTGCCCAGTTCGGTGCCGAAGGCCACCAGGTCCCAGCGCTCGGCCAGCCGGGGGTCCTTGCGGTGCTGCCGGGTCAGCGGGGACACCTCGGTCGGGAAGTCCTTGTAGAAGGTGGGCAGTTGCGTCCGCTCCTCCACCAGCCGCTCGTACATCTCCAGCACCACGTCGCCCCGGGTGTCCCCGGGCGCGTGGGGAACGTGTGCCCGGTCGCACAGCGCGCGCAGCACGTGTTCCTCCGTATCGGCGTCGACCTCCTCGCCGAGCGCCTCGCTGATGGCCCCGTACATCGTCTTGACCGGCCAGGGCCCGGAGATGTCGTGGACGGCGAGCTTGCCGTCCGGGCCCGCCCTGTGCGCGACCGGCGAGCCGAAGGCGGCCGTCGCCGCACCCTGGATCAGCTCCCGGGCGAGGTCGAGCATCACGTCGTAGTCGGCGAAGGCCTGGTAGGCCTCCAGCATCGTGAACTCGGGGTTGTGTTTGTAGGAGACGCCCTCGTTGCGGAAGGTCCGGCCCATCTCGAAGACCTTCTCCATGCCGCCGACGCACAGCCGCTTGAGGTACAGCTCGGGCGCGATGCGCAGGTAGAGGTCGAGGTCGTAGGCGTTGATGTGGGTGCGGAACGGCCGGGCGTTGGCCCCGCCGTGGATCTGCTGGAGCATCGGCGTCTCGACCTCCAGGTAGCCGCGGTCCAGCAGCCCCTGGCGCAGGGCCTGCACCGCGCTGGAGCGGGCCCGTACGACGTCCCGCGCGTCGGGGCTGGCGACGAGGTCGAGGTAGCGGCGCCGGACCCGGGCCTCCGGGTCGGCCAGGCCCTTGCGCTTGTCGGGGAGGGGGCGCAGGCACTTGCCGGTGAGCTGCCAGGCGCCGACCACCACGGACGGCTCCCCGCTGCGGCTCGCGCCGACCTCGCCGGTGGCCACCACGTGGTCACCGAAGTCGGCCTGGGTCGTGAAGGCGTCCAGCACGTCGGAGCCGGACTCGTCACGGGTGAACATCAGCTGGGCGTCGCCGGTCCAGTCGCGCAGCACGGCGAAGACGACGCCGCCGAGGTCCCGTACGACCATCACCCGCCCGGCGAGGGTGACCCGCTCGCCGGTGCGGCTGCCGGGGGTCCGGCCCGGGTGGGAGGCCCTCAGCTCGGCGGCGGTGTGGGTGCGCTGCGGGATCCCGGCCGGATAGGGGTCGGTTCCGGCGGCCCGGATCCGGTCCAGCTTGGCGTGGCGCACCCGGACCTGCTCGGGCAGCCGTTCCGCCGGGGTCCGCTCGCCGCCCTCCCCGACGAGGTCGAGGCCCAGGGAGTCGATGGAGGGCAGCCCGGCGGTGTTGGCGGGGGCGGTAAGCCCCTTGGCGTGGCCGTTGCCCCACAGCTTGCGCATGCTCGGTACGGAGACGAAGCCCTCGGCGATGCCCGAGGCGAGGCTGACCCGGGCGAGCGAGCCGGCGTCCTGGTAGCACAGGAACCTCGGGTACCACTCGGGGCCGTACTTGACGTTGGAACGGTACAGGGCCTCCAGCTGCCACCAGCGGGAGAAGAACAGCAGCAGCCGGCGCCACAGCTTCAGCACCGGTCCCGCGCCGATCCGCCCGCCCTCCTCGAAGGCGGCGCGGAACACGGCGAAGTTGAGGGAGATCCGGCGCACGCCGAGGCCGGGGGCGGCCGCGCACAGCTCGGCCACCATGAACTCCATGACACCGTTGGGGGCGGAGCGGTCGCGGCGCATCAGGTCGAGGGAGATGCCGTCCCTGCCCCAGGGGACGAAGGACAGCAGGGCGATCAGCTCGCCGTCGGCGTCGAAGGCCTCGACCAGCAGGCAGTTTCCGTCCGCGGGGTCGCCGAGCCGGTCCAGGGCCATGGAGAAGCCGCGCTCGGTCTCGGTGTCCCGCCAGCGGTCGGCCCGGTCGACGATGGTCCGCATCTCCTCCTCGGTGAGGGCCGAGTGGCGGCGGATCACGGTGGTGGCCCCGGCCCGCCGGACGCGGTTGACGGCCTGCCGGGTGACCCGCATGTCACGGCCGTCGAGGTCGAAGTGGGCGACGTGCAGGATCGCCTCGTCGCCGAGCTGGAGGGCGCTCAGACCGGAGCGGGCGTACGCGGTCGCCCCGTCCTCGGAGGCGCCCATCACGGCCGGCTGCCAGCCGTGGCGGCGGGCGACGGCCAGCCAGGCGTTGATGGCGGGGGTCCAGGCGCCGGGGTCGCCGACCGGGTCGCCGCTGGCCAGGCAGACGCCGGCCTCGACGCGGTAGGTGACGGCGGCCTTGCCGTTCGGGGCGAAGACGACGGCCTTGTCGCGCCGGGTGGCGAAGTAACCGAGGGAGTCGGCCCGTCCGTACGCGCCCAGGAGGGCCCGGATCCGGGGCTCCTCGTCCCCGTGCAGGGCGGCGGTCAGCCGCTGCGAGCGGAACAGGGTCGAGGCCGCGTTCAGCAGGGCGAGGGCGCCGAAGAGGCCGAGCAGGAAGGAGAGCGGGCGGGCCGGGCGGCCGTCGAACTGCCGGGCGGAGAAGAGCCCGCCGAAGACCTGCTTGGCGGCCCAGTCCAGCCGCTGGCCCTTCGGCAGGGTTCCGGGGAACAGCGCGACGAGGGCCCAGCCGAGGAGAACGGCACCGAGCAGCCCGAGGCCGAGCACGAGCATGGCCCGCCAGACGGCGCCGGGGCGCGAGGCCGCGTAGAACTCCCCGCGGGCGGCCACCAGGATGCCGAGCGCGGCCACCGCGAGGACCAGCGAGGGGCCGCCGACCCAGAAGTCCCCGTCGGCGATGATCAGCAGGTCGACCAGGATCAGCAGCGCCAGGTAGGTGACGACGATCCACCAGGCGATCTTCTTGCGGGTGCCGAGGGCGGCGGCGAGGAGGAAGAGGAAGACGGCGTACGCGAGGTTCTCGCTGACCGGCACCACGAAGTCGTCGAGGAAGCGGACCACGGGCCGCAGCAGCCCGCGCAGCGTCGGGGAGAGCGCCAGCAGCGCGCACACCAGCCCGAGCGACCCGAAGAACGCCCCGAAGGCGTCCGGGACCCGGTGCAGGAAGCGGTTGCGGGTCCCGCGGGTCTCCTCCAGCGTGGCACTCATGCTTGGCACTGTAGGGAGGCCCGCGCCGGTCCGCGCGCCGAGCCCGATAGCCTCGGGAGGGTGACGGAGCACGTGGATTCGGGATTCGAGCGCGGTACGGACGGGCCGAAGGTAATCCTCGCCGGGATCGACGGCTCGGAGTCCTCGCTGCGGGCGGCGGCCTACGCCGCGGGGCTGGCCCGGCGGCAGAACGCGCTGCTGGCCCTGGTGTACGTCCAGCCGCTGATGGCCGCCGGGGCCTCCCTGGGCGCTCCGGTGGCGGGCACGACCGGGGAGATCGCCGAGGGCATCGCCGCCGAGGTCCGCGCCTCGGCCGAGCGGCTGAAGGGCGTCTTCGAGGTGCGCTGGCAGTTCCACACCTTCCGCGGGGATCCGTACGCGGGCCTGGTGAGCGCCGCGGAGGAACTGCGGGCGGACGCGGTGGTGGTCGGCGCGTCCGAACGGGCCGGCCACCGCCTCGTGGGCTCGGTCGCGGTCCGCCTGGTCAAGGCGGGCCGCTGGCCGGTGACGGTGGTCCCGTAAGGGCCGCCGACGGCACCGGGGAGCCGGCCGGGCACCGGCCCACGCGCGCGGCGGGCTACCGGGCCCGTTTCAGGCCGTCCTTGGCGGCGCCGCGGCTGAGCACGGCCTCCGTGACGGCCTCGTCGGCGCTCTCGTACTCCTCGTCGCCGGGGTCCGCGGCGAGGGCGGCGGGCAGGTTGACGACCCTGCCGAGGGACAGGTCCATCATCTGCGGGACGAACTCGGCCTTCACCACCTGCCAGCGCTGCCCGGGGGCGGCGGGCGGGGCGAAGGTGAAGCGGCCGATGGAGCCGTAGTTGCCGCGCATGTCGCGCGCACCGGAGTGGTTGAACATCTCGCCGGCGACCTGGTCGCCCATGCCGTAGACGATCCAGGTCCCGTTGACCTTCTCGTAGGCCTGCGGGACGTGCGCGTGCGTACCCAGGATCATGTCGATGTCGGGGCGGCCGCCGCTGTGCGACGCGGTGAGCGACTTCCCCAGGGAGAGCTGCGTGCCGTCGGGTTCGGTCTGCCATTCGGTGCCCCAGTGGAGGCTGACCAGCACCACGTCCGCGCCGGCCTTCCGGGCGGCGCGCGCGTCCGCGATGATCTTGTCCTGGCGCATCAGGCCGACCGCCCAGGGCCGGCCGTCCGGCATGGGGTAGCCGTTGGTGTCGTAGGTGTACGCGAGGTGCGCGACCTTCGCGGAGCCGGCCGGGTAGAGCGTGGTGCGCGCCGCCTCGGCCGCGGTGCGGGCGGAGCCGGCGTGGCCGAGGCCGACCTTGTCGAAGCGGTCGAGGGTCCGTTCGATCCCCTCGGCGCCGTCGTCCAGGGTGTGGTTGGAGGCCGTGGAGCAGCCGTCGTACCCGGTGTCCTTGAGGGCGTCGGCGACGGTGGGCGGGGAGACGAAGGCCGGGTAGCCGCTGAAGGGGCCGTCGTCCTCGCCGTAGATGGTCTCCATGTGGCACAGGGCCAGGTCGGCGGCCGAGACCACTGGCTTGACTCCGGAGAACATGGGGCGGAAGTCGTGGCCGTCGCCCCCCGCGTCGGCCGCCGCACGCTTGATGACCGAGGTGTGCGGCAGTACGTCGCCGCTCGCGACCAGGGTGAACCCCTTCGCGGCGGGGGCCGTGCCGGCGGCGGTGGGGCCCAGGCGGGCCGGCGTCCGGTCCCCGGCGGTGGAGCAGCCGGCCGCCGACGCCGGGAGCAGGAGGGCCGACAGCAGGGCGAGGGCCTGCCGGGTGCGCTTGGTCATCTGTCCCAGCTCCCTTTTATAGGACTGTCGGATCAACCGAAATCCATAGGAGAAGGGGGCGCAAGTCAAGGAGCGGCGCCGTCCGCGGCCTTCTTCCCCCTCCGACGGCCCATGGCCGTTCGCCGCGCCGTTCGACCGTTCGTCGCCCGGCGCGGCCGCCCACCGGACGACCCGGGGCCTTGGGCGCAACGCCCCCGCCGGACGGTTCCCGGGCGGCTCCGTGCAGGTGAGGGTGAGTGGGACGCCACAGCCCGGCACGCGGCCCGGCCCACGGCCGGTCCACCGCCCGCGGCCCGCAGACCGGGCCCACGGCCCGGCGGACGGCCCGGCCGCCCGCGAGCCCGGCACCCCAGCGGACCCCGGACCCGGAAGGAGCACTCGTGTCGCCCTCCCCCACCCTTCAGCGCACGGAACCCGAGGCGCTCGCCGCACTCCAGCGCGACCACGGGCGGGCCCTGTTCGGCTTCCTACTCGGCCTGACCGCCGGGGACGCCCAGCGCGCCGAGGACCTCGTCCAGGAGACCCTGGTACGCGTCTGGCAGCACCCGGAGGTGCTGGCGACCGGGCACGACTCCATGCGGCCCTGGCTGTTCACGGTGGCCCGGCGGCTCGCCATCGACGCCCGCCGGGCGCGGCTGTCGCGGCCGCAGGAGGTGGACCCCGACGGACTGGAGCAGGCACCCGCCCCCGAGGACGCGGTGGCCGGCTCGGTCACCGCGATCGACGTGCGGCGGGCGGTGGGCAGCCTGGGACCCGAGCACCGGGCCGTGCTGATGCAGGTCTACTTCCGGGACCGCTCGGTGGCCGAGGCGGCGGAGGAGCTCGGCATCCCCGCCGGGACGGTCAAGTCGCGCACGTACTACGCCCTGCGCGCCCTGCGCAAGGGGCTCCAGGGATACGGGCTCGGGGCCTGACCGGTCCCCCGCGCCGGCGGTCCCGCCGCAGGGCCCGTGGAGAAACACTCAGGGAACGCCCTCGATGGGCACGATCCGGACATGAAGCACACCGATATGGGCACCAGTCCGTGCAAGTTGAGTAAACATCCCCCGTCGCGCGAGCCGTCCGGTGAAGGCTCGGGGATGACGGCGGCAGGCTCGACACGCGGGAGAGGGTGGAACGGTGCAGCCCGAGGGTACGAACGGCACCAGTGACGGCGGACTGGCTGTGCCCATGGCGTGGCTCTACGCGGAGTACATCGCCGACGAACTGCTGCGCACCGGCCGGCTGATCCCGGCGAGCACGCTGGAGTTCCGGGCCGGGCGCGACACGCTCGCGCTGACGATCTACCTCTCGGACGCGGCCGGCGAGCTCTCCGGCATCCGGGTGGTCTCGCAGCTCGACGAGTGGCTCTCCCTGACGGCGTACGGGCACCCCTGGCGCGACTGGGTCCACACCCGGTTCCTCGCCCTGGGCGAGGAGGCCCGCGAGCGCGGCCGCGGCGAGGACCCGGACCTCGAACTGGCCCGGGCGGCATGGCGCTGGCTGGACCGCACGGAGCTCTTCGCCACCAACCTCGACCCGGGCCGCCCCGGCCACGACACCCCCTCGGCGCTGGACGAGAACGCCCGCGTCTGGACCCCGGCCTGGCAGCTCGGCCTGCCGCTGGGACACCTGGCCATGCACCTGTTCTAGGCCCTGTCGTCCGGACCGGCCCCCGCGCCCGCGAGGGCCGTCCGCGCCGGGGCGGCGGCCGCTCAGGCGGATTCGGCCGGGTCCGTCACCAGCCCCGTGAAGTCGGCCTCGTTGCGCTCGGCCCGGCCCACGTACCAGCGGGCGATCAGCCACATCACCGGGTACGCCACCAGCCCCAGGGCCACCCACAGCAGCGGGCCCGCGACCGGCCGGGGCAGCAGGAAGCACAGCGGCAGCAGCCCGAGCACCAGGGCGAGCACCGCCAGCGCCCCCAGTCCGGCGCGCAGCTGGCTGCGCATCAGGGCCCGGACGTAGGTGGCGCCGAGGCTGGTCTGCTCGGAGATCTCCGAGCGGGCGGGGGTGTGCGCGGGCGGACGGCGGCGTGCACCGCGCGGAACGCCGGTCACGATCTCCCGCCTCGGCGGCTGCTGCTGCTCGGCCATGGTGCCGGAGTCTACGCAGCGCGCCGGCTACTTGAGGAGGCGGGAGAGCCTGCGGTCCGCGAGCGGCTTGCCCCCGGTCTGGCAGGTGGGGCAGTACTGGAGCGAGGAGTCCGCGAAGGACACCGAGCGGACGGTGTCCCCGCACACCGGGCACGGCTCGCCGTCCCGGCCGTGGACCCGCAGCCCGCTCTTCTTCTCCGCCTTCAGCTCCCCGGCGGCCAGTCCGTGCGCCCGCTCGACGGCCGCCCGCAGGGTGTCCCGCACGGCCCCGTAGAGGTGCGTGACCTGCTCCTCGTCGAAGGAGGCCGCCAGCTTGAAGGGCGAGACCCGGGCGGCGTGCAGGATCTCGTCGCTGTAGGCGTTGCCGATGCCGGCGATCACGCTCTGGTCGCGGAGCACGCCCTTGATCTGCCGCCGCTCCCCGGCCAGCAGGGCCGCGAAGGCCTCGCGGTCGAAGCCCTCGGCGAGCGGGTCGGGGCCGAGCCGGGCGATGCCCGGAACCTCCTGGGGGTCGCGCACGACGTAGACGGCCAGGCGTTTCTGGGTGCCCGCCTCGGTGAGGTCGAAGCCGCCGCCGCCCTCCAGGGCCAGGCGCAGCGCGAGCGGTCCCTTGCCGGGGCGGGGCGGCCGGTCGGGCAGGGTCTCCCGCCAGTGCAGCCAGCCGGCCCGGGCCAGGTGGGTGACGAGGTGCAGCTCGCCGATCCGCAGGTCGAGGAACTTGCCGTACCGGGCCACGGGGCCGGCGGGCTGTCCTTCGAGGGCGGTCGGGGGAGGGTCGTACGTCTTGAGCACGCTGACCGCGAGCGGGAGGACGCGTTCGACCACCCGCCCGGCGAGGTGTTCGTCGAGGAACTCCCTCAGGGCCTCGACCTCCGGCAGTTCGGGCACCCTCCCAGCCTCCCGCCCCGCCCGGCGCCCCGCGACCGGAGCCACGGGGTGGCTACCCCATCACGAACTCGCACCACACGCACTTGCCGCTGCCCCGGGACTCCACGCCCCAGACGTCCGCCAGCCGGTCCACCAGCATCAGACCCCGCCCCGACACCCCGGCCTCCCCCGCCTCGCGGCGGCGCGGGAGGGCGCTGGAGCGGTCCTCCACCTCCACCCGCAGCCGCCGCTGGGGACCGGCCAGCACGCGCAGGGTCACGATCGCGGGGCCGTCCGTGTGCATCAGGGCGTTCACGATCAGCTCGTCGGCGACCAGTTCGATCTCGTCGGCCCGGTCCCGCGCGCCCCACGAGCGGACCGCCGCGCCGATCATGTGCCGGGCCGCGACGAGCGCCTCGGGGTCCCCGGGAGCCACGTGCTGCTGGAGCCGGCCGCCGCCGGGCCGGGGGTCCTCGCTGTGGCGGCGCAGCAGGAGCAGGGCCATGTCGTCGTCGCCGCCCCGGTCGTCGACCACCTCGCACAGCCGGTCGGCGAGCCGCTGGAGGTCGGCAGGACCGCTCCGGACCAGGGAGGTCAGCAGGGTGACGCCGTCGTCCAGGTCGGCGCCGGGCTGTTCCACCAGCCCGTCGGTGCACAGCAGGAGCGTTTCCCCGGGGTCCAGCTCCACGGTCGTGACCGGGTACTCCAGCCGGCCGAACTCCGCCGAGAGGCCGAGCGGCATCCCGCCCTCCACCGGCAGTCGGCGGCACTCCCCCTCGCTGGTGCGCAGGAGCGGGTCGAGGTGGCCGGCGCGCACCAGCTGGAGCACCCCGGTGGAGAGGTCGGCCTCCACGTAGGTGCAGGTCGCGAAGCGGTCGGTGTCCAGTTCGTGCAGGAAGACCGAGGCCCGGGCCATCACGGTGCCCGGGGAGTGGCCCTCGGCGGCGTAGGCGCGCAGCACGATGCGCAGCTGGCCCATCACGGCCGCCGCGTGGGTGTCGTGTCCCTGGACGTCGCCGATGACGGCGCCGACCCGGCCTCCGGGCAGCGGGATGACGTCGTACCAGTCGCCGCCGATGTCCTGGCCCATCCGGGCGGACCGGTAGCGCACGGCGATCTCCGCGCCGGGGACGGACGGGATCCGGCGGGGCAGCATGGCCTGCTGGAGGCCCTCGGCCAGGTCGTGCTCCTGTTCCAGCAGCATGGCGCGCTGGAGGCTCTGCGCGATGCTGCTGCCCAGGGCGACCAGGAGGTTCCGCTCGTCCTGGCTGAAGCCGTCCTTGTCCTGGTAGAGCAGCCCGATGGCGCCGATCGGCCGGGCCTGCGCGATCAGGGGCAGGTAGGCGGCGGCCGATATGTTCATGTCCGAGATCTTCGACCAGAGCTCGGGGTAGCCCTTGGCGAACTCCTCGGCGGAGTCGAGGAAGCGGGGCTGGAGGGAGCGGACGACCTCGCTCATCGGGTACTGCTCGTCCACGCGGGTGTAGCGGGTTCCGGGCACGAAGCTGTCGGCGGGGCCCTCGGCCACCAAGTGGATCCGGCCGGCCTCGACCAGGCCCATGACCATGCCCATGGAACCGAGCCGCTCCAGGCCGTGGGCGTCGCCGATGACGTCGATGACGTCGCGCACGGTCCGGGCGTGGGCGAGGGCGGCGGTGGTGCTCTCGACGACGGAGGTCTGGCGCCGGCGCTCCTCGTCGAGCCCGAGGCGTTCGGCGGAGTGGCTCAGTTCCTCGGTCGCGTCGCGGACGATGCCGATGATCCGGTACGGGCGGCCGTCCCCGCCGCGCATGACCCGGCCCTGGGTGTGGGTCCAGCGCAGGTTCCCGTCGCGGCGGCGGATGCGGAAGTACGCGCCGTACGTGTCGACGCCGCTCTTGAGGGCGCTGGAGACGAGGGCGTCGAGGCGGGCGGACTCGGCGGGCGGGACGCGCGGGGAGAGCGATCCCGGCCGTCCGTCGTACTCGTCCGGGGTCGTGTCGAAGACGTCGAGGGCCGCCGCGTCCATGTGCATGAGTCCGGTGACCAGGTCCCAGTCGAAACTGCCCATCCGGTTCAGGGACAGGGACCGGCCCGCGTGTGCGGGCCAGTCCTCCGGCAGCGATACGGTGCTCGGCACCGGTCCACCATGACACAGCGGCCCGTCAGGCGCTCTCCAGGTAGGCGGGCTGGTCCGTCTCCCGCTGCCCGTCGGGCGGGCCGTCGGGGGCGGCGGGATCGGCGGGATCGGCCGGCTCCGGGGGCAGGGCCGGGTCGTTGCCGGTGCCCGGGCCGTCGTCCGGGGTCAGGGACAGCCCCGGGTCGGGTGCGCCGGTGCCGGGGAGGTCGCCGCCGGCGTCGGGCGGGGTGGCGGCGGGGCCGTCGGACGGAGGCAGGCCGCCGCTCGGGAGGTCCTGCGGGGAGGCGGGAGCGCGCGGCACGGTACCGGCCCCGGGCGGGCAGGGGGAGGCCGTCGGGGCGTTCGGGGTGGGCGGCGTGCCCGGGGCGTTCGGGGTGGGCGGGTCGGCGGGCACCGCGAAGGGGGCGCCCGAGGGCGGGGCCGGCGGCGGGTTCGGAGTGGTGCGGGCGAGGCCGTTGGGGTCCGCGGGGGCGCAGGGGTCGGCGGGCGGGTCCTCGGGCGGGGTCGGGGGGCCGTTGGGGATGCCGCCGGCGGGGTCGTAGGGGGGAAGCACCCTCGGGGGCTTGTCCTGGGCCCCGTCGTCGCCGGCCTTCCGTTCGATCCAGGTGTTGTCGGCGATGTTCACGATGACCAGCCGGTTGATCGTCTGGATGGTCGGCTCGATGACGATGACCTGGGTGGGCTGGTAGCCGTTCCACTGGTCGCCCTTGAGGACGGGGCTCCCCTTGGGGGCGCGCGGAGGCCCGAGGGGGTTGCCGCAGGCGCAGCGGACCCGGGGCATGCCGTGGTCGTCGACGAGGACGGCCGTGCCGGCCTGGAGCACGGCCTGGTAGCCGTCGGCCCGGCCGTCGCGGAAGCCGTGGCTGGTGACGCGGGTGTCGGCGCGCAGGACGACCGGGGTGAGGGCGCGCAGGAA
Source organism: Streptomyces sp. NPDC034043 (assembly GCF_055575675.1). NCBI lineage: Bacteria > Bacillati > Actinomycetota > Actinomycetes > Kitasatosporales > Streptomycetaceae > Streptomyces > Streptomyces sp. NPDC034043. The sequence continues at coordinate 293,981 of NZ_JBVISF010000002.1, forward strand.
GTCGGGGAGCTTCTCCTGTTCGATGCCGGCGGCCTGGGCGAAGGTGCGGGCCTTGGCGTCGTCGGAGGTGAGGAAGGCGACCTGGCGTTCCACGTCGCAGCTGCCGAGCCGGCTGGTTCCGCCGTAGAGGCCGGGGGTGGCGGCGCCGACCGTGCGGATGCCCCGGCCGCTCGGGTTGGGCAGCGGGGGCTGGACGGGGGCCGACTCGGCGGTGGCGGAGGAAGGGGTGAAGGGGTCCGGTCCGGCGGCTCCGACGGGCTGGAGGGTGAGCGCCTGGCTTTCGGGGACCGGCCCCTTGGTCTGTTCGGGCCCGGCGCCGCCGCAGCCGGCGGCGATCAGGGAGAGGAGGGCCAGGAGGGCCGTGCGGGCCGGTACGTGACGGCGCGGTGCCTGACGGCGCGCTGCCTGACGGGATGTCGGTGCGGGCACGTCGTTCAGGTCGTTCACGCTGATCTCCCTTTTCGCCCCGGTTGCTCCCTCTTGTCTGCCGCATGTCCCCGGGCACCGCAACCGGAGCGCCGGGCCGCTCCTCCCGGGCGGCGCGGCGCCGGGGCCGGCCGGTGAGCGCGTTCGAAGCACCCGGCGGCCCGCCCCCGGCCGCCACGGGCGCGTGGCGCGGCCGCGCGAGCGGGGCGCCCGGGGCCGATACTGGAGGGGATGGACTGGTTCACCGCGCCCGGCTACTGGCTGAGCCGGCTGGTCTTCCAGCGGGCCCTGGCCGGCGTCTACGTCTTCGCCTTCGTCGGGGCCGCCCTGCAGTTCCGGGCACTGATCGGGGCGCACGGCATGCTGCCCGTCCCGCGCTACGTGCGGTACGTGCCCTTCCGGCACGCCCCGAGCCTGTTCCAACTGCGGTATTCCGACCGGCTCTTCGCCTGCTGCGCCTGGGCCGGGGCGGCCCTGGCCGCCGCCCTCGCCGCCGGGGTGGGGGACCTGGTGCCGCTGGGCGCCGCCATGGGGATGTGGGCGGTGCTGTGGCTGCTGTACCTGTCGATCGTCAACGTCGGCCAGACCTGGTACTCCTTCGGCTGGGAGTCCCTGCTGCTGGAGGCCGGCTTCCTCGCGGTCTTCCTCGGCAACGCGCGGGTCGGGCCGCCCGTGCTGGTGCTGTGGCTGCTGCGGTGGGTGCTGTTCCGCGTGGAGTTCGGCGCGGGGCTGATCAAGATGCGCGGCGACGCCTGCTGGCGCCGGCTGACCTGCCTCTACTACCACCACGAGACGCAGCCGATGCCGGGCCCGCTGAGCTGGTTCTTCCACCACCTGCCGAAGCCGCTGCACCGGGTGGAGTGCGCGGCGAACCACTTCACCCAACTCGTGCTCCCGGTCTTGCTGTTCACTCCCCAGCCGGTGGCCTCGTACGCCGCCGGGATCATCGTGGCCACCCAGCTGTGGCTGGTGCTGTCCGGCAACTTCGCCTGGCTGAACTGGCTGACGATCACGCTCGCCCTGTCGGCGGTGGACTTCACCGGGCTCGCCGGTCCCCCGCCCGCCGCCGCCTCGCGGGGCGGGCCCGTCTGGTACGTGGTCCTGGTGTGCGCCGTGACCGTGCTGGTGCTGGTGCTGAGCCGCAATCCCGTGGCCAATCTGGTCTCGCGCCGCCAGGTGATGAACCGCTCCTTCGACTCCCTGCACCTGGTCAACACGTACGGGGCGTTCGGCACCGTCGGCCGGACCCGCGACGAGGTGGTGGTCGAGGGCACCGCCGACCGAGTCCCCCACGAGGACGGCGACTGGCGCGAGTACGGCTTCAAGGGCAAGCCGGGCGAACCGGGCCGGATGCCGCGCCAGTTCGCCCCGTACCACCTGCGGCTCGACTGGCTTATGTGGTTCGCGGCCCTCTCGCCCGGCTACGCGCGGGACTGGTTCGGGCCGTTCGTGGAGCGGCTGCTGGCGGGCGACCGGGACACGCTGCGGCTGATCCGTCACAACCCCTTCCCGGACGCCCCGCCCCGCTTCGTACGGGCCAGGCTGTACCGCTACCGGTTCACCACCTGGCGGGAGCTGCGCGAGACGGGCGCCTGGTGGCACCGCCGGCTGGTCCGCGAGTACATGCCGCCGACGCGTCTCGCGGAAGCCGCCTCCTCAGAGCCCGAGTAGCGCCGCCTCGCGTTCCGCGGAGATCCCCTTCTCCGGACGGTCGGGGCGCTGCGGAGCGACTCCGCCGATCGACCGGAGCCAGGCCCAGGTGTCGGCGACGGTCTCCTCGACCGGCCGGCAGACGAGGCCCGCCTCAAGGGCCTTGGTGACGTCGGCGCCGAACATGTAGTCGTACAGCTCGCCTTCCGGGAGCCAGATGGGCAGTTCGGTCCAGGGCTCGATCCCCGCCTCCAGGATCACGGCCGCGTCGGTCCAGCGCGGGTCGAGCGCGGTGCCGGTGGCGGCGGCGCAGGCGTCCAGGAGGCTGCCCATGGTGGCGTGGCCGACCGGGGAGACGAGGTTGTGGGCCCCGCCGCGGCCGGCCTCGGACGCGTCCAGGGTCCAGCGCGCGAGGTCGCGTACGTCGATGTACTGGAGCGGCAGCTCGCGGGGGCCGGGAGCGAGGAGGGGGCCGCCCCGGGCGACGCGGTTCAGCCACCAGGGCAGCCGGCCGACGTTCTCGTACGGGCCGAGGATCAGCCCGGCGCGCACGAGCAGCGCACGGTCGCCGAAGGCGTCCAGGGCGGCGAGTTCGGCGCCCCGCTTGTCCTCGGCGTACGCGGTGGAGCCGGCGTCGGGCGAGCCCTCGACCAGCGGGCCGTCCTCCGCGAGACCGGCCGGGGCGGGGTAGGCGTGCACCGAGCGGCTGGAGATGTACGTGTACCGGCCGACGCGGTCCGCGAGCAGGCGGGCACTGTCGCGGACGGCCGTGGGGGCGCCGCCCCAGGTGTCCACGACGAGGTCCCACTCCCCCTCGGCGAGGGCGGCCGGTCCGCCGGGGGCGGTGCGGTCGCCGTGCAGCACGGAGGTTCCCGGCGGGGGCGCGTGGTGCCCCCGGTGGAAGACGGTGACGTCCCAGCCACGGTCCAGGGCGTCTTCGGTGATCGCGCGCCCGACGAATTCGGTCCCGCCCAGCATCAGAAGTCTCATGCGTCCGACCCTGCCGGATGGGGCGGGGCGGGAGAAGGCGTGATCGCCGACAGCGATGACGCTGACGGCGTAGGAGCTCCGGGAACCGGCGGGCGGGGACTGCGGGCATGCCGCGCCCCCGTCGCCGTGGGGCGCGGGGGCGGGTAGGGGGATCCGGCCCGGGGGCCGGTGCCCGTGTCGTCAGTCGATGCCGGGCAGGATGTGCGGCTCCGCCAGGTCGTCCTCGTAGCCCGCCAGCCGGATGGGTGCGGATCGGGCCCAGACCTCGAGGCTGCCGAGTTCGTCGGACCGCGTGCTCGTGGTCGGCCCCCGTCCCGTGCGTTCCAGAGTCGGTTCGGGCTTCTTCGTCTCAGTCACCGCGCACTCCCTATGTGTCGCGTAACCCGGCGGGCGGGGCCGCGCGCCGGATAGGAGGGAAATCAGATGGTCGTCCGGACGCGGTGGCGCCGTGGTGGAGCGGCGCCCGGGTGGGGCACCTTGCGCCTTAGGGTACACATATGAGCGGGGGTCCGCTCGATGGAACGGTAAAATCCGCGCCGAACCGATCGTTTTGCGCCCCGGTTCCCGGAAGTCGTACGCCGGCACGCGCACCGGGCCGATCTGCTCGGCGGCGGTGGCGCGTGCGCGCGGACGGCGGAGTGAGCCGGTGCGGCCATGTCGGAGTTGCCCACGGTCGACAGTGTCGGCGAGCCGGGGGAACTCCCGCACGCCCACCGGGGCGGCCACGCGCTCGGGACGGCGGCTCCGGCGCGCCGCCGGGGCGGCGGGAGGGCCGGTGACCACTGCGGGAACCGGCGGCCGCCGGGCCCGTCGAAGCCGGTACGGGGTTCGCCCGTACGAGTGAGGGGCCGGCCCGTCTCGACGAGACGGGCCGGCCCCTCAGGGGCGTTCGGGCGGGGATGCCTACCAGTTGGCGGGGGCGTAGTCCTTCAGGAAGACCCCGTACAGGTCGTCGCCGGCCTCGCCCCGGACGATCGGGTCGTAGACGCGCGCGGCGCCGTCGACCAGGTCGAGGGGCGCGTGGAAGCCCTCCTCGGCGAGGCGCAGCTTGTCGAAGTGCGGGCGCTCGTCGGTGATCCAGCCCGTGTCGACCGAGGTCATCAGGATGCGGTCGGTCTGGAACATCTCCTGGCCGCTGGTCCGCGTCACCATGTTCATCGCGGCCTTGGCTGCATTGGTGTTCGGGTGCCCGGCACCCTTGTAGCCGCGGCTGAACACGCCCTCCATCGCGGAGACGTTGACGACGTACGCACGCCCGCTGGACGCCTTCCGGGCGGCCTCGGCCATGGCCGGCCGCAGGGCGCTGATCAGGATGAACGGCGAGGTGTAGTTGCACAGCTGGGTCTCGAGCAGCTCCACCGGGGAGATCTGGTCGATGGTCTGCACCCAGGTGTTGCTCTCGACGACGTCGGGCAGCAGGCCGCCCGCGTCGATGGCGGTACCGGCGAGGTGCCGCTCCAGGCTTGCGTTGCCCGCGACCAGGGCGAGGTCGGCGACCTTCTGCGCCTCCAGCCCGCTCACGCCGACGGGCAGCGCCGACAGGCCGTCGACCGCGCCGGAGTTGAAGGCACCGATGACGTGGTGGGCGGGGAGCTCGCCGGCGGGGAGCGGGGCGCTCTCCCCCTCGACCAGCGCGGCGTACGCGGTGGGCAGGCGGCGCACCGTCTGCGTCGCGTTGTTGATCAGGATGTCGAGCGGGCCGGCCTCGGCCACCTGCTCGGCGAGCGCCACGGACTGGCCCGGGTCGCGCAGGTCGATGCCGACGACCTCGAGGCGGTGCAGCCAGTCCGCCGAGTCCTCCATCGCCTTGAAGCGGCGGATGGCGTCCTTGGGGAAGCGGGTGGTGATCGTGGTGTGCGCGCCGTCGCGCAGCAGGCGCAGCGCGATGTACATACCGATCTTGGCCCGGCCGCCGGTGAGCAGCGCGCGCTTGCCCGTGAGGTCGGCGCGGGCCTCCCGCTTGGTGCGGTTCTCGACGGCGCAGGCCGGGCAGAGCTGGTGGTAGAAGTAGTCGACCTCGACGTAACGCGTCTTGCAGACGTAGCAGGAGCGCGGGCGCTGGAGTATCCCGGCGATCCGGCCGGCCTCGGTCACGGAGGAGGGCAGGATGCCCTCCGTCTCGTCGTCGATGCGCTCGGCGGAGCCGGTCGCGGTCGCCTCGGTGACGGCCCTGTCGTTGGCGGTCTTGGCCGCGCGGCGCTCCTGGCGGCGGCGCTGCTTGACCGTCCGGTAGATGCCGGCGGTGGCACGGCGTACGGTGATGGCGTCGGGGTGGTCGACGTCGATCTTGTCGAGCTCGTCGAGCACGCTGAGGCAGACGGCGAGGCGCTCGGGGTCGATGCCCGGCCCGTATGCGTGGTTGTCTTCGGTCACCGTCATGGCCGCTGCCGTTCCTTGCTCGCTCGTCCGCGTCCGCCTGCTGCGGAAGTCCTCAAAACCGCAACTGTACGGATCCGACACGCCCGGAACCAAACCCGTGCCCGCCGGCTTCACCGACCGCGAGCGTGCCGTCACGGTATGGAAGGGATCAAGCGGCTTCGTCCCCCCCTCGGGCGGCTTGCGCGTACTCCCGCTGGTGTATGTCAGGAGGATGACTCGGCCCGCGATCAAGACTCCTCCGGGCGGATGAAGAGCGTCTCCCGTTCGGGCATGGTGGATCTCATGAGTGCCCTGGCCCTGTCGGTTCTGCTCTGCCTGGTCTCCGCCGTCGCCTACGCGGCGGGCGCGATCGTCCAGGAACACGTCGCGGCGAGTTCGCCGGACCGCCCCTGCGCCCCGCTGCGCCGTGCGGGCTGGTGGGCGGCGGTCGCGCTGAACGGCCTCGGCGCACTGCTGCACGTGGTGGCGCTGGCGTACGGTCCGCTGAGCCTGGTCCAGCCGCTCGGCGCGCTGACCATCGTGTTCGCGCTTCCGATGGCGGCCGTCTTCGTACGGCGCCGGGCGGGCGCGGCGGCGTGGCGCGGGGCGCTGCTGGCGACGGCGGGCCTGGCGGGGCTGCTCGCCCTGACGGGCGGGGACGGCCGCGGGGACCAGGCCCTCTCGGGCGGTGAGCGGAGCCTGCTGCTGACGTTGACGGCGGCCGGGGCGGCGGCGCTGGTCCCGGCGGCGGGGCGGATGCGGCGGGCGGTGCTGCGCAGCGTGCTTCTGGCCGCGGCGGCCGGTACGGCCTTCGGGATGGGCTCCGTGTTCACGAAGTCGGTGGCCGAGGGCTTCTCCCCCGGGGCCCCGGGCTCGCTGTGGCCGGACCTCGCGGCGATCGCCGTGCTGGCGGCGGGCGGGCTGCTGCTGTCCCAGGCCGCCTACCGGGGGGCGGGGCTGACTGCCCCGCTGGCCACGGTGACCGTCGTCAACCCGGTGGTCGCCGCCGCGGTCGGGGTCTCGCTGTTCGACGAGGGTTTCCGGTACGGGACCGCCGGGGCGGTGGCGGCGCTGGTGTGCGGCGCCGCGGCGGCGGCCGGCCTGGTGCTGCTCACGGCCGTGCCGCCGCACGTGCGCGGGTCAGATTCCGACGCCCTTGCCGCGGAGGTACTTCAGCGGGTCGATGTCGGATCCGTAGCCGGGTCCGGTGCGCATCTCGAAGTGCAGGTGCGGCCCGCTGGAGTTGCCGGTCGAGCCGGAGCGGCCGATCCGCTGGCCTCCGGACACCTGCTGGCCGGCCTTGACGCCCAGCGCGGACAGGTGGGCGTACTGGGAGTAGCGGCCGTCAGTGTGCTTGATGACGACCTGGTAGCCGTACGCCCCGGCCCAGCCGGCCGACTGGACCGTGCCGGGTCCGACCGCCTTGACGCTGGTGCCGGTGGGCACCGGGAAGTCGATGCCCGTGTGGTAGCCGCTGGACCAGGAGGATCCCGCGACGCGGTAGGCGGTGCCGATGCCGGAGTCGACGGGCGAGGTGAAGGCGCCGCTGCCCGAGGCGGGCTTCTGCTCCGCTGAGACGGGCTTGCCGGCGGGCTTGGCGGCCGGCTCGGGCCCGGGCTTGGGCGTCTCGGCGGGCTTCGGCTTCTCGGCCGGCTTGGCCTGTTCGGGCTTCTGCTGCTCGGGCTTGGCCTGTTCGGGCTTGGCCTGCTCCGGCTTGGGCGCGGCCGGTTCCACGGGCTTGACCGGCTCGGCGGTGCGCGGCGGCTTCTCCGGGTTCTGGGCCGGCGGGGCGGTGGTGATCCGGAGGGTGAGCCGCTGACCCGGGAAGATCAGGTTCGGGTTGCCGCCGACGGTCGACCGGTTCGTCTCGTACAGGGCCTGCCAGCCGCCCTCCACGTGCTGCTCGGAGGCGATCGTCGAGAGGGAGTCCCCGGGGGCGACGACGTACGGGTGCGGCAGGACGGAGGTCCCGGTCGGGCTGGGCGTGCTGACGGGGGCCCCGGTGGTGGCCTTGGTCGGCTGGATCCGGTCCTTGGGCGCCTGCCCCTGCGGCGGCTTCGCCCGCGTCGCGGAGGGTTTGGCGGGAGCGGCGCCGGTCTGCGGGGCGGCCGCACTGCGGCTGAGTCCGGCCTTGGGCCCGCAGGCGGGCCACGCCTTGGGCCCCTGCCCCTTGAGCACCTTCTCGGCGACCGCGATCTGCTGGTCCTTGGTGGCCAGGTCGGCCCGGGGGGCGAATGCGGTGCCGCCGAATTCGCGCCAGGTGCTCTGGCTGAACTGGAGACCGCCGTAGTAGCCGTTCCCCGTGTTCGTCTTCCAGTTGTTGGTGGACTCGCAGGCGGCGACCTTGTTCCAGGTGTCCCCGGAGGCGGCCTGCGCGTCCACGGCTCCCATGAGGGGGAGCGCGATGCCGGCGCCGCCGGCGGTGACGGCGAGCGAGGCCCGGTTGATGCTGCTCGGCTGGTACCGGCGGTGCCGGCCCCGTACACCCATGGGAGCCCCCCTGGAAGACATCAGGAACCGCACAACCTAACGGCGGCCCGATGGTCTGACAAGGGCGACAACCAGCCGTCCCACGAGGTGAGTTGACGCTCACGCGGGAGTCGGACCCCGGTCGGCCCACACCGGAGACGGGGGAGCTGCGGGGCCGGGGAATCCCTACCGCGTCCGGCGGCTCGCCACCGCCACCGACCTGGTCAAGACGGTCAAGGAACGCGGCGCACGGCGTTCCGTCGGCGCGGAGGGCACCCGCGCCTTGCTCCTCCAGGAGCACGCGGGCGTGGTCCACGAGACGGGAGCCGACCGGCGCGCCTTTCGGCCACCGCCGGCCTGCAAGGGCCCGAAGCCCGGCGCCGTCATGACACGGATCTCGGCATCGACGGGTTGCGGCCGGCGGGCCCCGGTGCCGGTCAGGGACAACCTGTGGGCATGGGGTCTCCGGCTCCCGGCCGGGCACGGGCCAGGACCGCGGGCGCGCGGCAGGCCGCGTACGGGCCCGGCGAGGTCACCGTACGGGTCCTGCCCCGCACCCGGACGTCAGCTCAGCGGCCCCGGCTGCGGGATCGGCGCGGGCCCCGGGGGCGGGGGCACGGGGTCGGGCTCGGGTACCGGCCCCGGTACCGGTGGCACGGGGCGCGGCACGGGCTCCGGGTCCGGCAGCGGCGGGAACGGGTTGGGGCCCGGCCCGGGGTCCGGTACGGGCGGCTGCGTCTGCTCAAGTTTTCGCACCATACCGCCCACCTTCCCCCGATCTCAGCCGGTACGCCCCCCGGCGAGGGCGACGGCCAGCCCCGCCGCGGGGCTGGACAGCACCGGGACGCGGGTCCGCACCAGGGCGGCGGCCCCGGCCATGGAGACCTGCGCCAGGACGATGACGTCGGCGTCCGTGACGGCGTCCGCGGCCCCGGCGACCGCGGCGAGGTACCCGTCCTCGTCCCCGGCCGTGAACCGCTCCCAGGCGCCCGGCACCACCCGGCTGCGCACGGCCCGTGCCCCTTCCTCGGCCAGCAGGGCCCCGGTCGGCGCCAGGGTCGACTCCACCGAGGCCAGCACGACGATCCGCGGGCCCTTCCGCACGGCCTCGGCGGCCATCGGCCGGTCCACCCGGAGCACCGGGAACCCGAGCTCGGGAGCCAGGGACTCCGCGACGCCCGCGATGCTCGAGCAGGTGACCAGCACGGGCCCGCCGCACTCCGCCAGCACGGCCCGCACCTCGGCCTCCACGGCCTCCGGCCCCCGCTCCCGGGCCATGTCCAGCAGCTCGGGAACCACCAGATGCCGCAGCACGGCCCCCGGGTGCTCCCGTTCGCGCAGCGCCTCGAAGACCGGGACGTGCACCGGGGAGGTGTGGAGCAGCGTCAGCCCGGTCACCACAGGTCGGCGTCCCGCTCCAGCCGCGCCCGGGCGGCCTCGACGACCGCGGCCGGCGCCTCGGGCGCCTGCTCGGGATGCCGGCCGGCCCAGCTCGCCGCGTACGGACAGAGCGGCACGACGGGCACCCCCTGCGCCGCGGCGATCCCGTAGAACCCCTTCACGAGCTCCGCGCCGATCCCCCGGCCCTCCTGCCCCGGCTCCACGACGGTGTGCACCGCCACCAGGGCGTGGGGTTCCGCCGCGAGCACGAAGTACGCGATGAACCCGACCACCCTCCGGTCCTCGACGGCCAGCAGCCGCCCGGCCTTCCGCTCGTCCACCAGCTCGATCGCCACGGCCCCGCTCCTTCAGCTCAGACAGCCACGGAATGAGGGCTGCGCTCCTGGTCCGTCCCGGGCACCGGGGCGGACGGGTCCGCCCCCAGCTCGACGATCCTGTTGTCCCCGTCCACGTGCACGACGCGCGGCTTGAGCGCCCGCGCCTCGGCGTCGTCCACCTGGGCGTAGCTGATGAGGATCACCAGGTCCCCGGGGTGCACGAGATGCGCGGCGGCCCCGTTGATCCCGATGACGCCGGACCCCCGCTCCCCCTCGATGACGTACGTCTCGAGCCGCGCCCCGTTGGTGATGTCCACGATGTGGACGAGCTCCCCGGGCAGCAGGTCGGCGGCATCGAGCAGATCGGCATCGATGGTCACGGACCCCACGTAGTGCAGGTCGGCCTGCGTCACGGTGGCTCGGTGGATCTTGGACTTGAACATGGTACGAAGCATGCGAATACTCCCGGTGTGTCTGCTCCCTGCCTGCTCATTGCAGGTCAAGGGCGGTCCCCGCAGATTACAGCCATTCGCATGTCCGGTCAGCTCTCCCCAGCTCTCTCAGGACTCGCGCTGACCGACTGCCGAACCTTCGCCATGGACTCCGTGGCACTCCTGGAACGCGGCAGCGTGGTCGACGCCTGGACCACGGAGGCATCCGCCGGCGCCACCCCGCCTCGCCGCCGCGAAGACACGGCCGTCGGCCTGCCCGTCGGCGGCGACATGGCCCTGGACGGGGCAGCCAATGCGCGCGAACTCGCTCAAGCGCACGGACCTGGAGGCGCCGGAGGCCGGAGCTGGGAGCCATGAGCAGCAAGCTGCTGGATACGGTCGATTCCATGCATGCGCAGTGCGCGTCACGGCGGTGATCGATCAACTACGGGTCCAGATCGATCAACGGAGACTTCCGTTCCAGTCAAGGCCACCTGGCGTACCCGAACTGACTATGCTCGCCTCGCGTGTTGCACTGCACTCACCGCGAGTCGAACGTCGCATTGCGCGCAGACGGAGCCTGGCCGCGGGAGGCGTGACCACCGATGCGATCTCGAACCGGCCCGTCGGGCGCACCCATTGGAACATCTCTGCCCGGTCGAGCGAAGTCCCGACCGTTCTTGTCGGCGCGCCGCATCACGCCCAGTCCACCAATTCCAGACTGTTTAGGGACCCTTCGATGGTTCGTGCAGGTTCAACCCCTAGAGCGCTGCCACGTGCAGTGGCTCCAGCATGGCTTATCCCCCCTGGTGTTCTGGCCGGGGCCTGCGTTGTGGCGCTGATCTTTGTACCCGCCCAGATACGCACGCCGGTTGCCTGGTGCGGCCTCGTCGCGGTCGTCCTGACGGCCGTCGCTTCGGCTGAGACGGCGCGCCGGACGCACTTGGCGGAGGCGGCCCGCTACGCACGGGCCAATGCCGAGGTGCAGCGGTACTACGCGCAACGCGAGACCGTGCTGCTCGCACGCCTGTCCGATCAGCGGGCCACCACTGTATGGCTCGCCGAAGAGCTCCTCCCCGCGGCTGTCGCCCGCCTGCAGAAGGGTGAGCCCCCTTCGGAGATCCTGCAGTCCGTCCCGTTCGGGGAACATCTCGACAGCGAGTTCGCCGAAGCGCTCCGGGCAGCTCTGCGGACGCTCCTGGAAGCCGTGGAGGCCGAGGAACGCACACGGGACTCGTCGCAGCGGGCACTGGTGGCGATCGCCCGGCGGGTCCAGGCGATCGTGCATCAACTCGCCAAGGACCTGCGCGACATGCAGATCCTGCACGGCACGGATGTAGTGGTCTCCCATGGCCTGCAGGACATCGACCATCGCAACGCCCTGATCGGGCGCCTTGCGGCCAGCATCGCGGTACTGGGTGACGCCCGGCCCGGGCGTCAGTGGTCGAAGGCGATCCCTCTCTACGACATCGTGCGAGGGGCCATGTCACGCATCGTGGACTATCCCCGCGTGAAGCTGCAGTCGGTGACAGAGGTGGCTGTGATCGGCCAGGGAGCCGAGCCGCTGATCCACCTGCTCGCCGAGTTGCTCGACAACGCCACTACCTTCTCACCGCCGCACGCCCCGGTCGAGGTGACCGCGAGCGAGGTGCCCTCCGGTGTCGCGATCGAGATCGAGGACCGTGGTGTCGGGCTCACCGAAGAGGCCCGCCAGCGCGTCGACCGCGTCATGGCTCAGGCATCGTCCGGCATGGATCTGGCCGACCTGGGCGAGGCGACGCAGCTCGGCCTGCCCGTCGTCAGCCGGCTGGCCCGCGAGCACGGCCTCGACGTCGACCTGCGCACCTCCGCGTACGGGGGCGTGCGGGCCGTCGTGCTCGTTCCGCGGCGCCTGATCACGACGGTTCAGCAGCCCGCCTCGAAAGTCCAGCAGTTCACGCCGAGGCCCACGGGCACACCGGCCGCGCCGAGGCCGACGATGACGCACGATGCCGCAGCGGGTTCCGTCGGGGCCGAAAAGACGGTCAACGGACTGCCTCAACGGCGACGCGAGTCACCCGTCCCCACACCGGTCGTCCGCACGACCCCCCATCCGCCGGCCGCTCCGGCCGCCACCCCGGGAACGGCCGGCGCACCCCGGCAGCCGGGCCTGATGTGGGAGGCGTTCAGCGGCGAGAAGAGGCCGAGTGCGGGCCCTTCCATTCGAACCAACGAGCCATCAGACGAGGGTGAGTAACCGTGCCGCCACTGCCCAACATGGACTGGATGCTCAAGGAGCTGGCAACCAGCGTCCCGTACGTGCGACACGTGGTCGTGTTGTCATCGGACGGTCTGTGCATCGGTCAAGCGAACACGGAGCCCGACACCGCTGACGCGATCGCCGCCGCCTGCTCGGGAATCCAAAGCCTGGCGAAGGCCATCGCACAGAAGTTCCCGCACGGAGACGGCTCGACCCACATGGTGGGAATCGAAGTCGACGGCGGGTACTTCTCCCTCATGGCGGCCGGTCCCGGGGCCAATCTCGCGGTGCTGGCCGACGCGGAGGTGGACGCGGGCCTGCTGGGCGACCGCATGCGCACGCTGGTGGTCAGGATCGGCCAGCACATGACCAGCCCGCCTCGTGAGGACGTCGGGCAGGCGATGTGACGTCACAGAACCGGAAAGCATGGGACGAAGGCAGTCCCGTGCCGCTTTATGTCATCTCCGGTGGCCCGGGTTCCTCCGCCAAAGCCTTCAACCTGGTCACCCTCATCTCATCGAGGTCCGCACCCGAACCCGGTATGCAGCCCGAGCAGGCGGCCATCCTCACCATGTGCCAGTACCCGCTGTCGGTGGCCGAGATCTCCGCGTACCTCAGCCTGCCGTTCAGCGTCATCACGGTGCTGCTCTCCAAGCTCGTGGACAACGAGCGGGTGCAGGCCACTGCTCCCGTTCCCGTCGCGGCGGTCCCCGAACTCGGCCTTCTGGAGGCGGTGATCCATGGACTACGCAGGCTCTGACGCTCCCGCCGCCGGCCCCCGCCGCTCGGACGTGCTGCTGCCGCACGGCGCCAGGGGGGTCAAGGTCGTGATCGTCGGCGGCTTCGGGGTGGGCAAGACGACCATGGTCGGGGCGGTGAGCGAGATCCCGCCCCTGACCACCGAAGAATCCATGACTCAGGCCGGCGTCGGGATCGACCACAATCCCGGTGCGGAACGCAAGAACACCACGACCGTTGCTCTGGACTTCGGTCGCATCAGCATCAACGAGGAGCTGATCCTCTATCTCTTCGGGACGCCGGGACAGGAGCGCTTCTGGTTCCTGTGGAACGGCATCTTCGAAGGCGCGCTCGGTGCCGTGGTCCTCGTCGACACCCGCAGGATCGAAGTCTGTTTCGAGATCATCACCCGTCTGGAAGACCGCCGCGTCCCCTTCGTCGTGGCCGTCAACACCTTCCCCGAGGCGCCGCAGCACCCGGTACCAGCCCTGCGTACCGCTCTGGCGCTCAACGAATCGGTGCCCATCATCACCTGTGACGCACGCGACCGGTCGTCCAGCCGCGACGCCCTGCTCTCGCTGATGGGTTACCTGTGCACCCTCGCCGCCGCTCAGGAGTCCGTATGACCGTCCCACCCACTGACCACACCTCCACGGAACCAGGGCTCACCCCGCCTCCGGGTTGCCCGGCACACACCGCCACGGGACTCGACGCGGCGACCCCGCTCTGGGGCGTCGCGGCCGAGACCGACCCCATGGGCCTGTACGAAAAGTTGCGTGCCGCCCACGGTCCGGTGGCGCCCGTCCTGCTCGACGGGGACGTACGGGCCTGGCTCGTCCTGGGATACCTCGAGAACCGTGATGTGGCCAGCCGCTCCACCCAGTTCTCCCGCGACCCCCGCACCTGGCACGGCTGGAAGAGTGGCGAGATCGACGCCACCACCTCGCCACTGGTGCCGATGATCGGCTGGCGACCCGACTGCGTATGTGCGGACGGCGAAGAGCACCAGCGCCTGCGGGGCGCGGTCACGGCCGGCCTCAACCAGTTCGACCAGCGCGGAATCCGCCGCCACATCACCCGCTTCGCGCACCAGCTGGTCGATGATTTCTGCGAAACGGGCAGGGCGGAGCTGGTCGGTCAGTTCACCGAGCACCTGCCCATGCTCGTCCTCACCCACCTGCTCGGAATGCCGGACGAGTACGGTCCCAAGCTCGTGCACGCCGCCCGGGACCTCTTCAAGGGAACCGAAACGTCGCTCGCGAGCAACGCCTATGTGCTGGAGACCCTCGAACAGCTCGTCGTCGCCAAGCGCGCTCTGCCCGGGCAGGACATCGCATCCGTGCTGATGGCCCACCCGGCCGGCCTCACGGACGAGGAGGTGCAGCACCACCTGCGTCTCATCCTGCTCGCGGGCTATGAGACGACCGCCAATCTCATGTCCAACGTACTGCGAATGGCGGTCACCGACCCACGGTTCCGCGGGTCGTTGGCCGGGGGCCAGATGACCTTGCCGGAAGCAGTGGAGCAAGTGCTCTGGGACGAGCCACCGCTGATGGTGTGCCCCGGCCGCTGGGCCACCGGTGACACCTCCCTCGGAGGACAGCAGATCAAGGCGGGAGACATGCTCCTGCTGGGCCTGGCCGCCGGGAACGTCGATCCCGTGGTCCGCCCGGACCCCTCGACCCGCGTGCACCACAACCGCGCGCACCTGTCGTTCAGCGCCGGCGCGCATGAGTGCCCCGGCCAGGACATCGGCCGCGTCATCGCCGACACCGGCATCGACATCCTGCTCACCCGGCTTCCCGACATCAGCCTGGCCGTACCCGAGGAAGACCTCACCTGGCGCTCCTCCACCTGGTCCCGGCATCTGACGGCGCTACCCGTGAAGTTCGCGTCCCGCAGTCCGGAAGCCCACGATGTCCTGACACCGCTGCCGGCCGCGCCCCCGCCAAGCAGCGGTGTTCCGACGGCGCCGCAATGGCCCTTGCCAGAGGAGCAGTTGTCGCGTCCGACCGAACCCCGCACCTCGTGGCGGGCGCGGCTGAGGTGGTTCCTGCGGAGGCTGTAGGCCTCGCAGCCCGCATCAGTTCACGCGCGCCGTCGACGTCGTGGGGCCTGATGACGCTGAGACACACCGCTCGACGGTGGGCGCAGCGGCGGCGGAAGTCCGTTGCGCCGGGAACGGACCGTCCGCCGGAGCGTAGCGGGGCGCCCCGGTGTACCACGCGTGGAGGCCGGACAGGAAGCTGCGGGCTCCCCGGAGCCACGCCTCCAGCTCGATCCGTTCGCCGTGGTTCAACCCGGCTCGCTGGACGACCGGGGGCAGTTCGCTCCGTGTGAGGTGCTCGAAGTGGCGCAGCCGGGCGGTCACCAGATCGGCGGCCGCGTGCATCGCCTCCTGGACAGTGATGCGCAGGGATGTCTGGAGGACTATGACGAGGTTGTTGACGTCGTGTTCGTCATGGACTTCCCGCTGATAGGAGGCGATGTCGTTCGCCATTCCCATGTAGTCCATGAAGGCGTCGAGCAGTGCGCGGAAGGCCCGGCTGTGCCGGATCCGCTCAGGGATCCGTGCTCCGGTGGAGAGTTCGACGGAGTAGGGGGCGGTATAGGCGGCAAAGCTTTCACGGCGGAACTGGGCATACTCGATGAGGTCCGGGACACGGCCGGCGCGGCTGTTGGCCAGTTCCTGAACTCCCGCGTCGATGTACCTTGCCAGGGCACGGTTGAGCCCCTGCCGCCAGTGCGCCATTCTCGGGGGGAACAGCCGCTGCTGGAGGTAGGCCATGCCCCTTTCGACGGCGTTGGTCGGCTCCGGCAACCGGGCGCCCGGCTCCGGCGGTATGAAGGCATGGAGGCGGGCGGTGAAGGCTTGTGCGCCTGTGAGGTCGCCCGTCCGTTTGAAGGCGGAGGCGAAGTAGTCGTCCCAGGCCAGAGCCCAGAGGTTGAGCCGGTGATTGAGCCGGAGGTCGGTGAGTGAGGCGTCAGGAAGAGCCCAGGCGGTCAGCTGGTCAACGGCCATGGCGTGGAACTGGGACAGGGTCCAGATCGCCCGGCGGGCCGGCGGTGCTCCGCCGCTGTCCAGCATGCCCATCTCTCGCGCCCACGTCTCGGTCTCCTCGCGCAGGGCCAGCAGGTACGGATTCACCCGCACCGGGTACGGCATCCTCAGTATGGGCAGCTTGATGGCCTGCACTGTCATGAGATCCCTGCTTCCCTTTCGGCGCGCCTCGTTGTGTTGCGTGTCGCCCCGGCGCGCCCTGCGCAATTGCAGGGGCGGACGTCAGAACCCGCGCGCGGTGGGCGAGCTCCAAAACGTGCGCCCACCCCGGCCATTCCGCAACCCCACACAGCCGTGCTCGGCCCGTGATTTAGGCCGGTTTGAGGGGAATGAAACGATCTTTCTGGGTCAACTTGGCTCAAATTCGATCCAGAAGCTGGCCATGATCAACCAATGATCGTCAGTCGGCATGCGCGCCCGCGCGGGGCCACGAGACGGGACGCCCCTCCGGACGACGCCACGGGCGGTCTGGATGCCGGTCCCGAGGGCGGTCTCCGGCGGGGGCCCGACCCGCAGCCCGGCCGCGGTGGCCGCGTCGATCACCGCCGCGGCGTCGGCAGCGCGAGCACGGCGGCTTCACCGTCACAGGAGCCCCGCCGAACCGTTTCCGTTCAGGAAAATATGCGGTTCGGGTACGCTCTCGCAGATGTTTTTGCGGTGATCCATTGACCGGACTCAAGGCGCCCGGCTAGAAAGATCACGATCAGGACCGCGGTCACCGTTCCGGTCCGTACAGCTCTGCCCGGGACCGGGACGGGGCTGCGGTCGTCGTCGCCGCGGGGCCGCCGTGCCGCGGTTGGTGCGCGGCCTGGAGAAGGCCGGCGCGGCCGGCGCCCGCCCGAACCGCATCTGTCACACCCGTACAACCGAAACAGGTAAGCGAGCACCATGACCGTACAGCGACGGCACGACCCGGACGAGCGCGGCTTCGCCAGCGACAACTACGCGGGGGCGCACCCGGAGGTCCTTGCGGCGATCGCCCTGGCCAACGGCGGCCACCAGGTCAGCTACGGCGCCGACGTCTACACCGAGCGCCTCCAGGAAGTGGTGCGCGGACACTTCGGCCCCACCGCGCAGACGTACCCGGTCTTCAACGGCACCGGCGCGAACGTGGTCGCGCTCCAGACCATGCTCGACCGCTGGGAGGCCGTGGTCTGCGCCGAGTCGGCCCACATCAACGTCGACGAGGGCGGGGCGCCCGAGAAGGTCGCCGGGATCAAGCTCCTGACGGTGTCCACCTGGGACGGCAAGCTCACCCCCGAGCTGATCGACCGGCAGGCATGGGGATTCGAGGACGAGCACCGGGCCCGGCCCAAGGTCGTCTCGATCGCCCAGTCCACCGAGCTCGGTACCTGCTACACGCCGGACGAGATCCGTGCGATCTGCGACCACGCGCACGGCCTCGGCATGCTCGTCTACCTGGACGGGGCCCGGCTCGCCAACGCCGCCGCCACCCTCGGTGTGTCCCTGCGCGAGATGACCACCGACGTCGGCGTGGACGTCCTCTCGCTCGGCGGCACCAAGAACGGGCTGCTCTTCGGCGAGGCGGTGATCGTGCTCAACGAGGACGCGGTGCGCGGCATGGCTCACCTGCGCAAGACGAGCATGCAGCTGGGCTCCAAGATGCGGTTCATGTCGGTGCAGTTCGAGGCGCTGCTGGGCGGTGACCTCTGGCTGCGCTCGGCGGCCCGTTCGAACGCGATGACCCGGCGGCTGTACGAGGCGGTGCGCGAACTGCCGGGCCTGGAGATCGCCCGCCCGGTGCAGGCCAATCAGATCTTCGCCGTCCTGCCGCCGGCCGTGACCGAGCGTCTTCAGAAGCGTTTCCGCTTCTACACCTGGGACGAGCAGGCCGGCGAGGTCCGCTGGATGACCTCCTTCGACACCACCGAGGCCGACGTGGACGCGTTCGCGGCGGCGATAGCGGAGGAACTGGAGGTGGAGCGGGGCGATGGGCCGGCGGGCGGGCTGACCACGGCCGAGCGGGAGGAACTGGTGCGGCTGCGCCGTCAGGTCCTCGAGATGGAGGCGACGATCGAAGCCCTGGGAAAAACGCCCTCCTTCTCCGCGAACCACCCGTAGACGGCGGCGGAGGCGCGAGAGGCCGGGCGAGCGTCCCGGCCTCGGGGCAGGAGAAGCGCGGACAGGGCGTCCGGTGCCGGCTCCCACGGCTCGCCGGCAGGCTCGGTGATCGTCTGAGGAGGCGGCTCCGCCGCTGCCGCCGCCGGTGACGCGGCCGTACGGCCGAGGGGCGGCCCCCGCCTCCGCCTCCGCCTCCGCCTCCGCCTCCAAGGACCGCTGGTGGCCGCACAGGTGCCTGTCTCCGGCGGCTGCCCGCGGTGTCTGTCAGGCCGGGGACACCGTTCCTCCCGCGTTGCGCATCATGCGCTGCAGTACTTCAGCGTGATCAGGTATTCCTCGTCCGAGACCTCGGCGGGCACATGTCGGCGGCCGGCCCGCTGGGTCTCGGCGGCGCGGGCGTGTGACCAGCACCTCCGCGTACGCCCCGGGCCGGCGGTGCTCAGGGGTGGCCGGGGCGCTGTTCCGGAGGGGTGGGGGTTCCTGTCCGTGACTGGTCCTGCTGTTCGTTTCCCGTCTTCTCCGGTCGGGCCGCCTTCAGGTGGCGGCTGTCCTGTGGGGTGGCGGCGCCCTTTCCGCCGCGCCGTGCTTCGGGTTGCCGAGCGCCACCCAGGGTCTTGCTCCTCGTGGCTGTGCCGTGCGCGTCGGGGCTCCCGAGGCGATCGATGGGCCCCCACGCGCCGTCCTGTCGTCCGATTTCCCTTTCGGCTTCGGTGATCACGCTCTCGTCGATCCAGCCGATCGGTTCCACATCCCGGACGAGGGGCTCGTTGTCGGGTCCGCGGCCGGCCTCGGTGCCGTGCAGCAGCCAGGGCTTGACGCGGCCGTCGCGGACCCGTGGGAGGTGGGAGTAGTCGTACAGACGCCGGGCGGCCCACGTGCGCAGCGGCCGGTCCCGCCACCATTCCTCGACGTCGAGGGGGTTGGCGGACAGTCCGGGGAGTTCCACGCCGGTCAGCTCGTCGCGGCTGGAGGGAGAGGCCAGATCGGTGTGCGGGCCGAGGGACCAGCGCACGTAGAGACCCCGCCGTTCCGAAAGCAGACCGGCCAGCTCGTCCAGCGACCCGACAGTCATGAGGCGCGTCCGGTAGTCGGTCTCGTTCATGCCAGGCGGCTACCCGGCTCCGCGCCCGTCACTCTTCCTCACCGGCGCTGACCCTGGCCTGGTCCGGACGCCGGAACCGTACGGCGGGACCCGGGCCGGCACGGGCGGGCGGCCGGGGAGCGACATCAGGCGGCGGTCAGGGCGGCGGCGCCGAAGGATACGTCGAAGCGGTCGCACCATATGGTGACGCTGGTGTACTCGGACAGCGTCACGTCGGCCGGAATCGGGTAGTTCTGGGCGCCCTTGTTGCCCTTGAGCCCGCCGAGGCTGACGTACTTGCCGTCGTCGAAGACGCGCCAGCCGGCGGTGCCCTCCTTCACCGGGGCGTCGGTCAGCCAGACCCGCAGGTCAGGCCCACTGCTGGTGTCCAGGCCTTCCAGCCGGAGGGTGTGCGAGCCGTCCGCGAGACGGACGATCCTCACCGTGCCGGTGGTGGTGTGTTCGTGGCTGATCAGGGTCCCCCGCGCGAGCGTGCGCGGGCCACCGGGGGCGGCGGACGTGGCGGGGGACGGCGCGGTGGCCGCCGGAACGGCGCTGGGCAGGGCTTCGTGGACCGTCCGGTCCTGCCAGAGTTTCCACGGCTGGAACCAGTAGAGCCCGGCGGCGACGAGCACCGCCGCCAGCGCCGCCGCGCCCGCCACCAGCGGTCGGCGCCGCCTGTTCCCACGTCCCATGACCCGCTCCTTCGTCGTCGTCCGGAAGGCATTCAACGGCATGCGGAGCGCGCGGGCCACGGGTGGGCCGGTGACGGAATCCTCACGGCGGCGCCCGGGGCGGAGCCCGGCGGAGTGCGGTGGGGACCGGGCGTCCCTACTTGGGACGGAAGTCGCTGCCGGCCAGGCTGCGCCAGACGCTCACGACGATCGCCAGCTGGGCGGCGAGATAGGCGACCTGCGTGGACAGCCCGCGCAACTGGTAGACCGAGAGGAGCAGGCCGAGGCGGCTGGGCCAGAACCTCCTCTCCTCGCTGAAGGTCTCCATGTCCATCCAGATGCTGGTGAGCGTCAGGACGAGCAGCATGAGCGCGACGTGCAGGAAGACGTACCCGAGTTCCGTGTCGGTGATCTGGGTGAGCAGCGCGCCCACGCAGACGGGGAGGGCGTAGGCGGCGGTCAGGCTGAGCGCGCGCACGGGGCTGCGCCGCCCGGGCAGCACTCGCCACAGCGCACCCAGGGCCAGACCCGCTCCGGCCCACGCCACCTGCCAGGCCAGGCACTTCGCCACGATCTCCGGTACTCCGGAGAGGCTCTGGAACGTGGCCATCTGGGTGCGGTCGTCCTTGAGGTAGCTGAGCCAGACGAGGGCGATGCTGGCCGGGAAACCGAAGCCGAAGGCCAGGCGCGCGGCGCTCCGCGCGTTCTCCCACCAGTCGCCGCCGGGTCCCCAGCTCAGTGCGGCGTCCAGTACGGAGATCTGGTGCCGTGGGCGGCCCCCGGACCACCCGTCGAACAGCCAGTGGTGCAGCCCGTCCAGTCTCTTCTCCAGCTCCTCGCGCGAGAGGTCCCCCTCTCCCCGGCCCCGGTCCAGCGCGTACAGCTTGTGGTGCAGGTTGCGGAACTCGTGGGCCTTGTTGAGGAGGACGTGCCGGCGCCGCTTCGATCCCAGCCTCCGGATGCGGAACTCCTTCTCCGTGCGGCCCAGTACGGAGAACCGCCGGCCGATCACGACCACGGCGTACAGGGACGCGATCATCAGCAGGAGCCAGGCTCCGAACAGCACGTTGGAGCCCGCGAACTCGACCTGCCGGAATCCCACGCACAGGGCGAAGACCGCGACCGTCAGCAGGAGGTCGGCTCCGGCCGGCCCCAGCGGAGGCCCTTCGCCGTCGGCGTCGGCCCCGGCCAGCCGCGCCTTGACGCGGGTCCGCAGCAGCGCGACGAGCGCGATGCCCGTCAGCAGCCACGCGTAGGCGTAGACCCAGGTGAGCCCGGCGTAGGGGAACTGCTTCAGGAATTCCACCCACTCCCGGTCCCGGTCGGTCCGTGACTGGTCGACGAGCCAGTACGCCCGTCTCCACCAGCGCTCGTGGGTCCACCAGAAGGAAGCGAGCAGGGCGGCCGCGACCGTCGCCAGTACCGCCGACGCGACCACCGTGCAGCGGACGGGCGCCCCGTCCCACGCCGCGTTCCAGGAGTGCCGGACCATCTCACCCTCGCGTACGAGGCGCCATGCCCATGCCGTCATCGCGGCGAGCCACAGCCACAGCGTGGCCAGCGCCACCAGGGTCAGCCCGGCGACCCCGGCGGGGGCCGCGACGGCCGGCACGGCTCCGGTCACCGCGACGGCCGAGGCGGTGAGGATCACCGCCCGCCTCCGGCGCCGGACGCGTCCGGCGCCGGAGGCCTCCCGCCCTGTGGGGGAGGCCACCGACGCGGAGGCGAGGGGGCGCCACGGGCGGGCGGCGAGCACCAGCGCGAGTCCCAGTGCGAGGGCGACGAGGGAACGCGCGGGCGGGGGGAGGGACGCGGGATGGTCCACGATCAGCACCCGCAGCACCGCGGCCACGACGACGCTGACCGATGCCCACAGCAGGATCACCCGGGCGAGGCCGTCTCGTGCCGGCGGTCCGGGCGGGGCGGCGGAATCCGGACGGCCGGACGGCCTCGGCCGCGCCGCGTAGCCCACGGCCAGCGCGCTCACCGCCGAGGTGAACACCCACCACGAGGCGACCCCCACCCAGCCCAGGGACCACCACTGCTCGCCCACGTTGAAGGAGCGCTGCCAGGGCGGGTCGACCTCCACCCGCACGTTGAAGGGCTTCGGCTCGGACCACACCAGACGGTCCCGGTCGGCGGAAGAGGGCGGGGGAAAGACGTTGGTGGCCTCCAGCCCGTCCAGCCGGATCTCGACCGGCCCCCATGCGGCGTTGCCCAGTGTCCTCGGCGGCCGCAGGAAGACGCGCCAGCTCTCCCCCTTGGAGTCGACGTCGATCTTCCACGGCCCGAGCAGGAACGGCCTGTTCTGCTCGATCCACGCCGTCGCCTCGTAGTCCACGGTGACCACGTCGCCCCGCACCCTCACCCGCGGGTCCTGGAACCGCCACTCCCGGCTGCGCGGGGTCTCTTCGTCGCCGCGCAGGAGGCAGCGCATGGCCTTCCGGTACGGGGCCGTCTTCTCGCTGAGCGCCAGATCCGTCGCGCGGGGCCATTCCTTCGCCGAGACGCTGACGGTCAGCTTCGAGATCACCTGGGCGTAGCTGCGGTCGTGGTAGTCGAAGTCGAGCCCGGCGGTCACCCTGCGGGCCTGCAGCTTCCCGGCGTCACAGGGGTCGGCCCCGTGTGCCCGGGCCGCCCCTGCCGAGGCCACCACGGCAGCGAGCAGCAGGAGGAACAGGCACCACCAGCGGGTCTTCACGTCGCGCCCCGTCCGCATCGCCGTCCAGCACTCCGTCCGTGCAGCCTTAACACCGGGCCGCACCCCTCGCACGCGGACACGCGGCCGCCGGACCGGCGCTCACCTGCCCGGCCGCCGCCGACCGGATCGGGGCCGACCGGATCGGGGCCGTGCCGAGCGCGGGCGACCCGATTGCGGCCGCGCCGGGGGCGGCCAATGATGGATTCAGGGGCTCCAGCCGATCTCGCCCCGGGACACGCCATGACCCAGCCGAAGGAAACCGCCACCCGCAAGCCGCTCCCCCGCTTCGAGGAGGCCGAAGGGCTGGGCCCCTCGGACGCGGCTTTCGTACGGGACCTCGTCGAGGTGCTCGAGAAGCACGGGAACCTGGACCGCTTCGGTCTGTGCCTCCTGCACGACCACTTCCCGCTCGGCCCGGACGAGGTGATGGTCGAGACGAACGACTCCGCGACGCGGACCCTGCACGCCCACGTGGAGAAGAAGGACCGGACACGGCACGTCAAGCCCTCCCAGTGGAGGTTCGCGCCGCACGGCGCGGAGCCCGGCGGGGGCGGCCCGTACCAGGAGGTCACGCTCTGCGACCCGCTCGACCTGTGCCCGGGCGACGGGGGCGGCCGCCGGTGACGGTGGGGCCGACCGGATGGCCTCGCCCGGCGGGCCGTCTGGTGGCGCGCGTCGCCGGGTAGTACCGGTACGTGCTGTCCTTGCCTGCCGACCACCGCGGCCTACGTGAGCGCTTCGCCGCGGAAGGCTACGTACCGCTCCCCGGACTCGTGCCGCTCGACCGGCTCCCCCTGCTCCGGCGCGAGATCCGCCGCCTCGAATCGATGGCGGCGCACCAGGACCCGGCGACCCCGCCCCGGCCGATGACCACCCTCGGCGGACGGATCATCGCCGAGGAGTCCGAGCTGATCCCCCGCGTCTACCACGACCCGGCACTGATCGGGCTGGTGCGCGGGATCTCCGAGCTGGAGGCCGTGACCGTCGCCGATCCGCTGGAGCGGCACGTGGTCGACATCCTGCACCCGCACGGCGACGCCCACGGCGCGCACCACCACGCCCACCCGCTGGCCCTGGTCGTCTTCACCGAGGCGCCCGGGTCGGCCCGCGACGGCGGGCTGCTCCAGTACGGGCCCGCCGGCGGTGCTCCGCCGGCGTCCGACGAGCTCGCGCGCCGGGCCCATCACCGGCCCGGCGACGGCTACCTGCTGCGCAGCGACACCACCGCCCACCGGGTGACCGGGCTGCGCCGGCCGGGACTGCGGCGGGTCGCGCTGAACTTCGCGTACACCACGCCAGACCGGCAGACGGCGGCAAGATAGCAGCCCTCCGAGGGCTTGCCCGGATGTTTATCCGATGGTGATGGTCCTTCCGCGGCGCCCCCGGACGGGGCGCTAGCGTCCCGTGGCACCCCAGGAGTTCGGGTGCGCACCGCAGGGCGCCTGCCGCCGCTGCCGCCCCGCTGCTCCTGCCTGCCCACGGAGCGAGGAGGCACTGTGCTGTCACTGCGACGGCGATCCGTCAGCGGCTTGTCGGTGGCCACGAGGTACACGATCGGGAGCGCTCTGGTCATCACCGCCCTGGCCGTGACGCTCATCGCGCTGCTGATCCCCGTCTCGAAGTTCGGCGACCGGGACCCGGCCGCCGTGGCGGGGGCGGCCGCGGCTCCCGGTACCGACGACGACGGCGCCGGGACCATGAGCACGGCGTACGGGCCCCTGACCGCCGCCGACCGGGACTTCGTCCGCAAGGTGCGGCTCGCCGGACTGTGGGAGGGCCCCGCCGGGCGGCAGGCCCAGCAGCGCGGGACCCGCCCCTCGGTGCGCACGGCCGGGACGCACCTCGTGGAAGGCCACGCCGACCTGGACCGCCAGGTGATCCAGGTCGGCCAGGCCCTCGGCGTGGACCTCCCGGACGGGCCCAGTGCCCAGCAGCAGGACTGGCTGAACCAGCTGACGAAAGCCCCCGGCGGTGAGTACGAACGGCTCTTCGTTCAGTTGCTGCGCCGCGCGCACGGCAAGGTGTTCGCCCTGCTGGCGCAGATCCGGGCGCAGACCCGCAACTCGATGGTGCGCGCCCTCGCCACCTCGGCCAACGCCACCGTGCTGGACCACATCACGGTCCTGGAGGAGACCGGGCTGGTCGACTTCGACTCCCTCTCCGACGCGGGCCGGGCGCCCGCCTCCCCCGCCCCGGTCCACCACCAGGGGGCCGCGCCCCCTCAGATGTCCGACCGACGAAACGAAGTGAAGTGATCGCATGAGTCACAAGGGCCACAGGCGCCCCCGGTTCAAGCTCCTCGCGGTGGTCTCCGCCCTGGTGCTGGGCGGTGGCGGCGCCGCCGTCGTCGCCGGCAGCGCGAACGCCGGGCAGGACGGCCGCACGGGGCAGGTGACGGCCACCATCGACTGCCCGGACGTGGGCGACCGCCTCACCTCCGTCCCCGACCAGGCCAGGGGCGAGGTCGACGAGAACCTCGCCCAGCTGGACGTCCAGGTGGCCGACGCCTACCGTCAGCTCGCCTCCGGGCAGGTACGGGACGAGAAGCAGAAGGACGCCCTCCTCGGGCGGCTGCGGGACCAGCGCGCCACGACCATCAGCCGGGTGTCCGACGCGATAGGCCGCTCCTCCGGACGCCCGGAAGGGCTCGAGGAGCTCAGCGGGTGCGAGATG
Source organism: Streptomyces sp. NPDC034043 (assembly GCF_055575675.1). Classification (NCBI taxonomy): domain Bacteria; kingdom Bacillati; phylum Actinomycetota; class Actinomycetes; order Kitasatosporales; family Streptomycetaceae; genus Streptomyces; species Streptomyces sp. NPDC034043. Next base: position 319,272 of record NZ_JBVISF010000002.1, read on the forward strand.
AAGGAGGCACCGGCCGCCCCCGACGAGGAGGCGCCCGACGCGGCGGCCGCCGCGGCCGACGGCCAGGACACCGCCGCCCGGAGCTTCGGGCAGAAGGGCGGCCCGGCCCGGAGCGACTTCGTGGACATCACCAAGGTGAAGCCGAACGTACGCACCCCCGAGCCCCGGCGGGGTGCCTCCAAGGGCTCCTTCACCTCCGAGTGCGGCCGCAACGAGAACGGCCACTTCAACCCCGACAACGTCATCGTCGCCCCCGGCGTCTCCAACGGCGCGCACCACATGCACGACTACGTGGGCAACAAGACCACCGACGCCTTCTCCACCAACGACAGCCTCGCCGCCTCCGGCACCACCTGCGGCAACGGCGACCAGTCGACCTACTACTGGCCGGTGCTGCGGCTGCGCGACGGCCGGGCGGAGAAGGACGCCAAGGCCCCGGGCGGCGGGCAGGACGCCAACGTGGGCACGATCCTGCGGCCCAAGCAGGTCACGATCAGCTTCAAGGGGAGCCCCGTCGGCCAGGTCAGGGCGATGCCCCGGTTCCTGCGGATCATCACCGGTGACGCCAAGGCGTTCAGCAACGGCACGGCCAACGCCAACGCCTCCTGGAGCTGCACCGGCTTCGAGGACCGCCAGCTGAAGGACAAGTACCCGGTCTGCCCCAAGGGCAGCGACGTGGTGCGCACGTTCACCTTCCAGAGCTGCTGGGACGGCCGCAACACCGACAGCGCGAACCACCGCACGCACGTGGACTTCGCGGACGGCGACGGGCGCTGCAAGAAGGGCTTCACGGCCGTTCCGCAGCTGGTGCAGCGCATCACCTACGGCGTGGCACCGGGGGCGCGCTTCGCCGTGGACAGCTTCCCCGAGCAGCTGCACAAGCCGGTGACCGACCACGGCGACTTCATCAACGTCATGTCGGACGCTCTGATGGCCAGGGCCGTGGGGTGCATCAACGGCGGGCGCAGCTGCCGCTGAACCGGCGCGGTCCCTCCCCCGCGTACGGGCGGTGGCCCGGAGCCGTACGGCTCCGGGCCACCGCCCGTAGCAGTGCGTCCGAGGACGGGCCGCCGTCTCACAGCCCGTTGACGCGGGCCATCCGTCCCGCCGGAGGGGCGAAGTCGGCGGTGACCACCCGCCCGTTCCTGCGGCCGGTACGGGAGTTCTGGCGCCGCACCTGCGCCATCAGCCGGCGGCTGCGCAGGGCCATCTCCAGCTCGAAGCGGGTCCGGGGGTCGCGCAGGCCGGGTCCGAAGAGCTTCTCCAGCTGCCGCATCCGGTAGCGCACCGTCTGCGGGTGCACGCTCAGGGCCTTGGCCGCCTCCGGGGCGCCGCCGCCCTCCAGCCAGGCGAGCAGCGTGACCTCCAGCCGCTCGCTCTGCCGCGGGGTGAGGTCGGCGAGCGGCTTGAGCCAGCGGGCGGCCAGGGCGTGCGCGAGGGGTTCGTCCTGGAGCAGCAGCAGGGTCGAGAGGTGGTCGTCGACGAAGACGGCCCGGGCGTCCAGGCCGCCGCGGTGGGGCGTCAGGGTGAGCAGGCGCAGCGCCCAGCGCATGGAGGAGGCCGTGTCGCGCAGGGGGACGGCGTGGCCGACGGCCGCGAACCTGCCGCGCAGCGGGAGTTCGAGGGCGGCGCGGGCGTCGGGGTCGGGGCTGGGGAGCAGCAGGCAGGGCCGGCCCGCGAACATGCCGGCGAGGGCGTCGTCGAGTACGGCCGCCAGCTGCTGGGTCTCGCCGGGGGTGGCCAGGGCGACGGCCCGTACGGCGGGCGGCAGGGGCCAGTGGGCGGCCTCGGCGAGTTCGCCGAGGGAGTTCTCGCACGGGGTGCGGTCGTCGGTGAGGGCGCGGAACAGTTCCTGCCGCGCCCGCTCGGGCGGGGCGGCGGGATCCTGGCGGGGCGGGTGGCCCGGGCCGGGGCCGGGGCCACCCGCGGGGTCGTGCTCGCGCGCGGTCTCGCGTACGTGCTCCCGTACGCCGGCGCGGGTTTCCTCGACGCGGCCGTCGTGGCGGTCTTCGTCCGGAGCCGCGACGGGGGTCGCGAGGGGAGCCGCGGCGGGGGGTGCGACGGGTCGTGCGGCGGGGGGCGGGCACTGGGGGCCCCGTTCGCCCGCGTCGCGGTATCCGAGAGCGGAAAGAAGGGCTTCCTCCACCCTCAGCCTGAGCAGATCGTCATCGATGGCATCGTTGTCATCGACAAGTGCGGAAAATCCCGGAATTCCATGCAGAAGCTCCTCCACTATCTCCGCGGCCAGCGCGGGGAGTTCCCTGCGCAGGACACGGGTCCACTCTCCGCGCGGGCGGGACCAGATGCGGTTCAGAAGTTCGCACATCGTTTCCTCGTTCTTGCCGGGGTGAGGCCTGTCCGGTGCAGGGGTGACAGACCCTCCAGGGTTGCCTGCCTCGCCAACAACCCTGTCTGCCAAGAGAGTTGCAGCCACCGCATCCCCTTCTGGAGGGTTCCGGCCACTTTGCGCCCCGCGGGTTTGCCTTGTTTTTGCCCTCGGGGACGCATGGATGGCCGACGACGCGGTGGCCTGTCACGACCTCCACTGGAGGGGAATCTTCCGGGGTTGTTCGATGCGCCGTAGACGCGGCGCGAGAAATTATCACGTTTCGATAAATCCTGTGGAGATGATGCGCAGCTCCACGATGCTGCTGCACTCCGGCCCCCGAGCCCTTCGGCCGGCGCGGGAATTCGCAGCGCTGCCGGCCGTCCCCGTCCCCAACCCCCGGGTGCCGAGCGCCAGGTGGACCGCTCGGAGCCCGGGTGCTCAGGAGAACCGCATGCCCCTGCCCCAGCCGCACATACCCCGCTCCCACAGGGCCCGACGCAGGAGTCGCCACGCGGCGGAGGCCGCCGCAGCTCCGGCCGCCGGCCGGCGGGCCGTCCGGCGGCCCCCGCTGCTGCCCGCCCCCGGAAGGCTGCGCACCAGCGCCCTGTGCGGCGCCGGCGCCGCCCTCGTCTCGCTCCTCGTGGCGGCCCGTGCGGGCGCCCTGACCCGCCTGTGGGAGTTCCTCGACTTCGGGGCGGGCGTGCTCTCGCTCGTCTGCCTGACCGCCACCGTCCTGTGGGGGCTGGTGGCCACCGACCGGGTGCTGCTCGGGTCCGGTCACCGGCTGCTGGCCCAGGGCGTGCACCGCGGCCTCGCCGTGGCCGGCCTGGGCTTCCTCGGCCTGCACGTCTGGGTCAAGGTGGCCGAGCGGCAGGCGGAGGCCGCCGCCGCCGTGGTGCCGTTCGCGGACCCGGACCGACCCGTCGTCATCGGCCTGGGCACCCTGGCCGGATATCTCTTCGTGGCCGTGGCGGTCTCCGGGGCCCTGCGTAGTGTGTTCGCCACCAAGAGCCGGTCGCTGTGGTGGCGGGCCCTGCACATCGGTGCCTATCCGGCGTGGGGCGCGTCACTGCTGCACGGACTGAAGGCCGGCCGCGCCGCCGACACCTGGGTGACGGCGGCTTACGGACTGTGCCTGGCCGGGGTCATCGGCCTGCTCGCCTTCCGCCTCCGGGCCCGCGGGCTCGGCGCCGCCTGGCGGCCCTCCGCCCCGCAGCACACCGGGGCCGGGGAGGCGCCCGCCCAACCCGGCCGCGTACGCCCGTTCTTCATCCAGGACGTGCCGCTCGCGGACCTGCTGGTACGCCCCCGTCCGAGCAGGGGCGCGGCTCCCGTTCCCCCGCCGCGTACGGCACCGCCCGGGCCCGCGCCGTACGCGGGCGCCGCGGCGGGTCCCGGCAGCGCAGGACGGCGGGCCGGGCGGCGCGGCGAAGGGGAGCGGTGGTCGTGAGCGGCGCCGCCCGCCCCGGCCTCGGCTGCGTGGGCACCCCCCGGCTGCTGGCCGGGCTCGACCGGGATCCGCGGCTCGACCGCGACGCCCATCTGGCGGCGCACGGACCGCTGCCCCGTTACTCCCCGGAGGAACTCGCCGCCCTGGCCGCCGACATCGACCTGCGGGGCCGCGGCGGAGCCGGCTTCCCCTTCACCCGGAAGCTGCGTGCCGTCATGGGCTCCGCCCAGGAGCGGGAGGGGCCGACGGCCGTCGTGGTCAACGGCAGCGAGGGCGAGCCGAGTTGCCTCAAGGACACCGCCCTGCTGCTGCACGCCCCGCACCTGGTGCTCGACGGCGCGCTGCTGGCCGCCGCCGCGGTCGCCGCGCAGGAGGTGGTGGTGGCCGTCACCCGGGCGGACGTGGAGCGTTCGGTACGCGACGCCGTGGCCGAACGCGGCCCGGGCGGGCGCCGGGTCCGCGTGTCACGGCTGCCCGAGCGTTTCGTGACGGGCGAGGGAACGGCCCTGGTGGGCGGGCTGAACGGCGGCGCGGCCCTGCCGTCGGGGCGGCGGGTGCGGACCAGCGAACGGGGTCTGGGCGGGGTGCCGACGCTGCTGTCGAACACCGAGACCTACGCCCAGCTCGCCGTCGCCGCCCGGATGGGCGCCCCCGACTACCGGACGGCCGGCCTGCCCTCCGAGCCGGGCACCGTGCTGCTGACCGTCGCCGGTCACACGGTGGTCGAGACCCCGACCGGGACCTCGCTGGCGTACGTCCTCGACCTCTGCGGCACCCGTACCGGCCAGGGCGTACTGGTCGGCGGATACCACGGGCGCTGGCTGGATCCCGGGGCGGCCCGCTCGGCGGACGTGTCCCGGGGGTCCCTGTCCGCCTTCGGCGCGGTGCTGGGGGCGGGGGCGGTGCTGCCGCTTCCCGAGGACACCTGCCCGGCCGGGGAGGTCGCGCGGGTGACGCGCTGGATGGCGAAGGAGTCGGCCGGGCAGTGCGGGCCCTGCGTACGGGGACTGCCCGCGCTGGCCGACGTACTCGAGGACGCCGTACGGGGCGGGGGGCGCGGCGCGCTCGACGCCGTGGAGGCGCGGCTGAGAGCCGTACGGGGCCGTGGCGCGTGCAGCCACCCCGACGGCACCTCGCACTTCGTGGCCTCCGCGCTGGCCGCGTTCCCCGACGAGTTCCGCGACCACGCCCTCGGCAGCGGCTGCGGGCGCCGCACCGTGGGGGCACTGCCGCTGCCGCGGGACGAAAGCCCCCCGGAGCGGCTGGTGGTGGACTGGACCCTGTGCAAGGGGCACGGGCTGTGCGTGGACGTCCTGCCCGAGGTCGTACGGCTCGACGCGGACGGCTACCCGGCGGAGGCGTCCATGCCGGTGCCGGGTCCGCTGCGGCCCAAGGCACTGCGGGCGGTGAGGCGCTGCCCCGCGCTCGCGCTGCGCATCCAGGAATGAGCCGGCGCACGTGCGCGGGACGCTACCGTGTTCATTCTTGGCGCGATCTGACAAATTCCCGCGGATATTGGCTCCGGCGGCTTTTCGCCCCGTATCAATGACCCAGGAAACGAGCACCACGGGACCGAATCCCAAGGAGAGATCGTGAAGACAATGCGCCGGGAGAAAATCGCCGGGTCGGCGGTCGCGGTACTGCTGCTGACGGCCGGTTGCGGTGTCGCCGACAAACCCGCTTCCAAGGCGAATGCGGTCCAGCCCGCGGGATCCGGAAATCAACTCGGCGCATACGGCTCCGACGGCGGCTCGGGATACGGTCCGGGCGCCGGGTCCGGGTCCGGCGAGGGCTCCGGCGCCGCCCCGGCGGCCGGCGCCGGGCAGAGCGGTCCGGCCGGGCAGCTCCAGGTGCGGGAGACGGCGAACGTGGGCTCCGGCGTCACCGACGGCGAGGGGTTCACCCTCTACCGGTTCGACAAGGACACCGCCAAGCCGCCCAAGTCCAACTGCGAGGGCGACTGCGCCAAGGCCTGGCCGGTCGTCCCGGCGGACGGCGCCTCGGCGGGGGCGGGCATGGACGCGGCCCTGCTCGGTTCCGTCACCCGGGCCGACGGCACCAGGCAGCTGACGGTCGGGGGCTGGCCGGTGTACCGCTACGCCAAAGACACCAAAGCCGGGGACGCCCTCGGTGAGGGAGTCGGCGGCACCTGGCACGTCCTGGGGCCCGACGGGAAACCGGCCGGCTCCGCGAAGGCCCCGGGAATGCAGGGACACGGAACGGAGAAGGAAGGAGGAACGGGAACGGAGGAAGAGGGGAAAGCCGCGCTTTCGGTCCGGCAGGATCCCCGGCTCGGCACCATCGCCCAGAATGCGGAGGGCTGGACCCTCTACCGTTTCGACAAGGACAGCGCCTGGCCGATGAAAATCGGCTGCGTGGATTCCTGTACGGACAGCTGGAAGCCCGCCGGACCCGTCGACCCGTCCCAGGTGTCGGGAATCGACGCGAAACTGGTCGGTACGGTGAAACGGCCCGACGGTACGGAGCAATTGACGATCGACTGCTGGCCGGTCTACACGTTCACCGGTGACAAGGCGCCCGGGGACGTCAACGGGCAGGGCAAGCAGGGCCTGTGGTGGGCCGTCACCGACAAGGGGAAGAAGGCCAAGGCGGCCGGCTGAGCCGGTCCGGAACACCCGAGAGCCGTGGTGCCCGGCCCCCTCCCCTCCCCGCCGGGCACCACACCCCTTCTCCTCCCGCCCCTCCCCCGTCAGTCAGTGAGGTCGCCATGCCCCCGTACGACCGTCGAAGCCGCCGCCTCCTCGCGGTCGGTGCCGCGCTGTGCGGTGCGCTGCTGACCGGTGGCTGCGCCGGAGGTCCGCCCGGGCACGGCGGCGCGGCGGCCCACGCGGACCGGGCGAGCGACGGCCCGCCGGGGAGGACCGCCACGGTGGAGGAGCTCGCCGCCGCCCTCGGCTGCACCGCCGAGGTGAGCACGGAGGCCGACGAACTGCGCCAGGGGGCCTGTTCCACCGGCCAGGGCGCCTACCGTCTGACCACCTTCGCCGCGGAGCGGGGCCTGCGGTCGTGGCTGGCCGAGACACGGGTGTACGGCGGCGTCTACCTGGTGGGGAACCGATGGGTGGTCACCGCGCCGTCGGCGGACGCCCTGGCCGGGCTCCGCGAACGCCTCGGCGGCACTCTGGAGTCCGGCCCGGAGCACTCCGGGCACTGACCCGCGGAGGCCGTCGGCATGCCGGGTCCCCTTCAACGGGCTCGGCGCGTCGGCCAGTTGTCCGGATCTTCCTCATTCGCGAGGTGCAGGGAGACGCTCGAGAGCCGCCCTGAGGGATGATTCGCCCCGCCGCCGGCGTACCTCAAGGTGGGCAGGGACCCGCCCCCTCTCCGAAAGGAACGGCTCTTCGTGCGCATGAAACGGCTCGCGCCCCTGCTCGCCACCGCCGGCCTCCTCGCGACTTCCGTCCCCCTGCTCTCCGCCACCCAGGCGGCCGCCGCCCCCGGTCCGGACGACTACCGTCCGCGGCAGCCCGCCTGGCACCGCTGCAGCCCGGATCAGCCGGCCGCCTACGAGTGCGCCACCCTCACGGTGCCGCTCGACTACCAGCGGCCCCGCGGCCGGACCATCGACCTCGCCATATCCCGGGTCAAGAGCCAGAACCCGGCCAAGCGGCACGGGGTCATGCTCCTGAACCCCGGCGGTCCCGGCGGCCCGGGGCTCGACCTGCCGCTGATAATGGACCAGGCGATGCCCAAGGAGGTCAAGGAGCGGTACGACCTGATCGGCTTCGACCCGCGCGGCGTCGGCGCCAGCAGTCCGATCAGCTGCGGGCTGAACGACGCGGAGCAGAACTTCGAGCGCCCGTACCGGCCCGAGACCTTCGCCTCCGACGTCACCTGGGCGCGGACCGTCGCGGACAAGTGCCGGGAGAAGGCCGGTTCGGTGCTCCCGTACATCACCACCCGCAACACGGCCCGCGACATGGACGCGATCCGCCAGGCCCTGGGCGAGCGGAAGATCTCCTACGTGGGCTACTCGTACGGGACGTACCTCGGCGCGGTCTACACGCAGATGTTCCCGTCCCGGACCGACCGCTTCGTACTGGACAGCGGGGTCGACCCGCAGCGGCTGTGGCGCGGCATGTTCCAGGTCTGGGCCACTGAGGCCGAGCCGGCCTTCGCCCGCTGGGCGCGGTGGACGGCCGAGCGTGATGCCGAGTACCGGCTGGGGGCGACGCCGGAGGCGGTGTCGGCGACGTTCTGGGGGCTGGTGGCCCGGGCCGACCGGGAGCCGGTCGAGTTCCAGGGGACGAAACTGACGGGTGACGACATCCGTACGATGCGCCCGCTGTTCTTCTCCCCGCAGCAGGCCGCTCCCTTCGTCAGCGCGCTCAAGGCGGCCGCCGAGGGCGCCCCGCAGCCCGCCGGCCTGACGGTGCCGGACCTGAGGAAGGCGCTGCGCGCCGCGGACCCGGCGTCCGACAACGGCACGGCCGTCTTCTGGTCCGTCGTGTGCGGGGACACCGATTCCTGGCCGCGCGATCCCGGCCAGTACGCGCGGGACGCGGCGCGGGACAAGGCCCGGTACCCGCTGTACGGGGACTTCGCGTCCAACATCAAGCCCTGTGCCTTCTGGCAGCGGCCCGCCGAGGCGGCCACTCCGATGAGGACCCGGGCGAACGTGCTGACCGTCCAGAACGAGTGGGATTCGCAGACCCCGCTGGTCAGCGGGCAGGGCCTGCATCGGGCGCTGACGGGCTCGCGGATGGTCCTGGCGATGGGCGGTGAGGGCCACAGCGTGTATCTGGCCGAGCCCGGCTCGTGCGTCAACGCCCCGGTCAACTCCTACCTGTCGACGGGCCGGCTGCCCGCCCGGGACGTGACCTGCCGGTCGGTCCCGGCCCCGGCGCAGCGCCAGGACGTCCGGCCGTCGCCGGCGTCGCCGCTGCCGTTCCCGGCCGGACCCCTGCGGTTCTGACGGCGGCCCCGCCGCGCGGCCGGCCCGCGCGCGTTCCGCCGTACGGAACGCGTGCGGGGGCCGCGCGTGCGGTCACCGCGCGTGCGGGGGCTCTCGCGCGGGGACCGGACCCCGGGGTCAGGCGCGGCAGCGCAGCATGGTCAGCGCGGGGTTGGCCGCGAAGTCGGCCCAGAACTCCTCGCCGTACTCGCGCAGGCCCGCCTCGGAGATCTCCAGGGGGACCCAGGTCAGCTCGGTGAAGCCGGCCGCCCGCAGCGAGTTCTCGTAGACCTCGCGGCGGGGCGGGTGGACGGTGAACGAGATCGGCGGGTCGAGGAGCGCGGTGACCCTCGTGTGGGGCCCGATCTCGTTCTCCCCGCCGACGGCCTCGCAGGTGAACCCGTACTTGGCCAGGGACGGACCGCCGAAGCGGAAGTCAGGGTTCTGACCGAAGAGGAAGAACTCGGCCCCCTTCGCGAGACTGCGGTGGACGGCGCGGCACATCCGCTCGATGGTGGCGACGCTGTCAGCGTAGTTGAACGCCTGGACCGCGATCCCGATGTCGAACGGCTTCTCGAACGCCCGCAGTTCGGCGATGTCACCGATCTCGTAGGAGATGCCCAGCGGCTCCTTGTCCTCGATGGACCGGGCGGCGGCGATCATCTCGCCGGAGATGTCGACGCCGAAGACCTCGGACGCGCCGCGGCGCTTGAACTCCCGGCTGTAGAAGCCGGTTCCGCAGGCCAGGTCGAGGACGGACCTGTCCTTCACGTCACCGACGAGGGCGAGGAAGCCGGGCACCTCCCCGTAGCGCGCGAGGGGGAGGGTCTTGAAGCCCTCGAACGCCTCGCCGATCTCGTCGTACAGCTGACCGCTCATCGTACTGCTCCCCGTGTTCATGGGCGGCGGCCCTTCCCGCGGGCCGCGGCTTCTGACGGAGAGTCTCCACTCTGGCCGACGGAGCGCCGTACTGGTGGAAAGCACGAATACCGGCGGTCTTCGTGCTCGTATCGAATGACGTCAGCCGAGCAGGGCGTAGACGGTGGAGGCCTTCGCCGCCGGGTCCTCGGCGCCCTCGGGGGTCATGGTGATGTCGGCGAAGGCCATGCGCTTGCCGAGTTTGGTGATGCGTACGTCGATCAGTACGTCGGCGCCGGTCACCGGGCGCTGGAAGCTCGTCGACTGCTGGACCGTGGTCATCGGGCCGTACGCCCCGCGCGCGGCGCAGACCGCGATGACGGTGGCGGTGTCGGCCGCGGCCATCAGGGCCTGGCCGCTGAGGCCGCCGCCGTCGCGGGCCAGGGAATCCGACCAGGGCAGCCGCAGGACCGCGTGCCGCTCGCCGGTCTCCTCGACCCTGAGGCCGAGGGCGAGCACCCAGGGGGCGAAGTTGTCGGTGAGGATCTTGTCCGCGTCTGCCGGTGTCAACGTCACCCGCCGATTGTGGCGGCCCGGTGCGGGCCGCCACAACTCCCCGTGGGGAGACGGCCTCAGAAGCCGGCGGCCAGTTCGGTGCCCTGGCGGATGGCGCGCTTGGCGTCGAGTTCGGCGGCGACGTCGGCGCCGCCGATGAGGTGCGCCTCGATGCCTTCGGCGCGCAGCGCCTCGTACAGGTCGCGGCGCGGCTCCTGGCCGGTGCACAGGACGACCGTGTCGGCGGGCACGAGGCGCGGCTCGCCGTCGACGGTGATGTGCAGGCCCTCGTCGTCGATCCGCTCGTACGTCGCGCCGGCGACGGAGACGACCCCGCGGTGCTTGAGCTCCGCGCGGTGGATCCAGCCGGTGGTGGTGCCGAGGCCCGCGCCGACCTTGGTGGTCTTGCGCTGGAGCAGGGTGACCCGGCGCGGCGTCGCGGGCCGCTCGGGGGCGGTGAGGCCGCCGGGGCCGGCGTAGGCGGTGTCGACTCCCCAGTGCCGGAAGTAGACGTCGGGGTCCTGGGCGGCGCCCTCTCCGCTGTCGGTGAGGTACTCGGCGACGTCGAAGCCGATGCCGCCGGCGCCGACGACGGCCACGCGCTCCCCGACGGGCGCGCCGTCGCGCAGTACGTCGAGGTAGCTGACGACGTTGTCCCGGTCCACGCCCTCGATGGCCGGGGTGCGGGGGGTGACGCCGGTGGCGACGACGACCTCGTCGTAGCCGCGCAGGGCGTCGACGTCGGCGCGGGTGTCCAGGCGGACGTCGATGTCGTGGGCGGCGAGCTGGGTGCCGAAGTAGCGGATGGTCTCCTCGAACTCCTCCTTGCCGGGGATGCGGCGGGCCACGTCGAGCTGGCCGCCGATGTGCCCGGAGGCCTCGAAGAGGGTGACGGCGTGGCCGCGTCCGGCCGCGGTGACCGCGCAGGCGAGACCGGCCGGGCCCGCGCCGACGACCGCGACGCGCTTCTTCGTCCGGGTGGGCGGCAGGACGAGTTCGGTCTCGTGGCAGGCGCGCGGGTTGACCAGGCAGCTGGTGATCTTGCCGCTGAAGGTGTGGTCGAGGCAGGCCTGGTTGCAGCCGATGCAGGTGTTGATGGTCTCCGAGCGGCCGGCGGCGGCCTTGGCGACGAAGTCGGCGTCGGCGAGGAAGGGGCGGGCGAGCGAGACCAGGTCGGCGCGGCCGTCGGCGAGGATCTCCTCGGCCTTCTCCGGGGTGTTGATGCGGTTGCTGGTGACGAGCGGCACGCTCACCGCGCCCATCAGCCGCTTGGTGACCCAGGTGTAGGCGCCGCGCGGGACGGAGGTGGCGATGGTGGGGATGCGGGCCTCGTGCCAGCCGATGCCGGTGTTGATGATGGTGGCGCCGGCCGCCTCAATCTCCTTGGCGAGGTGGACGACCTCGTCGAGGGTGGAGCCGCCGGGGATCAGGTCCAGCATCGAGAGCCGGTAGATCAGGATGAAGTCGTCGCCGACGGCCGCGCGGGTGCGCCGGACGATCTCCAGCGGGAAACGCACGCGGTTCTCGTACGCGCCGCCCCAGCGGTCGGTGCGCTTGTTGGTGGCGGCGGCGATGAACTCGTTGATGAGGTAGCCCTCGGAGCCCATGATCTCGACGCCGTCGTAGCCCGCGAGCCGGGCGAGGCGGGCGGCGCGGACGAAGTCCTCGATGGTGCGCTCGACCTCGACGTCGGTGAGCTCGTTCGGGACGAAGGGGCTGATGGGGGCCTGGATGGCGCTGGGGGCGACGAGGTCCTTGTGGTAGGCGTAGCGGCCGAAGTGGAGGATCTGCATCGCGATCTTCCCGCCCTCGGCGTGCACCGCGTCGGTGATCACCCGGTGCTCGGCGGCCTCCTCCTCGCTGGTGAGGCGGGAGCCGCCCTCGAAGGGGCGCCCGGCGTCGTTGGGCGAGATGCCGCCCGTGACGATCAGGCCGGCGCCGCCGCGGGCGCGCTCGGCGTAGAAGGCGGCCAGGCGCTCGAAGCCGTGCGCGTGCTCTTCGAGGCCGGTGTGCATCGACCCCATGATCACGCGGTTCGGCAGGGTGGTGAAGCCGAGGTCCAGGGGGCTCAGCAGGTGCGGGTACCGGCTCTGGGAACTCATGGGGGGGCGCCTCCTCGCGCGGGGGTGATGAACCTGTTCTAGCGAGGAGGGCACGGTTTTGCAACTAAGTGCATAACCGGGTGGAGACGCCGGAGGCCCTCCACGCCGGTGCCACGGGCCCGCACGGACCGGGCTGTGGCGCAGTTCACGCGCGGAGGGGGCGGCGGACCGGGGCGGGCGGACGTCGGCGGACGCCCCGGAGCGGCGCCCGGGAGCAGCCGGGGCGTCGCCGCCGGTGACACCGGGGAGCCGCCGGGGAGCCGGGCCGCGGGCCGGCCCGGCTCCGCGGACCTCACCCGCGCCGGAGGCGCACCGTGACGATCTGGAACGGCCTCAGGGTGAGGGGCACCCCGCCGTCCGGGGCGGGCGCCCCCACCGCCGTACCCGCCAGCGGGCGCTCCAGCAGGTCGCTCTCGACCGCCGCCTCGACCGGGAAGCCCGGTGAGAGCGTGGCCCGGGCGCGGCCGCCCCGGGACTCGTAGAGCCGCACGACCACGTCCCCGCTGCGGTCCTCCGCGAGCTTGACCGCCTCCACCACCACCGCGTCGTGGTCGACGGCCAGCAGCGGGGCGACCGGGCCCGCGCCGGGCAGGACCCGTTCGGGCAGGTTGAAGGCGTGCCCCTCGCGCACCGCGTCCCCGATGCCCGCGCCGGGCGCGAGGGAGAAGCGCAGGGTGTGCCGGCCCTGGTCGGTCTCCGGGTCCGGGTAGCGGGGGGCGCGCAGCAGGGAGAGGCGGACGGTGGTGGTCTGGCCGCCGTCCGCCCGGATGTGGCGGGTGACGTCGTGCCCGTACGTGGAGTCGTTGAGCAGCGCCACGCCCCACCCGGGTTCCCCGGCGTGGATCCAGCGGTGGGCGCAGATCTCGAACTTGGCCGCCTCCCAGGAGGTGTTGGTGTGGGTGGCGCGGTGGACGTGCCCGAACTGCGTCTCGGAGGCGGTCCGCTCGGCCTTGACGTCCAGCGGGAAGGCCGCCTTGAGGAACTTCTCCGTCTCGTGCCAGTCCACGTCCGTGGTGATGTCCACGGTCTTCGCCCCGGCCCGCAGGGTGATGCCCTGGGTGACGGCGGAGGAGCCGAAGGAGCGGGTGACCGTGACGGTGCAGGAGTCCGGTCCCCGCTCGGTGACCTCCAGGGAGTCGAGGGCGGTGAGGTCGGTGACCTTGTTGCGGTAGAAGGAGTCGATGTCCCAGGCGTCCCACATGTTCGGGAAGTCGGGGTGGATCTGGAGCAGGTTCGCCGCGCCGCCCGGGGCGAGCGCCTCGCGGCCGCCCTCCAGGTCGTACGCGGAGACGATCAGCCCCCGCCCGTCGATCTCCACCAGCAGCCGCCCGTTGGCCAGGACGTGCCCGCCGCCGTGCCGCTCCTCCACCGTGACCGGCTGCCCGGCCGCCCTGGCCCGGCCCGCGCCGCCGGCCGGGACTCCGCGCCGCTCGTGGGGGGCGCAGTTGAAGACCAGTTCCTCCTCGCCCCGTCCCGCGAGGGCGGTCTGCGCCGCGAGGGTGAGGGCGGTCAGCTCCTCGCGGACCCCCTCGTAGACCGCGCGCGCCTCGCGGTGCACCCAGGCGATGGAGGAGCCGGGCAGGATGTCGTGGAACTGGTGCAGCAGGACGGTCTTCCAGAGGCGCTCCAGGTCCTCGTACGGGTAGCGGAAGCCCGGGACGCGGACGGCGGCCGTCGCCGCCCACAGCTCGGCCTCGCGCAGCAGCGACTCGCTGCGCCGGTTGCCCTGCTTGGTGCGGGCCTGCGAGGTGTAGGTGCCGCGGTGGAGCTCCAGGTAGAGCTCGCCGGCCCAGACGGGTGCGTCCTCGTACTCGGCGCGCGCCTTCTCGAAGAAGGCGTCGGGCCGCTCGATCTCCACGCGCGGGGAGCCTTCGAGGTCCCGCTGGCGCCTGGCCCGGGCCAGCATCTCGCGGGTGGGGCCGCCACCGCCGTCGCCCCAGCCGAAGGGCACCAGGGAGCGCGAACCGCGCCCCTTCTCGCGGTAGTTGCGGGCGGCGTGGCCGAGCTGGGCGCCGCCGAGGTCGCTGTTGTAGGTGTCGACGGGCGGGAAGTGCGTGAAGACGCGGGTGCCGTCGATGCCCTCCCACCAGAAGGTGTGGTGCGGGAACTCGTTGACCTGGGACCAGCAGATCTTCTGGGTGAGGAACCACTGCGCGCCGGAGAGCCGGACGATCTGCGGCATCGCGGCGGTGTAGCCGAAGGAGTCGGGCAGCCAGACGTTCCTGGTCTCGACGCCGAACTCCTCCAGGAAGAACTTCTTGCCGTAGAGGAACTGGCGGGCCATGGCCTCGCCGCCGACCATGTTGGTGTCGGACTCCACCCACATGCCGCCCACGGGCACGAACTGCCCGTCGGCCACCTTCTTCTTCACCCGTTCGAAGAGTGCGGGCCGGTGGGTCTTGATCCAGTCGAACTGCTGGGCCTGCGACATGGCGAAGACGAACTCGGGGTGCTCGTCCATCAGGGCGAGCATGTTGGAGGTGGTGCGCGACACCTTGCGGACGGTCTCGCGCAGCGGCCACAGCCAGGCCGAGTCGATGTGGGAGTGCCCGACCGCGCTGATCCGGTGCGCGGAGGCGTGGGCGGGGGCTGCCAGCACCCCGGCGAGACGGGCACGGGCGGCCGCGGCGGTCCCGGCGACGTCCCCGAGGTCGACCTCGTCGAGGGCGGAGTCGACGGCGCGCAGGATCGCGTAGCGGCGTGCGTCGTCCTCGCCGAGCTGGGTCATCAGGTCGTGGAGGACGTCGAGGTCCTGTACGAGTTCCCAGACCTCCGTCTCGAAGACGGTGAGGTCCATCCGGGCGATCCGGTACAGCGGCCGGTCCCCGCTGGTGAGCCGGTCGCCCTCGTAGGTGGGGGCGTGCTCGACCAGGACGGGGTTGGAGGCGGCCTCCACGTACCACTCGATCCGCTCGCCGCCCGTCGCGGAGTCGGCCACCCGCACCCAGTCGTTGTACGGGTTGAGGGCCTTGACCTCGCCGCCGTCCGCCCGGTGGACCAGCGCCTCGCACTGGAAGCCGGGCATCATCCGGTCGAAGCCGGGGTCGAGGACGGCCTCGACGGTACGGCCCGCCCAGTCGGCGGGTACGGCGCCGGTGACCTTGAACCAGGTGGTGCCCCAGGCCGGGCCCCAGGCCTCGCCGGCCGCGCAGGGCGTGTACGGGGCGGCGAGTGCCTCGGCGACCGGGACCGGTTCGCCGGGGGCCTCCCAGCGCTCGACGGTGAGGGGGAACGGGCGGGAGTGGACGGCGGGCCGGATGCGCTCCTTGAGGACCCGGCGGAGGCGGTGTTCGGTGATGCTGCGGTCGTCGTGCATGACGGCGGCTCCAGGAGGTCGTTCGGCGACGTGGACGGACGGCGGACGCGGACGGACGGCGGACGGGAACGCGCTGCGGACGGCTGACGGCTGACGGCTGGGAGCGGCGGCGCGGGGCGGATCGCGGCCGGGGGGGCGGGCGGGTTCAGGTCTTGACGGCGCCCTCGCCCACTCCCTTGAAGAAGAACCGCTGGAGGGCGAGGAACAGCAGCATCATCGGCAGGAGCGCGGCCATCGCCCCGGCAGCGACGATCCGCTGGTCGCTGGTCGTGGTGGCGCCGGCCAGGGTCTTCAGACCCAGCTGGAGGGTGTAGTGGTCGCTGTCGGTGAGGACCAGCAGGGGCCACAGGAAGTCGTCCCAGGCGCCCATGAAGCTGGTGATGCAGACGACGGCCAGGGCGCCCCGGGCCCCCGGGAGGAACACCCGGGTGAAGCGGGTCCACTCCCCCGCGCCGTCCAGGACCGCGGCCTCCTCGATCTCCCTCGGGACGGCGAGGAACGCGGCCCGCATGATCATGACGTTGAGGACGGAGACCGCGCCGGGCAGCCACACCCCGACGAGGGTGTCGACCAGGCCCATCTCCCGGACCGTGAGGAACATCGAGATCATCACGGACTCGAAGGGGAACATCAGCGTCGCCACGAGGACGGTGAAGACCGCCCCGCGTCCCTTCCAGCCGGCCCGGGAGAGGGCGTAGCCGCCCATCGCCGCGAACAGCGTGTTGGAGGCGACCGCCAGCAGAGCCACCACCAGGGTGTTGCCCACGTACTGGGCGAGCGGGAAGGACTCGGCGACGCGCAGGTAGTTGTCGAGGGTGGGCCGCGAGGGCAGCAGGCCGTCGTACACGTTCTCGGTGCGGCCGCGGACCGAGGTCAGGAACTGCCAGACGATCGGCCCCAGCATCAGTACGAGCATGAGCAGCAGTACGGCGTACCGGGCGGCGAGGCCGCTCCGGCGGCGCCCGCGGCCCGTCCCGGTGGCGCTCACGCGTCGTCCCCCTTCGACAGGCGGCGGCCCAGCAGGCTGAAGACCAGGGTCAGCAGGAAGAGCAGCAGCGAGATCGCGCAGGCGTAGCCCGTCTCACCGGCGAAGCCGAGGCCGACCTGCCGGATGAGGAAGGGCAGGGTGCGGGCGCCGCCACCGGGGCCGCCGCTCTCGCCGCCGAGGACGTAGACCTCGGTGAAGACGCGCAGCGCCGAGATCGCCGAGAGGGTCCCGACGAGCAGCATCATCGGCTTCACCTGGGGGACGGTGATGCTGAAGAAGCGGCGGACGGCGCCCGCGCCGTCGAGGGCGGCCGCCTCGTGGAGGGAGGCGGGGACGTTCCCGAGGGCCGCCAGGTAGAAGACCATGTAGTAGCCGAGGCCCTTCCACACGGTCACGAGCATGGCGGAGAACAGCAGCATGGTGCTGTCGGTGAGGAAGGGGATCGGCTCGGAGATGAGGCCGAGCCCCCGGAAGACGGTGTTGACGAGCCCGTCGCTGCGCAGCACCCACTGCCAGATCAGGCCCACGACGACGGCCGAGGCGATCACCGGGGTGTAGAAGGCGGAGCGGAAGAGGCCGATGCCGGGGACCTTCGCCTGGACGAGTACCGCGAGGGCCAGCGGCAGCAGTACCAGGCAGGGGACGACGACCACCAGGTACAGCACGCTGTTGCCGGTGGCGGTCCAGAAGTCGGGATCGGCGAAGGCCCGGGTGTAGTTGTCGAAGCCGACGAAGGAGCCGCCGCTGAGGATCCGGGCGTCGGTGAAGGACAGGACGACGGTGTTGAGGAACGGCCAGACGCTGAACAGGGCCACCATCACCAGGCCGGGGGCGAGGAAGAGGTAGGGGGTCCACCAGCTGCGGTGGACCAGGCCCGGTTCGGCCTCCATGGCCCGTCGCGCCCGGCGGCGCCGCTTCGCGTCGGGCCGGCCGGACGCCGTGACGGGGTGCGCGGCAGCGGGAGCGGTCACTTCCGCGTCCCGGCGGCCAGCAGCCGGTTGGCCTCCTCCTGGGCCTTGCGCACCGCCGTCCGGGCGTCCTGCTCGCCCTGGATGGCCTTCTGCACCTCCCGCACCACCGCGTCGCCGACCTGATTGGTCCACTGGACGGGGGTGTTGGCGTCGAGGTCCGCCGTCTTGAGCTGCTCGGCGCCGATGGCCCGGGCCAGTGTCTCGGCGTCCTTGCCGTCGCCCCGGTCGGCGAAGCGCGGGTCGGCCAGGCCCTTGGCGTTGGAGGGGTAGATGGTGGCGTTCTTCGAGAACTCCACCTGGTTGGGTCCGTTGGTGACCCACTTGGCGAACTCGGCCGCCGCGTCCGGGTGTTCGGTGTCCTTGCGGATGCCGAGGGACTGGGCGTAGATGCCGATGTGGCCGAGCGTGCCGGTGACGGCTCCCGCGACCCCGGTGCGTTCGTAGACCTGCGGGGCGTTCTGCCTGATGTCCCTGACGAAGCCCGGGGAGCCGGGGCCGAAGACGAGTTTGCCGGCGCCGTAGAGCTGGTTGATGTCGTCGGCCTTCAGGAGGGACTCCTTGGGCATGGCGCCCTTCGCGTAGAGGTCCTTCATCCGTTCGACCCAGGCGACGGCGCGGTCCGTGTCGAAGGTGAACCGGTCCCGCGCGTCGTTGAGCAGCGGGACGCCCATCTTCTGCCAGTCGCCGGGGAGCCGGCCCTTGGGGTCGGCCATGAAGGCGGCGTACTGGCCGCCGGAGCGCGCGGCGATCTGCTCGGCGTAGTCGAAGAACTGCTCGACGGTGACCGGCGGCCTGTCGGCGTCCAGGCCCGCCTTGGCGAAGAGGTCCTTGTTGTAGGTGAGGATCTCGGGGGTCACGTACCAGGGGTAGGCGTACACGCCGTCGCCCTTGCCGGGCAGTTTGAACTGCTCCCAGGCGCCCGGGACGTAGTCCTTCGCGACCTCGCCGTCGAGCCGGGCCACGTCGGCGAGCATGCCGCGGTCCCCGAGGAGCTGGAAGGAGTCGGTGGAGAGGTTGACCACGTCGGGCAGGGCCCCGGCCTGGGCGTCGGCGACGAGCTTCTCGTTGTAGCCGTCGCCCGGCACGTCCTCCCATTTCACCCGGACCCGGGGGTACTTCGCCTCGAAGGAGTCGATGACGCCCTGCACGTAGGCGGTGAACTTGGGTTTCAGCTGGAGGGTCCGGAAGGTGATCTCGCCGCTCACCTCGCCGGTTCTGCGGGCCTCTTCGGCGCCGGCGCCGCCTCCGCTCAGACCGCATGCGGACGCGGTGAGGAGGCCGGCGGCCACCAGCGTGGCGATGGCCGTGCGGGTCACGGGGGAACGAGTCATCGTCGCCGCCTTCGGGGAGGTTCCGGCTGCGCTGCCGGAGGGCGGTGCCCACGCTGGCCGCGCGGCGGGAAGCCGTCAACGAGGCCCGCGCCATGATGGCCTAAAGCGGTTTATCCGACCCACCGCCACCGCGCGCCCCGACCCGCCGCGTTCGCTCCGTCCGGCCCCGGCGCGGCTCCGTCCGGACACCCCCTAACACGCGTGGCGGGCGGCTGCCGGGCCTTCTTCGGCGTCCGACCCGAACGGATCATGGATTTTGCCTTGATCAACGCAATGTGATGGATTGATCACCCAATGCTTCCGCCCGCTCCGCGAAGGAATGCCCATGCGCACGGTCCGAGAGTCGGTCCTCGACGTCCTCCGAACCCGTGGGATGACCACGGTCTTCGGCAATCCCGGATCGACCGAACTGCCCATGCTCAAGCAGTTCCCGGACGACTTCCGCTACGTACTGGGGCTCCAGGAGGCCGTGGTCGTCGGCATGGCCGACGGTTTCGCCCTCGCCTCCGGCACCACCAGCCTGGTCAACCTGCACACCGGCCCGGGCACGGGCAACGCCATGGGCGCGATCCTGAACGCCCGCGCCAACCGCACCCCCATGGTGGTCACCGCCGGCCAGCAGGTCCGCGCCATGCTCACGATGGAGGCCCTGCTCACCAACCCGCAGGCCACCCTGCTGCCGCAGCCCGCCGTGAAGTGGGCGTACGAGCCCCCGCGCGCGGCGGACGTCGCACCCGCGCTGGCCCGCGCCGTGCAGGTCGCCGAAGCCCCGCCGCAGGGCCCGGTGTTCCTCTCCCTGCCGATGGACGACTTCGACGTGGTCCTGGACGAGGCCGACGACCGGGCCGCCCGGCGGACCGCGGGCCGCACCGTGACGCACGCCGCCGCCCCCTCCGCCGAGGCGGTCCGGCAGCTGGCCGCCCGCCTGGCCGGCGCCCGCAGCGCCGTCCTCGTCGCCGGCAACGACGTGGACGCCTCCGGGGCCTGGGACGCCGTCGTGGAACTGGCCGAGCGCACCGGCCTGCCCGTCTGGTCGGCGCCCACCGAGGGCCGCGTCGCCTTCCCCAAGTCCCACCCGCAGTACCGGGGGACGCTCCCCCCGGCCATCGCGCCGCTGTCCCGCTGTCTGGAGGGCCACGACCTGGTCCTGGTGATCGGCGCCCCGGTTTTCTGCTACTACCCCTACGTCCCCGGCGCCTACCTGCCCGAGGGGGCGGAGCTGGTGCAGCTGACCCGGGACGCGGACGAAGCCGCCCGCGCCCCCGTCGGGGACGCGCTGGTCGCCGACCTCGCCCTGACCGTACGGGCCCTGCTCGCCGAGCTGCCCGTACGGCAGACCGCGGCCCCGGCGGCGAGGATCGAGCGGGCCGAGTCCCTGGAGGAGGCCGACGGCGTGCTCACCCCGCTCGCCGCGATGACGGCCATCGCCCAGGGAGCACCCGCGAACACCCTCTGGATCAACGAGTCCCCGTCCAACCTGGGCCAGTTCCACGACGCCACGCGCATCGACACCCCCGGCTCCTTCCTCTTCACGGCGGGCGGCGGCCTCGGCTTCGGCCTCGCCGCGGCCGTGGGCGCCCAGCTCGGCGCGCCCGGCCGGCCCGTGGTCTGCGTGATCGGCGACGGCTCCACCCACTACGCCGTGCAGGCGCTGTGGACCGCCGCCGCGTACAAGGTGGCGGTCACCTTCGTCGTCCTCAGCAACCAGCGCTACGCGATCCTCCAGTGGTTCGCCCGGGTGGAACAGGCCCAGGGCGCCCCCGGACTGGACATCCCGGGCCTGGACATCACCGCCGTCGCCACCGGCTACGGGGTCCGCGCCCACCGGGCGACCGGCTTCGGCGAACTGACCAAGCTCGTCCGCGAGTCGGCCCTCCAGCAGGACGGCCCGGTGCTCATCGACGTACCGGTCACCACCGAGCTCCCCACCATGTAGCCCTCCCCCACCCCTGCGCCCCGTTCCGCCGCACCACACCGCCCCGGAAGGCCCGCATGCCCCCCACCAGCGACACCACCTCCCTGCTGCTCGGCAGGCTCCGCTCCGCGCTCCCCCCGGAAGCCCTGCTCACCGACCCGGCGGAACTCGCCGCGCACTCCCGGGACTCCGCTCCCTTCTCCGAGTGCGGCACCCCCGCCGTGATCGCCGTCCCGCGCACGGCCGAGCAGGTCGAGCACGTCATGCGCACCGCGTACGCACTGGACGTCCCCGTCGTCCCCCAGGGCGCCCGCACGGGCCTGGCCGGCGCCGCCAACGCCGTCGACGGCTGCGTGGTGCTGTCCACCGCCGCGATGGACCGGATCCTGTCCGTCGACCCCGCCAACCGCCTCGTGCGCTGCGAGCCCGGGGTCACCACCCGGCGCCTCGCGGAGGCCGTGGCCGAGCACGGGCTGACGTACCCGCCGGACCCGGCCTCCTGGGACCGCTGCACCATCGGCGGGAACATCGCCACCGGCGCGGGCGGCATCTGCTGCGTGAAGTACGGGGTCACCGCCGACTACGTCCTCGGGCTGGACCTCGTCCTGCCCGACGGGCGGCGCCTGCGCACCGGCCGGGACACCGCCAAGGGCGTCGCCGGATACGACCTGACGCGGCTGATCGTCGGCTCGGAGGGCACCCTGGCGGTGGTCGTCGGCGCCACCCTCGCCCTGCGGCCCGCCCGCCCGCCGGCGCTGTCGCTGCTGGCCCAGTTCCCCAGCCTGACCGCCGCCGGGGACGCCGTCGCCGCGATCACCGCGGCCGGCCACACCCCCTCCGCGCTCGAACTCCTCGACCGGGCCACGACGCAGGCGATCGCGGACCTCGGCACCCACCCGCTGCTGCGCCCCGGCAGCGCCGCCACCCTGATCGTCGAGAGCGACACCGCCGCCCCCTCCTCGGACCTGTCCGCCATGGAGATCCTCTGCAAGGAGGCCGGCGCCGAGCACGTCGCGGGCTCCGCCACCAGCGAGGAGGCGTACGAGATCATCGAGGCGCGCCGGCTGGTCAGTCCGGCCCTCGCCGCGTACATGGCCGCCCGGGGCGGAGGCCTCACCGCCTTCATCGAGGACGTCGCGGTCCCGCGGACGGCCCTGCCCGGGCTGATCGGCCGGATCGAGGAGATCGCCGAGCGGTACCGGCTGAAGATCTTCACCCTCGGTCACGCCGGGGACGGCAACCTGCACCCCACGGTCGTCTTCGACGAGTCCGACGCGGACGAGCTCCGCCGCGCCCAGGAGGCGTACGACGCCATCATGGCCGCCGGCCTCGAACTGGGCGGCACCACGACCGGCGAACACGGCATCGGCACGCTGAAGCGGGACTGGCTGGAGCGCGAGCTGGGCCCGGTCTCCCTGGAGCTCCAGCGCGGCCTCAAGCGGCTCTTCGACCCGAAGAACCTGCTCAACCCCGGGAAGGTGGTCACGGTATGACGCAGTCCATCGACGCCCCGGACAGCGCGCGCGGCGAGGCGGCGGCGCTGCCCCCCGTCCGGGCCGGTCTGGCGGAGACCGTCCGCTTCGTCGCCACCCACACCCTGCCCGTCTTCGTGCGCGGAGTCGCCAGCCCGCGCTTCCCGGTCATGGCGCTGTACTCCCGCGTCAACCAGCCGGCCTGGTCGAACGCCACGCTGCGGGCGATGCGGGCCCGGCACCGGGGCGCGCCCGTGATGGTGCGCGCGCTCTCCGGCGAGATGCTGGTCCTGTTCGACCAGACCGACATCCGGCGGTTCTTCGAACAGCCCGTCGCGGACCTCGCCATGGACGCGGACGACAAGTACGCCAGCCTGTCCGTCTTCGAACCCACCGGGGTGATCTGCTCGCATGGCCAGGTGCGCGAGGACCGCCGCCGGGTCAACGACCACGCGCTCGCCGCGGACCAGCCGGTGCACCCCTCCTGCGCGGAGTTCCGGACCGTCGTCGAGGAGGAGTGCCGGCGGCTCACCTCCCGCTCCGTCGTCGACTTCCCGCTGCTGTGGAAGACGCTGACCCGCATCTCCCGGCGGGTGGTCCTCGGCGACCAGGCCTCCGACGACCAGGAACTGTCCGACTGGCTCGCCACCCTGCGCGGCCATGCCAACTGGATGGGCCGCAGCAAGCCGGAGGCCGCCAAGGCGCTCTACTCCAAGATCGAGGCCCGGATCACCCGGTACGCCGCCGACGCGCCCGCGCACACCCTCGTCGCCCGCGCCCTGGCCGAACCCTCTCCGGAGGGCACCGACCCGCTGGGCCAGACCCACCACTGGCTGCTGGGCATCGACCTTTCCGCGCCGGTCGTCGCCCGGACCCTGCTGCTGCTCGCGCACCACCCGGCCGAGCAGGACGCGGCCCACGCCGAGGCGGCCGACCGCGTCCCCGGGCTGCCGCGGCTGCGGGCCTGCCTGGAGGAGTCGGTGCGGCTGTACCCGATCGTGCCCGATCTCGTACGGGTGACCCGTACGGAGACCGAGTGGCGCGGGGTGCGCTACCCGGCCGGCACCAACGTCCTGGTGCCGATGGGGTTCCACCAGCGCGACCCGGAGCAGGTCGACGGCGGGAACCTGTTCGCGCCGGGCCGGTGGCTGGCTCCGGACGTCCACCGGGACACCCGGGTGGCGCCGTTCAGCCACGGCGGCGCCCGCTGCCCGGGCGAGTACGTCGCCCTGCTGCTCACCTCCCTGGTCTGTGCCGAGGTGCTGCGCGGCCACCGCCTCACCGGGGCCCGCCCGGTGCTCGACCCGGGGCGTCCGCTGCCGGGGATCCTCGACACGGCGGGCATCCGGCTCCGCCTCGGCCGGCTGTAGGAGGAGTCCGACATGACCGAAGCCGACGCGTCCGTCACCCAGCCGGACATCGCCTCCCTGCACCACGTCTGCCGCGAACTGGCCGAAGCGGCCGACGCCGTACGCGACGCCGCGCGCTACGCCTCCCGGATCGCCCTCGGCTCCCGGCTGCCGCTGGCGGCGGCCGGTCCCCGCCGGTCCCGCGCCGCCCAGCGCGGCCTGCTGCGGACCCTGATGGACCCGGAGGGCCTGGGCTGGGCCCCGCAGGGCGGCGGCCCGCTCGCCGGGGCGCTCTGGCTGGCCGGGGTGCTCACCAGTCGCGAGAGCCTGGCCGTCAGCCTGGCCGTCGCCGGGCTCAAGGCGCGGATCCGGGCGGCCGCCGTGCGCCACCCGGAGCTGCTCGACAACCCCACCACCTCGCGGCTGCTGCGCGCCATCGACGAGGACCGCCAGGCCGAGGCGGTACGCCTCTTCAGGGGGCTGCTGACCGAGAAGGGCGCGGAGTACGCCCTGGCCCTGCTGGCGCCGTCCTTCACCGACATCATGGCGTGGAACGCGCT
Source organism: Streptomyces sp. NPDC034043 (assembly GCF_055575675.1). Taxonomy (NCBI): domain Bacteria; kingdom Bacillati; phylum Actinomycetota; class Actinomycetes; order Kitasatosporales; family Streptomycetaceae; genus Streptomyces; species Streptomyces sp. NPDC034043. The sequence continues at coordinate 343,383 of NZ_JBVISF010000002.1, forward strand.
CACCGACGAGAACCCCTTCAACGACACCGCCGGCTGGCAGATCGCCACCGGCCGGCCGCTGACCTCCGACTACCTCCTGGGGGTCGGCAACTCGGTGTGGACGTTCCTCAACCGGGGCCGCGGCCGCGCCGAACCGCACACCCCCTCGGCCGCGCTGCTGGGCAGCATCGACACCTCGGGCACCATCGTCGGCTACGTGCGCAACATCGGCCGGATCGGCTCCCGCGGCATGCTCCTCGTCCAGCAGGTCTCCGGGCCGGACGGCGAGCGCCGGTTCGTCGTCCAGCTGCCCGGAATGGGCCCGAGCTTCAACCAGGAGAGTCCGCAGGACCTGCTGGGCGCCATCGACGCCGTGGGCGCCCTCGACACCACCTACACCCGCGCGGTGGTCAGGGCCCTGCGCCGGCTCGTCCCCTCCGGTTCGCAGGTCGCGCTGGTCGGCCACAGCCAGGGCGGGATCACCGCGATGAACCTGGCGGCGAGCCGCGACTTCAACGCGCTGTACACGGTGACGCACGTGGTGGCGATCGGGTCGCCCATCGACCAGAAGCGGGCCGCCGATCCCCGCACCCGGGTGGTGTCCCTCGTCAACGAGCACGACATCGTGCCGAGCCTGGAGGGCCGCTCCTCGGTGTCGCCGTACGAACTGCCCAAACAGTTCACGGAGTTCACCTGGACCGACGACACCCACGCCTTCCCGCTGTGCCATGCCGCCGAACGGTACGCGCACAACCTCGAACACGACGTCCCGCACGCGCGCACGCACGTCGACTCCGAGCTCGCCGCCTTCCGCGGCCGGGTCACCGGCACGCACCTCTTCACCCTCCACGACCGCTGAGGACCCCGTATGACCGACACCGACCCCCGCACACCCCCGACGGATACGGCGCCGGCCGCGCCGGAACTGCCGTCGCAGACCTCCCGCCGGCACCAGCCGCCGCCCGCGCCGCCGCAGCCGTACGGCCCGCCCGGCCTGCTGGAGCGGCTGGAGTCGGCGGCCTTCGCCCGGATCAACCGCACCCGCGAGTGGTACGAACTGCCGGGCCCGGTCGGGCTGCTGAACCTGTCCGTGATCCGCGGTGACCTGCGCCGGCACAACCTGCACGACACCTTCGGGGCGGGCGGTGAGCGCGACCGGCGGCCCACCAAGGACCTCGCGCCGTACCGCTCGTACGACGGCTCGGGCTACGACCCGTACGACGAGGACATGGGCCGGGCCGGCACCCGCCTGGACCGCAACGCGCCGCTGCACATGGCGTACCCGGACGAGGACGCGGCGCTGATGACGCCCAGTCCCCGCGAGGTCAGCCGGCAGCTGCTGGCCCGGCGCGGCTTCACCCCGGCTCCCACCCTGAACCTGCTGGCCGCCGCGTGGATCCAGTTCCAGAACCACGGCTGGGCCAACCACGGGGACAACGAGGAGGCCGAGCCCTTCACCGTCCCGCTCGCCGCCGACGACGACTGGGCCGAGCGGGGCGGCAGCTGCCCGATGCGGGTGCACCGCACCCGCCCCGACCCGGTCGCGCACACCACCCCGCACGTCCCGCCGACGTACGAGAACACCGTCAGCCACTGGTGGGACGGCTCGCAGCTGTACGGATCCGACGAGGCCCGCTGCCGTTCCCTGCGCACCGGGGAGCACGGGCACCTGATCGTCGACGGCGGGCGGCTGCCGGCCGATCCGCGGCCCGGGATGGACTGCCTCGACGCCACCGGGATGAACAGCGACTACTGGACCGGTCTGTCGCTGCTGCACACCCTCTTCGCCAAGGAGCACAACTCCATCTGCGATCTGGTCCGTTCGCACCACCCCACCTGGGACGACGAGCGGATCTTCCACACGGCGCGGCTGGTCAACACCGCCCTGATGGCGAAGATCCACACCGTGGAGTGGACCCCGGGGATCCTCGACCACCCCGTGGTGCACCGCGCGATGCGCGCCAACTGGTACGGGCTGCTGCCCCGCTGGGTCACCAGGACCTTCGGCCGGATCGGCGGAGAGGCGCTCAGCGGCACCCTGGGGTCCGGCACCGACCACCACGCCGCGCCCTTCTCCATGACGGAGGAGTTCGTGTCGGCGTACCGGCTGCACCCGCTGATCCCCGACGAGGTCACCGTCCGCGACCACCGGCGGGGGGAGCGGCGCGAGGTCATCGGCTTCGACGACATGCAGGGCGCGACCACGCGCACCGCGATCGACGCCTACGGGATGAGCGACCTGTTCTACACCTTCGGCGTCTCGAACCCGGGGGCCCTGGTCCTGCACAACCATCCGGACGCGCTGCGCAACCTCAAGCGGCTCTCCGGCGAACACATCGACCTCGGGACCGTGGACGTCCTGCGCGACCGCGAGCGGGGCATCCCCCGCTACAACGCCCAGCGGCAGATGCTGCGCAAGCGGCCCGTCACCTCCTTCGAGGAGCTGACCGGGGGCCACCCGGGCGACACCCCGCTGCTGCGCGAGCTCTACGACGGCCGCCTCGACCGGGTGGACACCCTGGTCGGGAACCTGGCCGAGCCGCGGCCGGCGGGCTTCGGCTTCAGCGACACCCTCTTCCGGGTCTTCGTCCTGATGGCCAGCCGCCGGATCAAGAGCGACCGGTTCTTCACCACGGACTACCGGCCGGAGGTCTACACGGCCGAGGGGCTGCGCTGGATCGACCGGAACTCGATGGTCACCGTGCTGCTGCGGCACCACCCCGAGCTGGCCCCGGCCCTGGCCGGAGTGACCAACGCCTTCGCGCCCTGGAAGGAGCGGTCGTGAGCGGACACCCCGCCGACGGCCTGCGCAGCCACGCCGCCGCCCTGCGCGAGCGGGCGGACCGGCTGCGCGGTGCCTGTGACGTCCTGGAGTGGAGGGGTCCGCAGGCCGACGCCTTCCGGGCCCGGGTCGAGGAACTGGCCCGGCGGTGCGCCACGGCCGCCGACGGCCTCTCCCGCTCGGCCGCCCGGCTGGACGGCCGGTCGGGCTGAGGCGGAGGGTGACGGCGAGGCCGGGGAACGTGGGCGGCGTCCAGGGCGGACGGGGAGGTCCGGCCGCTTACCGTGCGGGTGCTACTTCATGCGGTACTGGGCCTTCTCGGCGAGCCTGCCGTCCTTGAAGCAGAAGCGGAGCACGTCCTCGGTCTGCCCGTCGGCGGCGGAGAGGTACCAGGCGCAGACGCTGCCGGCGGGCTCCGCCGGGCCGCCGTCCTTGAGGGCGTCCTTGACGAAGGTGTCGCCCGAGGGCAGCTTCGCGCGGACCTCGCCCTCGGCGTCGCCGACGCGCACCTCCTCGTAGACCTTCGGGTCGAGCAGGGTCTTGTCGGCTATGTCGAGGACCTTGGCCGCCCCGAAGAAGAGCGCCACGAGGAGCCCCACCCCCACCACCAGGGCGATACCGCACCCGATGAGACAACCCTTGCGCTGAGCCATGGCCCCGTTCCTCCGTGCCCTCGACGTGGCGGTGCGGTGCGCACCGACGCGTCAGAGCCTCGCAGGGACGGGGCGGGCGCGCCGTACTCGAAAGTCGCGGGGCGGGGCGACCATCGTCGCTGCGTTCAGAGGTCCCGGGGGTCGGTGTTCGCCCCGCACAGGACGACGGCGACCCGCTCGCCCAGCGGCTCCGGCGCGGTGCGCAGGGCCGCCAGGGCGGTGGCTGCCCCGGCCTCGACCACGATGCGGTGTTCCTCCCACAGGGCCCGGCGGGCGGAGCCGATCGCCTCGTCCGGGACGAGCACCGACAGGCTGTTGCCGTGCCGGGCGGCGGCGTAGGCGTCGGCCGAGACCCGGGTGGCGCCGAGGGAGTCGGCCGCCACGGAGGACACGGGGACGTCCACGGGCCCGCCCGCCTCCAGGGCGGCGTTCAGGGCCCGGCAGTGTTCCGGTTCGGCCGCGACCACCCGGACGCCGTGTTCGCGGGCGGCGGTGGCGACGCCGGCGAACAGCCCGCCGCCGCCGACCGCGACGACGACGGTGTCCAGGCCGGGCAGCGCGGCCCGTACCTCGTCGAGCAGGGTTCCGGCGCCGGCGGCGACGAGCGGGTGGTCGTAGGCGTGGCTGCTGAGCGCGCCGCTCCGGTCGGCGAACTCCCGGCAGGCGGCGAGCGCTTCGGCGTACCGGTCGCCGACGAGCCGTACGTCGGCCCCGTAGCCGCGCAGCCGGTCGACCTTGACGCGCGGGGCGTTGGCGGGGAGGAACACGGTGGCGGGGACGCCCTGCGCGCGGGCCGCCCAGGCGCAGGCCAGGCCGGCGTTGCCGCCGGAGGCGATGGTGACCCCGGCGGAGGGGAGGCCGCCCGCCTCGCGGTGCGCGGCGAGGAAGTTGTGCGCGCCGCGGGCCTTGAAGGAGCCGGTGTGCTGGAGGTACTCCAGGGCGTACCAGACGCCTTCGGCGGCGGGTACCACGGCGGCGGGCCGGACGGCCCCGGCGGTACGGACGGCCGCGGCGCGGACGGCGGCGTAGTCGAGGTGCTGTTCCATGGGGGCGGTCTGCCTTTCGCGGTTCAGGACTCGGGCCGCCGGCCGGCGGGCCGGGCTGCCTCGATGAGCTGGCGCAGGGCGCCGTAGTACACCTCGTGGTCGGTCAGCGGGGGCAGTACGTCGCCCAGCGCGCCCGTGAGGACCGGGAACGCGGCCGGGTCCAGCGCGGCGAGGGCGGCCCGGGAGGCCGCGGTGGCCCCGGCCGGGTCGCGGTGGTCGACGAAGGCGGCGCTGCCCAGGGTGAGCAGGTACATCCGGCGGTAGACGGTCATGGCCTCGGCCGGGGTCATCCCGGCGGCGACGCTGTCGGCGAGGGCGGGTTCGACGAGGCGGGCCAGCAGCTGCCGGCCGAGCCAGGGCCGTCCGCCGCGCAGGACGAGCAGTCCGGGGTGGGCGGTGAGCAGCCGGTAGAGGGCGCCGAAGCGCAGTTCGGCGGCCTCGGCCCAGTCGGTGCCGGCGGGGATCTCGGGCAGCTGCCCGGCGAGGTGCTCGGTGCACAGGTCGAGCAGGCCGGCGAGGTCGGTGCAGCGGCGCTGGACGGTGGCGTGGGAGACGTCGAGCCGCTCGGCGAGGGCGCGGAAGCTGAGGGCTCCGGGGCCTTCCTCGTCGAGGAGGCGCAGGGCGGCGGCGGCGATGGCCCCGGGGGTCGCGCGGTCCAGGGCGGCTGATCTCCTCGGCATGGGATACATCGTATCAGCCGCCGTATCAGACGACGTATCGGCGGTGGTCGCGGGTCCGCGGCCCTCCCGCCCGCCGACCACGGACGTGTGACATCGACTGCGGCCATATTGCTGGTCATCAAGCCATAACCATCGACTTATGTTGACAGCGGGTAGTCGCACCGCTGCACTGGGCACGATCGTCCGCCGGTACTCCCCCACGCCAAGGAGGCCCCGTGCCGCCTCGCCCGCGCGCCTCGCTCCCCTGTCTGACCGCGGCCGCCCTGCTCGCCCTCGCGCTCGGCCCCGCCCCGGCGGCGGCCGAGCCGACCGCGACCTGGGACACCCCGCTCGCGCTCACCCCTCCGATGGGGTGGAACAACTGGGCGCACTACATGTGCGACATCGACGAGGCCACCGTGGTCGCCAACGCCGACGCGCTCGTCACCAGCGGCCTCGCCGCGAAGGGCTACGACACGGTGACCGTGGACGACTGCTGGATGCTGAAGGAGCGCGACGCGCGGGGGAACCTGGTCGTCGACGCCCGGAAGTTCCCGCACGGCATGGCCTGGCTCGGGGAGTACCTGCACGCCAAGGGGCTCAAGTTCGGCATCTACGAGGACGCCGGCTCCCTCACCTGCGAGCGCTACCCGGGCAGCGGTTCGCCCGAGGGCGGCGGCCCGGACCACTACGCCCGCGACGCGCGGCAGTTCGCGTCGTGGAAGGTGGACTACGTCAAGATGGACGGCTGCAACCTGTGGATCCCGCCCGGGAAGACCAAGGAGCAGGCCTACCGGGACGCCTACAACTCCGTGGCCCGGGCCCTGCGCGACAGCGGCCGGCCCATGGTGCTGTCGGCCTCCGCGCCCGCCTACTTCCAGCAGGGCGAATGGGGCGGCTCCGACTGGCACAAGGTCCTCGACTGGGTCGGGGAGACGGGCCAGTTGTGGCGCGAGGGCCGGGACATCAAGGTGTACGCCCCGAACGCGCCCGCCACCTCCCGGTGGAGCTCGGTGCTCGGCAACTACGGCTACAACCGCTGGCTGGGCCGGTACGCGGGCCCCGGCAACTGGAACGACCCCGACTTCCTGATCGCGGGCGCCCCCGGCCTCACGGACGCGGAGAGCCGCAGCCAGGTCGGGCTGTGGGCGATGATGGCGGCCCCCTTCATCCTGTCCTCCGAGGTGTCCGCGCTCACCCCGGGCGGGCTCGCGGCCCTCGGCAACACCCGCCTGATCGAGCTGGACCAGGACCCGATGGGCCGGCAGGGCGCCGTGGTCTCCTCCAACGCCACCTTCGAGGTGCTGGCCCGGCCGCTGGCGAACGGCGACCGTGCCGTGGCCGTGCTCAACCGCTCCGGCAGCACCCGGGACATCTCGGTGCCGCTCGCCGACATCGGACTGCCCGCACCCTGCGCGGTGGACGCCGAGGACCTGTGGAGCGGGCGGCGCGCCAGGGTGGCGGACTCCCTCACCGGACGGCTCGGCGCGCACGACACGATGGTCTGGCGGCTCACCCCGCGCGGCTGCGCCGAGGCGGTGCCGACCGGGCAGATCAACGGGCTCGGCGCCAAGTGCGCGGACGGGGCCAGTACCGCCGGGGCGGGCGCGGTGGTCCTGGGGACCTGCACCGCCGGGGCCGACCAGCGCTGGACCCTGGGCGGCGGCGGACGGCTGCGGCTGGCCGGAGAGTGCCTCACGGCACGCGCGGGCGGCCTCGTGGAACTGGCCGACTGCGCGCCGGGCCGGCAGGCCGGGCAGAGCTGGAGCCACCGGCGCGACGGGACCCTGGTCGAGGAGACGAGCGGGCAGTGCCTGACCGCCCCGGCCGCGCCCGCGACCCCCGACGCCCCGGCCGAGCGGCTGCGGCTGACCGCCTGCGGCGACCACCAGGTGGACCAGGCCTGGTCCCTGCCGGTCTGAGCCTCCGGCCGCCCCCGCCGCTCCGGCGGGGGCGGCCGCCCGCACCGCGCCCCGCCCCTCACCCTTCCGGGGGAACCTGGGCCCGGCCGCCCCCGCCCGGCCGGCGCGCTGGGTTCACTGGCCCGGTCCGGGGGCGGCCGCCGGAACGATTCGGCGGGCTCCCCCTCCCACGCCCCAGGGCCACGAGGCGACAGGAGAGCACCCACATGTCCGAGACCGCGCACGAGCTCACCCGGAACCCCGCACCGGCCGCCGGCATCACCGACGGTGTCGTCGAGCTGCGCAAGCGCCGCCCGGCCGGCCCCGCCCCGGAGGCGCGCGCCGCCGCAGGGAGCCGCGGCCGCGAGACCGTGCGGGCACAGCCGCCCGGGGCCGCGCACCGGTGACGGCGCCGGCGCTACCGTGACAGGACGGGGGGAGATGGCCGACCCGTCTCGGCGGAGGTGGCTCCGGATGACTCGTACGCGGCATCGGCCGGGGCGCCGCCCGTCGGCCCAGGCGGGCGCCGTCGGCGGACCGGCCGCCGCACTCGCCGGACTGGCCGCCGGGTTCGCCGGACTGGCGGCGGCGGAGCCGGCCGCCGCGCTCGTACGCCCCGAGGCGGCCCCGCTCACGGCGGTCGGCGGGGCCGTGGTGGACCGTACCCCGGCGGCCGTCAGGGAATGGGCCGTACGGGCCTTCGGCACCTCCGACAAGCTGGTGCTGACCCTGGGGACGCTGATCCTGCTGGCTCTGACAGCCGCCGCGGCCGGGATCCTCGCGGTACGCCGTCCCCGCGCGGGCTGCGCGCTCGCCGTGTCCGTGGGGCTGCTCGGGGCGGTGGCCGCGCTCAGCCGCCCCGAGGCGGCCTGGCAGGACGCGCTGCCCTCGCTGGCGGGCGGGGCGGTGGCGGCCGCAGTGCTGTACGTCCTGGCCGCCGCCCTGCGCCGGCCCCGCCCGGGCGCGGGCCGCTCCGGCGGGACCTGGCCGCTGGACCGGCGCGCCTTCGGCCGGCTGCTGGCGGCCACCGTGGCCGCCTCGGCGGCGGCGGGATACGCGGGCCGGCGTATCGGCGCCCACGGCTCGGCGGGGGCCACCTCCTCCCGGGCGGACCTGGTCCTGCCGCCCCCGGCCGTCCGGGCGGCGCCGGTACCCGCCGGGGCGGACCTGGGCGTGCCGGGCCTGGGGCCGTTCATCACCCCCGCCCGGGAGTTCTACCGCGTGGACACCGCCCTGGTGGTGCCCCGGGTGGACGCGGACACCTGGCGGCTCGACATCCGCGGGGACGGGGTCGCCACACCGCTGACGCTGACCTTCGCGGAGCTGCTGGCCCGCCCGCTGACCGAGCACGACATCACGCTGTGCTGCGTGTCCAACGAGGTCGGAGGCCCCTACGTGGGGAACGCCCGCTGGCTCGGCGTACGCCTCGCGGACCTGCTGCGCGAGGCCGGGGTGCGGCCGCCGTCGCGCGGCGGCCCCGCCGACCAGCTGGTGGCCCGCTCGGTGGACGGGATGACGATCGGCACCCCCGTCGAGACGGTCATGGACGGCCGGGAGGCGCTGCTGGCCGTCGGGATGAACGGGGAGCCGCTCCCCTTCGCGCACGGCTTCCCGGTACGGATGGTCGTCCCGGGCCTCTACGGGTACGTCTCCGCCTGCAAGTGGCTGCGCGAGCTGCGGCTGACCACCTTCGACGCGTACGACGCCTACTGGGTGCGCCGGTCCTGGGCGCGGCGGGCGCCGGTCAAGACGCAGTCCCGCATCGACACCCCGCGCCCCTTCTCGCGGTTGCCGGCCGGCCCGGTCGCGGTGGCCGGGGTGGCGTGGGCACAGCACCGGGGAATCGCCCGGGTGGAGGTACGGGCCGACGACGGGCCCTGGCGGGAGGCCCGGCTCGGCGCGGCGGACGGGGTGGACACCTGGCGGCAGTGGCTGTGGCCGTGGGAGGCGGCGCCCGGGCGGCACACCCTTCAGGTCCGGGCCACCGACGGACAGGGCGCGGTGCAGCCGGAACAGCGCCGGGGCACCCTGCCCGACGGGGCGACGGGCCGGCACTCCGTCACGGTGGACGTGCGCCCCTGACGGGGGCCGCGCCCGGCAGAAGACGTTGCACGCGCAGGCGGCCGTGTGGGGCGCCTCGATGGGCGCCATGATCGGCCCGCATCTCCTCGCCAGTCACCCCGAGCGGCTGACGACGCTCGTCGCGGGCGGCGCCCACGCCGGCCCGGTCACCGTCGGGCCGGCTGAGGCGGAGGCGGAAGCCGCCGTGTTCCTCACCGGCCGGAAACCTCCCTGAGCTGCGCTTCGATGAGACGCGACCAGAGTTCCGTGTGGTCAGAGACCCGCCCGGCCCGCGGGGCGGGCCAGGTGGAGCCGGGTGTGGAAGTGTCCCGCCGACTCCTTCCCTTCGGGGTCCTCGCCGAGGGCGGTGACGGCGGCCTCGGCGAGGGCCTGCTCGCGGGGGTCGGTGAAGCGCCGCTGGGGACGGGTGTCCGGGGCGCGCACGACGGCCAGCCCGTACGACTCCATGCAGGCGGTGATGGCCCGGTAGTCGTGGGTGCGCAGGACGAAGGCCGCCACCGGGACGGGGGCGCCGATGGCCGTGAGCAGCCGGGCGAAGGTGCGCCCGGTGAGGAAGGTGGTCCCGCCCGTGACGGTGATCAGGCCGACGCCGGGGAGGGAGCGGCGCAGCGGCTCCCCCGGCTCGGCGGCCTCCAGGTCCTCCGCGTAGCCCTCGTCGAGCAGCCCGGCCGCCAGGGCGTACCGCACGGCGGGCCCCGAGATGTCGGTGCCGATGACCCGTACGGCGTCGGGGCGGCGGCGCCCGGCGTAGAAGTCCCGGTCGCGGAGGATGAGTTCGGCGGTGGTCAGGCGCGCGGCGGACGGTGAGGTGTAGTGCGCGTACAGCTCGTCCAGGGTCACGTCGTGGTTGAGGAGGGCCGCGTTGATCCCGTACGAGCAGCAGACGTCGAGCACCGTGCGCCGGCCCGGTGCGAGCTCGCCGGCCAGGGCGCGGAACACCGGCTGGGCGTGTGCGGGGGTCTGGTAGGCGTACGGCTGGAGCCGGGTGAAGTAGCCGCGCGGGTCGGGCAGTCCGTAGACCTCGTCGAAGCCGGTCATGGCGGGTGCGTTCATCGGCCTGTGCCTTCCTGGGGGCGGGGGCGCGGGGGCGCGGGGGCGCGGGGGGCTTCGGGGGCCGGGGTTCCCACGCCATCCAGCCGTACCCGCGCCACGCCGGAAAGAGCGCCGATCCGGCCACGGTGCGCGGGGCGGCGGGCGTAGGGTCGGGGCGTGCGCGACGACGAGCGGGACCTCGAGGGCAGGGTGGCCCTGGTGGCCGGGGCGACGCGGGGCGCGGGGCGCGGGATCGCGGTCCAGCTGGGGGCGCGGGGGGCGACGGTCTACGTGTCGGGACGCAGTACCGCCGGGCGGCCCTCGGAGTACGGCCGTCCGGAGACGATCGAGGGGACGGCCGAGCTGGTGACGGCCGCCGGCGGGCGGGGCGTCGCGGTGGTCGCGGACCATCTGGTGCCGGACCAGGTCGAGGCGCTGGTGGGGCGGATCGACGCCGAGCAGGGCCGTCTCGACGTGCTGGTGAACGACATCTGGGGCGCGGAGCACCTCTTCGAGTGGGAGAGCCCCGTCTGGGAACACGACCTGGACCGGGGGCTCCGGCTGCTCCGGCTGGCGATCGACACCCATGCCGTGACCAGTCACTTCGCGCTGCCGCTGATGCTGCGCGAACGGGGCGGTCTGGTGGTGGAGATGACGGACGGTACGGCCGAGTACAACGCGACCCGCTACCGCAACTCCTTCTTCTACGACCTCGCCAAGTCGGCGGTGCTGCGGATGGCGTTCTCCCTCGGGCACGAGCTGGGTCCGCGCGGGGCGACGGCGGTGGCGCTGACCCCGGGCTGGCTGCGTTCGGAGATCATGCTGGAGACCTTCGGGGTGACGGAGGACAACTGGCGGGACGCGCTGGAGAAGGTCCCGCACTTCGCGATCTCCGAGACCCCCTCCTACGTGGGCCGCGCGGTCGCGGCGCTGGCGGGCGACCCGGAGGTGTCCCGCTGGAACGGGCAGTCCCTCTCCAGCGGGCAGCTCGCGGGCGTCTACGGGTTCACGGACCTCGACGGGAGCCGGCCGGATGCCTGGCGGTACCTGGTCGAGGTCCAGGACCGGGACCTGCCGGCGGACACCACCGGCTACCGCTGAGCCGCCGACGGCCTCCGGGGGCGGGCGGGCCGGTTTTCGGGCGGAGGTGCCGAAACGGGTGTACGCATGGTGCGTACACCGTGCGCACGGGTGGGTAAGGTGGGGGGTATGTCCTCTCCAGAGCAGCAGACCTCCGCGCCCGTGCCCTCCGTGTGGACCCGGCCGCGCCGCCAGAAGGAACAGCCCGCGCTCAGCCAGGAGCAGATCGTCGCCGCCGCCGTGCGGCTCCTGGACGCGGCGGGCATCGAGGCGCTGAGCATGCGCAGGCTCGGCGCCGAGATGGGCACGGCCGCCACCTCGCTGTACCGGCACGTGGCCAACAAGGACGAGCTGATCGAGCTGGTCGTGGACCAGGTGTACGGGGAGCTGGAGCTGCCCGAGGGCGGCGGCCCGGACGGGTGGCGCGAGGCGCTGTCGCAGTGCGGGCACAGCCTGCGCGACATGGTGCTGCGCCACCCCTGGGTGGCCTCGGTCCTCGGCCAGGTCGGTCTGGCGTACCTGGGACCGAACCTGATCCGGATGTCGGACCGGCTGCTGAGGCTGGCCCTGTCGGCCGGGTTCCCGGCGGCCGAGGCGGACCTCGCGGTGAAGGCCGTCATCTCCTACGTCATCGGCGCCACGACCAGCGAGGCCTCCTACCTCTCGCTGCTCGCCCGCAGCGGGAAGAGCGAGGCGGAGTGGCTGGAATCGTTGCTGCCCGCCGCCGAGGCGGCCCTGGAGGACCACCCGGTGGTGAGGGACCACGCCTACTCCAAGCACGGCAGGGATCCGGAGCGGCTGCGGGAGGAGAACTTCGACTACGGGCTCCAGCGGGTCCTCGACGGTCTTGCGGCCCGGCTCGAGCGGGGCTGAAGCGGGAGGCGCGGCCGGGCGGTCCCGGCCGGCCCGGTCGCCGCGGGCGGGAAGCGCGGAAACCAGGGCCCGTGGGCGGGGGGCCGCCGGGGCTGACACGGGAGGCCGGGGGGCCCGGGCCGGCGCGCGGTCGCTCCGGGACGCCCGGTGACCCGGATCAGCCGCGGCCGGCCGGCCCGTGCTCCGGGAAGGTCAGTTCGCGGCCCTCGCCGAGCGGGGCGAAGTGCCGTTCCACCGAGGCCTGCCGGACCTGGAAGAGGGCGGCCGGGGACCAGCGCGGGCGCCGGTCCTTGTCGATCACCTGGGCCCGGATGCCCTCCACCAGGTCGGGTGTGGACAGCGCGGCGGCGGAGACCCGGTACTCCTGCTCCAGCACGCGCTCCAGCGAGTCCAGTTCACGGGCGCGGCGCAGCGCGGCCAGGGTGACCTTGAGGGAGGTGGGCGACTTGGCGTGCAGGAGCTCCGAGGCCTCCCGCGCGGCCGGCAGACCGGAGCCGCGCAGCCGGGAGTGGATCTCCTCGACGGTGTCGGCGGCGTAGCAGCGGTCGATCCACTCCCGCTCGGCGGCGAGCGGGGACCCGGGGAGGGTCGCGCCGCCGAACTTGGGCAGCACCTCGGCCACGGGCGCGGCGGTCAGCTCCCGGGTGAACTCCTCCAGCCAGTCGGAGGGCAGGTAGTGGTCGGCGAGTCCGCACAGCATGGCGTCGCCGGGGCCGATCGCGGTGCCGGTCAGGGCCAGGTGGGTGCCGAGTTCGCCGGGGGCGCGGGAGAGCAGGTAGGTGCCGCCGACGTCGGGGACGAAGCCGATGCCGGTCTCGGGCATGGCCACGCGGGAGCGTTCGGTGACGATGCGGACGCCGCCGTGGGCCGAGAGCCCGACGCCGCCGCCCATCACGATCCCGTCCATGAGGGCCACGTACGGCTTGGGGTAGCGGGCGATGCGGGCGTTGAGCCGGTACTCGTCCCGCCAGAAGCCGAGGGAGCCGGTGGTGCCGGCCTTCGCGTCGGCGTGGATGGCCCTGATGTCCCCGCCCGCGCACAGGCCGCGCTCACCGGCCCCGCGCAGGAGGACCTGGCTGACGGCCGGGTCGTGCTCCCAGGCCGTCAGGGCTTCGCCGATCCTCAGCACCATGGAGTGGGTGAGTGCGTTGAGGGCCTGGGGACGGTTGAGGGTGATCAGCCCCGTACAACCGTCGGTCTCGATGAGAACGGTGTCTTCGGTCACGTCCGTCAGTATGTCGCTTCCGTCGCCATATGAAGATCGTTTCTAACGATCTTGTCAAGTCTGATCGGGTTTGCGGCGAACGGGCGCACGGGCACCGGCGGTCCGGCGAACGGGTGGCGGACCGGCGCGGTCCGGAGGCTCAGGACGATCCCCGGGGAGACATTTCCAGCCAGATGTGCGGGGACAGCGCGCGCAGGAAGCCGACGGCATCGAACATCCGGCCCGCGGAGGCGACGCCGACCACGCGGGTGCGGCCGCCGAGGACGCGGTCGAGTGCTTCCACGACGAGGGGCGCGGTGACGGCGTAGATGTCCTGCCCGCGCGCGACGGCGCGCCGTTCGGCGCCGCCCGACCGTACGACGGCGTCGACGAGGAAGGTCTGGTCGGACCGGCCGCTCTCGTCGGCGGCGGCCGGCGCGGGCGTGTCGGGCGCGACGACGTCGCGGGCCGCCTCGGCGGTCATGTACGTGGTCACGTCCGGGACGGACAGGTGGCTGGGGATGGTCACGACGTCGGCCATGGTGAACTCCCCGATCACCCGGCGCGGTCCCATGGGCTCGGGGAAGGACCATTCCAGGGCGGGCGGGGCATCGGTGCGGCGCTCCCAGCGGCCTCCGGTGTAGCGCAGGCGGTGGTCGCCGCGCCGCTCCCGGGAGACCGCGCCGGACAGCCTGGTGCCGGCGGTGGGGTGCCAGTGGCTCAGTCCGTAGGCGACGTGCGCCGAGTCGGCCTCGGTCCAGTCGCCCATCGCCGCCGTGGCCAGCAGGTCGCCCAGACCGCCGAAGAAGGCCATCGCCGGGACGATGAGCGCTCCCGCTTCGCGCGCCCGGTCGGAGAAGTGCGCGAAGGTGTCGAGGTTGGCCTCGATCTCGGCCGCGACGTCCAGGTACGGAATCCGCGCCCTCAGGGCGGCCTCGATGACGGGGGCCGTCGTCGACGCGAACGGCCCGGCGCAGTTGATCACGGCGGACGTACCGGCCAGGGCGCGGTCGAGGGAGGCCGGATCACCGGCCGACGCCACGCGGGCGTCGAGGCCGGCCTCGTGCGCCTGCGCCTTCAGCTTGTCCGCGTCACGTCCGCTGAGCACCGGGGTGTACCCACGCCCGAGCAACTCCGCCACGACGAACCGTCCGGTGTGCCCGTACGCACCGAAAACCGCCACCCGCTGCTCCGACCCCATGAGTCGCTCCCCGTGTCCGCTGGTCCGCGGCTGCTCCGCGGTGTTCCGTCCTGGACATCCTGTCGTCGGGCAGCCCCTCCCACGAGCGTCCGGAACGACACGCCTCGTACACTTCCGGACATGCATACCGTCGCGCTGGCCGTCACCGACGGCATGCTGCATTTCGAACTGTCCCTGGCGACCGAGGTGTTCGGCTCGGACCTGACCCACCTCGTGGACCCCTGGTACGACTTCTCCCTCTGTGGCCCCGGCTCCGTGCGGATCGGCCGCTACCACGTGGACATGGACCACGGACTCGATCACCTCCCGCACGCCGACACCGTGATCGTCCCCGGCTGGGCCGACACGGACGTCGAGCCGCCCGCGGCACTCCTCGACGCGGTGCGCGCGGCCCACGCGGCGGGCGCACGCGTGGTGTCCCTGTGCACGGGCGCGTTCGTGCTGGCCGCCGCGGGCCTGCTGGACGGCAAGCGCGCCACCACGCACTGGGCCCACACGGGGGAACTCGCCCGGCGCCATCCCGGCGTCACGGTCGACCCGGACGTGCTCTACGTCGACGACGGCGACGTGCTCACCTCCGCCGGCAAGGCCGCCGCCATGGACCTGTGCCTCCACCTCGTCCGCCTCGACCACGGCTCGGCGAACGCCAACAAGATCGCCCGTCGGCTGGTCGTGGCACCGCATCGCGACGGCGGGCAGGCCCAGTTCATCTCCACCCCGGTTCCCGATCCCGGCAACCATCCCCTCGCCGGCCTCTTCCCCTGGGTCCTCCGGCGCCTGGACGAGCCGCTCACCGTGGAAGACCTGGCCCGACAGGCACGCATGAGCTCGCGCCACCTGGCCCGCCACTTCACCTCGCTCACCGGCACCACCCCGCTGAAGTGGCTCCACGCCCAGCGCATCCGCCGTGCCCAGGAGCTGCTGGAGACCACGGACGAGACCATCGAGGCCATCGCCGGCGCCACCGGCATGGGCACCTCCACCACCCTGCGACGGCACTTCCACCGGACCGTCGGCGTCCCCCCGGACGCCTACCGCCGCACCTTCCGCTCCGGCACCCGCCCCGGGCCCGAGCGCTTCGGCAGCGGGTGACACCGCACGGGCGGGGTCAGCTCCAGCCCGAGGTCCGCTCGAGCCGCGGGACCGTCACGGCGCGGGAGGACCTCCGCCGAGGGCGGCGGGGCACGCCACCTCCAGCCAGACGCACTTGCCGATCACCCCGGGCCGCGAACCCCACCTCCGGGCCAGCCGGTCGACGATCATCAGCCCGTGCCCGCCCGGCTGCCGCGGGTCCCCTCCCTTCCGGTCGGCGGGTCGCCTGGGCGGCGTGGGACTGCTGTCGGTGACCTCGATCCGCAGCCGTTCGTCCGTCCAGTCCAGGACGAGGGCTCCGGGTCCGCCGCCGTGCAGGCAGGCGTTGGCCACCACCTCCGACACCAGCAGCACCACGTCCTCCGCCGCCTCCCGTGCGGCCTGCCCCTTCGCCGGCAGCCAGTGCCAGGCCGTCAGCGCCCGCCGGGTGAAGTCACGGCTGCGCAGGACCGGGTCGGGCATCCCTTCGAGAACCAGGAGCCAGTTGCGTCCGGCCGCGCCACGCTGCTCCACGGCTCCCGCCCCCTCTCATCGGCCCCGTACGGATCCCAGCGCCTGGTCCACATCGGCGTGGACCGGGAAGACCCCGTCCGCGCCGGTGATGCGGAACATCCGGGCGACCGGGCCGCTCAGTCCGGCCAGCTCCAGGCTGCCGCCGGCTTCCTGGACGGCGAGGCGGCCGTGCAGGAGGGCGTTCAGGCCGGTCGAGTCGCAGAACTGCAGGCCCGCCATGTCCACCAGCAGCCGGCCGCCCCGGGCGGCCGCCGCGTCCAGGGCCTCGCGCAGCGGGGCCGCCGTGTCGTGGTCCAGCTCCCCGCCGAGGGTGAGCAGCACGGCCTCGTCCACCGTGCGCACCGCGACGGTGAACCGCTTGTCGTCCGTTCCGGAGACCATCCGGCATCACCTTCCGTCAGCTGCCCCCTACGCCTTCCCCGGCCCCGGCGCTCTATGCGGCGTGGTCAGACTCCCGGCGACCTTCCCGGGGGCCCTCGGTATGGCCCCCGAGGGGGCAGGCCGGCGCCGGAGCCCGGGTCTCCGTCCGCGCGAGGGCTCCTCGGTCACGCTGGGTGACGGGGCACATGGGGCGGGCGGACGACGGTGGCACGTGTTGCCTCGATGTCATTGTGCGTTCGCTCAGCGGAGGCTCAGATCCGGATAACGATGACATCACCGCGCAAGGGTCTTTGGGCCTGGTCACGGGCGAATGGCCGATTTGCCGGTGATGTTCGCCACGGTACGGAGCCGGACACCGTGGTACATCTTCTCGACCGCCTGCCGGACCACCCACGTCCGGGCAGGGGCGCTGAAGTCGGCCGACCGCCGGCATGCAACTCCATCAGCATCCGGGGGATCGGAACCCGGTCCGCAGCCGAGCACGGCGCGGATCGGCATGGAGCGGAAAGGCGCACCAGAGCATGACCTCGACGCAGGTCGAACACCACCACGGCGACGACAACGCCACCCCGGGCACCACGCCCGAGGAAGGCTACGAGCGCGGCCTCGGCAGCCGCCAGGTCCAGATGATCGCCATTGGCGGCGCCATCGGCGTCGGCCTCTTCCTGGGAGCCGGGGCGAACATCGCCAAGGCCGGACCCAGCCTCATCCTCATGTACGCCCTCGCCGGCGTCATCGTCTTCTTCATCATGCGAGCGCTCGGCGAGCTGCTCCTGTACCGCCCCGTCTCGGGCTCCTTCGCGGAGTACGCCCGCGAGTTCCTCAGCCCGTTCTTCGGGTTCGTGACGGGCTGGACGTACTGGCTCATGTGGGTGGTCACCGGCATGGCCGAGCTGACCGCCGCGGCGATCTACATGCACTACTGGTTCCCGAGCGTGCCCCAGTGGGTGACCGCCCTGATCTTCCTGGTCGTCCTGTACGTCGCGAACCTCATCTCGGTGAAGATCTTCGGCGAGATCGAGTTCTGGTTCTCGATGGTCAAGGTCACCGCCCTGATCGGCATGATCGTGATCGGCATCGGTGTCGTGACCTTCGGGTTCAGCGCGGCCGGTGACACCGCCGCGGTGTCCAACCTGTGGGCCTTCGACGGCATCTTCCCCAAGGGCGTCGGCTCCAGCCTGATGACCCTCCAGGGCGTCATGTTCGCCTACCTGGCCGTCGAGCTCGTCGGCGTCACCGCGGGCGAGTCCGAGAACCCGGAGAAGACCCTCCCGAAGGCCATCAACACCCTGCCGTGGCGCATCATCGTCTTCTACGTCGGTGCCCTCAGCGTGATCCTGATGGTCGTCAAGTGGACCGAGTTCCAGCCGGGCGTCAGCCCGTTCGTGGCGGCCTTCGCCAAGATCGGCATCCCGGCCGGCGCGGCCATCGTCAACTTCGTGGTGCTCACCGCGGCCCTGTCGTCCTGCAACTCCGGCATGTACTCCACCGGCCGCATGCTGCGCGACCTGGCCGCCAACTCCGAGGCGCCGAAGCTGCTGGGCAAGCTCAGCTCCACCAAGACCCCGGCCGTGGCCATCACCCTGTCCGCCGCCCTCATGGGCATCGGCGTGGTGCTGAACTACATCGTCCCGGAGAAGGCCTTCGGCTACGTCATGTCGGTGGCCACCACGGCCGGCATCTGGACCTGGCTGATGATCCTGGTCAGCCACATCCTGTACCGCCGCGCGGTGGTCGCGGGCAAGCTGCCCGCCTCCTCCTTCCCCGCGCCGGGCGGCACGATCTGCAGCTGGATCGCCGTGGCCTTCCTGCTGCTGGTCACCGTGATGATCGCCATCGACCCGGACAGCCGCGTCTCCCTGTACGTGGGCGCCGGCTGGGCGGTCTGCCTGGCCGTCGGCTGGGCCGTGCTGAAGTCGCGCAACCCGCAGATCGCGGCGCGTGCGGCGGCCGGCACCGACGAGGCACTGGAGCCCGCGGCCCGGTCCTGACCGCTGACCGCACTCCCCCGGCGGGGGCGTGCCGGCCCACCCCGGCCGGTGCGCCCCCGTCGGCGTACCCGGGCCGCGTGCCCGGGCCCGGGGTGCCTCAGGCCGCCTCGACGGCGAGGCTGCCCGTGGCGGCGTTCAGGCTGTCGACCACCGCCTCCAGGCTGCCCGTCGCCGCGTACACGGCCCGCTGGCGGCGGGCGCCGGTGCCGCGCCGGCGCAGTGCGGCCCACAGGGCTTCCACCGCGCCCAGGTCGCCGGCCTTCTCCAGCCCCGGCGCCGCCCGTTCCACCAGCCGGTCGACGAGCAGGTCGGCGTGCGCCGGACCGCCGGTCCACACGTCCAGGCCGGGTCCGTCGATCCCGTGCCGCGCGGCCAGGCGGTGGGCCACCCGCAGCACGCGATCGGGCGGCTCCGGCGGCGGTACGCCCGCGTCCGCCTCCTCGAGCAGCACCGAGGCGAGGCCGCGTACGAGGACGGCCGTCAGGACCACGGTGTCGAGATCGGCGTTGACGTCGGAGATGCGGATCTCCAGCGTCGGCACGTGCTCCGAGGGGCGGGCGTGCCAGTAGATCATCTTGCGGTCGAGCAGCACCCCCGCGCTGATCAGCCCGTCCACGTGCGCGAGGTACTGGCGCTCGTCGAGCAGCGGCGGCGGTCCCACGGTCGGCCAGGAGGAGTAGGCCACCGAGCGCCAGCTGTCGAGGCCGGTGTCGCGGCCGCAGACGAACGGGGAATTGCCGGTGATCGACTGGAGCACCGGCAGCCAGGGCCGCATCTGGTTCGCCAGCGCGAGGGCGCGGCCCCGGTCCAGGGAGCCCACGTGGACGTGGCAGCCGCAGACGAGGCGCTCGGGGCCCACGAGCCCGGAGAACCGGCTCGCCATCAGGCGGTAGCGGGCGTTGTCGGTGATCGTGAGCGGCTCGTGCGGCATGATCACGAGACTGCCGGAGGCGACCGCCAGGCAGCCGGCCCCGTCCGCGGCCCCGGCGACCGAGCTCCGCAGCCGCAGCAGCTGCGCGCGCAGGTCCTCCCGCTCGACGGCGGGCAGGGTGCAGACCTCCACCTGGGTCGTGTAGAACTCGGCCTGGACCTGACCGCCCAGCTCCGGGACCAGCTCGCGGATCACCTGCGGGGCCCGGTTCACCGGTGCCCTGCTGCCGCGGTCGACGAGGTGGAACTCCTCCTCCACCCCCATGGTCAGAACGTCCATCGGGTCCTCCTTGCCGAGTGCCCCGTACCTACCCGCAGGCCGTGCCCCCATGCCGGGCCCGGTCAGAAGGACACGTCCGCGGCGTCCCGTACCTCCGCGTCCATGTTCGTCTCCATCATGCGCAGTGCCGCGTCCGCCAGCTCCTCGTGGATGTGGGCCACGGCGTCGCGGACGACGGTCACCTCCAGGTGGCGGATGTGGGCGTCCAGCGCGGAGTAGAGGACGCACTGCTCGGTCACCTGGCCGCACAGCACCAGCCGGCCGACGCCGAGCCGGCCGAGGAGGTACGCGAGCGGGGTCTCGTAGAAGACCGAGTGGCGCGCCTTGACGACGAAGAGGGAGTCCTCGTCGGGCCGGACCGGCTCGACGAGGTCGGCGTGTGGCCCGGCGAGAGCCGTCTCCAGGATCTCCCCGTGGTGGGAGCGCCACAATCCGAAGTTGTCGTTCACGTAGATCACCGGGACCTCCCGCTCACGGGCGCGGCGGAGGAGGGTTCCGATGCCGGGCAGGGCGCGGCGCGCGGAGGGCAGCAGCCGCTCGGCGTCGGCGTACTCGTAGGTGTTGATCATGTCGATGACGATCAGGGCGCTGCCCGGCATGCCGCTCACCTCCTGGGTCCCCGGATCCGTGGGGCACCTGCCCTGGGGGCGGGCGAATACTCACGAAGGGCTCGGGAAGGCGCCGATTGTCTGTTGCACACCCTTGCTCCCCTTATCAGATCCCTTTCGGGCGGGTGGCCGCCCTGGTCGTCCCGCACCGGGGCGCAGGGCTGGTGAGCGGCGTCGACCTCGTGCCGGCGCGGCTGGAGCGGGCCCGGGGTGGACGACGTCCTGCCGCTGGACGACTCGCACCCGCTCGGGGTGGAGGGCTTCGCCACGCACACGATGGGGCTGGAGGAGGCCCTCCGGGCCTACGCGATGTTCCAGGCCCGGGAGGACGGCATGATCAAGACGCTGCTGAAGCCCTGAGCCGGTCGGGTGCGAGCGGGGCGGTCTCCATGCCCTCACCGCCCCGCAGGCCGTCGAGGAACTCCCTGACGGCCTCCACCGAGGTGTGGCGCGGCTCCCAGGACAGCTCCGCGCGGGCCCGCGCGGTGTCCATCAGGGGCAACCGCAGGACGGCGTCGAACAGGTCGGGGGAGGCCGGTACGAGGCGCAGCCACCAGGCCGCCGCGAGCGCCGCGCGTACCGGAGCGACGGGCACCGGCAGGCTCCGGGCGCCGAGGATCCGGCCGAGGACGGCGGCGTCCACCGGCGGGTCGGCGGCCAGGTTGAACGCCCCGCGCACCGGGATCAGGACGGCCGCGCGGTAAGCGGCGGCGGCGTCGTCGGTGTGCATGGCCTGGAAGCGCAGTCCGGGCAGGTCGGGCACGGCGGGCACCAGCCCGGGCCGCACCAGGCGGCCGGGCAGCAGCCGGCCCGCGAAGATGCGGCGCTGTTCGGAGGCGGATTCCCGCTTGAAGAGGAAGGCGGGCCGCATCCGCACCACGCGGACGCCGGGGTGGGCGGCCTCGTAGGCGTCCAGGACCCGTTCCAGGTAGGCCTTCTCCCGCGTGTACGCGGCCTGCGGCCAGCCGTGCGTGGGCCAGGACTCGTCCACCGCGCGGTCCTTCGGGCCGGGCGAGTACGCCCCCACGGAGGAGGCGTGGACGAGGGCGGGGACGCCCGCGGCGGCGACGGCGTCGAAGACGCGCATGCCGCCCAGGACGTTGGTGCGCCAGGTCTCGGCGGGGTCGTGGGTGGGCTGGAACTTCCAGGCGAGGTGCACGACCGCGTCCGCGCCGTCGAAGAGCGGTTCGAGGGGGGTTCCGCCGGGCTCGACGTCCGCGGCCTCCCACCGCGTCTTCGGCGGCTGCCAATGGGGCAGCCGGCGGGCCAGGCCCAGTACGGACTCCACGGCGGGGTCGTCTGCCAAGGCCCGCACCACGCTGGTGCCGACGTTTCCGGTGGCTCCCGTGACCACCACTCGGATCCCGGTCATCGGACCGCCTCCTCTTGGGCGAAGGGACTCCGGTCGAGGTGGGCGAGCAGGTCGGCCGGGTGCTGGTACACGGCGCGGGCTCCGGCCTCCTCCAGGTCGGCCCGGGGGATGCCCCCGCACAGCAGCCCGACGCAGGCGACGTCGGCCCGGGTGCCGGCCCGCATGTCCCACACCGTGTCGCCGACGAGGACGGAGCCGCGGGCGGGGGCGTCCGCGAGGCGGAGGGCGTGGTGCACCGGGTCGGGGGCGGGTTTGCCCTCGTCGACGTCGTCGGAACTGGCCGTCGCGGTGATGGCGTCGTCGGCGTCGACGGCCCTCAGCAGGGCGTCCAGTTCGGTGTCCTTGGCGGAGGTGACGAGCACCACCCGCCAGCCCCGGCGGTCCAGCTCGCGCAGCAGCCGGGCCGCCGAGTCCAGCGGGGGCAGCCGGTCGAAGTAGGTGCCGTAGAGGGTCTCGTGCGCGGCGGACAGCGCCCCGTCCTGGTCCTTGTCGCGGTCCTCGCCCAGCAGCCGCGCGATCAGGTCCTCGCCGGGGAGGCCGATCGCGCGGTGGATGTCGTGCATCGCGACGTCGTGGCCCGCCTGCCGCAGCGCCTCCCACCAGCAGGTGACGTGGAGGTGGTTGGTGTCGGCGAGGGTGCCGTCGACGTCGAACAGCGCGGCCCGGTTCATGCCGGCCTCCCGGGGTTCGGCGGTCAGTAGCCCAGCTCCCGCTTGAGTTCGGCCTTGTCCATGGAGGAACGGCCGTGCACGTTGCGGCGCTTGGCCTCCTCGTAGAGCTGGTCGTACGTCGGCCCCTGCGCCCCGCTGTGGGAGCGCAGCCCGCCGCGCCGGGAGGAGGAGATGTCCTCGAGCGAGGTCCGGCTCGCCGTCTTGGACTCGCCCGCGCGGGCCCGTTCCTTGTTCACGGTGCGCGCGGCGATCTCCTTGGCCCGCTCGGGGCTCTCGCCGCGCTCTTCCGCGCTCTCCTTGATGTGCTCGTACTGCCGTTCACGCTTGGGACTGGAACCGCGGGGCATGGTGACTCCTCTGCCGGGACGGGACCGCCACGGTGAAACCGCTGCGCGGCCGGGTCGGGATGCGGTGGAGCGGGATCCTCAGGTCCTGCTCGGGGATGTCGGTGTCCAGGCCGGCCAGGGCGGAGGCGAACTCCGCGAGCAGACCGACGGTGATGTCCTCGCCGGGGCAGCGGTGGCCGGTGCGGGCGTCGCCGCCGCCCTGGGGGATGATCTCGCCGGGGCCGGGCTCCCGGCCGAGGAAGCGGAGCGGGTCGAAGCGGTAGGGGTCGGGCCACAGCTCCGGGTCGTGGTGGTGGCCGTACACGTCGAGGAGCACGAGGGTGCCCTCGGGCACCGCCTCCCGGCCGAAGCGCAGGTCGCGGGCGGCGAGACCGCCGACGAAGGGCACGAAGGGGTAGAAGCGGCGCACCTCGTGGGCGAAGGCCCTGGCGTACGCCCCGTCGTCCGCCCGCAGTCCGTCGGCGAGGCGGGGCCGTCGGTGCAGGGCGTGCGCGGCGAAGGCCACCATCCAGGCGACGGCGACGGTGGGGCGGATGACGTTGAGCAGTTCCACGGCCGCCGTGCGGGCGTCGAGCAGACGCCCGTCCGCGTCGCGGTGCCGGGCGACCGTCTCCAGCGCGGTGTCGCCGTTCCCCGGGGGCAGCGCCTGGTGCAGGCGGGTCACTCCGCCGCGGAGCTCGTCGATGGTGCGCGCCAGGGACTCCTCCTGGCGGGCCCGGGCCCGGCGGCCCCGCCAGTGGCGCGGTCCGGGGGTCGCGAAGCCGTCGACCATGGCCACGCAGTCCTCGGAGATCTCGCGGGCGGCGTCCTCGGGGACCGCCAGGCCCGTCCAGTCGCAGACGGCCCGGGCGAGCACCACGGCCGCCTCGTCGAAGAGGACGGCCGGCCGGCCCCGCCAGCCGTCGACGGCGGCCGCCCAGTGCCGGCGTACGAGTGCGGCGAGCTCGTCCACCGCGCCGTCCCGCATCAGCAGCGACACGAACATGGCCTTGCGGACGCGGTGGGTGTCCCCGTCCAGGGTGTGGACCGCGCCTCGCCCGAACAGGGTGTCGAGCACGGGGCCGGGGAGGGCTCCGTGACGCAGTACGTGCCGCTCGTCGTAGAAGAACTCCACGGCGGCCGGGCCGTGCAGCAGCAGCACGGGCCGGCCCATCAGCCGGGTCCGGACGGCGGGAGGGTCGCCGTGGCGGCGCCGCAGGTCGGGGGCCCAGGCGTAGCCCTGGGCCAGCAGGGGGACCGTGCTGTCGATCAATGGGGGCATGCCGGGCGCCTACCCGCGGTCCCCCTCCGCACTCCTGGCGCCCGGGGGGTTTCGACGGGGCCCGAACCGGTTAGGCGGCATCCATGCCCGACCGTGACACCGCGCAGGCGGAACCAGGGAGGCGCCCCATGGCCGCTCGGACCTCCTCCCTCGGAGGCGTCGCCCCGCCCGAGAGCCTGCGCCCTCCCGCGCCGGCGGAGGGGCCACTGCCCAAGGACCACACCCAGGCGATCCTGGAGACCACCAAGCGGGTGGCGGCTCTGCTCAAGCGCGCCGGGCCGCCCTTCGCCCTCGCCGGCAGCGTGGCCGCCTTCGCCCACGGGCTGCCGGCGCGCTTCCAGCACGACACGGACTTCTGCGTACGGCCCGAGGACGCCGACCAGGCCGTGAAGGCCCTGGAGGACGGCGGCATCACCATGCGCCGCGCGCCGGAGGACTGGCTGGTCAAGGGCCGCTCGGGCGGGGAGGAGATCGACCTGATCTTCGAACTGGCCCGGCGTCCGGTCAGCACGGAGCTGCTGGAACGGGCGAGCGTCAAGGCGGTGGACTCGGTGTGGATGCCGGTCCTCTCCCCCACCGACCTCATGGACAGCCGGCTCGCCGCGCTGTGCGAGCACTACTGCGACTTCGGCGACCTGCTGCCCATGGCCCGCATGCTGCGGGAGCAGATCGACTGGGGCCGGCTGGAGCGCGACCACCGGGCGGCCCCGCTGCCCGACGCGTTCTTCCACCTGCTCGAAAGGCTCCGCGTCATCGACCGAGCGGACACCACGGGAGAAGGACCGACGGGAGGAAGTGCATGAGCGCCACCCGCATCATCGAGTACCGCATCGAGCACCTGCGCGAGCGCCTGGCCGGTGACGAGCTCGCCGAGCTGGGTGTGCGCGTCGAGCTGCACGGCGGCCGTGCGGTCGTCCGGGGCTGCGTCGGCGACGAGGAGCGCAAGGCGGCCGTCCTGCGGATCGCCGGCGAGGAGCTGTCCGGGCTCGACTGGTACGACGACATCACCTTGAGCCGCGCCCGCCCGCCCGACCACGCCGAGGAGCTGTCATGATCCGCGTCGCGGCCGTCGGCGACATCCACCTCGGACCGGGCAGCGCCGGACTGCTGCGGCCCGCCTTCGACACCCTGGGCGAGTGCGCGGACCTGCTGCTCCTCGCGGGTGATCTGACCCGGCACGGCACCCTCGACGAGGCACGGGTGGTGGCCGCCGAGGCGGCCGGGCTGCCGGTGCCCGTGGTCGCGGTGCTCGGCAACCACGACTACCAGAGCGACCAGCAGGAGGCCGTCGCGGAGGAGCTCCGCTCGGCGGGCCTGTACGTACTGGAGGGCGACGGCGTCCTCCTCGACGTCGGTGGCACCCCGGTGGGGATCGCCGGGACCAAGGGCTTCTGCGGCGGCTTCGCCGGGCGCAGCGCCAGCGAGTTCGGCGAACCGGAGATGAAGTCCTTCCTCCGCTCCACCCGCGCCAGCGCGGAATCCCTCGGACGGGCCCTGCGCGAACTGCGCGAGGCCGGCAGCGCCGTGCGCATCGCGCTCACCCACTACTCCCCCGTGCCGGACACCCTGGCGGGCGAGCCCCGGGAGATCTACCCCTTCCTCGGCAGTTACCTCCTCGCCGAGGCGATGGACGAGGAGGGCGCCGACCTCGCCGTGCACGGCCACGCCCACCTCGGCACCGAGCACGGCATGACGGCGGGCGGGATCCAGGTCCGCAACGTGGCCATGCCCGTCATCGGCCAGGCCTTCTCGGTGTACCACCTCTCCCCCCACGCCTCCGCGGACGGGAGCCCCGACGGTTCGCACCGGGGCGCGCCGCGCTGGGCCCCGGTCGCCGCCCGGGGGGCGAGCCGATGACCGGCACCGCCACCGGCCGGGAGGAACCCGGATGACCAGGCGGCCCTCCTCCGCCCGCCCCGCCCGGGATCTGCTGCGGGTCTACCTCAACGACCACCTCACCGCGGCGACCTCGGGCGTGGAGCTGCTGCGCCGCGCGGCCGGAGCCCGTCGCGGCACGGCCCTGGGACCGCCGCTGGCGGCGCTGGCGCAGGAGGCCGCGCAGGACCGGGAGAGCCTGCGCCGCGTCATGGCCGCCCTGGACGTGCCGGAGAAGCGGGGGCGCGCCGCCCTCGGGCGGATCGCCGAGAGGATGGGGCGGCTCAAGCTCAACGGGCGCCTGTTCACCCGTTCACCGCTCAGCGACGTGCTGGAGCTGGAGGCGATGCGCCTGGCCGTCGAGGGCAACGCGTGCATGTGGCGCTCGCTGCGCGCCGTGGCGGCCGCCGACGGCCGGATCGACGGCGTACGCCTCCACGAGCTCCTGCGGCGGGCGGAGCGTCAGCTGCGGATCCTGGAGACCCTGCGCGGGGAGCGTGCCGCCGAGGTGTTCGCCCCGGGGGCGGCGCGGACCACGGCCGGCCGGCCCTGACACCCGGCCGATCCCCGGCCGATCAGCCGCCGCCCGGACGATCCCCGGCCGATCAGCCGCCGGGGGCCGGTACGGATCGGTCGCAGGGGCTGAACGGACGGGTCGCGGAGGCCGCGCGGATCGGTCGCGCGGGTCAGTCGCCGGGGGCCAGGAGGGTGGCCAGCCGGCCGGTGCCGGGTGCGAGGTCCGCCCAGTCGCCGGAGAACTCCAGGACGGCGACGGCGCAGGTCGGCATCGACGCACGGATCCGCCGCAGGAGTTCCTCCGGGCCGTCCCCGGGGAGGGCGGCGGCCAGTTCGTGGATGCCGGGGTTGTGGCCCACCAGCAGGAGTCCGGACACGCCGTCGTCCGTCGCGGTGACGGCGGCGAGCAGGGTGTCCATCTCCGCGTTGTAGAGCCTGTCCTCGTACACGACCGGCGGCTGGTCCGACAGCGAGGGCCGCATCAGCTGCCACGTCTGCCGGGTGCGCGCGGCCGGGGAGCACAGTGCCAGGTCCACCCCGAGCCGGGACCCGCCCAGCCGGTGTCCCATCGCCTCCGCGTCCCCGCGTCCCCGGTCGGCCAGCGGCCGGTCGAAGTCCTCGATACCGCCCTTGGGCACTGCCTTGGCGTGCCGTACCAGGACCAGTCGTCGCTCCTGCTTCGCGGACACCTCTGCCTCCTCCGGGCCGATGCGGGCGCCGGCCGTCTCAGCCGGTCGGCGCCGTGCCCCTGCCCCGGGACCCGCCGGCCAAACCCGCCCACCGCACCCGGGGGCCGCGCCCCGGCCCGGCCGGGAGGGCCCCCCGCGTTCACCACGGCACCGCGCGGGTAGGCGCACGGGGTGAGCTACGTGAATCCCGGCAAGGAGTACACCCGCGACAGCCGGTACATCGGGACGCGGATCACCGCCGACGGGCGCGAGGGCTTCCCCGTGGAGCCCGGGCGCTACCGGCTGGTGGTGAGCCGGGCCTGTCCGTGGGCGAGCCGGGCGGTGGTCGTACGGCGGCTGCTCGGTCTGGAGAGCGCCCTGCCGATGGCCGTCGCCGGCCCGGTGCACGACGAGGACAGCTGGACCTTCAACCTCGATCCGGGCGGCCGGGACCCGGTGCTCGGCATCGAACGCCTCAAGGAGGCCTATCTGGCCCGCGACCCCGGCTACGACCGCGGCATCACGGTGCCCGCGATCGTCGACGTCCCGACCGGCGCGGTGGTGACCAACGACTTCGCGCGGGTCACGATCGACCTGTCGCTGGAGTGGACCTCCCACCACCGTCCGGGCGCGCCCGAACTGTACCCGCCGCGGCTGCGGCCGGAGATCGACGCGGTGAACGAGGTGGTCTACCGGGACGTGAACAACGGCGTCTACCGGGCCGGTTTCGCCGGGACCCAGGAGAAGTACGAGGAGGCGTACGAGCAGCTGTTCGCCCGGCTCGACCGGCTGTCCGACCGGCTCGCGAGCTCCCGCTACCTGGTCGGAGACACCATCACCGAGGCGGACGTACGGCTGTTCACCACGCTCGTGCGCTTCGACGCGGTCTACCACGGCCACTTCAAGTGCAACCGGAACAAGCTCGCCGAGATGCCGGTGCTCTGGGAGTACGCGCGGGACCTGTTCCAGACGCCCGGCTTCGGCGACACCGTCGACTTCGACCACATCAAACGGCACTACTACCTCGTGCACTCCGACATCAACCCCGCCGGCATCGTGCCGGCCGGTCCCCGGGCGGAGGCCTGGCTTGCCCCGCACGACCGGGCCCGCCTGGGCGGCCGGCCCTTCGGCGACGGCACCCCGCCGGGGCCGCCGCCCCGGGCGGAGCGGGTGCCGGCGGACCACAATCCACTGACGGCCCGGTCGCCGGCGCTCACCGGTTGACGACGGCGCGTACGTTCTCGACGCTGCCGCAGCCGGACTCCAGCAGCCTCTGGCGTTCCTTCAGGAACGCGGCGCCGAGCTCGGCCCGGCGCTCGTCCGGGACGTTCTCCCGGGCGCCGTTGAGGATCGTCCGCTCCTCCTCGTCCAGGTGGTGGGAGACGGCCTTGACCAGGTCCTCCAGCTTGGAGTCCCAGTCCTCGGAGCCGATGTCGTCCGCCTCCAGCAGCGCGAGCAGCGCCTGGTTGCCCTCGTCGTGCTCCTCCACTCCGTGCTCGACCTCGTCGTCATCCACGTTCTTGAAGCGCTTGAGCGCGCCGTAGACCTCGGCTTCCTCCGCCTCGCCGTGGGCGATGAGCAGCGCCGAGAACTTCGCGAGCGCGCCCGCGCGGTCCGCCTCGACGCTCCGCATCTGCCGGAACAGCTCTTCCATGGTCCGGTGGTCCTGGAGGATCAGCTCGACGACGTCCTGTTCCTTCGCTTCGACGGCCATGGCCGTGCCTCCTTTTGTCGGGGTCTGCGTCGTGTGGCAGGTGCTCACTCGCGGGCGGTTGAAACCCCCGGTGCCGCCGTTCGGCGGTCGGCCGGGCCGGCAGGGCTGGTCAGGCCGGGCTGGTCAGGCCGGGTGGCCGGCCTCCACGTCGCGGACCGCGCCGAAGCGCAGCGGCCCGGAGCCGGCGGATCCGCCGCTCTGGTCCACCGGGGACAGCACGAAGCCGACGTGGTCACCGCCCACCGCGACGGTCTCTTCGACCAGGCCGGTGAACCAGACGCGTACGTCCGACAGCACGGGGCTGCCATCCCGGCCGGGCCGCCAGGCGGTGCGGGCGAACTTGTCGACGCCGTCGCCCGTCTGCCCGCCGAACAGTTCCGCCAGGGCCCGCTGCTCACGGCCCAGCACGTGCACGGTGAGGTGCCGGGCCGTGCGGGCTACGTCGTAGGTGTGGTTCGCGGTGGACAGCCACACCGTGAAGCGCGGCGGTTCGATCGAGCACTGCGAGGCGAAGCCGACCAGGCAGCCGGCCCGCCGCCCGCCCGAGGCGGCCGTGACGACGTACATCGTGCCGTCCACCGCTTCGGCGAAGGCGCCGAGGCCGGGGGCGGGATCGGGTCGGGGATGGGGGTCCGTCACGGTGTCTCCCGGGAGTGGGGCCGCGCCTGGCGGCGGGCGGGGTTCTTCGTCGCCCATCCTCCGCCGCCGTCCCGCGAACGCGGGTGCTTGGGCGGCGCGTGTCCGGGCAGGGGCGGGGCGTACGCGCAATCCGTACGAGCCGAAGGAGGTGGATTCGGTGCGCATCGCCTTTCTGACCGCGCCCGAAGGCGTCGAGGAAGTGGAACTGACCGCGCCGTGGAAGGCCGTCGAGGGGGCCGGCTGGAATCCCCAGCTGGTGTCGACCGAGGCCGGGCAGGTGCAGGCGTTCGACCACTTCGACAAGGCGGGCCGCTTCACCGTCGACCACGTCCTCGCCGGGGACACGTCCGAGGCCTTCGACGCGCTCGTGCTGCCCGGCGGGGTCGCCAACCCCGACGCCCTGCGGACCGACGAGCGGGCCGTCGGCTTCGTCCGCAGCTTCTTCACCGCGGGCAAGCCGGTCGCCGCGATCTGCCACGCCCCCTGGATGCTGGTGGAGGCCGACGTCGTACGCGGCCGGACCCTGACCTCGTGGCCGAGCCTGGCCACCGACGTCCGCAACGCCGGCGGCAGCTGGGTGGACGAGGAGGTGCGGGTCTGCCGCGCGGCCCCGTCGACGCTGGTCACCAGCCGCAAACCGGACGACCTGGAGGCCTTCTGTGGCGCCGTCCTGCGGGAATTCGACCGGCACCTGCACCCCTAGGTCCTGTCGTCAAAGTAGCGCCGGTCAGGCCTGCGGCGTCCGGTGCCGTGCATCGCAAGGCGGAGGGGCGCCCGCGTACTGGACGTACTCGGGTGCCCCGACAACGCGGCGAGGTGCGGTGCCGGGGGCCGCGGGCCAGGCGGGACTTTGACGACAGGGCCTAGGCCCCGGGTCACCCGAACGGCGGCGGGCACCGCCCGGGGGCCCGCCGGACCGGCGGGCCCCCGGGCGGTGCCATGGGGTGCGCTACCACCGGTACCAGCGCCCGCCGCTGCCCCGGGCGACGAACCCCACCAGCCACAGCACGAGCACCGCGATGGCGACCCACCAGAGGACCTTCACCGCGAAACCCGCGCCGAGGAGCAGCAGAATCAGCAACAGGACCAGAAGGAGCGGAACCATGACCCACCTCCGAATCGAACGGCCGGCAAGCGGCGCCCGGGGGCCGGGCGACCGCATGCAGCGCTTGCCCCCGCGCGCCCGCCCCATTCCCGGGCCGGCATCGCCGGAAGAAAGGTGAACACCGTGACCCGTCCCAGCCCGCCCCCGCCGGACGGCCCGGAGCCGGTCCCGTCCGGACCGCAGCCCGTCCCCCGCGAGCCGGAGCCGACGGAGCCGGCAAAGCCCCCGTCGCGGCCCTCCGGTCCCCCGGACGGCAACCCCGAGGAGCCGGTGCCGGAACCCCCGGACTGAGCGCCCGGTAACGCCCCGGTCAGCGCGTACGGCCTCCCGGCTTGCCGAGGAACCGGCGCAGCTTGGCCAGGGGCCAGGTGTTGATGACGTCGTCCGCCGTGAGCCAGCCGCGCTGCGCCGTGGCCACCCCGTAGCGCATGTAGGGCAGATGGGTGGTGGCGTGCGCGTCGGAGTTCACGGCGAACTTCACGCCGTACCGCTTCGCGCGCAGGACGTCCTCGTCGCACAGGTCGAGCCGCTCGGGATGCGCGTTGATCTCCAGCGCCGTGCCCGCCCGGGCGCAGGCCTTGAAGACCTCGTCGAAGTCGGCGTCGATGGGCGGGCGCCTGCCGATCCGCCGGGTCGTGGGGTGCCCGATGATGCCGACGTGCGGGTTCTCGCAGGCGCGGACGAGGCGGCGGGTGAGGTCCTCCCTGCTCTGATCGAAGTGGGAGTGGACGGAGGCCACGCAGATGTCGAAGCCGGCGAGGAACTCGTCGGGCCAGTCCAGGGCGCCGTCGGGGCCGATGTTGAGTTCCGTGCCGTGCAGCAGCCGCATCGTGCGGTGCGCGTCGTCGAGCGCGCGTACCCGCTCCCGCTGGGCGAGGATCTTCTCGCTGGTCATGCGCTGCATGTACAGGTTCGGGGCGTGGTCGGTCACCGCGTAGTACGCGTAGCCGCGGGCGGCAGCGGCGGCGGTCATCTCCTCCAGGGGGGCCAGCCCGTCGGTGAGGTCGGTGTGCGTGTGCAGATCGCCGCGGATGTCCTCCTCGGTGACGAGATCGGGCAGCTCGCCGCGCAGGCCGGCCGCGATCTCGCCGCGGTCCTCGCGGAGCGTCGGCGGTATCCAGGGCAGTCCGAGCCGGGCGTAGACCGCCTCCTCCGTCCCGGAGGTGACGCTCTCGCCGGTCTCGGCGTCGAAGAGGCCGTACTCGGAGAGCTTGAGGCCTTGGCGTACGGCGAGCGCGCGGGTGCGGATGTTGTGCGCCCTGGATCCGGTGAAGTACTGGAGCCCGGCGCCCCAGGAGGCCGGCGGCAGGACCCGCAGGTCCACCTGGACGCCGGCGGCGGTCCGTACGGAGGTCTTCTTCTCCCCCCGCGCGATGATCTCGGCGGTGTCCGGGAGGGCGGTGAGGGCGTCCATGAAGGGGGCCGGCCGGCGTGCCGCGACCAGGATGTCGATGTCGCCGATGGTCTCCTTCATGCGGCGCAGGGATCCGGCGTACGTGCACCGGACGCAGCCGCGGACGTCCGACAGTTCGGCGACGAGCTGCTCGGCGAGGTCCATCGCGGCGCTGATCAGGATCCTGCCCTCGCCGGCCTTCCTGAGGAGGGCGACGCCGTGCAGGATCTTCTCCTCGGTCCGCTCCCCGAAGCCCTTCAGGTCGCGCAGCCGTTCCTGGTGGACGGCCTCGACCAGCTGGTCGACGGAGGTGATCCCGAGCTCCTCGTAGAGGAGCATCGCCCGGCGGGGCCCGAGCCCCGGAATCGCGACCAGCTCGCGCACTCCGGCCGGCACGGACGCCCGGGCCTCGTCGACGACCGTCATGCGGCCGGTCCGCAGGTACTCCAGGATCTTGTCGGCGACGGACCTGCCGACGTTCGGGATCTCGCGCAGGCCTTTCGCGTCGAGGGTCGAGACGTCCTGCGGGTGGCCGCCGACGGCTCGGGCCGCCTTCTCGTAGGCGCGGGCCTTGAAGGCCTCCCCGCCCCGGATGGCGATGAGGTCGGCGTACTCCTGGAGCATCGCCTCGACCCGGTCGTTGGCTCGGCCCATACCTCCAGGGTGCCCCGCCCGCCCGCGCCGGGCGCGCCGGGCGCCCGTGCGGGAGTGAAGCCCGGGCCCGGCCGCGGACGGGTGGCGAGGTGGTTCAGTGCTCGCAGAGGGAGAATTCCCGTTCGTAGAGCTGGTCGTTGTGTTCGTCGACGAAGAACTTGCGCTCCCGCATGAGCTGCTCGCGGTGCTCCTCGGCCTGCTCGAGCGTCATGGTGGAGGTGTCGGACCACGGTTGCTGCGGAGGCACGTCCGAGGTCGAGACGATCCTCTGCGAGGGGTCGACCAGGAAGAACGCCAGGATCTTGCGGTGCCCCGGGCGGGTGGGGTCCATCAGGCGGAACGAGCCGACCCGGTGTTGCAGGACGTTCGGGAAGGCCAGGCAGCGCCCCGCCAGCGTCGATACCGATCCCAGCACCTGGTTCAGCGCGTCCTCGTCCTCCAGGCCGTAGACCTCGCGCAGGCCGTCGTCGTCGTTCTGTTCGTAGTCCGGGTCGTCGAGTGCCGCCCGGAAGCCCAGCCGGCTTTCGGTGATGTTCTCGCTGTCCCAGTAATAGATGCCGGTCGAGACGATCCGCTCGTTCAGCATCCCCTCGACGTGCCAGGAGCCGCCCGGGTACTCGGGCTTCTCCGGGGTGAGGTGAACGGTGGCGAGCTTGACGATGACCTGGAGACGGCGGCCGCGCAGGTCGACGCGGTCGGCCTCGCCGGGCGGCTCGGGCGGGGTGAAGGCCGGGGCGTCCGGGACGACCGGCCGGCGGTTCTCCCACCACTCGTCCAGGGCCGCTTCCCATGCTCGGCGGGCCTGGGCGTAGGCCTCGTCGTCACTGTAGGAGGACCGGTCCGGGCGCTCCGGCTTCGAGCCGTACCACCCGTAGGGATCGGTCTCGATCCGCAGGGGCCGCGGGTGGCGCAGGTCGGTCAGTACGTTCTCCAGCAGCGGGCGCAGGCGGGCGAACAAGTCAGGCAGGACCGCGGCCAGTTCGCGATGGGTCTCGGGGTGGACGTTGTTCACGTACGAGAGGAAGGTGACCCCGCCGTCGTCACTGACGTCGACGTCCGTGGGGAGCCACTGGAACTTCTCCGAGAACTCGTACTTCGAGTAGCGGTCCGCCGGATTCCGCCACGCCTCCTCGGGCGCCCCGCTCACGCCGCGCACCAGGCAGAACAGCGAGGGGTGCACCAGGTCCAGCACCTGTCCGTCGGATCCGGGATGCCAGTCCCGTTCCGCTTCGGGGACCTCCTCCAGGACCCGGACCGCCTCGCGCAGCCGGGACCTCAGCTCCTCGTCGACCAGCGTGTCCGACTGCCAGACCCCGTCGACGGCGGACACCTCGATGCCGGTCCGTGCGTCCCGCAGCGCGGCGTAGTGCACGAGCTCGTCGAGCACGTAGCGGACCTGCGCTTCGGTGAGGCCCTGGGCGACCGCTTCTCGGGTCCACCTGGCGACGATGCCGTCATCGCCCATCTTGTCGGACCAGCCCGGCTTAGCCCGGATGTGCGCGCTGCACTCCATCATGTCGAGTTCCCGCAGTGTGCGGGGCTTGGCGAACGCTATGGAACGGGAAGTCTGGAAGGGCAGGGGGAAAGCGGGCAGGCCGGTCAATTCTCGTGGTCCCTACAGTCGGTGTGCGGTGGCGGGAAGAATAGCCCAGCACACCGACACCGCTGCCGTGGGCGGGTTCACGGGCCGGCTCCGCGGTGGAGCCGGCCCGTGTCACGCCGTCAGCGACGCAGTGTCAGCAGGCCCGGCCGGTAGGGCCACAGGCCGTAGTCGCCGCCGACGTTGGGGTCACGCCCCTGGTAGAGGAACTGCAGGTTGCAGGGGTCGACGGTGAAGGTCTGATCGGCGGTGGTGCGGATCAGCTCGCCGTGGCTGATGTCGTTGGTCCAGGTGGCGCCGCTGTTGGCCTTGCCGGCGAACGGGCTGCTCTCGCTCCCGGCCTGCGGCGTCCACGTGCCGTCCAGGCTGGTGGCCGTGAACGAGCGGAAGTAGCGGCCCTGCGAGCCGTCCGCCTCGACGATCATGAGGTAGCGGTTCTGGCCCTGGAGCTTGTAGACCTGAACGGCTTCGAACAGGTTCTTCGTCGTGTCGCTCATGATCACGGTCGAGTTCGAGCCGAAGCTGCCCGGGAAGTTCCCGATCGGCATGCTGGCCCGGTAGATCTTGCCGTTGTCACCGGCGAAGAACAGGTACATGTTCGTGCCGTCACCGATGATCGTCTGGTCGATCGGTCCTGTTCCGGAGTCGGCGATGCTTCCGGAGAAGAGCACCTGCTGCGGCGACCAGCCATTGGGGTTGGTGGGGTCGCTCGACGTCCGGTAGGAGAAGGCGCTCCCGCCGCCCCACTGGTAGGTGAGCACCCAGATGTTCTTCGGCGCGAAGTAGAAGAGCGTGGGCGCGACGGTGGACGCCGACATGGCGTTCTGGCCGGCCGTCGCCATCTCCGACCAGTTGGTGAACGGGCTGAAGTTCATCGAGCCCCAGCTCTTGCCCGTGTCGTGGGTCGTCGCGTAGACGAGCTGCCGCCCGTTGTAGGGGGCGACGGTGAAGTCCTTGAGCGAGGCCCACCCGGGCTTCGGCTGCGCCAGCGGGCCCGTCGACGTCCAGCGGTAGGCCGACGGCAGTTCGCACGTGCCGGGGTTGCCGGCGCCGACCCGGACGAGCTGCCACTGCTGGTTGGTGCCGCCCCAGTCGTCGTACTGGACGACGTTCGCGTTGTCGGCGGTGGAGCCTCCCTGCACTTCCAGGACCTTGTTGCTGTGGCGCGCGATGAACCTCACGTGGCCGTCCGCACTGTCGGCCAGCCGCCACTGCTGGTTCGTACCGTTCGCGTCGGCCCACTGGACGATCGCGGCGCCGTTCGCGGTGGACCCGTTCTGGACGTCCAGCACCTTGCCGGAGTGGCGGGACTTGATGCGGTAGTAGCCGCCGCCGGAGTCGACGAACTGCCACTGCTGCTGGAGCTGGTCGTTCCTGGTCCACTGGGTGATGCGGGCGCCGTCATTGGTCGCCAGGTTGTAGACGTCCAGGGCCTTGCCGCTCTTGCGGTTGACCAGCACGTACGAGGCGTTGGGGTCGACCGTCGCCGCCGCGGCGGGCTGGGCACCGAGGAAGGCGACCAGGAGCAGCAGGGGTGCGAGGACGGCGAGCAGGCGTCGTACCGGATGGACCGGGGACGGTGGGCGGGACCACATCAGAAGGGCTCCTTCGGGGGATGGGGTGTTCCCGACGGACCGCGGGGCGGGCGCGTCGAGGGGTCGGGTACGGGATAGGTGTGGAGGAGGCCGCACATGCCGAAGCGCTGGCGCCGCGGGCGCTCCAGCCGTGACACTTCGCCGTCGGCGAGGTGGGAGAGGTCTCCGGCCTTCAGCCGTTCCAGCTGACGGCCGGTCGTGACGGCCGCGGCGAGGGCGCCGTCGCGCCAGCGGATCCGCCAGGCGTCCAGGAGCTCGCTCTTCAGCCGGTGGGCCGCGTTGTGGAACTCCCTCAGCCCGCCTTCGCGCAGGGCCAGGAAACCCTCCAGCGCCAGGTCGCGGCGGCGGCGCGCTGCCGCCGAGCGGTCGCCGCTCAGGCCGGCCGCCCTGCGGTAGGCATGGGGATCGGCCAGCACGGGAGCGGGGAAGGTGAAGACGGCGTCGCCCGCCTCGGGCAGTCCGTCGTTCTGCATGAGCACGACGAGGCGCAGGTCTCCGTCGTTGACGAGGCGGTGGATCGTGCCGGGGGTGAACCAGACGACGTCGCCGGGGAGCAGCGGGGTCTCGCCGAAACCGGAGGTGGTGAGGGTCTGTACGCTGCCCGCGCCGGCGATGACGACGTAGGCCTCGGAGCAGACGAGGTGCATGTGGGGCGTGCCGCCGCACAGCCCGTCGGCGGCTTCCCAGTCGTAGACGGTGAGCCCGGAGATCCCCACGCCCCCGGGGAACGGGCTCACCACGGGTGGTCCGCGAGGTGGCGGGAGACGCGGCCGGCGGTCCATGCGCCGTCGGCGACGACGATCCGGTAGCGGCGCGACAGGGTGTCGCCGGGGGCCAGTGGCAGTTCCTCCTCGAACGCCAGGGACGGGTTGACGGCGGGGATGGGTTCGGTGCGGACGAACCAGTGGCCGGGGGCGTCGGGATCGTCCAGGAACAGGAGGGTGGAGGAGCGGTCGACCTCGTCGTGCGCGCCGGTGAAGGCCAGCCAGTCGCCCCGCTCGCCCATCGCGGGGCCGGTCACCGCGCCGCCGGTGAACT
Source organism: Streptomyces sp. NPDC034043 (assembly GCF_055575675.1). NCBI lineage: Bacteria > Bacillati > Actinomycetota > Actinomycetes > Kitasatosporales > Streptomycetaceae > Streptomyces > Streptomyces sp. NPDC034043. The sequence goes on from NZ_JBVISF010000002.1 coordinate 380,118, forward strand.
CGCGCGGGCCGCGCCAGAACAGGCCGGAGTATCCGGCGAGTTCTCTGCCCTGCGTGCCGGGGCTGCCGAACGTCAGAGCGCCGTCGTGGACGTTGGTCAGCGAGGTGGTGACGTCCAGGGTCCAGTAGCCGGCCCCGGGGCCGTGCGCGGTCAGCGTGCGGTGTTCGTCGATCCAGTGTTCCCCCGCCATCGTGTGCCAGGCCAGGGCTTCGGTGATCACGGCGCGGCCGTGGCCGGTCGCGGCGGACACGGTGAGGCTGCGCATCGTGCCGAGGTTCGGCAGGTCCACGTAGCCCTGGCCGCGCAGGTAGGTGCCGCCGCCCCAGAAGTTCTGCCCGGACAGCCACGACGCGGTGATCTGGATGCCCTTGTGCCAGCGGTGGTCGTGCGGCCGGTACCCGGTGACCACGTCTCCGGCGAGCGTGCGCACCGGGTGCAGGTAGGGCTTCGGCGCCTCGAAGGGGTCCATGACCGGCCGGTGCACGTACCGGAAGAGGTCGACGCCGCGGGCCCGGACGGTCAGCGAGTCCTCGTCCTCGAGGAGTTCGAACGTCACCGGAACACCTCCGGGCGCCCGCCGTCGAGCGAGCCGTAGAACGGGTCGGCCTCGTCGATCTCGCCGCGCCGGACCGGCAGGCCGGTGATCGCGGCCTTGTACAGGGCGGTGACCAGTTCCATGGTGGGCCTGCCGAGGTCGGGCCGGGTCCCCGCCTCGTAGTCGTCCAGGAAGGCCGCGAGCTGGGCGGTGTGCGAGCTGGGTACGTCGTCGGGGGGCTCCCACTTCACCCCCGGCGAGCTGGGGGTGAAGGTCCAGTCCGCGTTGGAGTAGCCGTACAGGTGCCGCAGTTCGACGGTGGCGTCGGTGAGGTCGAAGCGCAGGTAGCTCTCCTCGCGGGGGGAAAGGACGCTGTTGACGACCGTCGCGATGGCTCCGTCACCGAACCGGACCAGGGCCGCGGACACGTCCTCGGTCTGGACCTCGCGCGCGAGGCGGCCGGCCATCGCCCGTATCTCGGTCCATTCGCCGAGCACCGCGAGCATCAGGTCCATCTGGTGGATGCCGTGGCCCAGGGTCGGGCCGCCGCCCTCGCTCTCCCAGGTGCCGCGCCAGGGCACCTCGTAGTAGGCGTCGTCGCGATACCACGCGGTGACGCACTGCGCGACGAGCGGACGGCCCAGGGTGCCGGCCGTGATCCGGTCGCGCAGGTACCGGGACCCCGAGCCGTACCTGTGCTGGAACACCGCGCCCGCGAAGGCGGGCCCCTCGGCGCGGCGGATCCGGTCGAGCTCGGCCAGCGACCGGGCCACCGGCTTCTCGCACCACACCCACGCCCCCGACTCCAGGCAGGCCACGGCCTGTTCGGCGTGCAGGAACGGAGGCGTGCACAGGTGCACGAGGTCCGGCCTCTGCTCCTCGAGCATCGTGCGCAGGTCGGTGTAGACCGCGGGGACGCCGTGTCCGGCCGCGAACTCCTCGGCGCGGGCGGCGTCCACGTCGACGGCCGCCACGATCCGGGCCCGGTGCGCCTGCGCGCGGAGGGCCGGAGCGTGGCAGATGCCCGCGATCCCGCCCGTTCCGACGATCGCCGTCCTGATCATCCGCCCAGCACCTTCCTGATCGCGTGGTAGGCGGGCTTGGGCAGCAGGTTCTCGTCGTAGGGCAGCGCCGCGCCCTCGCCGGGGAAGACGGAGGGGATCCACGAGTACTTGTCCGTGTAGTCCCAGATGGTGACGCCGACGCACCTCCTGACCGCCAGGCAGGCCCTGACGTAGTCGGCGTACCAGGTGGCCTGGGTGGCGAGCATCGAGGGGGTCGCGGGGAGGGTCATCCGGATGTCGAGCTCGGTGACCGCGACGTCGACCCCGAGGTCGGCGAAGCGCTGCATGTTCCGCTGGACGTCGGCTGGGAAGCCGTAGTGGAGCGCCAGGTGGCCCTGGATGCCGAAGCCCTCGACCGGGACCCCTTCGGCCTTCAGCTGCTTGATCAGTTTGTAGTAGGCGTCGCTCTTGGGGCCCATGCCGTCGACGTTGTAGTCGTTGAGGTACAGCTTGGCGTGCCGGTCGGCCTCGTGGGCCCAACGCAGGGCGTCGGCGATGTAGCCGGGGCCGAGCGTCTTGTAGAAGAGCGATTCGCGGTAGGTGCCGTCCTCGTTGAAGGCCTCGTTGACGACGTCCCAGTGGATCACCTGGCCCTTGAAGTGCCGGACCTCCGTCTGGATGTGGTTCTTGAGGATGGAGCGCAGTTCGTCGGCGCTCCAGGTGCCCTCGGTGAGCCAGGCGGGGAGCTGGCTGTGCCAGACGAGGGTGTGGCCGCGGACCTTCTGGTGGTGGGCCTTGGCGAACGCGACGACCTTGTCGGCGTCGGTGAAGTCGAAGACGCCGCGCTCCGGCTCGGTGGCGTACCACTTCATGGCGTTGCCGGGGGTGGTCTGGCCGAATTCGCTGCCGAGGAGCTTCAGGTAGGGGGCGTCGGTGAACTCCGGGTTGTCGGTGGCGGAGCCGAAGTACTTGTGGTGCTTCGCGGCCAGTTCGCCGAGCGTCCTGGGACGGGGCTCGGCGGCCGCGGGCGCCGCGGCGAGACCGGCCGAGAGACATACGGCGGCGGACAGGGCGGTGAGGATCCGGGACAGGGGAGCGGGCAGGTGAACGGACATGGCGGGTTGCTCCTCGGGGTGCGGGCGGTTCAGTCGAGGACGATCGTGGTGAGCGCGCGCGGGGCGAGTGTCGCCGTGAGGGTCGTGCCGTGCGTGGAGACGACGTCGGCCGGGGTGATCGAGCGGGTTCCGTCGGTGACGTAGCCGTCGGGGTGCCGGTCGTGCGCGCCGCGGAGGGAGAACGCGGCGGAGCTTTCGGTGGTCGCGGTGTTGAGGATCTCGATGACGCGGCTGCCGTCGGTGTTGCGGAAGGCCGTGATCTTCAGTGCCTGGTCGGCGTGCGTGACCGGAACGCGGACGGCGCCGGGCCGGATGAAGCGGCTGAAGGCGGCCAGGGCCCAGTACCGCTTGGACACCCGGTAGTCGTCACCGGGGTCGGCGAGCTGGATGAGCCCCCGGGTCGCGCCGAGGGAGGCGCCGGTCCAGTAGACGTAGGCACTGGCGTTGCCGGTGGTCAGGGTGTTCTGGATGTCGGCGGCGACGGCGAGACCGTCGTAGCCGCTGCCGTCGTCCCAGTTCTCGTTCCAGGTGGCCCCGTCCGGGGACCATTCCGACATCCACACCGGTTTGCCGGTCGGCTGCGGGACGGCTGTCGGGCCGCTGTAGCGGTGGCCGGTGACGGTCCGCACGGACCTGGCGGCGGCGGGGTCCGCCTCGATGGCCCGGGTGTAGGCGACCTGCCGGTCCCAGCCGGCGGCGTCGCAGCAGACCAGCCCGGTCTTCAGTCCGGACGCGCGGACGGCCGGCCCGAGCACCTTGAGGAAGTCGACGGCCTGCCGCGGGGTGAACCGCATCGAGGCGTAGGCCGCCGTCCAGTCGGGTTCGTTGGTGAATCCCAGGTCGGTGATCCCGATGCCTTCCTGCCGGTAGAACTTCGCGTACTGGACGAGGTAGTCCGCGTAGGCCCGACGCCATTCGGGCCGCAGCTCGCCGCCGTCGTTCTCGCTCCCGTTGGTCTTCATGAAGGCCGGGGCGCTCCAGGCGTCGGCGTAGAACCGTTCGACGCCGTAGGACTTGGCCTCCTTGGCGAGCCAGACCTGGCCGCCGTCCCAGCCGTCCCAGACGTACTCCGGCGTGGCGTCCGGGCCGCCGGGATCGGCCGGCAGGATCGTCGGCATGTGGTCGTAGACCCTGTCGGTCGACGACCCGATGCCCAGACGCAGGATCGACAGGCCCGCGCCCTTGTCCTTGCTGAGCAGCAGGTCGAGGACTTCGCGCCGCTTGGCCGGGCCGAGGCCGCGCGCGCCGTGCAGCAGGTCGGCCCGCTGGAAGGCCATCGAGAAGCCGAATCCGTCGATGGGCTGGAGCGCCGTGCGGAAGTCGATGGCGTCGCGCGCGGGGGCGGCCACGGCCGTCGCTGATGTTAGCGCTAACAAAAATGGCAGTGCGAGTGCGGTCAGGCGTTTCACGATGTCTCCTCGGGGGTGGAGGTCGCGCGGGACGGGTCAGCCCTTGGTGGCGCCCGCGGTGAGGCCGCCGATCAGCTGCCGCTCGGCGACGGCGTAGAACGCGAGGGCGGGGACCATGGCGAGCACGATGTAGGCGAGGACGAGCGCGTAGTCGGTCGAGTACTGGCCCTGGAACTGCTGGACTCCGACCGGGATCGTCTGCCATTTCGGGTCGTTGAAGACCAGCAGCGGCAGGAAGAAGTTGTTCCAGCTCGCGACGATCGCCAGCACCGACACCGTGCCGAGCGCCGGACGGGCCATCGGCAGCAGGATCTTCCAGAAGAAGCGGAACTTGCCGCAGCCGTCCATGACGGCCGCCTCCTCGACCTCCGCCGGGATGGTCCGGAAGAAGCCGCGCAGAATGATGATCGTCATGGGGAGCCCGAAGGCCGCCTGCGGGAGGATCACCCCGAGCGGGTTGTCGAGCAGTCCGAAGGTGCGCAGCAGCAGGAACAACGGCAGTACGGCCACCGCGAACGGGAACATGAGCCCGATCGTGAACAGCGTGTAGAACAGCTCCCGGCCCCGGAAGGCGTAGCGGGCCAGCACGAACGCCGCCATCGCGGACGCCGCCACCGTGCAGCACGTCGTGCCGATCGCGATGCCCGCACTGTTGGCGATCTGCCGCCAGAACATCCCCTCGCCGAGGATGCCGGTGTAGTTGCCGGTCTCCCAGTGCTCCGGCAGCCCGAACGGGTTGGTCGTCAGCTCTCCGGTGCTCTTGAACCCGGAGATCACCGCGTAGACCAGCGGCACGACGACGAACGCGCCGATCAGCCAGACCACGGCGTGCAGCGACAGGCCCCGTACCGTCCTGCGGGCGTTCATCGGCCGCCTCCCGAGGTGATGGCCCCGCTCAGGTCACGGCGGAGCACGTAGCGCTGGTAGAAGAGGGAGAAGACCAGGCTGATCATGAACAGCACCACGCTGATCGCACTGGCGTAGCCGACCTGGTAGCGCTTGAAGCCGAACTGGAACATCGAGATGGCCATCGTCTCGGAGGAGTGGTTGGGCCCGCCCGCCGTCATGACCCAGACGAGGTCGAAGAGCTGGATGGCCCCGATGATCGAGAGGAAGACACTGATCCGGATCGTCGGCCCGAGCAGCGGAAGCGTCACGTTCCGGAAGCGCTGCCAGGCGCCGGCGCCGTCGATGGAGGCGGCTTCGAGGATCTCGGCCGGAATGCCCTGCAGGCCTGCGAGGAAGAGCATCATGTGGAACCCGAAGTACTTCCAGGTCATGACCACGAACAGGGTCGGCATGACCGTCGAGGGATCGGCGAGCCACTTGCCCTGCAGCCCCTCCAGGCCGAGGAGGCCGGCGAGGTGGTCGGCCATGCCGGCGCCGGGAAGGAAGATCATCGTGAAGAGGACCGCCGTGACCACCTCGGACAGGATGTACGGCGCGAAGAACAGCGCCCGGTAGACGGCCCGGCCCCGCAGCCGCTGGTTGAGCAGGACCGCGGTGAACAGCGCGAAGGGCAACTGCACCGTGACCGACAGGACGATCAGGTACAGCCCGCGCCCGAGGTCGCCGAGGAAGACCTGGTCGCCGAAGAGCCTCGCGTAGTTCCCGAAGCCGGCGAAGTCGTCCATGGGGCCGACCCCGCCCCACGTGAAGAAGCCGGTCCAGACGGCGACCGCGATCGGTGCGAGGACGAAGACGAGGAAGAGGACCAGGGCCGGGACGAGGAACCAGGCGACCGACGCCCAGCTTCCCGGCCCGCGCAGGAGCGACCGTACGGGGGCGGGCGGGCGCACCGGCCCGGCGTCCCGCGTCCGCTCCTCGGTCAGGGTGGACACGGGGCTAGGCACCCTTCGCAGCCTCGGTGATCGACTTGGTGACCTGCTCGGGCGTCTTCTTGCCCGCCATGAGGTCGGCCACGCTGTCGTTGACCTCCTGGCCCACCGCGGGCGGGTAGGCCTGGTCGAGGAAGAGCTGGAAGCCCGTCGCCTTCACCAGGCTGTCGGCCACCACCTTCCTGTTGGGCTCGGTGAGCTGGCTCTCCGCCCCCTTGACCACCGGCAGGTAGCCGTTGGAGGCCAGCAGTCTGGACTCGTTCTCCAGGACGAAGAACTTCAGGAAGTCCAGTGCCTCCTTCGGGGCGCCCTTGCGCAGCGCGAACCCGCTGCCACCGCCCAACACCTCGGTCACCTGACCGACGCCGCCTTCGACCGCCGGGAAGGGGAAGAAGCCCAGGTCCGCTCCGAGGTCCGCGCCAGCGTCCTTCTGCACCGACGGCGCCCACTGCCCCATCAGCTCCATGGCGGCCTTGCCGTTGCCCATGGTCGCGGCCTGGCCCCCGGGGGTGGAGTAGCCGGCGCCGAGGAAACCCGTCTGGAACGGCTGGAGGTCGACCAGCTCCTTGAGGTGGGCGCCGGCCCGGACGAAGCCGGCGCCGGTGAAGTCCTTGGCGGTCGCCGCCCGCTGGAGCGCCGGGAGGCCGGCGACGCGCATCGCGAGGTAGGCCCAGTAGTAGTGGCCCGGCCATTTCTCCTTGCCCGCGAGGGCGATCGGAGTGACGCCCGCCGCCTTGAGCTTCCTGACGTCTTCGAGGAACTCGGCCCAGGTGGCCGGCGGAGCGGTGATCCCGGCCTGGGCGAAGAGCTTCTTGTTGTACCAGAAGCCGACCATGCCGATGTCGTACGGCACCGCGTAGGTCCGGCCCTCGAACTGGTAGGCCTGCAGCGAGACCGGGGTGAGCTCGGACGACCAGCCGAACGCCGCGGTGAGGTCCTCGACCAGCCCCGCGTCGACCTGCTGCCGCAGCACGCCGCCGCCCCAGGTCTGGAAGACGTCGGGGAGCCTGCCCGAGGAAGTGCCGGCCGTCAGCTTGGACTTGAAGGCCTCGTTCTCCAACGAGGTGGTCTTGATCGTGATGTCCGGGTGAGCGGCCGTGAACGCCGAGGAGATCTGCGGGAACAGGGACTTGCCCGGCTCCGTCGTGGCGATGTTCCACCACGCGAAGGACACCTTGCCGCCGGCCGCCGACCCCGGGCCGGAGCCGCCGCCACCGCCGCCGCAGGCCGCGGCGAGCGGGACGGACAGAGCGGTCAGGCCCGAGAGCGCGAGGAAGGTTCGTCGACTCGGGGGTGTGCTGGCCATGGGACCTCCGGGGTGGGGAATGCCGGTTCGGGTCGGTCGGTACGGGTCGGTCAGTCGGTACCCGTCGCTGGTTCAGCCGGTTCGAAAATCTTTCGTAACATTCTCGAATTGACGCTGCCACAAACTAGGAACGTGAAGGCTCACGGTCAAGCCTTCTTACCGAATTTCCCTCAGCAACAAGCTTCTTGTCGCTTGACAACCCGGTCGCGCCGCCCGGAGACTCATCGAAAGTTTGCGATACCTGTCGCCCGCCCAAGGCGTCCGCGCGGAGGAGAGAAGTTGAGCGAGCAGCGCCCGACCCTGGCCGTCATCGCCGCTGAGGCGGGGGTCTCCCAGGCCACCGTGTCCAAGGTGGTCAACGGCCGCTCCGACGTCGCACCCGCGACACGCGAACGGATCGAGGGCCTGCTGCGCTCCCACAACTACCTCCACCCCGGCGCGCAGGCCAGGGCCCGCAGGTCCGGCCTCGTCGACCTGATCATCGGCGGCCTGGACAGCGCGTGGGCGGTGGAGATACTGCGCGGCGTCGAGGCCGAGTGCGCCCGGCGCAGCGTCGGCACCGTCGTGTCGCTCGTCCCGCCGGGCGAGGCCACGCCTTCGAGCTGGGCCGCGCTGCCGGTCCTGCACCACAGCGACGGCGTCATCCTCGTCACCGCCTCGGTCACCCAGGCCCAGCGTGCCCAGGTCGAACAGGCCGGGGTGGCGCTGGTCGTCATCGACCCGATCGACCTGCCGGGCAACGGTGTGCCGAGCATCGGCGCGACCAACTGGGCGGGCGGCCTCGCCGCCACCGAGCACCTGCTGGAGCTGGGGCACCGCCGGATCGCCGCGATCGGCGGGCGCAAGGAGATGCTCTGCAGCCAGGCCCGCATCGACGGGTACCGCGCCGCGCTGGAGCGGGCCGGGATCGAGGTCGACCGCGACCTGATCCGGTTCGGCGACTTCCAGCACGAGGGCGGCTTCCGGCGAGCCCGGGAACTGCTCGCCCTCCCCGAACCGCCGACCGCCGTCTTCGCCGGGAGCGACCAGCAGGCGATGGGCGTCTACGAAGCCGCCCGGCAGGCCGGGCTGAGCGTCCCGCGGGACCTCAGCGTGGTCGGCTTCGACGACCTGCCGATGTGCGAATGGCTGTCACCGCCGCTGACGACGGTGCGCCAGCCACTGGAGGAGATGGGCCGGCTCGCCGCCCGCACCCTTTTCCAGCTCCTGGACGGCCAGCCCCTGGTCAGCCCCCGGATGGAGCTCTCGACCGAGCTCAAGGTCCGGCTCTCCACCGCCCCGCCACGTTCCTAGGAGAACTCCTTGACCGAGCCCTGGCGTGACCCCCTCCTGCCCGTGTCCGTACGAGTCGCCGATCTGCTGAAACGGATGACGCTGGAGGAGAAGGCGGGTCAGCTCGCCGGCTTCTGGGCGCTGCCCTCGGATCCGGGCGCACCCGTCGCCCCGATGGAGGACGACTCCGGCGAGTCCGCGCCCGGCCTCGACGACATCGTCACCCACGGCCTCGGCCAGCTCACCCGGGTGTACGGCACCGCGCCGATCACCGCGGAAGCCGGAATGGAGCGGCTCGCCTCGCTCCAGCGGCGGGTGACCGGAGCCGGCCGGTTCGGGATACCGGCGATCGCCCACGAGGAGTGCCTGACCGGGTTCATGACGTTCGGAGCGACCGTCTTCCCCGGGCCACTGGCCTGGGGCGCCTCCTTCGACCCCGGGCTCGTGCGCCGGATGGCCGCCGCCATCGGCGCGGGGATGCGGCGGGTCGGCGTCCACCAGGGCCTGGCGCCGGTGCTCGACGTGGTCCGCGACTACCGGTGGGGCAGGACCGAGGAGTGCATCGGCGAGGACCCCTACCTCGTCGGAGCGATCGGCACCGCCTACGTGCAGGGGTTGGAGGGCGCCGGGATCGTGGCGACCCTCAAACACTTCGCCGGGTACTCGGCCTCGCGCGGCGGCCGCAACATGGCCCCCGTCGCCTCGGGACCGCGCGAGTTCGCCGACGTACTGGTCGAGCCCTTCGTACGGGCACTGCGCGAGGGGGGCGCCCGGTCGGTGATGAACAGTTACACCGACGTGGACGGCGTCCCGGTGGCCGCCGACCAGGGGCTGCTGACCGAACTGCTGAGGGGCGAGCTCGGATTCGGCGGTGTGGTCGTCGCCGACTACTACGCCGTCTCCTTCCTGGAGACCCGGCACGGTGTCGCCGGATCGCGGGGCGCGGCCGGCGCGCTGGCGCTCACCGCGGGGATCGACGTCGAACTGCCCACGGCCCGGTGCTACGGCGAGCCGCTCACCGGACTCGTACGGGCGGGAAGCCTGCCCGAGGAGCACATCGACCGGGCCGCGGAACGGGTCCTGCTCCAGAAGGCCGGGCTCGGCCTGCTCGACCCCGACTGGGAACCCCTCAAGCCCGAGCCGGTCGACCTCGACCCTCCGGAGAACCGGGCCCTGGCCAGGCTCCTGGCCGAGCGGTCCACCGTATTGCTCGCCAACGACGGCATCCTGCCGCTGCGTCCGTGCCGGGTCGCGGTCAGCGGGCCCCACGCCGACGACCCCCAGTCCTTCCTCGGCTGCTACTCCTTCCCCAACCACGTCGCGCTGCCCGGTGACCTCGGGCTGGAGATCCCGACGCTCGGCCAGGCGCTCACCGCCGCCGGGTTCACGGTCACCGCGGACGATCCGGACGTGAACCTGCTCGTGCTCGGGGACCGGGCGGGCATGTTCGGCCGGGGCACCTCCGGAGAGGGCTGCGACGCCGAGACCCTCGACCTGCCCGGCGACCAGGCGGCGCTCGCCTCCGCCGTCCTGGACTCGGAGGTGCCGACCGTCCTGGTCCTCGTCTCCGGACGTCCCTACGCGCTCGGCACGCTGGCCGAGCGCGCGTCGGCCGTGGTGCAGGCCTTCTTCCCCGGCGAGGAGGGCGGGACGGCGCTGGCCCGGATCCTCAGCGGTGCCGCGGAACCGTCCGGCAGGCTGCCCGTCTCCATCCCCCGCCGGGCCGGCGGCCAGCCCGGCACCTACCTGCACGCCAGGCTCGGCGGGCGCACGGACTGGAGCTCGGTGGACCCGACCCCGCTCTTCCCGTTCGGGCACGGGCTGAGCTGGACCAGCTTCACCTGCTCGGAGCTCTCCGTGGATCCCGCCGCCGCGACGGACGGGGCCGTCGCCGTTTCGGTCACCGTACGCAACGTCGGCGAGGTGGCCGGGACCGAAGTGGTCCAGCTGTACCTCTCCGACCCCGTGGCTTCCGTCGTCCGGCCGCGGCGGTGGCTCGCCGGGTTCGCCCGGGTCGAACTGCGGCCGGGCGCGGCCGCCCGGGTCACCTTCTCGGTCCATGCCGACCGGACCTCCTTCACCGGGCTCGACCTGCGCAGACGGGTGGAGCCCGGGGAGATCGGCGTGGCCGTCGGACGGTCCAGCGGTGATCTTCCGCTCCGGGGCTCCTTCGTCCTGGAGGGCCCCGTGCGTCACCCGGCGGCCGACCGGGTGCTGTCCGTGCCGGTCGAGATCGTCCCGGTGCCATGACCGGTTTCTCCGGCGATCCCGTGCTGCCCGGGTTCCGGCCCGACCCGTCCGTCTGCCGGGTGGGGGCGGACTACTACCTGGTGACGTCCAGCTTCGAATGGTTCCCGGGCCTTCCGGTGTTCCACAGCCGCGACCTCGTGAACTGGCGGCGCATCGGCTCCGCGCTGGACCGGGCGTCCCAGCTCGACCTCGACGGGTGCGAGCCCTCCCGGGGCCTGTTCGCACCGACGATCCGGCACCATGACGGGGTCTTCCACCTCGTGTGCACGCTGATGGACGGACCCGGGCATTTCGTCGTCACGGCGACCGACCCGGCGGGGCCGTGGTCGGAGCCCCACTGGCTGGAGGGTGAGGGCTTCGATCCGTCGCTGTTCTTCGACGAGGGGCCGGACGACGGCGACGGCGACGGGAACCGCCGGGGCGGGGGCCGGGCCTGGTTCACGGCCGCGCGAGTCGTGGACGACGCCGCGGGCCGCACCGAGATCTGGATGCGCGAGTACCTCCCCCACGAACGACGGCTGACGGGACCGGAGCACGTCCTGTGGTCGGGGAGCCACGCCGGCGCCCGGTGGTCGGAAGCCCCGCACCTCTACAGGACCGGCGGCGGCTACCTCCTGCTCACCGCCGAGGGCGGCACCGATGTGGACCACAGCGTGGTGGCCGCCCGCGCCGACCGGGTGACCGGCCCCTACGAGGGCGTCCCCGGCAATCCGGTGCTACCGCCCGCCACGGGTCCGGTCACCTGCACCGGGCACGCCGACCTCGTCCGGACCCCGGACGGCGACTGGCGGGCCGTCCTCCTGGGCGTCCGCCCCGGCTCCGCCCTCGGCCGCGAGACCTTCCTCAGCCGGATCGGCTGGGACGCGGGCCGGCCGGTCTTCTCCCCCGTCGTCCACACCGGCCCCCGCCGCCCCGTCCACGAGGACTTCGCCATGCTCTCCGCGGACTGGAGCTGCCTGCGCACACCGCCGGAGCGGTTCTGGACCACCGGCGACGGGCTCCGCCTCCGGCTGCGCCCCGAGCGCCTCGGCGAACGCGCCGCCCCGTCGCTCCTGGCCCGCCCCCAGGAACAGCCCGACTGCGACGTCTCCACCGAACTGCGCTTCACCCCCGCCGCACCGGGTGAAGAGGCGGGCCTCGCCGTCATCGTGGACGACGACGCGCACCTCCTCTTCCTCCTCACCGCGGAAGGGCTCAGCCTCCGCCGCGGGGCCGAGGTCCTGGCGGGCGTTCCCGTCCCCCCGGGCCCCGTCCGCCTGGGGGTCCGCATCCGCGGCTTCGGCCACACCTTCGCCCACGCGGCCCCCGAGGGAACCTGGCAGGACCTCACCACCGTCGAAGCCACCTTCCTCACCCCGCTGTTCACCAGCGTCCAGCTCGGGCTCTACGCCACCTCCAACGGCCGTCCCTCCACCAACCGGGCCCACTTCACGGGGTTCGACATCACGTACCCGAACCCACAGGAACCGCCGGGCAGGCCCTGACCCCGCGTATGCCCGCCGGCAGGCGGCGGTCCCCCACCGCCGCCTGCCGCCTCGTCCCCGACGCCCGCCGAAGCCCGACCTCCCTCGTGCGCGGCACCCCCACCCCCACGGACCATGGAGTTCGCCATGCCGGTTCCGCCCTTCAGCCGCCGCGCCACGAGCAAGGCCACCGGCGTCGCGGCCGTGCAGGTGCCGGACGCCGGCGCCCCCGCCGGCCGGTGGCAGCTCGTCCCGTACCGGTCAGGCGGGCGCGGACGGACCGGGGGCGGACTCGCGCACCGTCAGGCGGGTCGGGAGGATCAACGGGCTGGGGCGGTGTCCTTCGATGGCCCTGACCAGCATCCTGGCCATCTCCTGCCCCAGTGCCCGTACCGGCTGATGGACCGTGGTCAGCGGAGGGCTGGTGTGCCGGGCGCTCGCCAGGTCGTTGAAGCCGATCACCGCGACGTCCTCGGGGACCCGGAGCCCTCGTTCCCGCAGGGTGCGCAGGGCGCCGATGGCCATCGCGTCGGAGGCCGCGAACACCGCGTCGGCATCGGGGTGTGCCCGCAGCAGCCGCTCCATCGCCCCGGAACCGCCCTCCTCGGTGAACTGCCCGGGCTCGACCCCGAGCAGCGGCAGGCCCGACAGGGTCAGACCGTCGGTGAACCCCTGTTCCCGCGCGACCGCGGCCCTGGTGTCCACCTGGCCGGTGATCATGACGGGCCGTCGGCGGCCCGTGCCCGCGAAGTGCTCGGCGGCCAGGCGGGCACCGCCCCGGTTGTCGGCGTCCACGTACCACGTGGGCTCCCCGACGAGCGGGAGTCCGCCGAAGACGACGGGCAGATCGGCCTCCTCGCCGAGGCGCCCCAGCGGATCGTCGCCCCGCAGCGCCATCAGCATGACGCCGTCGGCCCGGCGGGAACGCAGCAGCCGCTCGAACCTCTCCCGGCCGCGCGGGGTGTTGGCCAGCAGCAGGATCAGTTCCAGCTCGGTCTGTTCCAGCGCCGCGCTGACGCCGACGATGACCTCCGCGAAGAACGGGTCCGCGAACAGCCCCGGTTCGTCGCTGGCGACCGCCAGCACCACTGCTCCCACCCTGCGGGTAGCGAGGGCCTGCGCGGACTGATTCGGCACGAAGCGCAGCTCGCGCACCGCCCGTTGGACGGCCTCCCGCTTGGCGCGGCTGACGTTCGGGGCGTTGTTGATCACCCGGGAGGCCGCCGTGCGCGACACACCGGCGCGTGCGGCGACCTCGTCGAGGGTCGGCATGCGCTTGGGCGACGGCTCCATGGACGGACTGCTCCTCGGGCTCACGCGGATGGCGAACAGCGGCCATGATTCCACGCGCCGCCCGGGTTCGGACCCGCCCGTGAACGCCGTCCTCGGCCCGGAACTGGTAGCGCTTCCAACCCATGACGCCATACCGGCCACCAACGGTACTTCTGCGTTCAACCTCTTGACACGCCCCGGCGGCGGCGCCAATCATCCCATCAGCGCGATCCGACCCCCCATCAAAACTGGAAGCGCTTCCATTTCCTCACCCCCACCGGAGGAAGACCCATGCGCAAGTCCGTCCGAGCCGCGTCCGTCATGCTGGCCGGTGCGCTCACCGCCGGCCTCGCCCTGCTCAACGCCGGCCCCGCATACGCCGCCGACCCGACCACCATGACCAGCGGCTTCTACACCGACCCCGACAACTCCGCGCTCCGCTGGGCCCACGCGAACCCCGGCGACGGGCGGGCGGCGGCGATCCGGACCTCCATCGCCAACACCCCGGGAGCCCGCTGGTTCGGGAACTGGAGCGGCGACATCGCCGCCGCCGCTGGCGCCTACGCCGGCCGCGCGGACTCCTCCGACAAGCTGCCGGTCCTGGTCGCCTACAACATCCCCAACCGCGACATCTGCGCCGGTCACTCCGGCGGCGGGGCCGGCAGCCGCGCCGCGTACGACGCCTGGATCGCCGCCTTCGCCAGTGGTATCGGCAGCCGCCCGGCCGTCGTCGTCCTCGAACCCGACGCGCTAGGCCACGAAAGCTGCATGACCCCCGCTCAGATCACGGAGCGCAACGCCATGCTGAAGAACGCGATCGCCCAGTTCCGCGCCAAGGCACCCAACACCTGGGTCTACCTCGACGCCGGGAACCCCGGCTGGGTCGACGCCTCGACCATGGCGCGGCAGCTCGTCGCCGCCGGGGTCGGCGGGGCGCGCGGCTTCGCGCTGAACGTCTCCAACTACTTCACCACCGACCAGAACACCTCCTACGGCAACGCGGTCAACTCGGCCCTGCGAGCCTACGGCTACACCAAACCGTTCGTCGTCGACACCAGCCGCAACGGCAACGGCTCCAACGGCCAGTGGTGCAACCCCACCGGCCGCCGGATCGGTACGCCCACCCAGCGCGGCGGCGGTGCCGAGATGCTGCTGTGGATCAAGGTCCCCGGCGAGTCCGACGGCGACTGCGGCGTCGGGGCCGGCTCCACGGCCGGTCAGTTCCTGCCGGAGGTCGCGTACAAGATGGTCTACGGCTACTGACCACGTTCTGATTCCACCCGGGCATTTCAGCCGCAGCCCCAGCCGAGCGATCCTCATCGAAATGTTTTCGATGAGGATCGTTCTATGAAAAGCGGCTATTGGACTAACCGGAGGGGGCCCGGATTCTCGAAACACTTACGAAACTCTTGACATGTTTCTGCGGTGTTTCCAGACTGAGGCCGAGGCGATACCCCCCGTCTGCGCCCGGGTGCCGGGTGCCGGGTGCCGGCCTCGGATATTCACGCCCTGACGGCGAGCGCCCTTTGTCAATGGATGCGGTCCTGGACGTGGGCGTCGTTCACGCGGATTCGCTCTGCCGCGTTCCCATCCTTCCGTGGAATTTCTCTCCTGGAGGCTCTTTCATGGGCTCGAATGCCATTCCTCCGTCCGCCATTCCCCCGTCCGCCGTCCGCCGGAAGGCCGGCGTTCTCCGTACGGCGCTGGTCGCCGGCGTCCTCGGTTCGGCCGCCCTGCTGGTGGCTCCGCTGACCTCGCACGCCGCCGAAAGCACGCTCGGCGGCGCGGCGGCGCAGAGCGGCCGCTACTTCGGCACCGCCGTCGCCTCGGGCAGGCTGGGCGACCCGGCGTACACCTCGATCGCGGCCCGCGAGTTCAACATGGTGACGCCCGAGAACGAGATGAAGATCGACGCCACCGAACCCCAGCAGGGCCGGTTCGACTTCGCCGCGGGCGACCGCGTCTACAACTGGGCCGTGCAGAACGGCAAGAAGGTACGCGGCCACACCCTGGCCTGGCACTCGCAGCAGCCCGGCTGGATGCAGAACCTCAGCGGCAGCCCCCTGCGCCAGGCGATGACCAACCACATCAACGGCGTGATGGCCCACTACAAGGGCAAGATCGCCCAGTGGGACGTCGTGAACGAGGCCTTCGCCGACGGCAGTTCCGGCGCGCGGCGCGACTCCAACCTGCAGCGCACCGGCAACGACTGGATCGAGGCCGCCTTCCGCACCGCCCGCGCCGCCGACCCGGCCGCCAAGCTCTGCTACAACGACTACAACGTCGAGAACTGGACCTGGGCCAAGACGCAGGCCATGTACGCCATGGTCCGGGACTTCAAGCAGCGCGGAGTCCCGATCGACTGCGTCGGATTCCAGGCCCACTTCAACAACGACAGCCCGTACAACGGCAACTTCCGCACCACCCTGCAGAGCTTCGCCGCCCTCGGCGTCGACGTGGCGATAACCGAGCTCGACATCCAGGGCGCCTCGGCCACGACCTACGCCAACGTGACCAACGACTGCCTGGCCGTCCCGCGCTGCCTCGGCATCACCGTCTGGGGCGTGCGCGACACCGACTCCTGGCGGTCGGAGCAGACGCCGCTGCTGTTCGACGGCAACGGCAACAAGAAGCCCGCGTACACCGCCGTGCTCAACGCGCTCAACGCCGGCTCCTCCACTCCCACCCCCACGCCCGGCACCGGGCAGGTCAAGGGCGTCGGTTCGGGCCGGTGCCTCGACGTCCCCGGTGCCAGTACCACCGACGGCACCCAGCTCAACCTGTGGGACTGCAACAGCCGCACCAACCAGCAGTGGTCGTACACCGCCGGGGGTGAGCTCAGGGTCTACGGCGACAAGTGCCTGGACGCCGCCGGCACCGGCAACGGCACCAAGGTCCAGATCTACAGCTGCTGGGGCGGCGACAACCAGAAGTGGCGCCTGAACTCGGACGGATCCATCGTCGGAGTCCAGTCCGGCCTCTGCCTGGACGCCGTCGGCAACGGCACCGCCAACGGCACCCTGATCCAGCTCTACGCCTGCTCGGGCGGCAGCAACCAGCGCTGGACCCGCACCTGACTACCCGCCACGACGGAAGGGTGAACCGATGAAGACCTACGGTACGTCTTCCCCCGCCCCTCCGCGCACGCACCGCCGGTGGTCCCGTCTGGCCGCCGTGGTGGCGGCGACGCTCACGATCGGCATGCTCTCCGCGGTGCGGCCGGCGCCCGCCGACGCGGCGACGGTGGACGGCGACCGGCAAGCACAGACGATCAAGCTGTCGTCCAGTGGCGGATGCGGAAGCGCCCCGACACTGGCCAGCGGTACGCACACGATCCAGAGCGGCGGCAAGAGCCGCAGCTTCATCCTCAGGGTTCCCGACAACTACTCCGGCAGCCGTCCCTACCGGCTGGTCCTCGCGTTCCACTGGCGGGGCGGAACCGCCCGCGACGTCGCCTCGGGCGGAACGAGCGGGAGCGCGTGGTCCTACTACGGCCAACAGGAGCAGTCCGGCAACAGCGCGATCCTCGTCGCCCCCCAGGGCCTCGACAACGGCTGGGCCAATCCGCGCGGTGAGGACGTCACCTTCGTCGACGACATGATCCGGCGGATCGAGGGCGGCCTCTGCGTCAACACGGCGCAGCGTTTCGCCACCGGCTTCAGCTGGGGCGGCGGAATGAGCTACGCACTCGCGTGCACCCGGGCGCACGTCTTCAGGGCCGTCGCCGTCATCTCCGGCGCCGAGATCAGCGGGTGCGCCGGCGGCACCCAGCCCATCGCCTACTTCGGAATCCACGGCGTCGGCGACGCCGTCCTCGGCATCGCGCAGGGACGGTCCCTGCGCGACCGGTTCGTCCGCAACAACGGCTGCGCTCCGCAGAGCCCGCGCGAGCCCGCCCCGGGCAGCCGGACGCACATCACCACCACCTACTCGGGCTGCCGTGCCGGGTACCCGGTCCAGTGGGCCGCGTTCGACGGCGGCCACCTGCCCGGTCCGGTCGACGGCTCCCCCTACGAGAGCGGCGTCACCACCTGGACCAAGGGAGAGATCTGGAGGTTCTTCGCACAGTTCCGGTGAGTGACCCGCCCGCGCAACCACGGGGTGGGGCCAGGATCGTCCTGGCTCCACCCCTTCGTCGTCCACCGCGTACCGGCGCCGGGTACGGGAGCGGCCCGCCCGCACCAGGGGTTCCGGTGCGGGCGGGCCTTCAGGGCGTGGTGAGCGGTCAGGAGCAGAGCGCACCGTTCAGCGTGTAGCGCGCCGGGATGGCGTTGGTGCCCGAGTACGTCGCCTGGAAGCCGAAGCTCGCGCTGCCGCCGGGCTCCAGGGTGCCGTTCCACCCGGCGTCCCGGGCGGTGGCCGAACTGCCCGACTGGGTCACGGTGGCGTTCCAGCCGTTGCTGATCCGCTGGTCACCCGCGAAGCTCCAGCCGAGGGTCCAGCCGGAGACCGTCGTGGTTCCGGTGTTCCGCACGGTCACGGTCGCGGTGAAGCCGTTGCCCCAGGCGTTGTCGATCCGGTACGCCACCGTGCAGGAGGCCGCCGGCGCGTCGTCGTCCGCCTCCGTCGCCGTGAACGCCGCCGGCCCCACGCCGGGACCGCCGGCCGTGAACGTCGCGCTGCCCGGCGACGCGTCGGCGTCCTGCGCGGCGAGGACCGGAACCTGTTGCGCGGTGGCCCAGTCGGCGGGGGTGAACACCAGGCTCGCGGCTGCCGACAGGTCCCCGTCGCCGGAGTTGCGGGCCACCGTCACCGTCACGTTCTGCGCGGGCGCGGCCGAGAGCCGTACGCCCACCGGCGTCGAGCCGCCCTCCGGGACCGTCACGGCTGCCGGGGTCACCTGGACCACGGGCGCCGCCGGGGCGCCGCGCCGCTCGGCCGCGAAGGCCGCCAGCCAGGCCAGTGAGGCGTTCCAGTTGATGGCCACCTCGTTGGTGGAGTACGAGCCGATGTCGTCCACGTAGCACGCCGCCGGGGCGCAGCCCGCCAGCTTCTCCTTGGCCACCGGGTCCTCCAGCCCGGCGTTCGGCCCTCCGGCGAAGGAACCGGCCGGCGGGTGCGGCAGGGAGGCGTCGTTCTGGTGCGCCCAGAACCGGTGGTGCTGGTTCTCGGCGTAGCGGTCGCCGTAGCCGGTGACGTAGGAGAGGCCGAGCGCGTTGCGGCCGAGCAGGTAGTCCAGGGATTCCAGCGCTCCGGCCCGGTAGCGCTGCTGCCCGGTGATCTCGTACGCGACGGCCAGCACCATCGCGTTGTTGGTGACGGCGCTGTTGGAGCCCCACACGTAACCGGTGGCGGGCAGCGGCACCGCGTAGCCCTGGCCGGCCATGGTGGACAGATGGCCGTCGGCGGCCGCGGTCAGCAGGCCTCGCAGCCGGCTCACGTCGCCGGCGGGCAGGGTCACGCCGGGGACGGTGGCGAGGGTGATGCGGCCGAGCGTCGCGGTGCCGCCCCACCAGAACGAGTCGGCGGGCTTGGTGTGGTGCGGGGAGGAGGTGACGGCGTCCCGGTACGGGGACTCGCCGGTGGTGGCCAGGAGTTCCGCCGCCGCCCAGTAGAACTCGTCGGATACGTCGGCGTCCTCGTACGCACCGCCGCCGGTGTTGTCGCTCGCCGGGGCCAGCACGTTCGGATTCGCCCTGGCCGCCGTCCAGGCGCGGCGGGCCGCGTCCAGGCAGCGCGCGGAGAACGCGGCGTCGTACGGCGCGTACACGCGGGCACACTGCGCGGCCGAGGCGGCCAGGTTCAGCGTCGCGGCAGTCGACGGCCGGTGCAGCTCACGCTGCTCGGAGTCCAGCTCCGGCCGGGTCGGCAGGGCGGTCCACTGGGCGTCGTGCATCTTGTGGAAGGCCATCCCGGCCATCGGCTTTCCGTCGGGGACCTGCATCCGCAGCAGGAACTCCAGCTCCCAACGGGCCTCGTCCAGCACGTCCGGCGTCCCGTTGCCGCGCTCCGGCACCCGCAGCGTCGCGTCGCCGAGTGCCGCTTCGCCGCCCGAACGGCGGGCGCGCTCGTAGGAGTTGACCATTTCCCAGACGGAGATGCCGCCGTTGACCACGTACTTGCCCTGGTCGCCCGCGTCGTACCAGCCGCCGCGCACGTCCCGCTGGTAGTCGCAGACCCCGGGTTGGCAGGGGACGCCGGTGTCGCCCTTGTTCGGGGCGACGCCCAGGTGCCCGGCGGGGCGGGCGTACGCGCTGCCGCCCGCCAGGGCGGCGTCGATCGCGATGCCGCTGCGCTGCTGGTAGAAGAACGACATGCTGTCGGCGCGCAGCCCGTCGTACAGGGACGCGGAGATGTCGAAGGGGTGGCTGGCCCGGCCGTCCACGACCAGGGTGAAGCCGGTGCCGGTGCCGGTGTAGGCGCCGAAGTCCACCAGGTGCGTGGACTGGCCGGACGCCCGGTCGGCGCCGTGCACCGTGGTGGCACCCGAGGCGGCCACCGCACCGGAGGCGTCGCGCAGTTGCCAGGCGAGCGGGGCCGTCGCGGAACCGACCACGGTGGCCCGCTTGGGGCCGTCGGGCAGGTAGCCGAGCTGGTTGACCCGGACGGACGAGTCGGCGGCGGCCACGGGGGCGGCAGCCGCGACCGGAACGGTCAGGGCGGTCGCGGACAGGCCGCCGACCGCCAGCGCGAAGCCGGCGAGCACGGCGGCCGCGCGACGCGGCACGCCGCGGGCGGAGGTGACAGGAGACATGGTGGGGCCTTCCTGGGGGGAGCAGTGGCGGGGTGGGACGGATGGGTGGGCGAAACCCGGGCGGGGAGCGGACGGGCCGCTCGGATGCGCCGTCCGGGCTTCCGGGAGGGCGGGTGACGGGCGGACGCGTAGGGGCCGGGCAGGCCCTGAGGGCCTGCCCGGCCTCGTCGTACGCGGAGCGGTCTCCGGGCGGGGCGCTCTGTTATTCGAGCAGCTCCGCGTACGAGCCCATGGCCAGGGCGATGTCCGCCTGGGCCCAGAACCGGTGGTAGCTGAAGACGGGTGCGGCGCCGCCCGCGAGGTAGGCCTCGACCTTCGGCCAGGCCGGGTCGTTCTTGTAGAAGCCGCGGATCGAGGCGAAGGTGGACGAGGAGTTCACCGCGTCGCCGTTCGGCATCTTCCCGGTCCACGTACCGGGCACGTACACCGGGTCGTTGAAGCGCTTGTAGTCGGTCCGGGTCTCCTGGACGGAGAGGCCCAGCGGGTCCCGGTGGTGGGCCCACATGCCGTCGAGCAGGGCCTTGGCGACCCGCTTGGCCTCGGCGTTCCCGGACTTCGCGGCGTAGTAGGTCAGGGTCTTGGCGTACGCGGCGGCCACGCCCACGTCGTCGGTGTAGTCGGCGACGGTGACGTGCAGGCCCGCGTTGGCGCCGGGAGCCGCCGGGTTCCAGGTGTCGGGGGCGCCGGACCACTTGAGGGTGGAGGGGATCCGGTAGGTGCCGTCGGGGTTGATGGTGGTCTTCGACAGGGCCCAGCCCACCCACTTGTCGAGCAGGGCCTTGGCGCTCGTGTCGCCCGTCCGCTCGTAGAGCTCGGCGACCCGCTCCATGGACCAGGCCTGGAAGCCGAACCACTGGTTGGACGGCGGGTCCTGGTAGACCGGCTTCTCGTCGTAGAAGAGGCCGTGGAAGGTGGGGGTCCCGGCCGGGGGCCGTGCGTAGCGCCCCTGCCAGCTGTTGGTGGCGCCGCCCGCGATGGCGCCCTCGTCGGACTGGAGCCAGCGGTAGAACTCCAGCTGCCGGTCGAGGCTGGTCGCCCAGTCCGTGGCGGCGGACGGCGACTTGGGCTTCAGCGGTGCGTACTCGCTGAGCGCGTAGGCGGCGAGGGGGTTCTGGTATCCGCTGTGGGCGTGGCTGGAGCCGATCCGCCAGGACCAGCCGGCCGCGGTGTCGGTGGCGCCGCCCCAGGCGTAGTACCAGGACATCAGGTAGTGCGCGCTGTCCTTGCCGGTTCCGGCCGGACAGGCGGTGGGACCGACGCAGTTCCCGGCCTTCTTGAAGTACTTGTCGAACATGGAGTACCGCAGGTAGTCGCCCATCTTCGCCGCCTTGGAGACGGTCGCGGCGACCTGGGTCCCCTTGCCCTGTTCCTTGGCCCACAGGTCGGCCCAGTAGGCGGCCTGGATGGCACGCGCGTCGGCGTCGGGGGCGTTGGTGAACTTCCACTGCTTGGCGTAGGAGGCGTCCCCGGTGAACAGGTCGAGGTAGCCGTTCCTGCCGCCGTAGGTGAAGTTGTCGCAGGTGGGGTGCGGCACGGTCTCCCAGACCGATTCCTCGGGGCCGCGCTGGAAGGTGTTGATGTACGAGGGTCCGGTCGCGGCCGGTCCGGCGGAGCACTTCCCGGGCTCGTTGCCGTAGCCGTAGACGTTGTCGACGTCCTGGAGCCAGTGCATGCCGTAGATGTCGTCCGTGCCGTACGCGCTCTTCAGCTCACCGGCGATCGGGTCCGCGCCGGCGGCGACTCCGCCGTCGAGCCTGGCCGGGTACTGCGAGGGGAGGTCGTGCTCGGGGGCGTAGGTGGCGGGTTTGGAGGCGTTGTAGGAGCCGGTCGTCGGCTGGTCGGCACGGGTGGGGATCATGAACTTCTCCATGGTCTCCCACGCGCCGTTGAACTTGGCCCAGTCCCCGGTGATCTTCCCGTACATCGCCTGGAGCCAGATCAGATAGCTGTAGGCCTCCGAGGTCGTCTGGTGCCCGTGGTCCGGTGCTTCCACGATCAGCGTCTCGACGGAGTGGTACGGGATGCCCTCGGGCGAGAAGTAGCCGCCGGCCGGGTTGGTGATCTTCCCGTAGAGGTCGAGGAAGCGGGCGTCGTACGTGGAGTCGGCGGCCAGCTCGGTGACGGTCACCTCGGCCTTCGCGTGGCCGGGGGCGGTCACGGCGAAGACGGCGGAGCCGCTGCCGGTGGTCCCGGCGGTGACCGTCACCTTCTGGGCGGTGTTCCAGTTCGGCGGGGTGAACGTGAGCGTGGCGGGTGCCGCGGCGAGGTCGGTGTTGCCCGAGGTGCGGGCCACGCCCACCGTGACGTTCGCGGCGGGCTGCTTGGAGAGCTTCACGTCGAAGGTGCCCGTCTCCCCGCGGCGCACGGAGAGCTGCGCGGGGGTGGCGACGAGCGCGGGACCGGCGGCGACGGTGATGCCGACGGGGGCCGACTCTGCGGAGGCGCCGAGGCTGTCGTGGGCCTTCGCGTAGAGGGAGTGGGAACCGGCCGCGAGGCCGGTGGCATCGAAGGTGAAGGGTGCCGTGGTGTCCGTGCCCAGGAGCGTGGTGTCGCTGTAGAACTCGACCTTGTCCACGGTGGCGCCGTCGGCCGCGGCGGCGGTGGCGGCCAGCGGGACCGGGGTGCCCGCCGTGTAGACGGCGCCCGCGGTGGGGCTGGTCAGGACGGCGACCGGGGGCTGGTGGGTTCCGGTGCACGGGGTGCCGTTGACGGCGAAGGAGGTGGGGGCGGCGTTGGTCCCGCTGTAGCTGAACTGGGCGCCGGTGGTGACGGCCGCGCCGGCGGCGACGGTCCTGCCCCACTCCGGGGCCACGACGCGGACGCTCTTGCCGGACTGCGTCCAGATGCCGTTCCAGCCGTTGGTCAGCCGCTGGTCGCCGGAGTAGTCGTAGGTGAGGTTCCAGCCGTCGAGAGCGGTCGTCGAGCGGTTGGTGAGGGTGAGCTCGGCGGTGAAGCCCGAGCCCCAGTCGTTGGTCCTGTAGTCGACGCTGCACTGCACCGCCGCGGCCGCGGCGGTGGGGGCGCCGACGGCCGTGAAGCCCAGGGGGAGGGCGAGGGCCACGGCCGTGGCGGACGCGGTCAGCAGTCCGCGCCGTCCGCGGAACAAGGGTGGGGGATGTGACGACATGCGGTGGTTCTCCTCGCGGCTCGGGGAGACGGGATGGAGGAACGGCTACGCACAAGAACCAGTGGGAGCGCTCCCACTGTGCAGACGCGTTCCGGCGGCGTCAAGACGCGTGAGGAGTCGAAGGGAATCTGCGAGGAATTTACCCGCCCCCTCTTTTGCTTGGCAGCTCTTGACGCTACGGTCTGGCCCCAACCAGTGGGAGCGGTTCCATAAGCCGGCGCGCCGTCAGGGCGCGCCTCGCTGCCGGGACCGCTCATCGGCACCCCCCGCGCCTGTCAGCACCGCTCGGCCGAGCGGGGCCGGCCTCGCGCGACAGCGGTACCCGCCGCCCTCGGCCAGGAGGCCGCACGGCACGGGGACCTGGTGGAGGCCGTGCACGGACCGGGGCCCGCGGTTTCCCGCCGGTCCCCGGGATCGCATACGACGACCCGAGCAAGTGGCTCACCTTTTCCCACCCTCGCCCCGGTCGCGGACCGGGCCCCCGATCGGGGCGAGGGCGGCGAGCACACCCCCTGCGGACACGCGTTCACCGACCGCGCCACGGCCCGGTTCCGACGACCGCACCCGCTCCGTACGACTGCACTCCCCCGCACGACGGCACTCCCTCCGTACGACGGCCCTCCCCCATTCGGCACCGGGCGCGCCACCGCCGGCGCGCCCTGAACTGAAAGGCACCCCCGACATGAGCCGCACCATCCCCCGCACCGCCTTACTGGCGGCCCTCAGTCTCGTCACGGCCGCCGGCGCCACCGCCACGGCGTTCGGCACCAGCGCCGGCGCAGCCGCCGCCGGCTGCAAGGTCGAATACCAGATCTCGAACCAGTGGGGCACCGGCTTCGGTGCCAACGTGATCGTCACCAACACCGGTGACCCCGTCGCCTCCTGGACCCTGGAGTGGTCCTACGCGAACGGCCAGCAGGTCACCCAGGGCTGGAACGCCACCCTCACCCAGGCCGGGGCCGCGGTGACCGCGAAGAGCATGTCCTACAACGGATCGCTGGCCACGGGCGGTTCGGCCTCCTTCGGGTTCAACGGTTCGCACACCGGCACGAACGCCGTCCCCGCGGCCTTCAAGCTCAACGGCGTCACCTGCAACGGCGCCACCGACCCGACCCAGCCCCCCACCACACCCCCGACGACCCCGCCCACCACACCGCCGACCACGCCTCCGCCCACCGGCGGCAGGGCCGACAACCCCTACGCCGGCGCCAAGATGTACGTGAACCCCGAGTGGTCCGCCAACGCCGCCGCCGAGCCGGGCGGCAGCAGGGTGTCCAACCAGCCCACCGCCGTATGGCTGGACCGCATCGCCCTCGTCACGGGCACGAGCGGCAAGATGGGCCTGCGCGACCACCTCGACGCGGCCCTGGCACAGAAGGGCAGCGGCGAACTCGTCGTCCAGCTGGTGATCTACAACCTGCCCGGACGGGACTGCTCCGCGCTCGCCTCCAACGGCGAACTGGGCCCGACCGAGATCGACAAGTACAAGACGCAGTACATCGACCCGATCGCCGCGATCCTCGCCGAACCCAAGTACGCGGGGCTGCGGATCGTCACCACCGTCGAGATCGACTCACTGCCGAACCTGGTCACCAACGTCTCCGGCCGCCCCACCGCGACCCCCAACTGCGACGTGATGAAGGCCAACGGCAACTACGTCAAGGGCGTCGGCTACGCCCTGAACAAGCTCGGCTCGATCGCCAACGTCTACAACTACGTCGACGCCGGCCACCACGGCTGGCTCGGCTGGGACGACAACCTCGGCGCCTCCGCCGAGATGTTCAAGCAGGCCGCGACCGCCGAGGGTTCCACGCTCTCCAAGGTGCACGGCTTCGTCGTCAACACCGCGAACTACAGCGCCCTGAAGGAGGACCACTTCAAGATCGACGATTCCGTCAACGGCACCTCCGTGCGCCAGTCGAAGTGGGTCGACTGGAACCGCTACACCGACGAACTGTCCTACGCCCAGGGCATGCGGACCAGGCTGGTCTCCCTGGGCTTCGACGCCAACATCGGCATGCTCATCGACACCTCCCGCAACGGCTGGGGCGGCACCGCCCGCCCGACCGGGCCCGGCGCGCTGACGAACGTGGACACCTACGTCAACGGCGGCCGCTACGACCGGCGCATCCACCTCGGCAACTGGTGCAACCAGTCCGGCGCCGGACTCGGCGAACGACCGAAGGCGGCCCCGGCCCCCGGCATCGACGCCTACGTGTGGATCAAGCCCCCGGGCGAGTCCGACGGGGCGAGCAAGGAGATCCCGAACGACGAGGGCAAGGGGTTCGACCGGATGTGCGACCCCACCTACACGGGCAACGTGCGCAACGGCAACAGCATGTCTGGAGCCCTCCCGGACGCCCCGCTCGCCGGCCAGTGGTTCTCCGCCCAGTTCCAGGAGCTCATGAAGAACGCCCACCCTGCGCTGTGACGCGGGGCAGGTGAGGAGACCGGAGCCCCGCGGAAGCACTCCCTTCCGCGGGGCTCCGGGCCTTGGCGCGCTCCGTGCGGGGCGGACGGCGGGCGGCCGGAGCGGCTCAGGAGGAGTCCCGCACGACCAGTTCCGTCGGGAGCACCCGGCGCGGCTCCTCGCCCCCGTCCCGCCACGGGGCGGCGCCGGCTACGGGGTCCTCCGCGATCTTCTGGAGCAGGAGCCGGGTCATCGTGCGGCCCATCTCCTCGATGGGCTGGCGCACGCTGGTCAGGGGCGGGTCCATCAGACGGGCCACCGTGGAGTCGTCCACCCCCACGAGGGCGACGTCCTCGGGGACCCGCCGGCCCGCCTCGCGCAGCACGCCGCGCGCCCCGGCCGCCATCACGTCGGAGGCGGCGAAGACGGCGTCCAGGCCGGGGGCGCGTTCCAGGAGCTCGCGCATCGCCAGCCGGCCCCCCTCCTCGGTGAAGTCCGCGGTCACCTCGAGCGACTCGTCGGGCCGGATCCCGGCCTCGGCGAGGCCCGCGCGGTAGCCGCCGAGACGGGCGCGCGCCACGTACATGTCCAGCGGCCCGCTGATGGTCGCGATCCTGGACCGGCCGCGCCCCGCGAGGTGGGCGACGGCCGCGCGTCCGGCACCGATGTTGTCGGAGTCCACGTAGGCCACGGGCTCGGCCTCCGAGCGCCGCCCGTTCATGACGACCGGCAGGCCCAGCCTGGCGATCCGGTCGGGCAGCGGGTCGTTCCCGTGGACCGACGCCAGCAGCACGCCGTCGACCCGCTGGGCAGCCAGGTAGTGCTCGAACCGCTGCCGCTCCGCTTCGGTCCGGACGAGGGTGAGCAGCAGCTGCTTGTCGGCCTCGGCCAGCTCGGCGCTGACCCCGCGGATCAGGTCGAGGAAGTACGGCTCCGAGAACAGCCGGGCCTCGGTCTCCGGGATGACCAGGGCCACCGCGTCGGTCCGGCTGCCGGCCAGCGCCCTGGCCGCCTGGTTGGGTACGTACCCCAGCTCCGCGACGGCGCGGGCCACGGCGTCCCTGGCCCGCTCGCTCACCCGCGGCGAACCGTTGATGACCCGGGAGACCGTGCCCCGGCCGACACCGGCCAGGGCCGCGACCTCTTCCAGAGTGGGCCTGGCGCCGCTCTGCCGTCCGCTCACGCTCGTGGACTCCCCTCGTGTTCCATCGCACTCCGCACCGGGCGCGGGCCCGGCCCGCTGATCAGGTCAGCAGGACGGTGCACCCCGCCCCCCGTAGCCGTGGGACACGTTACGCCGACGAG
This sequence comes from Streptomyces sp. NPDC034043, assembly GCF_055575675.1. Classification (NCBI taxonomy): domain Bacteria; kingdom Bacillati; phylum Actinomycetota; class Actinomycetes; order Kitasatosporales; family Streptomycetaceae; genus Streptomyces; species Streptomyces sp. NPDC034043. Next base: position 407,118 of record NZ_JBVISF010000002.1, read on the forward strand.
TGGGTGGGAGCGCTCCCACCGTACCTCCAATCCCCTGCCGCCACCACGGTCGCGTCCAGCTCCTGCCACCGGCCGCGCGCCCGCGAAGCGCCCGTGGAGGAAGCCGCCCGCCCTCGAGACCCCCCTGTGTAATGAATTCGCCTTCCTCTCTTGACACTTGGACCCGCAAGGCAGCAACCTTCCGGCAACGACGTGGGAGCGCTCCCATCCACGGGTGCGACAACGGCTTTCACATCAGGTCCGGGCGGGCCCTGGCCGAGCCGCGAACCGCCCGCCGGACCCCATGGCGCACAACCGGCAGCACCTTGGACGAGGAGAGTGGAATGCGCACTTCCAGCAGCAGGCACGGACGCGGACGCCGCACCGTGATCAACGCGGTCGCCGCGGTCGCCGTCGTGGCGACCGGTACGGCCCTGCTCACCGGCTGCGGCGGTGACGGCGACCAGGGCAAGGGCGAAGGCGCGGCCGGCGGCGAGCAGATCACGCTGCGGATCGGCACCTTCGGTTCCTTCGGCTACGACGACGCGACCGGAGCCAAGCTCTACGCCGAGTACATGAAGACCCACCCGAACATCAAGATAGAAGAGTCGAACGTCGCGGACGGCCAGAAGTACTGGGACACCCTCAAGCTGCGCCTCTCCCGCAACAGCGGCCTCGCGGACATCCAGGCCCTGGAGGTCGGCTACATCGCGGAGGCGACCGGACCCGCCATGGCCGACAAGTGGACCGACCTCGGCAAGACCGGCGGCGCGGACCTCGGCGCGTTCCTGGACTGGAAGGTCAAGCAGGCCACGACGGGCGACGGCAAGGTGATCGGCCTCGGCACGGACATCGGCCCGATGGCCATCTGCTACAACAAGGACCTCTTCGCCAAGGCCGGCCTGCCGACCGACCGCACCGAAGTGGCCAAGCTCTGGGCGGGCGACTGGGCGAAGTTCATCCAGGCCGGCGAGGCGTACAAGAAGAACGCCCCCGAGGGGACCTCCTTCCACGACTCCGCGAGCGGCCTGTTCAACGCGGTGATCGCCAGCGAGCCGGTGCAGTACGCCAACGCCAAGGGCGAGCTGGACTACGAGAACAGTCCGGGCGTGAGGAAGGCCTGGGACACCGCCGTGACGGCGGCCAAGGGCGAAATGACCGCGAAACTGCGCCAGTTCGACGAGAAGGGCACGTGGAACGCGGCCTTCAAGAACGCGAAGTTCGCCACCGTGGCCTGCCCGAGCTGGATGACCGGCATGATCAAGGACCAGGCTGGCGCGGAGAACCAGGGCAAGTGGGACATCGCCGCACCGCCCGTGGCCGGGAACTGGGGCGGCTCCTTCCTCGCCGTCCCGAAGTCGGGCAAGCACGTCAAGGAGGCGGCCGAACTCGCCGCCTGGCTCACCGCTCCGGCCCAGCACGCCAAGGTCTTCGGCGTGAACGGCAACATCCCCTCCTCCAAGGACACCCTCGGCTCCCCGGTGGTACAGGGCGCGAAGCTGGCGTACTTCGGTGACACTCCGGTCGGCAAGATCTACTCGGAGGCCGCGGCCGGCATCACGCCCGCCCCGATCAGCCGCTGGGACGGACAGGTGAAGACCTTCCTCACCGACAACGGCATCCTCGACATCGAGCAGCGCGGCACCGACCCGGCGAAGGCCTGGGAGAACGTCAGGAAGCTGGTCGCGGACAAGATCGACAAGTAGCGGGGCCCGCGGCGGCCCGCCCCCGCCCGCCTCCCACCGCCTCCCCGCGGGTGGCGGTGGGCCGCCGCCGTCCGAGTCACCGCTCCACCGGTCCACCGCTTCACCGCTTCACCGCACGCATCGACCTGGAAGGACGCCCCCGTGGCCACCTCCGTACGGGCGACCAGTGGCGGCTCCCCGCCGCCCGCCGCGCAGCCCCCGGCCCCCAGCACCGGCTCCCGCGAGCAGCGGCCCTCCGGCCGGGGCGGACTGCGCAGCACGCTCTACCGCCTGGACCTGAAGGCGGTCCCCTACGTCTTCCTCGCCCCCTTCTTCCTCACCTTCGCCGCCTTCGGACTCTTCCCCCTGGTCTACACGGGCTGGCTCTCGCTCCACCGGGTGGAACTCGGCGGCAGCGCCCAGTGGAAGGGGCTGGAGAACTACAGCTCCCTGGCGGGCAGCGAGTTCTTCTGGAACGCCCTCGCCAACACCTTCACCATCGGCGTGATCTCCACCGTTCCCCAGCTGCTGATGGCCCTCGGCCTCGCCCACCTGCTCAACTACAGACTCCGTGGCCGCGGCTTCTTCCGCGTGGCGGTGCTCGCCCCGTACGCCACCTCGATCGCGGCGGCGACTCTCGTCTTCGCGCAGCTGTTCAACACCGACTACGGGCTGATCAACACGGTGCTGGGCTGGGCCGGCTTCGATCCGGTCGCCTGGGAATCCTCCAAGTGGCCCTCTCAGATCGCGATCTCGGTCATCGTGACGTGGCGCTGGACCGGCTACAACGCCCTCATCTACCTGGCCGCGATGCAGGCCGTGCCCCAGGACCTCTACGAGGCCGCCGCGTTGGACGGGGCTTCGCGCTGGCGCCAGTTCCTCAGCGTGACCGTCCCGTCGATCCGGCCGACGATCCTGTTCACCGTCGTCGTCTCGACCATCGGGGCCACCCAGCTCTTCGGCGAACCGATGCTCTTCGGCGGCAGTGTCGGCATCAGCGGCGGCAGCGGCAACCAGTTCCAGACGCTGAGCCTGCTCATGTACGAGAAGGGCTGGGTGACCGGCGCGCTGGGCCAGGCCTCCGCCATCGCCTGGGTCATGCTCCTGCTCCTCCTGCTCATCGGCGGCCTCCAAGCCCTGGTCTCCCGCTCGAACCGCAACCGCACCCGCACCCGCGCCGGCCGCACGCACACGAAGGCGGGGAGCTGAACCCATGAGCCGCACACTCGACACGACCCCCGCCGCCACGCCCCCCGCCGACACGACCGCCACCAGGACGCCGCGCGCCGGGCGCCTTCGCCCGTCGGCCGGCCGCCAGCACCACGCCGGACCGCTGACCTACGTCCTGCTCGGCCTCGCCGCCCTGGTCTCCCTCTTCCCCCTCTACTGGAACCTGGTCGCCGCCTCCCATACCGGCGAACGCGTGGTCGAGGCTCCGGCCCCGCTCCTGCCGGGCCCCCGGCTGTTCGACAACCTCTCCTTCGCCTGGAACCAGGTCGACATGGGCGAGGCGCTGGTCAACACGACGGTCGTGGCCGGGCTCGTGGCCCTGTCCACCGTCCTGTTCTCCACCCTGGCCGGCTTCGCCTTCGCCAAACTGCCCTTCAGGGGCAAGGGCGCGCTGCTGGCGCTCGTGGTGGCCACCATGACGATCCCGCCGCAGCTCAGTGTGATCCCGCTCTACCAGATCATCACCGACCTCGGCTGGGTCGACCAGCTCCAGTCGGTCGTCCTGCCCTCGCTGGTCGCCGCCTTCGGCGTGTTCTTCATGCGCCAGTACCTCATCGAGGCCCTGCCCGTGGAGCTGGTGGAGGCGGCGCGGATGGACGGCGCGCACAGCCTGCGCATCATCTGGCACGTGGTGTTCCCTGTCGCCCGGCCCGCGATGGCGGTCCTGGGCATGCTCGTCTTCGTGCAGGCGTGGAACGACTTCTTCTGGCCGTTCATCGCCCTGACCCCCGACGGGAATCCCACCCTCCAGGTCGCCCTGGCCGGCCTCGGCGCGGGAAACCACACCGTCGACCAGGCCGTCGTACTGACCGGGGCTCTCATCTCCACCCTGCCGCTGCTGCTGGTCTTCGCCCTCCTCGGCAAGCACATCGTGGGCGGCATCACCGCCGGCGCCGTCAAGAACTGACCCACTCCGTCCGGCACCACTTCATCCAAGCCCGCGTTGGGAGCGCTCCCCTATGACCGCGTCCGAGACCCGGCCGCTCACGGCCGCCCGCACCTTCCCGCCCGACTTCCTCTGGGGTACGGCCACCGCCGCGTACCAGATCGAGGGCGCCGCCCGAGAGGACGGGCGGACCCCGTCCATCTGGGACACCTTTTCCCACACCCCCGGCAAGGTCTTCGAGGGCCACACCGGTGACGTGGCCGTGGACCACTACCACCGGTTCCCCGAAGACGTCCGTCTCATGTCGGAACTGGGCCTGGGCGCCTACCGGTTCTCCGTCTCCTGGTCACGCGTTCAGCCCGCCGGCCGGGGCCCCGCCGTCCAGAAGGGCCTGGACTTCTACCGCCGGCTCGTCGACGAACTGCTCGCCGCCGGCATCACACCGGCCCTCACCCTCTACCACTGGGACCTCCCCCAGGACCTCGAGGACGCCGGCGGCTGGCCCGAGCGCGCGACCGCGGAGCGGTTCGCCGCGTACACGGGCCTGGTGGCCGACGCCCTGGGAGACCGGGTGAAGCACTGGATCACCCTCAACGAGCCCTGGTGCAGCGCGTTCCTCGGCTACGCCTCCGGCGTCCACGCCCCCGGCCGTACGGACCCGGTCGCCGCCCTGCGCGCCGCCCATCACCTCAACCTGGGTCACGGCCTGGCCGTCCAGGCCCTGCGCGCGGCACTGCCCGGGGACGGTCAGGTCGCGGTCTCCCTCAACCTCCACGAGGTGCGCCCCCTGACCTCCTCGGCCGAGGACCGGGAGGCGGCCCGGCGCATCGACGCCGTCGGCAACCGGATCTGGCTCGGACCGATGCTGGAGGGCGCCTACCCCGAGGATCTCCTCGCGGACACCGCGCACCTGACCGACTGGTCCTTCGTCCGGGACGGCGACACCGCCGCCGTGCACCAGCCCCTGGACCTGCTCGCCGTGAACTACTACACCCCGACGGTCGTCTCGCACGCCGCGCGGGGCGGACCGGTGCCGCAGGACGACGGGCACGGCGACAGCGCGCACTCGCCGTGGCCCGGAGCGGAGGGCGTGGCCTTCCACCGGGCGCCGGGTGAGCTCACGGCGATGGGCTGGCCGGTCGACGCCGGCGGCCTGTACGACCTGCTGACCCGGACCGCCGCCCGGTACCCCGGGCTGCCGCTCGTGATCAGCGAGAACGGGGCGGCGTACGAGGACGAGGTGGGTCCCGACGGCACGGTCCACGACCCGGAGCGCGCCGCCTACGTCCACGCCCACCTCGACGCGGTGCACCGGGCGATCACGGACGGGGCGGACGTGCGCGGCTACTTCCTCTGGTCGCTGCTCGACAACTTCGAGTGGTCCTACGGCTACGCCAAGCGGTTCGGCGCCGTCCACGTCGACTACGACACCCTGGAGCGCACACCCAAATCGAGCGCGCACTGGTACTCCCGCGTGGTCCGGACCGGCGAGCTGCGTCCTCCCGGCGGGGCGTAGCGGGCGTGCCGGTGGACTCGGCGGCGGTACGGGCCCACCGGCACGCGGCGCGTCATGCGCCGCGGCCTGATCCGCCGCGAGCCCGATCCGGCCAACCGCCGCGAACGCCGGGCACGCGCGCGGGGCGGACGCGCCTCAGGCCCCGGTCGCCGGCGGGCGGAGCGCCTCCAGCGCGCCGAGCATCAGTTCCAGGGCGAATGGGTAGCCGCTGTCCCGCATGTCGGCGGCGAGCAGCGGGAAGACCGCGGCGATGTGCGGGTGGGTGTCGGCCGGCAGCCTGCCGTAGACCGAGTTCCAGACCGCCGCGTCCGCCTCCCGGGCCGCCTTCGGCAGCGCGAGCGCCGCGGCGTCCTGGGCGGCGAACGCCAGGGCCTGGTCGACGAACGCGTGGTAGGCGCGGACGGCGAGGGGGTCCGGGAAGCCCGCCGAGCGGAGGATGCCGAGGATGCGCTCGACGGCCCGGGTCTCATGGAGCCGGCCCGTGGTGCGGTACGCGCCGAGGACGGCGGCCTGGGGGTGCGAAAGGTAGCAGGCGTGGATCCGCAGACCCATCGACCGCAGGTCCTCCCGCCAGTCCCCGGTCGCCCGCCAGCCCTCCTGCGCCCGGCCGATCAGTTCGTCCGCGAGGGCGAGGAGGAGGGCGTCGGTGTTGCGGAAGTAGCGGTAGAGCGCGCTCGGGTCGGCGCCGAGCGCGGCGCCCAGTCTCCGTACGGAGAGCGCTTCGGCGCCGTGCTGGGCCACCAGCCGCAGCGCCGTCTCGACGATGAGCCCCTCCGAGAGGACGGCGCCCTGCTTGGTGGGCCTGCGGCGCCGGCGTCCGCCTTCGGGGATGACACGTTCGGACATGGCCGGGACCTTACGTCAACACCATTGACGTGTAAACGGCCTTGCCGCTTCCATGGCGCCACGCCCGTCGCCTCATGCTCAGGAGTTTCGAATGGCCAAGGCCGATCTGGTCTTCACCCGCGGCCCCGTCTTCACGGTGGATCCGGCCCGCACCCGGGCGACCTCGCTCGCCGTGACCGGCGACAGGATCACGGCCGTCGGCCACGACGAGGTACGCGAACTCGTGGGTCCCGGCACCGAGGTGGTCGACCTGACGGGGAAGCTGCTGCTCCCCGGCTTCCAGGACGCCCACATGCACCCGGTCTTCGCCGGGGCGGAACTGGCCGAATGCGATCTGACCGGGACCGTCGGCGTGGACGACTACCTGGCCCTGGTCCGCGCGTACGCGGACGCGCACCCCGACCGCGAGTGGATCACCGGGGGCGGCTGGTCGATGGAGAGCTTCGAGGGCGGACTGCCGACCCGGCAGCTGCTCGACTCGGTCGTCCCGGACCGCCCGGTGCTGCTGTCCAACCGGGACCACCACGGCGCCTGGGCCAACACCCGGGCGCTCGAACTCGCCGGAATCACGGCCGCCACTCCCGATCCCGCCGACGGCCGGATCGAGCGCGAGCCGGACGGCACTCCCAGCGGCATGCTCCAGGAGGGCGCCACCTCGCTAGTCGGCCGGCTGCTGCCGGCGAGCACGCCGGCGGAACTCCTCGCCGGGCTGCTCCGGGCCCAGGAACTGCTGCACTCCCTCGGCATCACGGGCTGGCAGGACGCCATGCTCGGTGACCTCAACGGACGGCCCGACCCCTCGGACGCCTACATGACCGCCGCCGGGGACGGCTCGCTCACCGCCCGCGTGACCGGAGCCCTCTGGTGGGACCGGGCACGGGGCGCCGAGCAGATCCCCGAGCTGGTGGCCCGCCGCGAGAAGCTCCGGGCCGGACGGTTCCGCGCGACCTCGGTGAAGATCATGCAGGACGGTGTCGCGGAGAACTTCACCGCCGCCATGACCTCCCCCTACCTTGACGGCTGCGGCTGCGCCACCGCCAACAGCGGCCTGAGTTTCGTCGAGCCCGCAGCGCTGCGCGGATACGTGACGGAGCTCGACGCCCTCGGCTTCCAGGTGCACTTCCACGCCCTCGGCGACCGGGCCGTGCGCGAGGCCCTGGACGCGATCGAGTCGGCGGTGGCGGCCAACGGACACCGTGGCAACCGGCACCACCTCGCCCATCTCCAGGTCGTCCACCCCGAGGACCTCTCCCGCTTCGCCCCACTCGGCGCCCTGGCCAACATCCAGCCCCTGTGGGCGGCCCACGAGCCCCAGATGGACGACCTGACCATCCCGTTCCTGGGCCCGGAGCGCGCCGCCTGGCAGTACCCGTTCGGCGATCTGGTGCGCGCGGGCGCGACCCTCGTCGCGGGCAGCGACTGGCCCGTGAGCAGCCCTGATCCGCTGGCGGGCCTCCACGTGGCCGTGAACCGCCGGGATCCCGAGGCGGGCCACGACCGGGTCTTCTACCCCGAGCAGCGGCTCGACCTGCCGACCGCGCTGGCCGCCTACACCGCCGGGGCCGCCCATGTGAACGGTCACGACGACGCGGGCAGCCTGCGGGCCGGCAACCTCGCGGACCTCGTCGTCCTGGACCGCGACATCCTCACGGCGCCCGCCGAGGAGATCGCGCAGGCCCGGGTGGAGCGGACCTATGTGGGCGGCCGGCTCGTGTACGCGGGCTGAGTCGGCCGGACCGATGACGCACGGACGTCGAGGCGGGTCGCGACGAGCGCCCCCGGCGCCTCCCGCTCGCCGTGTTCCAGGACCGCCACGAGCATGCCGATGCCCGCCTCAGCGATCGCCTCGGGCCGCAGGCTCAGGGTGGTCACGGGCGGCTCGGTGTGCTCGGCGGTGACGTCCTCGCTCACGCAGACGAGGAGCAGGTCGCCGGGGACCTCGTAGCCGAGCCGGCGTGCCGCGTCCAGGACGAGGGGCGGACTCGCCTCGGCCACGACGAGGAGGGCGTCGGGCCGCGCCCGGCCGGCCGCCGGGTCACCCGCGAGGGCGGTCTCGACGGCGCGTACGACGGGACCGTTGCCCGGTGCCTCGACGCGTACCAACCGTTCCGGCAGGCCGTGGGCGGCGCACCACTCCCGGTGCGCGGCGAACACGTCGGTGTGGAAGCGGGTGGTGCTGTCCGGCACCACGAGGACGGGCCGTCGGGCTCCCTGCTCCCGGAGGTGGTCGAGGGCCCCGCGCACGGCGCCGCCCGCGTCCACGTCCACCCAGTACGCCCCGGGCCGTCCCTCGACGGAGCGGTCGCTGAACACGGGGATGCGGGCGGCGAGGAGGTCCTCGACGACCGGGTCGCCGTCGACCGGGTCGGCGACGACCACCGCGTCGAGTGCCAGGTCGGCCCACTCGCTCTGCAGGGAGCCGGCGGGCAGCAGCACCATGGCGTAGCCGCGTCGCAGCGACGTCGCCGCGGTGGCCGCGGTCAGCCGGGCGAAGTACGGCGACTCCAGGAAGGTCCAGGGGGCGTCGGCGAACTCCCCGACCACGTATCCGATCAATCTGGCCCGTCCCGCGCGCAGCCGGCGCGCGGTGGCATTGGGCCGGTAGCCCATTCTGCGCGCGGTCTCGCGGGCCCTCTCCCGGACTTCGGGAGAGAGTCTTCCGGTGCCGTTCAGTGCCGCCGAGACGGTCGTCTTGGACAGGCCCGCCTCGCGGGCCACGTCGACGAGGCGCACGCGTGGGAGGGGCTGCGAGGGCTGCCCGCCGTGCGGGGAGGCTTCGGTCATGCGACTGATGCTGCCACCCTCGTGACCCTTGCAAAACCGTTCCCGCACGGCCTTGTGCGGGAACGTTCCCGCATCAATACTCGCTCCATCCCCCAGCGCCCGTCACTACACCCGTAAAGGGGTGGGTCTGCATGCGCATGTCCCGAAGCACGGCGTTTCTCCTCTGCGCCGCCCTCGCGGCCACCACCGGTGCCTGTTCCGGCGCCACCACGCCCGGGACCGGAGGCGGAACCGGCTACCGGGTGGCTCCGCTCTCGCCGGCCGCCCAGGGCCCGCTGGACTCCTTCACCTGGTCCCTGTACGCCGAGCCCTACACGCTCGACTACGCCCTCGCGTACGACTACCCGCCGAACACCGTGCTCGCCAACGTGTGCGAGCAGCTCATGCGGGTCACCCCCGACATGAAGATCGAGTCCGGCCTCGCGGTGAAGTACGACCGCCCCGACCCGCTCACGCTCGTCTACACCCTGCGCCCCGGGGTGAGGTTCCACGACGGCACGACCCTGACGGCCGACGACGCGGTCGCCTCCCTCCAGCGCCAGACGGACCCGGCGACCGGCTCCCCCTGGGCTTCGGCGTTCAAGAACGTCCGCGCCGTGGAGAAGACCGGACCGCTGGAGGTCACCCTCCGCCTCACCAAGCCCGACGTCCTGCTCCACGAGCTGATGGCCGCCTCCCCCGGCACCATCGAGAGCGCCGCCACCCTCGCCAAGGCCGGCAAGGACTACGGCACCCCCGCGGGCAAGGTCAACTGCACCGGTCCGTACGCCCTCGACACCTGGTCCCAGGGCGCCGAGATCACCCTGAAGAGGCACGACGCCTACTGGGACCCCCAGCTCGCCCCCAAGTCCGCCGCCGTGAGGTTCACCTTCATCGAGGACCCGGCCGCCCGCACCAACGCCTTTCTCTCCGGCACCGCCGACGGCGGGTACATGGTGGCCCCCGCCACGATCGGACAGCTGCGTTCCAGCGGGAAGGGCAGCGTCCTCTTCGGTCCCAACACCGCCGCGTCGAACCTCGCCGTGCTCGACTTCGGCGGGCCGCTCGGCGACGTGAGGGTACGCGAGGCCCTCTCCCTGGCGCTCGACCGGAAGAACATCATCAAGGCCGCGGCCGGCGGCGTCGGCGTCCCCGCCAAGGCCCCGGCCGCGCGCGGCGCGTGGGCGCTGGCCCCGGAGAAGACCGCCGCGCTCTACGACACCCTGCCCGATCCCCGTTACGACCTCGGCGCCGCGAAGAAGCTCGTCCAGGAGGCGGGCGCCGCCGGCCGTAAGATCACCCTGGTCACCAGCACGCTCGCCCCCGAGATCAGCGTCGTCGCCAACGCCGTACAGGCCGCCGGCCGCGCGATCGGCCTCGACGTCGAGCTGAAGCCGGTGCCCCCCGAGGCGTACGGCAGCATCTTCGTCGACCCCGCCGCACGCGCCGGCCTGGACCTGGTCATCACCAACGGGTACGACAACACCCCGGACCCGCTGGAGTTCTACCAATACCTGCGCACCGGCGACTTCGGGAACTACGGCAACTGGTCGGACGCCGCCTTCGACGCCGCCTTCGACCGGGCCAACGCCGAACCGGACGCGGGCAAGCGCGCGGAGCTGACCGCCGAACTCCAGCGGATCGCGATGCGCGAACTGCCGGTCATCCCTCTTTACGAAGCGCCGTACGTGCTCTTCCTCGGCAAGCGCGCGACCGGCGCCCCGACCGGGATCGCCCAGCTGTACTACCCGTGGGCCGCTACGATCGGGGCCGCCGCCAAATGACGCGCTACCTCGTCGGACGCGTCCTCGGCCTGGCGGCGGTGCTGTTCGTGACCTCCCTCGTGGTCTTCGGCAGCGTTCACCTGGCCCCGGGCGACCCGGTGTCCTTCCTGCTCCACGGCCGCCCCGCGACCCCCGAGGCCGTGGCGGCCCTGCGGGCCCAGTACCACCTGGACGACCCGCTGACCGTGCAGTACGCCAAGTGGCTCGGCGGCGTACTGCGGGGCGACTTCGGCAGCTCCGCCCAGTTCCACCAGGACGTCTCCGCGCTCATCGGATCCCGGCTGCCCGGCACGGCCCTGCTCGTGGGGTACGCGGCACTGCTCGTCGCCCTCATCGGCACGGCGGCCGGTGTCCTCGCCGCACTGCGCCCCGGGCCGCTGGACCGCGCGGTGCTCCTCGGCAGCGGCCTCGCCACGGCCACCCCGCCCTTCGTGACCGCGATCGCGCTCGTGTCCCTGTTCTCCGTCCGTCTGGGCTGGTTCCCCGGCCCCGGCGGCACGGCCGCCGGATTCCCCGAACGGCTGCACCACCTGACCCTGCCGGCCGTCGCCTTGGCGCTGACCTTCGCGGGGTTGCTCGCCCGGGTGACCCGCTCGGCGATGCTCGACGAACTCGGCCGGGAACACGTCGAGGTGGCACGCGCCCGCGGCGTCCCGGGGCGGACCGTGGTCCGCCGCCACGTCCTGCGCAACGCGCTCGGCCCGGTCGTCACCGTCGGCGGCACGATGCTCGCCGGACTCCTCATCAGCACCTCGATCGTCGAGACCGCCTTCGACGTGCCGGGGCTCGGCTCCCTGCTCGTCCAGTCGGTCACCGCCAAGGACTTCGCCGTCGTGCAGGCGATCACCCTCCTCAGCGTGGGCGCCTTCGTCCTCGTCAACCTCGCGGTCGACCTTCTCGCACCCCTCATCGACCCCCGGCTGTCGCTCCACGGGGAAGGCTCCTCATGACCACCACCGCACCACCGGAGCCCGCCGTCCTGCGCCGCAGGCCCGGGCTGCGCCCCCTGCGCCTCGTCGCCCAGGGGCCGCTGTTCACCGCCTCGGCCGCGGTGCTCGCCGCTCTCGTCCTGATCGCCGTGCTCGCCCCCGTCCTCGCGCCGTACGACCCCGAGGCCGTCGACCTCTCGGCGAGCCTGGCCGGGACCACCGGCCAGCACCTCCTCGGCACCGACCAGTCCGGGCGGGACATCCTGTCGCGGCTGATGCACGGGGCCCTCACCGGGCTGCTCGGCCCGCTGCTCGTCGTCGGCACCTCCACCCTGGCCGGCGCCCTGCTCGGCGTGGTGGCGGCCTGGCGCGGCGGCTGGGCGGACTCGGTCCTGTCCCGCTCGATGGACATGGCGTTCGCGATCCCCGGACTCCTGCTCGCGATCCTGCTCGTCTCCGTCGTCGGCCCCGGGATGACCGCGCCCGTGATCGCGATGGCGGTGGCCTACACCCCGTACGTGGGCCGCCTGGTCCGCGGCATCGCGCGCCAGGAGAAGGCCCGCCCGTACATCGAGTCCTACCGGGTGCAGGGCTGGTCCGGCTGGAACGTCTGCCTGCGCCACCTGCTGCCCAACATCGCCCCCACCCTCTTCGCCCAGTCCGCGATGAACTTCGGGTACGCGCTGATGGACCTGGCGGCGCTCTCCTACCTCGGCTTCGGCGTGCAGCCGCCGACCGCCGACTGGGGCGCCATGATCAACGAGGGCCAGTCGGCCGTCCAGCAGGGGGCGATGCTGCCCGCCCTCGCCCCCTCCGCGTGCATCGTGCTCGCCGTGGTGGCGTTCGGCATCGTCGGCGAGGGCCTCGCCGACCGGATCGCGAGGCGGAAGCGGTGAAGCACGTGAAGGAACAGCGGGGACGGACGGACACGACTGCGGTCCCGGCGGCCGGCGGCGGGGATCCGGTCCTGGAGATCGACGGGCTCGGGGTACGGCTGACCGCCGACCGGGCCGCGCGGCCCATCCTGGACGGAGTCGGGCTGCGGGTGCGCCCCGGGGAGAGCGTCGGCCTCGTCGGCGAGTCGGGCTCCGGCAAGTCGGTCGCGTGCCGCAGCGTCCTCGGGCTGCTGCCCGCCGGAGCACGCACCAGCGGCGAGGTCCGGGTCGCCGGACGGGACGTACTCACCATGAGCCGCGCCGAGCTGACCGGGCTCCGGTCCCGGCAGGTAGCCATGGTCCACCAGGACCCGCGCGCCTCCCTGAACCCGCTGCGCCGCGTCGGCGACTTCCTCACCGAAGGGCTGCGCGCGGCCGGGACCCCGGCCGCCACGGCGACCGCGCGGGCCCTGGAACTCCTCGACGCGGTCGGCATCCGGGACCCGCGCGGCGCCCTGCGCCGCCGTCCGCACGAGTTCTCCGGCGGCATGCTCCAACGGGTGGTCATCGCCGCCGCGCTCGCGGCCGAACCCGCGCTGATCGTCGCCGACGAACCGACCACCGCCCTGGACGTCACGACCCAGGCGGAGATCGTCGAACTCCTCACCCGGCTGCGCGCCGAACGCGGCACCGGCCTGCTCTTCGTCACCCACGACCTCGAACTGGCCGCGACCGTCTGCGGCCGGGTGTACGTGATGTACGCGGGCCGGATCGTGGAGACGCGCGGCACCGACGAGCTGTTCGACCGCCCGCGGCACCCGTACACCGCGGGGCTGCTCGCCTGCACGCCGAGCATCGAAGCGGGCGCGCCCGCCCCCCGCCCCATCCCCGGGCGTCCCGTCTCCCTGGCCGAGGCACCGCCGGGCTGCGCCTTCGCCGCGCGCTGCGTCCACGCGGTCCCCCGCTGCTCCGGGGAGAAGCCCGCACTCACCCGGCACGGCGACGGACTCGCCGCCTGCCACCGCGCCGACGAAGGGATCACGCTGTGACCGCCTCAGCGAAGGAGGAACCGGCCGTGGCGGGCCCGGCCGTCGAGGGCCTGGTCGTCGAAGGCCTGCGGAAGCGGTACGGGGACCACACGGCGGTCGACGGCGTGTCGTTCTCGCTGGCGCCCGGGGCCTGCCTCGCGATCGTCGGCGAGTCGGGCAGCGGCAAGACCACCACCGTGCGGATGCTCGTCGGCCTGGAGCGCCCGGACGGCGGGACCGTCCGCCTGGACGGCCGGGACCGCTCCACGCGGCCCCGGCGGCGGGCGGAACGGCTGGCCAGGGCCCGGGAGATCCAGATGGTCTTCCAGGATCCGTACCTCTCGCTCGATCCCCGGGTGACCGTCTCCGGATGCCTGGACGAGGTGCTGCGCCTCCACACGGCCCTCGACGCGCCGGGCCGCGACGCCCGGACCGCCCAGCTCCTGGACCAGGTCGGTCTCGGCACCCGCGAGGCCGCCGCCCTCCCCCGTGACCTCTCCGGCGGCCAGCGGCAGCGCGTGGCGATCGCGCGCGCCCTCGCCGTGGAGCCGCGGGTCCTCGTCCTCGACGAGGCGGTCGCCGCGCTCGACGTGTCGATCCAGGCACAGATACTCGAACTCCTCGCCCGGATCCGCGGCGCGTCGGGGATCGGCTACCTGTTCGTCACGCACGACCTGGCGGTGGTCCGGCACGTCGCCGACGAGGTCCTCGTCCTCAAGTCGGGTCACGTCGTGGAGACGGGCCCGGTCTCCCGGGTCCTGGAGGCGCCGCAACACCCGTACACCCGGCTCCTCCTGGACTCGGTGCCCCGGCGCGGCCGGTTCCCCGCGGGCCGGTGAACGCCACCGGTCCACCGGCGCCGGGGGCGTCCGGTGAACCGGACGGCGCCACCGGCCGACGAGGCTCGACGGGCCGGCCACCTCACTCAACTCCCAGGCCCTCGAATGGCCCCGGCCGCGCTGGGCGATGCGCGATCCGTCCTCGGCCTCCGGCTACCCGCAGATGCTCATCCGGGCTGGGTTCACGCCCACCGGGGCCTCCTCCATCGCTCATGCGTCGTCCGTTCTTCGTAGCGGACGGGCACGTGGATGGGTGGCGCTTCGTCACCGGGGCCGTCCCCGGTTACCCCAAACCCGATCCCCGGTCCCCGGGGCACTCTTCTGGAGGTCGGTGACCGGCCCGGCCCCGGGCGGTCCGGCCCGAACGAGCGACGACAAAGGACCGGCATGCGATGGACGCCCCGCCCCCCGACGGCCGCCCCCGGCCCCCCTTCGCCTTCTCACCACGGCCGGAGCGGCACAGGTGAACCAACCGCTTCCCTTCGGCACCGGCCACGACGGCCGCCCCGGCCCCGGCGAGCTCACCGAGATCATGGGCAGGGTGGCGCACGGCGACAAGCAGGCCTTCTCCGTCCTGTACGACGCCCTCGCACCGCTGGTGTTCGGCATCGTGGTCAAAGTCGTGCGCGACCGGGCGCAGTCCGAGGAGGTCGCCCAAGAGGTCATGATCGACTTGTGGCGGCAGGCGGCGCGCTACCGGCCCGAGGCCGGAGCGGTGACGGCGTGGGCGGCGACGATCGCACACCGGCGTGCCGTGGACCGGGTCCGTTCCGCCCAGGCATCCGCCGACCGCGAACAGGCCCAGGCTGCCCGAGATCACACCACCGCCTTCGACGAGGTCACCGAACAGGTCGAGACCCGCCTGGAGTCCGAGCAGGTCCGCCGCTGCCTGCGCGGACTGACCGAACTGCAACGGCAGGCGGTGACCCTGGCCTGCTACCGGGGGCTGACCTACCGTGAAGTCGCCGAAGCCCTGCGCACTCCGCTTCCCACGATCAAGACACGCATGCGCGACGGGCTCATCCGGCTCCGCGACTGCATGGGGGTGACCACGTGAAACACCACGCCACCGACGCCCACACCCTGGTTGCCGCCTACGCGCTGGGGGCACTTGACGATGAGGAACGCGAGGACTTCGATGCCCACCTGCGGGCGTGCGAGGCGTGCCGGCAGGAAGCCGCCGAGTTCCGGGCGACCGCCGCACGCCTGGCGGCGGCGGTCGCCCAGCCGCCGCCTCCGGCAGCCAAGGCACAGGTCATGGCCGCCATCGACGGGGTGCGCCAGCTGCCCCCACGCACCCCCGCCCGCGGCGCGGCGCCCGTACTCGGCGGCACGCTGCGACGCCGGGCCGTGCCCCTGGCACTGGCCGCCTGCGTGGCCGCGGCCGTGCTGGGCGGTGTGGCAGACGCGGAACGGGCAGGACCTCGAACAGCAGGCCCGCCAGGCGCAGCGGCAGCTCGACGCGGTCAGCGCCGTGCTGGCGGCTCCGGACGCCCGCACCGTCCACGGACGGGCTGCCAACGGAGCCCTGACCACCGTCGTCGCCTCCGAGCGCCAGAACAAGGCCGTCTTCACCGCCGCCAACCTGCCCGCACCGGGCACCGGCAAGACCTACCAGCTGTGGCTCGACCACGACGGCACCATGCGCCCGGCCGGACTCGTCCACGGCGACGGCACCGTCGTCCTGACCGGCGACCCCGCCGACGCGGGCGCCGTCGGCCTCACCCTCGAACCCGCCGGAGGCTCCCCCCGGCCCACCACCGTCCCCCTGCTCCTGATGACCCTCCCCGCCTGACCGGGCGGACTCCCCACCCCCGAAGGAACCCCGATGACCCCTGCGCGTTCCGCGCTTCTGCTCGCCGGCCTGATGGCCTCGGCGGGCCTGGCCCACTTCATCGCCCCCAGGCAATTCGACTCCATCGTGCCGCGTTCCCTGCCGGGCAGCCCCCGGGCCTGGACAAAGGCCAGCGGCGCGGTCGAACTCGCCTTGGCCGCCGGTCTAGCGCTGCCGGCGACCCGAAGGGCCGGTGCCCGGGCCACCGCGCTGTTCTTCGCCGGAGTGTTCCCGGCGAACGTCAAGATGGCCTACGACTGGCGTCACCGCTCGGCGGCCGCGAGAACCGTCGCCTACGCGAGGCTTCCCCTCCAGGTTCCGCTGGTCCTCTGGGCGCGCCACGCCGGTATGCAGGACGTCAGGCGTGGCGCCGACGGCGCCGACGGGTGAGGAGGAGCGGCCCGGTGGCGGGAAGTGCCGGCACGTGCGCGATGACGACCCCGTTCCGGTCGTGAACCGGGCCGACCCCGACACGTGCCGAGGTCGGCCGGTGCGCCGGCTGGAGTCACCTCGTAGGCTGCCGCCATGACTGAGAAGATCCAGACGCCGTCGCCCCGCGACGCTTTCGACCTGCTCATGGCCGGTAACAAGCGCTTCATCACCGGCGCCCCCGAGCACCCGAACCAGGACGCCGCACGCCGCACCCAGACGGCACCGTCCCAGCAGCCCTTCGCCGTGCTGTTCGGATGCTCCGACTCCCGGCTGGCCGCCGAGATCATCTTCGACCGGGGCCTGGGCGACCTGTTCGTGGTCCGCACCGCCGGGCACGTCGCCGGCACCGAAATCCTCGGTTCCATCGAGTTCGGCGTCGCCGTCCTCAACGCGCCGCTGGTCGTCGTCCTCGGTCACGACTCGTGCGGCGCCGTCGCCGCGGCCTGCTCCGCCCTGGAGAACGGGAAGACGCCGGGCGGCTTCGTCCGCGACGTGGTCGAACGGGTGACCCCCAGCGTGCTGGCGGCCCGCGCCGCCGGACGCGAGACGGCCGACGAGATCCTGGCCGAGCACATCGAGCACACGGTGGACCTGCTGCTGGACCGCTCCCGCGTCCTGGCCGAGGCGGTGGCCGCCGGCCGCCTCGGCGTCGTGGGCATGTCGTACCGGCTGGCCGACGGCAGCGCGCAGCTCGTCGCCGCCCGCGGCCTCGACGTGCAGGTCCCCACCGCGTCCTGACCACCCCCGTCCACCGGCCGGTCACGCCCCCCGGCGCGCGCCATACCGGCGCGGAGCGAGAGCCGGGGGGCGTGCCGCTCACCGGCCCCCGGCCGGCCGGTCGTCGCCCCAGGTCCAGTCGGTGACTTCGGGCATGTCGGTGCCGTGTTCGCGGATCCAGGCGTGGTGGCGGACGCGGGCGTCCGCCATGGCCTGCCGTACGCCCACGGCCCGTACGGCCAGTCCCGGCACGCGGTCGATCACGTCCATCACGAGCCGGTAGCGGTCGAGGTCGTTGCGTACGACCATGTCGAAGGGGGTCGTGGTGGTGCCCTTCTCCTTGTACCCGCGGACGTGCAGGTTCGGGTGGCCGGTGCGGCGGTAGGCCAGGCGGTGCACGAGCCAGGGGTAGCCGTGGTAGGCGAAGATCACCGGCTTGTCGGGGGTGAACAGGGCGTCGTGTTCCAGGTCGGTCATGCCGTGGGGGTGTTCCTCGTGGGGCATGAGCCGGGTCATGTCCACGACGTTGACCACGCGAACGGCGAGCCCGGGCAGATGGTGCCGCAGCAGGCCGGCCGCCGCGAGGACCTCCTGGGTGGGTACGTCACCGGCGCAGGCGAGGACGACGTCCGGATCGCGCGTGCCGTCCTCGGTGCCCGCCCACGCCCACACGCCGGCCCCGCGGGCGCAGTGCGCGCGGGCCTCGTCGAGGGAGAGCCAGTCGAAGCACGGCTGCTTGCCGGCCACGATCACGTTCACGTAGTCCCGGCTGCGCAGTACGTGGTCCGCCACCGACAGCAGGGTGTTGGCATCCGGCGGAAGGTAGACGCGGACCACCTCGGGGCTCTTGTTCAGGACGTGGTCGACGAAGCCGGGGTCCTGGTGCGAGAAGCCGTTGTGGTCCTGGCGCCACACGTGGGAGGTCAGCAGGTAGTTGAGGGAGGCGACCGGTGCGCGCCAGTGCAGGGCGCGGGAGGTCCTGAGCCACTTGATGTGCTGGTTGACCATGGAGTCGACGATGTGCACGAAGGCTTCGTAGCAGGAGAACAGCCCGTGCCGCCCGGTCAGCAGGTAGCCCTCCAGCCAGCCCTGGCAGGTGTGCTCGGAGAGGATCTCCATGACCCTGCCGTGCCGGTCGAGGTGCTCGTCGGTCTCCAGGACCGGCTCCTGCCACGCCTTGCCGCTCGCGGCGTACACGGCCTGGAGGCGGTTGGAGGCGGTCTCGTCGGGGCCGACGAGGCGGAAGTCGCGGCGGTCGCCGGTGGTGGCCATGACGCTTTCGAGCAGCTGTCCGAGTACCCCGGTCGGCTCGTGGCGGGTGGCGCCGGGCCGGTCCACGGGGACGGCGAAGCGTTCGAGCGGAGGCAGGGGCAGGTCCCGGAGCAGCAGGCCGCCGTTGGCGTGCCGGGTCGCACCCAGCCTCCGTTCGCCCTCCGGCACGCATTCCAGCACCTGGGGGTTCGGCCGGCCGTTCTCGTCGAAGAGCTCCTCGGGGCGGTACGAGCGCAGCCACGCCTCCAGCTGGGCCCGGTGGCCGTCGTCGTCGCGGACTTCCGCCAGGGGTACCTGGTGGGAGCGCCAGGTACCTTCGACGGGCAGGCCGTCGACCTCGGCCGGCCCGGTCCATCCCTTCGGCGTGCGCATGACGATCACCGGCCAGCGCGGCCGTCCGGCGGAGGCACCGGTACGGGCTTGCCGCTGGACGTGCCGGATGCGGTCGAGGGCCGTGTCCATCGCCGCGGCCATGGCCCGGTGGACCTGGTGCGGGTCGTCACCGGTGACGTGCAACGGGTCGTGGCCGTAGCCCCGCAGCAGTTCGTCGAGCTCGGCCTCGGGCAGCCGCGCGAGCACGGTCGGGTTCGCGATCTTGTAGCCGTTGAGGTGGAGGATCGGCAGGACCGCGCCGTCGTGGACGGGGTCGAGGAACTTGTTGGAGTGCCAGGAAGCGGCGAGCGGTCCCGTCTCCGCCTCGCCGTCGCCGACGACGCACGCCACCAGCAGGTCCGGGTTGTCCAGGGCCGCGCCGTAGGCGTGCGACAGGGAGTAGCCCAGTTCACCGCCCTCGTGGATCGAGCCGGGGGTTTCGGGCGCCACATGGCTCGGCACCCCGCCCGGGAAGGAGAACTGCCGGAACAGCCGGGTCATGCCGTCCTCGTCGCGGCTCACGTCCGGGTAGACCTCGCTGTAACTGCCCTCCAGCCAGCAGTTGGCCAGAACGGCCGGCCCGCCGTGCCCGGGACCCCAGACGCACAGCGCGTCGACGCCGTGCCGCTTGATGATCCGGTTGAGGTGGGTGTGCACGAGGTTGAGGCCCGGGGAGGTGCCCCAGTGGCCGAGCAGCCGCGGCTTGATGTGCGCCGGTTCCAGCGGCTTCCTCAGCAGCGGGTTGTCCATCAGGTAGATCTGGCCGGCCGACAGGTAGTTGGCGGCCCTCCAGTGCGCGTCGAGCGCACCGAGTTCCTCGTCGGTCAGCGGTACGCCGGCCGGACGCTCGTCCTTGCGCATGCTTCCTCCATCGTGTGGGGTCGCGGCGGGAGCCGGAGCGGACCGCCCCGCGGTCCACGGACACACGGCCCCATGGTCGTAAGCGCACATGCCCCCGACGACGCTGACACAGCGGATACGTCGCGATAAGGGCCGGATGGGCCACGCGCACACGCGCGGCGGCAGTGATCGTCGTCATGGAGGCCGGCAGGGTCCGCGTGATCGGCACCCACGAGGAGCTGATCGCCGAGGACGGGCCGTACGCACGGCTCGCGGCGACCCAGCTCCTGCTGCCGGCGAGGAACCCCGGCGGGTGAGGGGCGTGCCACCCCGCCCGCGCTACCGGGTGGCCAGCACCAGTGCCAGACCGATCAGCGCCGGAACGGTCTGCACGAAGAGGATCTTCCGGCTGGCCGTGGCTGCGCCGTACGCGCCGGCCACGGCCACGCACGCCAGGAAGAACACCTTGGCCTGGAAGCCCACCGGGTCGGACGCCACGACGCCCCACACCAGCCCGGCGGCGAGGAATCCGTTGTACAGCCCCTGGTTCGCCGCGAGCGCCTTCGTCGCGGAGGCGAACTCGACGCTGGTCCCGAACGCGGCCCGGGCGCGGGGCCCGGTCCACAGGAACATCTCCAGGACCAGGATGTAGACGTGGAGAGCGGCGATGAGCAGCACCACGACGGTTGCGAGGATCGACATGGGCACCAGGCTCGCACACGCGTCAGGGTCCCGATCCCCGGCCCGGGCACGGACTTTGGTGGCACACCTTTGCGGACGCTAGGGTCTGACGCCTTGATGAGGGAGGCGGGAATGGGGCTCATGGACGCGGACCACGCGGGGCTGGTCGTCGCGGCGCAGGCCGGGGACGACCGGGCGCGCGAAGAACTGATCGCCGCCTACCTGCCCTTGCTCTACAACATCGTCCGGCGAGCGGTGAGCGGACACGCCGACGTCGACGACGTCGTCCAGGAAACGCTGTTGCGCGTGGTGCGTGATCTTCCTGCGCTGCGCGCCCCCGACAGCTTCCGCTCCTGGCTGGTGTCGATCACCCTCCGCCAGATACAGACCCATGGGCAGCGGCACCGCGTCCTGGCGGGCCGGACGGCGGTCATCGACGAGGCCGTCCACATACCCGACGCGGGCCCCGAGCCCGAGGACGCGACGATCCTGCGTCTGCACGTGTCGGACGAGCGCCGTCGGATCGCCGAGGCCGGCCGGTGGCTCGACCCCGACCACCGGGTGCTGCTGTCGCTGTGGTGGCAGGAACGCGCCGGACTGCTGAGCCGCGAGGAAACGGCCGCCGCGACGGGCCTCACCGTCGCCCACACCGGCGTGCGCCTGCAGCGCATGCGCGAGCAGCTGGACCTGAGCCGGACGATCGTCGCCGCGCTGGAGGCCCGCCCGCGCTGTCCGCAGCTCGGCGAGACCGTCGCCGGCTGGGACGGTCTGCCTACATCGGTGTGGCGGAAGCGGATCGCGCGGCACACCCGCGACTGCCCGGTCTGCACGGCGACGACGGCAAACCGGGTCCCTGCGGAACTGCTGCTCCTCAGCTTCGCGCCCCTGGCCGTCCCCGCCGGACTCGTCGCCGCGCTGACCGCCAAGGGCCTGCTGTCGGGTTCGGCCGCGAGCGCCGCCGGGCTGGCCACGGCGCCCGTCGCCGTCGGCACGGCGACGGCGACGGCGACGGCGGGAGGCGGTCTGAAGGGCGCGCTGACCGGGAAGCTCCACGTGGTGACCGCCCATCCGCTGGCGAGCCTCGCCGCCGGCGCGGTGCTCGTCACCGGTGCCGCCACCTACGCGGCCTGGCCGGAATCGGCGCACCGGGCGCCCGGCGTCAGCGCCTCTCCCAGGGCCGGCGCTCCCACGGTCGCCGCTCCCCCGGCCGGCGGTCCCACGCCGGTCCCGTCGAGCACCCCCACGTCGGCCGGACCGCCGTCCGCCAGTCCGTCCGCGGCCGCGGGCACGGTTCCGCTGGGCGCGCACTCACTGGAGTCCGTGGACGAACCCGACCTCTACCTGACGTATTCCGGCGACTTCGCGACGCTGGGCGGGGTCTCCGCGTCCAGCAGTGCGCAGGCGCGGCAACGCGTCACGTTCACCGTGGTCCGGGGGTTGGCCGACACACGGTGCGTCACCTTCCGTGCGGCCGACGGCCGTTATCTGCGGCACCACCTTCTGCGGCTGCGGCTGAGCACCGACGACGGCAGCGAACTGTTCCGCAAGGACGCCACCTTCTGTCCGCGCCCCGGGGCGGTCGCGGGGTCGGTGACCCTGCACTCCCACAACTACCCGGGATCGGTCATCCGCCACCGCGACGGCGGCATCTGGCTCGACGGCTCCGACGGCACTCGGGCCTTCGCCGGCCAGGCCTCCTTCGTCGTCCGCAAGGCCCGGTCCTGAGAACCGCTCCGTGACCATTCCGGGCCGGGCCGCGCGGTGACGGCCTGCGAGCCGCCCGCGTGCCGCCGCGGGTCCGGGGCCGCTCCCCGCACGGCGACCGCCCATCGGTGCCGTGGGAGACACCCCCGCTGAGCAGGGCGACCTGTCCTCCCCCACCCACGGCCGGACCGCGGGGCCCGGCGTAACACTTTTCGGCTGCGAGATCCATCACGGGGCGATCGCCGGGGGTGGCGCCGCTTTTCCGTTACGCGGCCTCGCGTTCGGGAGCCTCCACTTCGTGGGGGTTCTTCCCGCCGCTCATCTCTCGAGCCGGCGTGAGGGGTCCCCCACCTCCCGACCGCACATCCGCAGAAGAAAGCCCCCCATGACGCGACACACCCGTGAACCCCGCGCGACCCGTACGCAGGACCGGCGCCTCGTCCTGCTCCGCACCCGCCCCGCGGCGGACCAGGCCGTACCGGCCGGCGCACCCGCGGTCACACACCCCGAGGCCGCCCGAGACCAGCGAGGAGCAGCATGAAGGGCCTGCACCGGCGCGGCCGGCGCCGCCGGACACTGACGATCGGACTCTCGGCCGCGGCGCTGGTGGCGGGTGTCGTGACGCTCCTCCCCAGCTCCGCCGGAGCCGCGACGCCCCTGGGCACGCAGGCGGCGCCCTCGGGCAGGTACTTCGGCACCGCCGTGGCCGCCGGCAGGCTCGGCGACGCGAGGTACGCGGCCGTCCTGGACCGGGAGTTCAACATGATCACCCCGGAGAACGAGATGAAGTGGGACGCCGTCGAACCGTCCCGCGGCAGGTTCACCTTCGGCCCGGCCGATCAGATCGTCAACCGTGCGGCGGCGCACGGCCAGCGCCTGCGCGGCCACACCGCGGTCTGGCACTCCCAGCTCCCGTCCTGGGTCAGCTCCATCGGCGACGCGAACACCCTGCGCGGCGTGATGAACAACCACATCACCACCTTGATGACCCGCTACAAGGGCAAGATCCACTCCTGGGACGTGGTCAACGAGGCGTTCGCCGACGGCTCCACCCAGCACCGCGCCTCGGTGTTCCAGAACGTGCTGGGCAACGGCTTCATCGAGGAAGCGTTCCGCACCGCCCGGGCGGCCGACCCCTCGGCCAAGCTCTGCTACAACGACTACAACATCGAGAACTGGTCGGACGCCAAGACCCAGGGCGTCTACAGCATGGTCAAGGACTTCACGTCGCGTGGCGTGCCGATCGACTGCGTCGGGTTCCAGAGCCACTTCGGCACCGGCGGCCCGCCGGCGAGCTTCCGGACCACCCTGGCCAACTTCGCCGCCCTGGGCGTCGACGTCCAGATCACCGAGCTGGACATCGCCCAGGCGTCACCGGCCCACTACGCGAGCACGGTGAAGTCCTGCCTGTCCGTGGCCCGGTGTACCGGGATCACGGTCTGGGGGATCCGCGACAGCGACTCCTGGCGCAAGGGCGAGAACCCCCTGCTGTTCGACGACAACGGCAACCCCAAGGCCGCCTACACCGCCGTCGTGAACGCCCTCAAGACGGCCCCCGGAACCGGCACCGGCAACGGCACCGGCACCGGCACGATCAAGGGCGTCGCCTCCGGCCGCTGCATCGACATCCAGGGCTCCACCACCGCCAACGGGACCCAGGCGCAGCTGTGGGACTGCCACGGACGGACCAACCAGCGCTGGACCCACACCGCCGGCAAGCAGCTGACGATCTACGGCAACAAGTGCCTGGCCGCCAAGGGCAAGGGCACCGGCAACGGCACCGCGGTCGTCATCGCGGACTGCGACGGCGGCGCCGGCCAGCAGTGGAACGTCAACACCGACGGCACCATCTCCGGGGTCCAGTCCGGACTGTGCCTCGACGCGGTCGGTGCGGCCACCGCCAACCGCACCAAGATCCAGCTGCACACCTGCTGGTCCGGCGGCAACCAGAAGTGGACCGGCCCGTCCGGGACGCCGGCCCCGGCCACGCCCGCGCCGACGGGCACGTGTGCTCTTCCGTCGACGTACCGGTGGACGTCGACGGGTGCGCTGGCGCAGCCGGCGAACGGGTGGGCCTCGCTGAAGGACTTCACCCACGTGACGTACAACGGCAAGCACCTGGTCTACGGGTCGAACTTCTCGGGCTCCTCCTACGGCTCCATGATGTCCGGGCCCTTCACGAACTGGCCGGACATGGCGTCGGCCCGCCAGACCGCGACGGGCCAGGCCGCGGTGGCCCCCACACTGTTCTACTTCGCGCCCAAGAAGATCTGGGTGCTGGCGTACCAGTGGGGGGCGTGGCCCTTCATCTACCGCACGTCGACCAACCCGGCCGACCCGAACGGCTGGTCCGCGCCCCAGCCGCTGTTCACCGGCAGCATCCCCCGTACCGAGTCCCCCACCGGCCCGATCGACCAGACGCTGATCGCCGACGACCGGAACATGTACCTGTTCTTCGCCGGTGACAACGGCAAGATCTACCGGGCGAGCATGCCGATCGGGAACTTCCCGGGCAACTTCGGCTCCTCGTACACGACGGTCCTGAGCGACGCGCCCGACAAGCTGTTCGAGGCGCCGCAGGTCTACAAGGTCCAGGGCCAGAACCAGTACCTCATGATCGTCGAGGCGAAGGGCGCGAACCAGACGCGCTACTTCCGCTCGTTCACGGCATCCAGCCTGAGCGGCTCGTGGACCCCGCAGGCGGGCACCGAGAGCAGCCCCTTCGCGGGCAAGGCGAACAGCGGCGCCACCTGGACCAACGACATCAGCCACGGTGACCTGGTCCGCGACAACCCCGACCAGACGATGACCGTCGACCCCTGCAACCTGCGGTTCCTCTACCAGGGCAAGGCGCCCACGGCGGACGGCCCCTACGACCGACTGCCCTACCGGCCGGGTCTCCTCACCCTGCAGCGCTGACCCGCCCCGATCCACAGTGATACGCAAGGAGAACGACTCCCCATGAAGAACCCCACGAGCGGCGAGCGCCGCGGACGTCACCGCCGTCACCGGATCGGGACCGGAGTGCTGATCGGTGTGCCCGCCGTCCTCGTGCCGTACCTCCTGTACGTGCAGGACGACTCGCAGGCCGCGACGGTCGACGGCGACGCCTACTACCGGCTGGTCTCCGTACGCAGCGGCAAGGCGCTGGACGTCAACGCCTTCTCCACCGCCGACGGCACCCGCATCCAGCAGTGGACCGACCAGAACACCGCCAACCAGCAGTGGAAGCTGCGACCCACCGGGGACGGCTACTACGAGCTGGTGAACCGCAACAGCGGCAAAGTGCTGGGCATAGCCGGCGACTCGACCGCCCAGGCCGCCGCCGCCGAGCAGCAGGCCGACGGCTCCTCCGCCTCCCAGGAATGGCGGATCGACGACGTGAGCGGTTCCGACGCCGTCGTCCTCACCTCCCGCAAGAGCGGCCAGGTCCTGGACGTCTCCGGCGGCTCCACGGCGGACGGCGCGGCAGTCGTCCAGTACCGCGGCCACGGCGGCACCAACCAGCAGTGGAAGCTGGTGAAGACGGCCGGGACCAAGGCGCCCGGATCCGGCCCGTACACGTGGCGGAACGCCCAGGTGGTGGGCGGCGGCTACGTCACCGGCCTGGTGTTCAACCCGCGGGAGAAGGGCCTGCTGTACGCGCGGACCGACATGGGCGGCGCCTACCGCTGGGACGCCGGGGCCGAGCAGTGGATCCCGCTCACCGACTGGATCGGCGAGAAGGACTGGAACCTGCTGGGCATCGACGCGCTGGCCACCGATCCCGTCGACGCCAACCGGCTCTACCTCGCCGCCGGGACCTATACCAACGACTGGGCGGGCAACGGAGCGATCCTGCGCTCCAAGGACCGCGGGCGCACCTTCCAGCGGACCGACCTGCCCTTCAAGCTGGGCGGCAACGAGGACGGCCGCGGGGCGGGCGAGCGGCTGGCCGTCGATCCCGCGAACAACGGCACCCTGCTGCTGGGCACGCGCAAGAACGGCCTGTGGCGCAGCACCGACCACGGCGCGACATGGAGCCAGGTCCCCTCGTTCCCCGTCAAGAACGGGGCGGGCAGCGGCGCGGGCATCTCCTTCGTGACGTACGGCCCGGCCGGCAGCAAGACGGTCTACGCCGGCGTCGCCGACAAGTCCACCTCCCTGTACCGCTCCACCGACGGCGGCAGCACCTGGCAGGCCGTCCCCGGGCAGCCGACCGGCCAGATGCCGCAGCACGGCGTGCTCTCCGGCGACGGCTCGCTGTACCTGACGTACACCAACGCCCTCGGCCCCAACGGCGTGACGGGCGGCTCGGTGTGGAAGCACACGCCGGCCACCGGGGCGTGGCAGAACGTCTCCCCCTCCCAGGGCAACTACGGGTTCTCCGGCCTGGCCATCGATCCGCGCAAGCCCTCCACGGTGATGGTCACGACCCTCGGCCGCTGGTGGCCGGAGGACGAGGTCTACCGGACCACCGACGGCGGCGCGACGTGGAAGGCCCTGGCCGGCAAGTCGGTGCGGGACGCCTCCGCCGCGCCGTACGTGGGTACCGGGACGGGACACTGGATGACCGCCCTGGCCATCGATCCCTTCGACTCCGGGCACGTGCTGTACGGCACCGGCAGCGGCATTCTGCGCAGCAAGGACGCCAACGCCTCCGACAGCGGCGGCACCAGCCACTGGAGCGTGGGGGCCCGCGGGCTGGAGGAGACCGCACTGCTGGACGCGATCGCCCCGCCCGGCGGCGCCCAGGTCATCACGGCCATGGGCGACCTGGGCGGATTCCGCCACGACTCGCTGACCGAGGTGTCCGCCGGGCGGCTGAACAACCCGATGATGACCAACAGCACCTCCATCGACTTCGCGCAGTCCAACCCCTCGATGATGGTCCGCGTCGGCCGTGGCGGTGCGCAGGACGGCGCCTACTCCACCGACGGCGGGCGTAGCTGGAACGGCTTCGCGTCCGAACCGGTGGCCGGTGCCGACACCGGCCGGGTGGCGCTCTCCGCCGACGGTTCGGCCATCGTCTGGACGCAGGCCGGCCAGGCCCCGTACCGCTCGACCGACAAGGGAGCGAGCTGGTCGAAGGTCGGCGGCCTGGGCGCCGGAGCCCTCGTCGTCGCCGACCGCTCCTCGGCCAGGACGTTCTACGCACTGGCCGGCGGCACGCTCTACGCCAGCACCGACGGCGGGGCGACCTTCAGCGCCCGGGCCGCCAACCTGCCCGGCGACGGCCGGCTCAAGGCCGTTCCCGGGGTCGAGGGGGACCTCTGGATCGCCGGCGGCGGCCAGGGGCTCCTGCACTCCACCGACGGCGGCCGCACCTTCACCAGGCTCGCCCCGGTGAAGTCCGCCTCCGCCCTCGGCTTCGGCAAGGCGGCACCGGGCGCCTCCTACCAGGCCCTGTACCTGATCGGCACCGTCAAGGACGTCACCGGGGTCTTCCGCTCCACCGACAAGGGCGCCACCTGGCTCCGCGTCAACGACGACGCCCACCAGTGGGGCAGCATCGGCGGCACCGGCGTCATCACCGGCGACCCCGACACCTACGGCCGCGTGTACGTCGGCACCAACGGACGCGGCCTCCTGTACGGCGACCCGTCCTGACCCCGCCGCCCGGGCGGGACCGCAGGCACCCCCGTGCCGAAGCGGCCCCGCCCGGGCGACGGCACCGCAACCGCCGGCGCGAGCGGAAGCCCGCCACCTCAATGGCTCACCAGCACCCGGCCGCGTACGAGAAACTGAACCCGACAGCCGGGATGCATCAGCTCACCGAGCGCCCGGCACGGTCCATCGCGCGACTGGCGCCGAACCACCACACCCCTCAGGAGTCCGCCAATGCCAACACCGACCCTCGTGGTGGTCAGCGGTCCACCCGGCACCGGAAAGACCACCCTCGCGCGCAGACTGGCGCAGGAGCTCGGATGTCCCGCGATCATCCGTGACGAGATCAAGCAGGGCCTGGTCATCAGCACCTCGGGGCACCATGCCAACGGAGACGGCTCCCTCAACGTCCCGGCCATGCACGCCTTCTTCGACACCCTCGGCGTGCTCCTCCAGGCCGGCGTCAGCGTGGTCGCCGAGGCCGCGTTCCAAGACCGCCTCTGGCGCCCGGGCCTCGAACCCCTCACGAAGATGGCCGATCTCAGGATCATCCGCTGCACCACCCCTACGCCCACCATCATCGACCGCATGACCGAACGCGTTCGCTCCGATCGGCACCGCGCCGCCCACGGCGACCGCGAGCTCCTTTCGGACATCGCGGTGGGCGCCTACGACCCGGAGCAGTTCGAGGACATCTCCCTCGACGCCCCGACGCTCCGGGTGGACACGTCCGATGGCTACCGTCCAGGGGTGGCCGAGATCTCGGCCTTCGCCCAACTGCGTTGAGTGAAGGGATCCCGGACCGTTCGCCGCTGCGTCCGCCGCCGGCCCAACCTCGCCCGCCCCCGAGCCGGTGGGCCGGCGGTTCAGCCGCCCGCCACCTGGGCGTTGCCGGCGTAGCTGCCGCGACGGTGGAGCAGGCCGTCCGGGACGGGGCTCATCAAGGTCGACCCTGCCCGGGTGAGCGGTTGCCACCCGAAAACGATCAAGGGGCCGTTTTGGATTGCTCCAAAACGGCCCCTTGATCTGCGACTCTTTCGAGTCGGGACGACAGGATTTGAACCTGCGACCCCTTGACCCCCAGTCAAGTGCGCTACCAAGCTGCGCCACGTCCCGTTTACTGCTTTGCGCCCTTCACCTGGGGTTTCCCCTCGTGCCGGGCACATGCAGAACATTACCCCACGCCGAGGGGTGTGTGTGCACGGGTGATCGGCGGCGGGCAGGATGGCTCGGGTGAGCGAACGGGATCGGGACCGGGACGGTGAGGGGCGGGCGCGCAGTGCGCGGCCGCGGGACGGGCTGGGGCGGCCGCTGCCGTACGGGGCCGAGGGGGTGGAGCGGCAGCCCGAAGGGGTGGTGCGCACGCCGGCCGGGACGGTGGCGGAGGCGCAGCGGCTGCTGGACGGCGGAATGCCCTTCCACGCGCACGAGGTGTTCGAGGACGCGTGGAAGTCCCGTCCCGGGGCGGAAGAGGCCCTGTGGCGGGGGCTGGCGCAGCTGGCGGTGGGGCTGACGCACGCCGCGCGGGGGAACTCCGTCGGCGGGGCGCGGCTGCTGCGGCGCGGGGCCGCCGCCCTGGCCGGGTACGGGGAGGCGTACGGGATCGACGTGGCGGGGCTGGCCGGGTGGGCCCGGGCGCTGGCGGGGCGGGTGGAGGCCGGGGAGTGGATCGACGCGGCGGCCGAAGCCCCCCGGCTGACCGGGCCGCCGGGTACCGCTTAGGCGGGCTGGAGCAGGTCCCAGCGGTTGCCGTAGAGGTCCTCGAACACGGCGACGGAGCCGTACGGCTCGTGGCGCGGCTCCTCCAGGAAGCGGACGCCCTCCGCCGTCATCCGGGCGTGGTCGGCCGCGAAGTCGGCGGTGTAGAGGAAGAAGCCGACGCGGCCGCCCGTCTGGTCGCCGACGCGGGCGCGCTGGGCCTCGTCCTTGGCGCGGGCCAGCAGCAGGGCGGACTCCTTGGCGCCGGGCGGGCGGACCACGACCCAGCGGGAGCCGTCCGGCCGGGGGGTGTCCTCGGCGAGTTCGAAGCCGAGGGCGCGGGTGTAGAAGTCGATGGCCTCGTCGTAGTCGTGGACGACGAGGGCGGTCAGGGCGATGTGGGAGGGCATGGGCCTATTGTGCGCCGAGGAGGACGACTTCCAGGGTGCGGGGGCCGTGCACGCCTTCCACCCGGTCCAGTTCGATGTCGCTGGTGGCCGAGGGTCCGGAGATCCAGGTCAGCGGGCGGGTGGGGTCGAGGCGTTCGAGGGCCTGCGGGACGGAGTCCACGACCTGGCCGGGGACGCGGACCACGCAGATGTGGTGGTCCGGGATCAGGGTGATGCGCCGCCGGCCCTGGTCGGGGCCGCCGTCGAGGACGAGGGTGCCGGTCTCGGCGACGGCCAGGGCGCAGCCGGTGACCACGCTGTCGACGCGGTCCAGGTCGTACGGGGTGGAGTCCGCGCGGTCGTGGACGAGGGTCGGGTCCGCGGCGGAGAGCCATTGCGGGGGCAGGGCGGGCGGGACCAGGACCGTGCGGGAGCCGCGCTGGGCGAGCAGCCGCGCGAGCAGCGGGGGGAGGCCGTCCTCGTCGGTGCGGTGGACCTTCGCCCGGTACTCGGTGAGGTGGGCGGCGAGCAGGTCGGCGCTCTCGGCCGGGGTGCGGGTTCCGTGGACGCGGAGGTAGTCGCGGGGGACGGCGGGGTCCGGGCCGGAGGCGGCCCTGCGGATGCGGGCCAGGATGCGGTCCTTGCTGCTCACGGTCGGTTCCCCCGTTCGCGGGTCCACCAGTCGCGGAAGGATTCCGCCGGGATCTCGGGCAGTTCGCGGGTGTCGGTCCAGGCGCGGCCCGGCCCCGGCAGCCGGCGCGGGCGCAGCCGGCGGGCGCGGGACAGCAGCCGCTCCCCGGCCCGCAGCGCGCCGGGGCGGTCGAGGAGGAGCCGGGCGGCGCGCATGGCGGCCCGTTCGGCGGTGTGGCCGTGCGCGGGCCGGATCCGTACGCGGACGCCCTCGCGGGTCACGGGCCCGCCCTGGACCACGCGTTCGCGGAGGTGGACGAGGACCTCGGGGATGTCGATGGCGACCGGGCAGACCTCGTAGCAGGCGCCGCACAGGGTGGAGGCGTAGGGGAGGCTGGCGTCGATCGCGCTGCCGGTGCCGCGGAGTTGGGGGCTGAGGACGGCGCCGATGGGGCCGGGGTACACGGAGCCGTAGGCGTGGCCTCCGGCGCGTTCGTAGACGGGGCAGACGTTCAGGCAGGCGGAGCAGCGGATGCAGCGCAGGGCCTGGCGGCCGGTCTCGTCGGCGAGGGTGTCGGTGCGGCCGTTGTCGAGGAGGACGAGGTGGAAGGCGGAGGGGCCGTCGCCGTCGGCCCCGTTCGTCGGCCCCGTTCCGGTCCACATGGTGGTGTAGGGGTTCATCCGTTCGGCGGTGGACGAACGCGGCAGGGTCTGGAGGAAGACCTCCAGGTCGCGGAAGGTGGGGACGACCTTCTCGATGCCGACGACCGAGATGAGGGTTTCGGGCAGGGTCAGGCACATGCGGCCGTTGCCCTCGGATTCGAGGACGACCATGGTGCCGGTCTCGGCGACCATGAAGTTGGCGCCGGAGACGGCCACTTTGGCGCGCAGGAACTTCTCGCGCAGGTGGAGGCGGGCGGCTTCGGCGAGTTCGCGCGGGTCGTCGCCGAGTCCCTCGGGGGCCGGCCGGCCCCAGCCGGCCATCTCGGAGCGGAAGAGGTCGCGGATCTCGCCGCGGTTGCGGTGGATGGCGGGGACGAGGATGTGCGAGGGCCGGTCGTGGGCCAGCTGGACGATGAGCTCGGCCAGGTCGGTCTCGTAGGCGGCGATCCCGGCGGCTTCCAGGGCTTCGTTGAGGCCGGTCTCCTGGGTGGCCATGGACTTGACCTTGACCACCTCCCGCTCCCCGGTGGCGCGGACCAGGCCGACGACGATCCGGTTGGCCTCGTCGGCGTCGACGGCCCAGTGCACGGTGCCGCCGGCCGCGGTGACGGCGGCCTCCAGCTGGAGCAGGTAGCGGTCGAGGTGGCGCAGGGTGTGGTCCTTGAGGGCCTTGCCCGCCTCCCGCAGGCGGTCCCAGTCGGCGAGTTCGGCGACCGCGCGGGCCCGTTTGTCCCGGATGGTGTGGGTGGCGTGCCGGAGGTTGGCGCGCAGTACGCCGTCCCGTACGGCCTCGCGGGCGGCGGCGGGGAACGGCGGGAAGGCGGGCATGCCGAGGTGCGTACCGGTCATGGCAGGGGGTCCTCCTCCGTGGCGGCCAGGATCTCGGCGAGGTGCAGGGTGCGCATGGGGTCCCCGGCGCGGTGGAGGATGCCGCCGAGGTGGGCGAGGCAGGAGTTGTCGGCCCCGCACAGCACCTCGGCGCCGGTGGCCCGGGCGGCGGCGGTCTTGTCGGCGCCCATCGCGGCGGACACGTCCGGGTTCTTCACGGCGAAGGTGCCGCCGAAGCCGCAGCACTCCTCGGCGCCGGGCAGCTCGACCAGTTCGAGGCCCTTGACGGCGGCCAGCAGCCGCCGGGGGCGTTCGCCGAGGCCGAGGGAGCGCAGGCCGTGGCAGGAGGGGTGGTAGGTGACGGTGTGCGGGAAGTACGCGCCGACATCGGTGACCCCGAGGACGTCCACGAGGAACTCGGTCAGTTCGTGGATGCGCGGTACGAGGCCCTCCGCGAGCTCCGCCAGCGCGCTCCCCCGCCCCTCCTCGGCGGCCTTTCGGCCCATGCGGGGGTAGTGCTCGCGGATCATCGCGGCGCAGGAGCCGGAGGGGGTGACCACGTGGTCGTGGCCGGCGAAGGCCTCGGCGGTGCGGCGCAGCAGCGGCTCGGCCTCGTGGCGGTAGCCGGTGTTGTACTGGGGCTGGCCGCAGCAGCTCTGGGCGGCGGGGAAGTCCACTTCGACGCCGAGGCGCTCCAGGAGCCGTACGACGGCGATGCCGGTCCGGGGGTACAGCGCGTCGTTGACGCAGGTGACGAACAGGGCGGCGCGCATGATGGGCACAATAGCCCGGTGAAGAAGTTCTCAGTCATCGGCATAGGCGCGGGCGACCCTGACCACCTGACCCTCCAGGCGGTCCGGGCGATCGGCGCGGCGGACGCATTCCTCATCCTGGAGAAGGGGGAGGAGAAGTCGGACCTGACCGGTCTGCGGCGGGCGATGCTCGACGCGCACGCCCGTCCCGGCCACCGGCTCGTGGAGGGCCGCGATCCGGACCGGGACCGCACCCCGGCCGACTACACCCCGACGGTGGACGGCTGGCGCAGCGCGCGGGCCGAGATCTTCGAGCGGTTCATCGCGGAGGATCTGGCGGAGGGCGAGACCGGGGCCTTCCTGGTGTGGGGCGACCCCTCGCTGTACGACTCCACGCTGGCGATCCTCGACGAGGTGCTGGAGCACGGCCGGGTGGCCTTCGAGCACGAGGTGGTGCCCGGCATCAGCAGCGTGTCGGCGCTGCTGGCCAGGCACCGGACCAATCTGAACCGGGTCGGGCGGCCGGTCCAGATCACCACCGGCCGCCGGCTCGCGGAGGGCTGGCCGCAGGACGTGGACGACGTGGTGGTGATGCTGGACGCCCGGCACGCCTTCACCGCCCACCTGGACCAGGACCTCTACATCTACTGGGGTGCCTACGTCGGCACACCGGACGAGATCCTGGTCCAGGGCAAGCTGGCCGATGTCGCGGGCCGCATCGAGGAGCTGCGGACCGAGGCCCGGGCCCGCAAGGGCTGGATCATGGACACCTACCTGCTCAGGCGCCCCTGAGGAAGCCGGGCAGGGCCGCGGCGAGGCGCTCGTACTCCTCGGCCCGGTTGTAGAGCTGCCCGCAGACCCGGATGCCGCCGCCGCCCGGCCGTGCCCAGATCAGCACGCGGATACGGAGCTTCGCCGCGAGTTCCTCGCGCATGGCCGCGGCGGCGTCCTGGGTCTCGGCGGTGCCGGGCGGCAGCAGCAGCGAGCGCATGGCCACGCCCGGGGTGTGCGGGAGCGGGGTCAGGCCGGGGACCCCGGCGAGCAGTTCCGCCCCGTAGGCGGCGAGGGCGCTGTTGTGGGCGCGGACCCGGTCGGCGCCGAGCCGCTCGATGAGGTCGAGGCCCTCGGGGGCGGCCAGCCAGCCGGTGTAGTCGGCGGTGGCGCGGTACTCGACGGAACGCGGGAAGCCGTGGTGGTCCTGCCAGGACGGGGAGAAGGAGCGGACCCGGTCCCGGTGGGCGGGGGCCACGGCGAGGAGGGCGGTGCCGGAGGGCGCGTACCCCCACTTGTGGAGGTTCCCGAACCAGAAGTCGGCGCCGGCGGGGACGGGCGCGGCCAGCATGCCCGGGGTGTGGGCGCCGTCGACGACGGTGGTGATGCCGCGGGCGGAGAGCTCGGCGAGGAGCCGGGGTCCGGCGATGAGGCGGGCGGTGGGCGAGCTGACGTGGTCGAGCAGGGCCACCTTGGTGCGGGGCGTGAGCGCGGCCAGCACGGTCTCGCGTACGGCGTCCTCGTCGGGCAGGCGCGGGTCCAGGGCGACGGTGGTCACGCGGGCGCGGCGGGCGGCGGCCGCGGTGACGGTGCCGTAGCCGTGGTCGGTGGTGAGGACCTCGTCGCCGTCGGCCAGCGGGATGGCTTCGAACGCCAGGTTGGCGCCCTCGGTGGCGTTGGAGACGAACGCGAGGCCGTCGGGGTCGGTGCCCAGCCGGGCCGCGATCCGCGCGCGGGCGCCGGCCAGCCGGTCGGGGAGGCCGTGGAAGAAGGCGTCGGGGTCGGCGTGGGCCTCGGTCCGCAGGGTCTCCTGCGCTTCGAGGACGGGCAGCGGGACCGCTCCGTAGGAGCCGTGGTTGAGGTGGGCGACGGCGGGGTCCAGCCGGAAGAGGCCGGGGCCGCCGGGGAAGGCGGGCGGGGCGGAGGGGACGGACGGCGCGGGCACGGGTACCTCCGGACGGGACGTGTCGGGTGCGGACTCCGTGGCCCGCACCCGGAGCATGCGGGCTCGCGCGCGGGGACGGAAGGGCCGCCTGGGCCGAATTGGCCTGCCCGGCCGCGGGCGGTCCCCCGGCGGCGGGCCGGCTCCCGGGCCGCGGGTCCGTCACCCGCCCGCGGGCCCGTCCCCCCGCCTGAGGGCCGGTCTCCGGGCCGGCGTCCGGTCACCCCGGGCGGCCGCTCGTCGCCGCGTAGTACTGGAGGTCCTGCACCGGTACCTCGTGGTCCGCGGGGTACGGCAGTTCCACCCGTACGGCGGCCTTACCGGCGCGGGCCACCTCCGCCGCGCTGGTGCCGGGACGCAGCGGCAGCAGTTCGGCGTGGACCCCGGCCGGGGCCCGGTGTTCCCGCGCGGCGGAGCCGACGACGCTGCGGACGGTCGCGGGCTCTGTCAGGAAGCTGAGCACCTCGACCGTGTCCCGGGCGGCGGCGCTGCCCTTGCGCAGGGACATCAGCAGCGACTGGTCGCCGGTCGGGTCGGCGGCCGCGAACTGGGTGCGGCCGGTGAGGTAGAGGGTGTCCCGGACGATCGGGGGCCAGCCGCCCGTCTTGAAGCGGGTCAGGTAGTAGGAGGTGAGGTCCAGGTACGCGTGGCCGTTGTTCCGGGACGGGGCGAACTGGCTGCCCTCGGAGTAGTCGTTCCAGGTGGTCAGCTGGACCCAGTCGGCGCCGTCCTCGATGGCGTGGGTCCACGTGGCGCGCAGGGTGGCCGTGTTGCCCGCCTCGTCGTAGACGCCCTGGTTCGGGCGGGCGTCCTGCACGGAGACGGGCTGCATCCAGATCTTGCCCTGGCCGTGCGCCCGCCGGACGTCGGCGGCGGTGCCCTCCTGGCCCGCGTAGCTGCGGCTGCCCCACTCGGAGAACCCGTGGCTGATGGGTGCGAACGCTTCGTGGTGCGGGCCGAAGCCGAGGAAGAGGGGGACGAAGGCGGTGCGGATCCCGTGCCTCGACCTCAGCTGGTCCAGGACGCGGCGCCACCAGTCGGCGCTCTTCTGCTCGGCCTTGAACGGTGACACGACGAGTCGGCCGTCGTCGAGCCGGTGCGCGGCCGGGTGCCCGCCCAGGGCGGCCAGGGCCCCGGCGATCACGGCGGGGTCGTCGGTGTCCAGGGAGGTCATGTCCGGCATCAGCATGACCTTGAAGGCGGGGTCGACCGCGTGGGCGGCCCGCATCAGCAGGCCCGCGCGCTCCCAGTTCTTCCCGGAGAGGGAGAGCAGGTCGAGGGTGAAGCCGTCGATGCCCGCGTTCCGGGCGGTGCGGACCTCCTGCTGGAGGTTGGCGTACTCCCAGTCGCCGTCCTTCGGAGGGACGGGCAGCGGGCGGTCGCGGAGCAGGCCGCCGTACCGCTGGTGCTTGCCGTTCTCTCCCCGGGGGTCGAGGTAGTGACGGGTGTAGTAGTCGGTTTGGGTGCTCGCGTTGTCCAGGGAGAGCGGGTACGGGGTGAAGTAGTGGGCGAAGACCAGCTTGCGGCCGCCGGCGGCGGAGCGCAGCGCGTCGGGCGCGGGAAGGTCGAAGGGCAGGGCTCCGGTCGGACGGGCCGCGCCGGCGGTGGCGCTCGGGGCCGTGGTCCCGGCGGATGACGGTGCCGGGTCCTCGTGCTCCGCGTCCGGGCCGGTGGCGGAGGGCGCGGCGGACGTGGCGGCGGGTCCGGTGGAGGAGGGCCCGGGGGCGGGCCGGGCGAGGTCCTGGCCGGCCGCGGCCGTGAAGGGGTTCCAGGCGATGCCGGCCGCGGCGCAGACACCGGCCAGCAGGAAGGTGGTGACCAGCAGGGCGAGCCGGCGCCCGGGCGGACGCGAGCGGGGCCGGTGGGACGGGGGTCCGTGCCGGTGCCCTGTCATCTGGATCCCTCCCCTGGACACGCCCCGCCGCCGGGGCTGTTCAGCAGTAGAGCGGATTACCGCCACGCGGACAACCGTTCACCGGGAGCCGGGTGCGGCGACGGGGCCGGGATCCCCGGTCCCCGCGATGGAACACGCCATTCCCCTGGCCCCGCCGCTGATTTGACGCATAATCATCTCCACGCGGCGCGAAACAACCCTCACGCCGCACCGGGTCACGCATGCGACGGGGGGCATCGTGATGATGGGCGACTCCAGGCCTGCGCCACCGGGCGGAGCGACAGGAACGCTGCCGGCCACCTCCACCGAACTCTCCCGGCTGCTCACCGCCGTGCGGCGGGGCCGGGTGCTGACGGTGACGGGCCGTTTCCACGAGCCGCGGAGCCTGCTGGTGCGGGACGTGGCCCGGCGGCTCTCGTCCAACTTCTGCGACGGCGCCGCGGTGGTCACGGTCAGTCCGGACGGCGGCGTACGCGGCCTCGTGGCCGCGCTGGGCTGCGTACCGGGGATGCCCTTCCTGCCGTGCGGGACGGCCAACGCGGCCTCCTGGCTGGCGGAGCGGGACGTGCTGCTGGTCCTGGACGGCAGCGACCGGCTCGGCCCGGAGGCGCTGACCTGGCTGCGGGAGCTGCTCGCCGCCGCGCCCGGGCTGCGCATCCTGGCCGCCGGCCGGCATCCCCTCGCCGTGGGCCAGGGCCGGGTGCACCGGCTCTGACCCCGCGCTGCCGCCCGCCGGGGCCCGCGCCCGGAAACGGGTCCGCCCCGGCCGGGCACGGGGCCGGCCGGGGCGGAACGCGTACTGCCTGCTGCTGCGGGCGTCAGCCCAGGAGGGCGAGCGCCTGGTTCAGCGTCGCGGAGGGACGCATCACCGCGGCCGCCTTGGCCGGGTCGGGCTGGTAGTAGCCGCCGATGTCGGCCGGGGAGCCCTGCACCGCGTTGAGCTCGGAGACGATGGTCTGCTCCTGCTCGGCCAGCGTCTTGGCGAGCGGGTCGAAGGCGGCGGCCAGCTTCGGGTCGTCGATCTGGCGCGACAGCTCCTGCGCCCAGTACATGGCGAGGTAGAAGTGGCTGCCGCGGTTGTCGATGCCGCCGAGGCGACGGGTCGGCGACTTGTCCTCGTTGAGGAAGGTGCCGGTGGCGCGGTCCAGGGTGTCGGCCAGGACCTGGGCGCGGGCGTTGCCGGTGGTGGTGGCGAGGTGCTCGAAGCTCGCGGCCAGGGCGAAGAACTCACCGAGGCTGTCCCAGCGCAGGTAGTTCTCCTTGACCAGCTGCTGGACGTGCTTCGGGGCGGAGCCGCCGGCGCCGGTCTCGAAGAGGCCGCCGCCCGCCATCAGCGGGACGACCGACAGCATCTTGGCGCTGGTGCCCAGCTCCAGGATCGGGAAGAGGTCGGTCAGGTAGTCGCGCAGCACGTTGCCGGTCACCGAGATGGTGTCCTCGCCGCGGCGGATGCGCTCCAGGGAGTACTTCGTGGCCTCGACCGGGGAGAGGATCTCGATGGTCAGGCCGTCGGTGTCGTGCTCCGCGAGGTACGTCTTGACCTTGGCGATCAGCTGCGCGTCGTGGGCGCGGGTCTCGTCGAGCCAGAAGACGGCCGGGGAGCCGGTGGCGCGGGCGCGGGTGACGGCGAGCTTGACCCAGTCCTGGATCGGCAGGTCCTTGGTCTGGCAGGCGCGGAAGATGTCGCCGGCGGCGACCTCCTGCTCGATGACGACGTTGCCCGCGGCGTCGACGACGCGGACGGTGCCCGCGGCGGCGATCTCGAAGGTCTTGTCGTGGCTGCCGTACTCCTCGGCCTTCTGGGCCATCAGGCCGACGTTCGGCACCGAGCCCATGGTGGCCGGGTCGAAGGCGCCGTGGGCGCGGCAGTCCTCGACGACGGCCTGGTAGACGCCCGCGTAGCTGCTGTCCGGGAGGACGGCGAGGGTGTCGGCCTCGGCGCCGTCCGGCCCCCACATGTGGCCGGAGGTGCGGATCATGGCCGGCATGGAGGCGTCGACGATGACGTCGGACGGCACGTGCAGGTTGGTGATGCCCTTGTCGGAGTCGACCATCGCGAGGGCGGGGCCCTCGGCGATCTCGGCGTCGAAGGAGGCCTTGATCGCGTCACCGTCGGGGAGGGCGCCCAGGCCGTTCAGGATGGTGCCGAGGCCGTCGTTCGGGGACAGGCCGGCGGCGGCCAGGGTCTCGCCGTAGCGGGCGAAGGTCTTCGGGAAGAAGGCGCGGACCACGTGGCCGAAGATGATCGGGTCGGAGACCTTCATCATCGTGGCCTTGAGGTGCACGGAGAACAGGACGTCCTCGGCCTTGGCGCGCTGGATCTGGTCGTTCAGGAAGGTGCGCAGGGCGTCGACGTGCATGACGGACGCGTCCACGACCTCACCGGCGAGGACCGGTACCGACTCGCGCAGCACCGTGGTGGCGCCGTCGGCGGCGACGTGCTCGATGCGCAGCGTGCCGGCCTCGGACATCACGGCGGACTTCTCGGTGGAGCGGAAGTCGTTCTCGCCCATGGTGGCGACGTTCGTCTTCGACTCCGCGCTCCAGGCGCCCATGCGGTGCGGGTGGGCCTTGGCGTAGTTCTTCACCGAGGCGGGGGCACGGCGGTCGGAGTTGCCCTCGCGCAGGACCGGGTTGACGGCGCTGCCCTTGACCTTGTCGTAGCGGGCGCGGATCTCGCGCTCCTCGTCGGTCTTCGGGTCGTCCGGGTAGTCCGGAAGGGCGTAGCCCTGGCCCTGGAGCTCGGCGACGGCGGCCTTGAGCTGCGGGATGGAAGCCGAGATGTTCGGCAGCTTGATGATGTTGGCTTCGGGGGTCTTCGCCAGCTCGCCGAGCTCGGCGAGGGCGTCGGCGATCCGCTGGCCCTCCTCGAGGTACTCGGGGAAGACGGCGATGATCCGACCGGCCAGGGAGATGTCACGGGTCTCGACATTCACACCGGCCGTCGACGCGTACGCCTGCACCACGGGCAGGAAGGAATACGTCGCGAGGGCCGGGGCCTCGTCAGTGTGCGTGTAGATGATGGTCGAGTCAGTCACCGGATGCTCCGCTCCACAGTCTGCGTCTCTCGTCTGCAACATTGCTCGACATCAAGATATCTCGTGATCGGGGCTGTCCGGACAGCCCCCTCCCGCAAGACGTGGCGAGACGCGCGTCACGGGAACGCGAAAGGCGCCGCCGCCGGCC
Organism: Streptomyces sp. NPDC034043; assembly: GCF_055575675.1. Classification (NCBI taxonomy): domain Bacteria; kingdom Bacillati; phylum Actinomycetota; class Actinomycetes; order Kitasatosporales; family Streptomycetaceae; genus Streptomyces; species Streptomyces sp. NPDC034043. The sequence continues at coordinate 446,889 of NZ_JBVISF010000002.1, forward strand.
CCGTGGGCCGGCGGCGGCGCCGCCGTGTCGCGCCCGTCAGACGGTGAGCTGCTTGGGGTTCGCTCCGTACTGGTTCGGTCCGGCGTCACCCTCGATGGCCATCAGGACGATGATCCCGATCCAGCCGACGAAGGGGATGAGCCCGACCAGGTACCACCAGCCGGACCTGCCGGTGTCGTGGAGGCGGCGGACGCTGAGCCCCAGGGTGGGGAGGAGGACGCCGAGGTTGTAGAGGTAGAAGACGACCGGGTAGCTCCCGAGCGCGAGGTCGAGCGCGATCAGGACGACCATGACCGGGATGCTGCACAGGACGAACATCCAGTATTCCCGGCGGCGCGCACGGCCGGAGAAGTCCGCGTAGCGCTTGATGACGTCGACGTAGTAGTGCACGAGTCCCCCCTAAGGACGGCATCGACGGCCCCTCGGCCTGAAAAGGGGGCCGGGCCCGCTTTATGCCCTCCGGCCACCACGTTCAAGCCACCACGGGACACTTGCACAAGGCCAACCGCGTTGGTTTCAAAGGGAGTTGAGCACGCATGCGACGGGTGTGCCGGCAGGGGCGGGGCTTGCGTCAGCCGATGCGGCCGGGCGTCCGGGACGCCAGGCGCTCGCGCAGGGCGGCCTTCGCCGCGGGCCACTCGGGGCGGGTGAGCGCGTAGATCACGGTGTTCCGGACGTGGCCGTCCCGCATCACCATGTGCTGCCGCATGATCCCCTCCTCGGTCGCACCGAGACGGGCGATCGCGGCGCGCGAGGCGGCGTTGCGCTCGTCGGTGAGGAGCTCGACCCGGTTCATCCCGAGCTCCTCGAAGGCGTGCGTGAGCATCAGCAGCTTCGCCTCGGCGTTCACCCCGGTCCGCTGCCAGGTCCGTCCGAGGAAGGTCCAGCCGATCTCCAGCCGCCGGTGCTCCGTATTGATCATCATCAGCCGGGTCGAGCCCGCGATCCGGCCCGTGGCCAGGTCGACCGTGGCGTACGCCCCCTCCCGGCCGGCCTCGCGCGCCGCGACGGCGTCGGCGATGAAGCCGCGCACGTCCTCCGGGCGCGGCACGAGGGTCACGGCGAGTTCCCACAGGGCCCCGTCCCGCACGGCCTCGCACAGGCCGTCGTGGTGCCGGTGGTCCAGCGGTTCCAGCCGTACCCGCTCGCCGGTCAGTTCCACCGCCAGCGGGTCCGTCCCCGCCCCTGCCGCCCGCGTCCGTTCCACCATGTCCGGCCTGCCCGTTCCCATCGGTTCCCGTGCTGTCGAGCGGACCCTACGCGGCGGCCCGACCGGCTTCACCCGGGTTTCCGGACCGGGACGGGCCGGCGGGGGTGGCGTTCCGGGCCGGTGCGGCGTGCGCGTGCGGCGTTCCGGCCGGTGCGGCGTGCGGTCAGATCCAGCCGTTGCGCCGGAATCCCCGGTGGATGAGGAAGCAGGCGACCGCCATCACGCAGAGGACCAGCGGGTACCCGTACGTCCAGCGCAGCTCGGGCATGTGGTCGAAGTTCATGCCGTAGACCCCGCAGACCATGGTGGGCACGGCCACTATGGCCGCCCACGCCGTGATCTTGCGCATGTCCTCGTTCTGGGCGACCGTCACCTGCGCGAGGTGGGCCTGGAGGACGGAATCGAGGAGGCCGTCGTAGGCGCCGATCTGCTCGGTGGCGCGGGTCAGGTGGTCGGCGACGTCGCGGAAGTAGGCGCGGACCTCCTGCGGGATCACCGGTATCGGCTGCGTCGCCAGGTGCTGGAGCGGACGGTCGAGCGGGGCCACCGCCCGGCGCAGCTCGAGGAGTTCCCGCTTGAGCTGGTAGATCCGGCCCGCGTCGCCGCGTCCGCCGTGGTCGCTGAACACGGCCGTCTCCACGGCGTCCATGTCGCTCTGCACCGCGTCCGTGACGGCCACGTAGTCGTCGACCACGTGGTCCGCCATGGCGTGCAGCACGGCGGCCGGGCCCTTGGCCAGCTGCTCCGGATCGGCTTCGAGGGCTTCGCGGACGGGGCCGAGGGTGCCGCGCCCGCCGTGCCGGATGGTGATGACGAAGTCCTGGCCGATGAAGGCCATCAGCTCGCCGGTCTCGACCACCTCGCTGGTCGCGGTCAGCTCCTCGTGCTCGACGTAGCGGACGGTCTTGAAGACGGCGAAGAGGGTCTCGTCGTAGCGCTCCACCTTGGGCCGCTGGTGCGCGTGGACGGCGTCCTCGACGGCGAGGGGGTGAAGGCCGAAGAGGTCGGCGAGCCCGGCGAGCTCCTGCTGCGAGGGTTCGTGCAGGCCGATCCAGACGAAGCCCCGGCCGGTCTTGCGGACCCTGCGCAGCGCCTCCTCGGCCTCGGCGCACCCGTCCTGGCGGATGCCGTCCTGGTAGACCACGCAGTTGACGACGGCGCTGCCGAGCGGGGAGCGGGCGGGGTGGCTGAGGTCGACGGCCCGCCGGTAGCCGCGGCGCACGGCACGGCGCAGGTTGCTGAACATGGACACGGACGTACTCTCCTTCGGCGGATCAGCGGCCAGTCTGCCACCGACCCGCCGACGGCCCGCCACGCGCCCGCGCCCGGGGTCCCCGGGGTGCCCGGGGTCACGCCCGGCGGCCCGTGCGGCGACGCGGCCCAGGGCGGGCCCTGACGACAGGCCTAGCAGGCCGGGGAGGAGCCCTTCTGGCGGGTGAGGTCGCGGTTGTACAGCCAGCCGGTGGTGTTGGTGCCGTCCACGCGCACGAACGTCCACTGGTTTCCGTACGAGTTGACGATGTAGCAGTGGTACCAGAGCTTCGTGCCGCTCTTGACCAGGGTGCCCTTCGCGCACTGCTGGTACGGCGCGGCCAGCAGGTGGTGGTCGCCGGAGATGTAGCCGTAGGTGCCCGGGGTCGGGTCCCGGTGGGTCCAGCCGGCGCAGCCCGTGGGCACGGGGCTGGGCTTGCCCGGGGCGGGCGAGGAGGACTTCCCGGAGGGCGACGGCGTGCCCGGCTTCTTCGAGGCGCTCGCGGACGGCTTGGCCGTGGGCGCCGAGCCGGAGGGCGAGGGGGCGGGGGCGGGGGTGTCCCCGCCCGGCTGTCCGCCGGGCGCCGGGGAGCCGCCGGGCGCGGGTGTGGGCGCCGCGCTCCCCCGGCCCTGGCCGCCGCCGGAGGTCACGGCGTAGGTGACGCCCCCGGCGGCGAGTACGGCGACCACCGCGACGGCCATCACCGCGCGGCTGCGGCGCCGCGCCCGGTCCACGGCCGCCGAGGCGGGCCGGGTGGTGGCCGTGAGGGGCTGACCGCTCGGGGGGCCCTGCGGTGGGAAGCCGGGCTGGGGGGCGGGACCGTACGGCTGCGGAAACGGTACGCCGCCGGGGCCGGCCGCGGGCGGGGGCCCGAAGCCGGGAACCGGCGCGGGAGCGTACGGGGACGGCGGCACTGGGACCGGCGGCACGGCGGCGGACGGCTGCGCGGGGGCGGCACCGCCCGCCGCCACCTGCTCCAGCATCGCGCGGGCCCGCTCGGCGGTGGGCCGGTGCTCCGGCTCCTTGGCCATCAGCTCCCGCAGCACGGGGGCGAGAGGCCCCGCCCGCCGGGGCTCGGGCAGCGGGTCGCCGACGATCGCGGCCAGCGTGGACCACACCGAGGTACGGCGGAACGGCGACAGGCCCTCCACCGCCGCGTAGAGGGTCATCCCGAGCGACCAGATGTCCGAGGCCGGACCGGGCTCCCTGCCCTGCGCGCGCTCCGGCGGCAGGTAGTCGAGCGAGCCGACCAGCTCGCCGCTGCGGGTCAGCTTCGCCAGGGCCTCGTCGCCGGAGGACTCGATCGTGGCGATGCCGAAGTCCGTGAGCACGACCCGGCCGCCCCGCTCCAGCAGGACGTTCCCCGGCTTCACGTCCCGGTGCAGGACGCCCGCCCGGTGCGCGGCGTCGAGCGCGTCCATCAGCTTGGCGCCGATCGCGGCGGCCTCGTACGGGTCGAGAGCACCATGCCGCGTCACCACCTCGTCGAGGGAGGGGCCGTCGACGAGTTCCATGACGATGACGGGCAGGCCCTGCTCGTGGGTCACGTCGTGGACGGTGACCACGCCTTCGTGCCGGATGCGGGCGGCGGCCTGCGCCTCGCGTTCCATCCGGGTGCGCAGGTCGGCCAGTTCGGCGTCGCTGGAGTCGGTGTAGGCCCGCAGGACCTTGACGGCGACCTCGCGGGCGAGCAGTTCGTCCACGGCCCGGGCGACCACGCCCATGCCGCCGCGGCCGACCACGGAGGTCACCCGGTAGCGCCCTCCGAGCACCTTGCCGACGAGGTCCCCGTCGTTCGCTTCCCCCGTTTGGCCCGCTGGCACCACATGCTCCGTTCCACGACCGGTCGTCCGTCTCGACGATCTACGGGGCACAAGCGTAGATGCACCACCGGCGGGCGGGCCGGGCGGCCGCCCCCAGGCGACACGGCCAAGGTCGTCTCTCTCGGATCTTGCCGGTTAGGCCCGCGTTTCCCCCAGGTGCCGCGCCTCGCAAGGCGGAGCGGCTCCCGATTACTGGACGTCCTCGGTGCCGCGACAACGCGGCGAGGTACGGTGCCGGGCAGCGCGGGCGAGGCAAGATCCGGAAGAGACGGCCTAGCCGCCGGTGCGCGGCAGATGGGCCTTCGCTTCCCGGTAGCCGGCGCTGCCGGGACGCTCGGCGGGGGCGTAGAAGAGGTTGAGCACGCCGGTGCCGAAGGCCTCGCTGGAGAGCAGTTCGAGCGGGACCGCGGGCCCGCCCTCCTCGAAGAGGCGCATGCCCTTGCCCAGCACGACCGGGTGGACGAGCAGCTGGAGGCGGTCCAGCAGCCCGGCGGCAAGCAGTTGGCGGACGACGGAGACCGAGCCGCTCATCACGATCGGGTCCTCGCCCGGCTCGTTCTTCAACGCCGTGACGGCCTCGGTGAGTTCCCCGTCGAGGCGCTCGGAGTTGCGCCAGCCGGAGTCGAGCGGCTGCCGGGACACGACGATCTTCCGGGCGTCGCCGAGGCGCCGGGCGAAGTCGGCGTCCTCTCCCCCGGCCGCTTCCCGATCGGGCCAGGCCCCCGCGAAGCTGTCGTACGTCCTGCGGCCGAGGAGCAGGGTGCCGGCCGATCCGACCACGGCGTCGACGGCCGCGCCCATCCGGTCGTCGAAGTAGGGGAAGTGCCACTCGTGGGGCGCCTCCACGACGCCGTCGAGCGAGATGAACAGCTCTGCGGTGATCTTCCTCATCCTGGCGCTCCAGGGAGTCGGTCCTCTCCCTCCAGTAGACGCCCGGGCGCGGACCGCCACACCCGGGCCGTCCCGTCCGTCCGGCTCACGGCCCCGCGGCCGACGCCGGGCACGCTTCGCCTCAGGCCGGCCGCAGCTCCTCCATGGCCGTTTCGGCGACCACCCGGGCGACCAGTGCCAGCGCGGGCGAGTCCAGCTTCCACTGCTGCCAGTACAGCGGTACGTCCAGCCACCGCCCCGGCGCCAGCGGTACCAGCGCCCCGGCCTCCAGCAGCGGCTCCGCCTGCGGTTCGGGGACGAGCCCCCACCCGAGGCCGGCGACCACCGCGTCCCGGAAGCCCTCCGAGGTGGGTACGAGGTGCCGCGCGGCGGAGGCCGGCGCGGCGCCGCCGGTCAGCGCCCGGACGAAGTCGTCCTGGAGGACGTCGCGCCGGTCGAAGACGATCAGCGGGGCCTCCCTCAGGTCCCGGGCCGGGGCCCCGGTCAGGTGCCGGGCGGCGAAGTCCGGGCTGGCCACCGGCAGGTACCGTGCCAGCCCCAGCGCCCGTACGGTGCAGCCGGCCACCGGGTCCGGGGAGGAGGTGACGGCCGCCATGACCTGCCCCTCCCGCAGCAGGGCGGTGGTGTGGGACTCGTCCTCTCGGTGCAGCTCGAAGCAGATCGGCGGCTCCTGAGGCACCCGGGTCAGCGCGGGCAGGAACCACGTGGCCAGCGAGTCCGCGTTGACGGCGATCGGCATCCGGACCGGCCCGAGCCCCTCGCCCATCCCCATCCCGAGCTCGGCGCGCGCGTCCCGCTCCAGCCGGGCCAGCTGCCGGGCGAAGCGGATGACCACCTCCCCCGACTCCGTCGCCCGCACCGGCTTGGTCCGCATCAGCAGCACCCGCCCGGTGCGCTGCTCCAGGGCCTTGACCCGCTGGCTGACGGCGGAGGGCGTCACGTGCAGGGCCGCGGCGGCCGCGTCGAAGGTGCCTTCGTCGACGACCGCGAGCAGGGTCCTCACCTGCTCCAGGGGAAGCTCGTCCATCACGACCGCTAATGATACGTAAATATCTTTAGCTGTACTCAGCGACGCGCCGTCCTTACGGTCGGAGCATGACGAACGGCATCACCCCAGCACTCCTGGCCGGCTTCGGTACCGGCCTCTCCCTCATCGTCGCGATCGGCGCGCAGAACGCCTTCGTGCTGCGCCAGGGCGCGCGCCGGCACGCCGTCCTGGCGGTGGTGGCCATCTGCGCCGTCTCCGACGCGGTCCTCATCTTCCTGGGCGTGGCCGGGGTCGGCGCGTTCGTCACCGCCTGGCCGGCCGCCCTGACCGCCGTCGGGATCGCCGGGGGCGGCTTCCTGATCTGCTACGGGATCCTCGCGGCCCGGCGCGTGCTGCGTCCCGTCCCCGGGGCGGCGCTGAGCTCCGAGGGCGCCACCGCCGGCTCCGCCCGCGCGGCGGTGCTCACCTGCCTCGCCATGACCTGGCTCAACCCGCACGTGTACCTCGACACCGTGCTGCTGGTGGGGTCGCTGGCCGCCGACCGGGGTGATCTGCGCTGGGCCTTCGGGATCGGGGCCGGGCTGGCCAGCCTGATCTGGTTCAGCACCCTCGGCTACGGCGCCCGGCTGCTCAGCGGCGTGCTCGCGAAGCCCGCCGCCTGGCGGACGCTGGACGGGCTGGTCGCCGCGACGATGGTCACCATGGGCGGACTGCTCCTCGTACGGGCCTGAAGCCGTGCCGCCGGGCCCGGACGTGGTACTGATTCCGGTACGTCCCGAGCCCCGCCCCCGACTCCCGACGCGATCCCCGTCAGCATCCCGATCCCGGAGCCGCCGCCGTGCCCGACCGCCCGACGCCCGAAGCCGTGCGCGCCTACTACGCCGCCCGGCCGGCCCCGCTCGTGGCCGCGACCGGAATCGTGCTGGACCCGCGGGGGCGGGTCCTCGTACTCACCCCCTCGTACAAGGAGGGCCTGGAGCTGCCCGGCGGCTCGGTGGAGGACACCGAGACCCCGGAGGAGGGCCTGGCCCGGGAGCTGGCGGAGGAGCTCGGCCTGTCCGTCCCGGTCGGACGGCTGCTGGCCGTGGACTCCTGTCCGCCGGGCGCGCTCGGCCGCTCGATCGTCGTCCACGTGTACCTCGTGGGGCCGCTGACCAGCGCCGCTGTCGAGGGGATCACCTTCGCGGACGGCGAGGTCGCCGAGGCGCGCTGGCTCACCCCGGAGGAGGCCGCGGAGCAGCTGTCCGACCGGCTCGCGCCCCGGCTGCGCGCCGGGCTGGCCGCCCTGTACGCCGGCTCCGTCGCGCACCTGGTCGACGGCGTCCCGCAGCCCGGCTCCCCGGCCGGGCTGGATCCGGCCGACCGCGCCGCCCTGGAGCACGCGGGCCGCTACGACGACGCCGGCCACCGCGCCGCCCGGCCGAAGGCCCTCACCGCCGCCAACGTGGTGTTCACCGACGGGGCCGGCGGGGTCCTGCTCGTCCGGCCCGGGTACGGCGAGCCGGGCCGCTGGCTGCTGCCCGGCGGCGGAGTCGACAGCGACCTCGGCGAGACCCCCCGGGACGCCGCGGCGCGCGAGGTCCGGGAGGAGACCGGGCTCGACCGGGCCCCCGGCCGCCTCCTCGCCGTCGACTGGACCCACCGGCCCGGATACCCGGCGCGGATCCGCTTCCTCTACGACGGCGGGGTCCTCGGCCCGGCCGACCTCGCGGCGGTCCGGCTGCCGCCGACCGAACTGCGGGAGTGGCGCACCGCGCGCCGCGAGGAACTGCGGGGGCTGGTCAAACCCCGGCTGCGCCGGCAGATCAAAGCCTGCCTGACCGCCCTGGCCGAAGGCACCGGCCCGCTGGAACTCCACTCGGGCCGCCCGGTGGCTCCGGCCTGAGACGCCCCGCGGCGAGCGCCACGCCATACCCCCTACCCCTTTGGAGTATGCGGGCGCGGCCCTCTACGATGCCGCCATGGGTACGAGTACGGGCGCGCGGGCCGCAGGCGGAAGAAGGGCCTCCCGGCTGCCCGCCCGGCTGCTCCTCGTACTGGCCCTGCTCACGGGGATCATCGGCATGCACGGCCTCGGCCCGGGAGCGGTCCCGCCGGCCGCGGCGCACCCGCCCGCGGCCGCGCACACCGCCGCTGCCGGGCACCCGTCCGCCGACCCCTGTGGCTGCGCTCACGCGGGCGACGCCCGGCACGGCGGCCCGGCCGACGGACACGCCCAGCACGCCGACCCCACCTGCGCGGCACCGGGCACCAGCGGCACCCCGGTCCTGCACCCCCCGGCGGTCACGCCCGGCGGGATCCCCTCCGCGGTCCGGGCGGCGCACGGCACCGCGCTCCGGGCGACGGCGTACGGCCGCGCACCCCCGTCACTCGGCGAACTGCAACTCCTGCGCGTATAGGGCGGTCCCTGCCGGCGTTCCAGCCGGCCGAGCACCCGTACGACCCAGCACAGGAGAGGCACCACCATGACCGTCAAGCGTTCCCTGCTCCGCCGCACCACCGGCCTGGCCGCGGCGGCCACCGCCGCCCTCGTCCTCGCCGCCTGCGGCGGGAACAACGGCTCCGGCGACCACCCCGACGGGGCGTCCGCGTCCCCCACCGCCAAGCCCTCCGCACCGGCCTCCGCCGACAGCGCGCAGGCCCCGAACAACGCCGCCGACACCGCCTTCGCCCAGGGGATGATCCCGCACCACCGGCAGGCGGTCGACATGGCCGACCTCGCCGCGACCCGTGCCGGATCGGCGGAGGTCAAGGAACTCGCCGCTGAGATCAAGAAGGCCCAGGACCCGGAGATCAAGACCCTGACGGGCTGGCTGAGCGCCTGGGGCGAGCCGGTCCCGCCGGCCGACTCGGCGCACGACGGCGGCCACGACGGCCACTCCATGTCCGGGATGATGACGGCCGAGGAGATGGACCAGCTCACGAAGGCCACCGGCAAGGCCTTCGACACGGCGTTCCTCAAGCTGATGGTCAAGCACCACGAGGGCGCCGTCGCCATGGCCGAGAAGGAGCGGTCCAGCGGGAAGTACCAGCCCGCCAAGGACATGGCCGCCGCCATCGTCACCTCGCAGAGCGCCGAGATCGCCCGGATGAACGCGCTCCTCGGCAAGGGCTGACCCGAACGGCCGGGGATCCCCACGCCTTCCACGGGGATCCCCGGCCCGCCGGCCCTGCTCGGGCCCTCTTCCGGCCGCCCTGTTCCGGCCCGGTCAGAAGGTCCGCTCGGTGCGCCAGGTCGCCTGGCTGGAGGGGGTCAGCCGCCGACCCGCGCGACAAGCAGCGCGATGTCGTCGTCGGCCGCCGCCGGGACGAGGTGCGTGATCAGCGAGTCGCACACGTGGTCCAGCTGGCGCTGGGGGTCCGCGAGGAGTTGCGTCAGCTCGTTCAGCCGCTCGTCGAGGTCGCTGCCGCGCGCCTCGATGAGTCCGTCGGTGTAGAGCACGAGGAGGCTGCCCGGGGGCACTTCGACCTCGGTGGGGGTGAACGCGATGCCGCCGACGCCCAGCGGGACGCCGGGCGGGGTGTCCAGGAGGCGGACGGTGCCGTCGGGGAGGGCGAGGGCGGGCGGCGGATGTCCGGCGCGGGTGACGGTGCAGCGTCCGGTGGCCGGGTCGCAGACGATGTAGAGGAAGGTGGCCAGCATGGGCTCGGCCAAGTCGGCGAGCGCGGCTTCCATCTGGTGCAGCAGCCGCACGGGCGAGAGGTCCAGGCGCGAGAGGGAGCGTACGGAGGCGGAGAGCCGCCCCATGACCGCGGCGGCGGCGATGCCGTGGCCCATCACGTCGCCGATCAGCAGGGCCGCCTTGCCGCCGGACAGGGCCAGTACGTCGTACCAGTCGCCGCCGACCTCGTTGACGTCGCTCGCGGGCAGGTAGCGGTGGCTGACCTCGATGCCGGGCGGCGGGGTGATGTGCTGCGGGAGCATGCTGCGCTGGAGGATGACGGCGGTCTCGTGCTCGCGGTGGTAGAGCCGGGCGTTGTCGATGCTGAGCGCGGCGCGGGCGGCGAGCTCCCCGGCGAGGGTGACGTCCTCGGCGGTGAACGGTCCCACCGGGCGGGTGCGGTAGAAGGTGGCGACGCCGAGCACCGAGTCCCTGGCGACCAGGGGGGCCATGGCGAAGGAGTGCACTCCCGCGGTGAGCAGCTGCGCGGGTTTGGCCGAGTGCCGGGCGGCGGGGGCCACGGCCTGCTCGTCGAGGCGGGCGATGAGGAAGGGCTGCCGGGCCGCGAGGGCCTGGGTGTAGGGGGCGGTCATGGGGAAGGTGAGGGTGCGGCCGAGGGGGGCCAGGATGTCGGTCAGTCTGGAGCCGGACAGCGGCGCCCGGCCGAGCCTGCGCAGGGCCACCCCGCCGGTGAGCCCCATGCCGGGCTCGTCCCCGCGGGCCAGGGCGTCGAGTACGTCGACGGTGACGGCGTCGGCGAGGCGCGGTACGGCCAGATCGGCGAGTTCCTGCGCGGTGCGCTCCAGGTCCAGGCTGGAGCCGACGCGGATGCTCGCCTCGCTGAGCAGGGCGAGCCGGCGCCGGCCGGCTTCGGCCTCGACGTGGTCGCGCTGCTGCTCGGTGATGTCGACGAGGGAGGCGATGACCCCGATCGGCATCCGGGCGGGGTCCTCCACGCGGACGTAGGAGCACGACCACACCCGGTCGTGGTCCGGCTGGGAGGGGGTCCGCCCGACGCGGCGGCGGTCCAGGACCGGCTCCCCCGTCTCCAGGACCTGCCGCATGGCCTCCTCCATCTCGAGGGCGTTCACCTCGGGGAGGATCTCGGCCAGACGGCGTCCCACGTGCGCCGACTCGGGCAGCCCGTTCATGGCTTCGAGGGCGGCGTTGACCTGGAGGAACCGCAGCTGGGTGTCGAGGATGGCGATGCCGACGGGCGAGCGGGCGAAGAGGCCGTCCCAGACGGCGGAGGACCCTCGGATGCGCCGGGCCGCGTGGGCGTCGGCCGCGAAGACCAGCACCGTCGAGCCGTGCTGCCGGTCGGACACCGGGGAGGCCCAGATCTCCACCTCCAGGGGGTGCCCGTCGCGGTGCCAGGCCGTGACGGTGCCCATCACCCCGCGCCCGGAGGCTGCCGCCTCCCACAGGGAGCGGCCCAGGCTGCGGTCGGATCCCGGGTGCAGCAGGTCGGCGATGTGGCGGCCGAGCATCTGGGGCGGGGTGTAGCCGAGCAGCTCCTGCGCGACCTGGTTCCAGCGCACGATCGTCCCGTCGGCACCGGTGGCCACGAGCGCGACGGGCAGCGCGCCCAGCCAGCCCCCGGCGGACTGCGCGGCGCTGCTGATCAGCTCCTCGACCGGCACCTGCTCGTTCATGGAGCCCCGCTCACCGGACCCCGCTCACGGGGGCCCGCTCGTGTGGCACCTGCACGCCTCCATCGTCTGCCGGTCCGCGCGCCACCGCCTCCCGGCGGCTCGCCCGGACGGGTGCCGTCGCACGGCGGGGTCTCGGGTCGGCCGTGGCCGGAACGGGTCACTGAGCCGGCGGGACCGCCTGCGCGGCGGAGGCTGTCCGTCGATGACGACGCTACTTCGCGCCGAGGGCCGCAGCCTGTTCGCGGCAACGTTCCAGCCCCGCGGTCACCTCTGCCTGGTCCGGGCCGTCCTGGCTCGCCAGGAGTTCGCCGGCCGTGGTCATGGCGGCCCAGAAATCGGGCGGCGAGCCCCGCCCGTGGTCGAACCGGGCCTTGGCGAAGTGGAGGAAGAGCTTCGTGAGTTCCCCGGTGCGGAACCATCCGAGCAGGCTGCCCGGATAGCCTCCGCTGGCGCCGGCGGCGGTCCCGAGCAGGTCGCGGATGTGTTCCTCGTGCTCCTCGAGCACTCGGTCCACGATGAAGACGTCCCCGACCGTCAGAATGAAGGCGAGGTCTTCCTCCTCACCCCCCACGAATTCCGTGAGGAGTGGCTCGACCTCGCGAAGTCGTGCCTCGGCGTCACTCCGGGGCACCCCCAGGGCCAGGCACACCGCCACGACACAGGCACCCCAGTCCCCGGTCCTCGCGGCCAGCTCAGCGAAGACCTCTTCCTCGCTCTGCCCTGCGGCAAGCATCGTCTGCGCCTCGAGAACCAGCACGTCCTCGCCCTCCCCATGATCCATCCCGAGAGGCTACCGCGAGGTGCGGCGGCCGGGACCGGCGGCGATCACGGCGGCGTGTACGCCGGTGGGGACGCCCATCTGGATGCGGTTGTCGCTCGTCAGGGGCGTCAGGCCAGGGGTCCCGCATCCGCGTGAACAACGGCTGCCTCGACTGAGCGCTGCCGGAGCGCTGCGGCGATGAGTTCCATCTCGACCCACGTTCCCATCAGTCCGGTCGTCTTCAGCTCAGCTGCCGTCGCCTTTGCTTGCGTGAGCGTCAAGCCATGCACCTCTCGAAGAGCTCGCAGGACGGCCACCGGGTTTGTCTCGGGCCCGATGAGACGGAGCCGGGCAGGTCCGTGTTCGGACAGGAGTTCCTGGCGGATCTCTTCAGGAGTCTCACCGCCACTGTCCTGCTCGCACCACCCGATGGCGCATGACCGACAAGCACCTTCGATCCCCCACCACAGGCGTCCGCGGTCGATGAACTGGCCGATGTCGCGTGTCAGCGCACCGCCACAGTCATCGCATCGCGTGGTGATCTTCACGCCCTGGGTGATCACATTGCTCCTCGTCGTCGGCCCCCTGCCCCGAATGGTGCTGCAACGGCTTCCGTGCGTCGACCGCATAGCGCCTACACCCGTACTTCGCTCTGCGCGTTGACGCGTCCGAGTCCGTCGGAAACGGCGCTGTCGGTCACACGCGGTGGCGGGTGGCGGGGAGCGGGTAGGCGCCGGGTGCTGGGAAGGAGGGAGCCGTGGGAAGGGACGAGGTGGTCGCGCGGCTGCTGCGCGAGCACGGGCGGACGTACGCCGAGGAGGCCGGGATCAGGTTGCGCGACAAGCCGGCGCCGCTGTACCGGTTGCTGGTGCTGACCGTCCTGTTCTCGGCTCCGATCAGGGCGGAGACCGCGACGGCCGCCGCCCGGGAGCTCTTCGCGGCCGGGCTGCGCACGCCCCGCGCGATGGCGGGTTCGTCGTGGCGGACGCGGGTGGCCGCCCTCGGGCGGGGGCACTACGTCCGCTACGACGAGAGCACCGCGACCGCCCTGGGCGACGGCGCGGAGCTGCTTCTGGAACGGTACGGCGGTGATCTCCGCCGGATGCGGGACCGGGCCGCGGGCGACCGGGAGGCGCTGTGCGCGCTGCTGCGCGAGGTTCCGCGGATCGGGCCGGTCGGCGCGGGCATCTTCTGCCGGGAGGTCCAGGCCGTCTGGCCCGGCCTGCGCCCCTGCTTCGACGGGCGCAGCCTGTCGGCCGCCTCCGGACTCGGGCTCCCGCGCACCGCGGACGGCCTCGCGGGCCTGGTGGCGCCGGACGATCTGGCCCGTCTCGCCGCCGCCCTCGTACGCGCCGGGTCGTAGGGGCCCGGGAGGCGCGGACGTCCGGGCCCCGCGCCCCGCCGTACCCGGGTGGCACGGCGGGGCGCGGGGTCACGGGCGTACGTCGGCGCCGGCGGTGGGGGTGTCGTCGAGGAAGCCGCCCGACTGGTGCTGCCACAGCTTGGCGTAGGCGCCGTCCGCGGCGAGGAGCTCCTGGTGGGTGCCCTGCTCCACGATCCGGCCGCGGTCGAGGACGACGAGCCGGTCCATGGTGGCGACGGTGCTGAGCCGGTGGGCCACGACGAGCGCCGTCCGCCCTTCCATGAGCCGCCAGAGGGCGTCCTGTACGAGGATCTCGCTCTCGGAGTCCAGGGCGCTGGTGGCCTCGTCGAGCAGCAGGATCGGGGCGTCGCGCAGGATCGCCCGGGCGAGCGCGACCCGTTGGCGCTGTCCGCCGGACAGCTTGACCCCGCGCTCGCCGACCATGGTGTCGAAGCCGTCCGGCAGGGCGTCGGCGAACTCCGTGACGTGCGCCGCCTCGGCGGCCCGGCGGATCTCGGCGTCGGTGGCGTCCGGGCGGGCGAACGCGATGTTCTCCTTGAGGGTGCGGTGGAACATCGCCGGCTCCTGCGGCACGTACGCCATCAGGCCGCGCAGGTCGCTCTGGGACACCCGGCTGATGTCCTGTCCGCCGACCGTGATCCGTCCGCCGTCGATGTCGGTCATCCGCAGCAGGAGCCGGGTGAGGGTGGTCTTGCCCCCGCCGGAGCGGCCGACGAGGCCGATCTTCGTCCCGCTGGGTACGGCCAGGTCGAGCCCGTCGAAGAGCGGTTCCGCGCCCGCGTGGGCGAAGCGCACCCCTTCGAAGCGTACGTCGGCGCCCTCGGGCAGCAGCGGTTCCGGGGACTTCGGGTCGAGGACGGTCGGCGGGGTGAGCAGCAGCGCGGTGAACTGTGCGGCCTCCGTCATCGAGCTTTCGAGGCGGCGGTAGATCTGGTTGAACTCGAACATGATCCGCGTCGCGTTGCTGTAGTAGGTGAAGGCGACGACGACCGTCTCCACGCCGTGCCCTCTCCCGGCGAGCCCCACGGCGAGCAGCATGCCGAGCGCGTTGGTCAGTACGGACATCGGTGCGACCAGCGTGTCGATGCGCAGGTTGCCGTAGTCCCACGAGCGCACCATGAGCCGCCGCGATTCCGCGACCCGCTTGCGGTGTTCGGCTGCCTCGCGCGCCTCGGCGGCGAACGCGCGGACCGTGTCCATGTTCATCAGGCTGTCGGCGACGTGGCCGGAGACCCGGGCGATGGCCTCCTCGCGCTGGTCGACGAGGGCCTGACGGCGGCGGATGAGGGGGGTCGCGCAGAGTGCCGTGAGCGCGATCATCGTCAGGAGCCCGACGACGAGGAGCGGTTCGTACTGCCACAGCACCACCGAGCCGAAGATCAGGGGTACGAACTTGCCGACGATCTGGAAGGTGAGGGTGTCGACGAACTCCTCGAAGCGGGAGGCGAAGCTGAGGACCCGCTTGGTCAGCGAGCCGGCGAAGTTGTCGTGGAAGAACGCCGCGTCCTTGGCGAAGAGTTCGTCCATGCCGAGTACGTAGAGCCGTTCGACGCCGAAGGCGTCGACGCGGTTGAGGCAGTGCAGTCCGAGCCGCCACAGCGCCTCGGACAGCAGCAGGACGGCGCCGAACCCGATGACGTACGGCAGGACCGGGCCGATGCCCGCGGTGACGGCGCCGTCGTCGCCCGCGATCCGGCCGACGAGTTTGGCGACGACGAGCGGCGCGATGTAGTTGATGCCGATGTTGCCCAGTGCGGGGAGCAGCATGGCGGGCAGGGCCAGCCACCGGAGCCGGACGAGCTCCCGTCCGTAGTGGCGCAGTGCGAGGAGTACCGGGCCCCTGCCCGGAGGACTTTGCTGTGACTCAGGAGATCCCATACCAACCCTGTGCGGTGTGAGCGGCGTCAGGACAGGAGTCGCAGTGTTCCGCAGGACCGCTGACGCCGTCCAAGCGTTTTCTCCGTCTTTCCGCCGATCGGATGGCGTCTGCGCCGTGCCGCACGGTGGGCCTCGCCGGGGTCAGACGGCGGTGATGGTCTTCAGGGCGAGGGCGCGCAGGGGGGCGGTGCGGCGGCGGGCTTCGCCGTGGTGGACGGCGTTGGTGAGGATGGCGAGGTAGCGGCCCGAACCCGGGGCGAGGTAGAGGCTGGTGCCGGTGAACCCGTGGTGGTAGGCGACCCCGCCGGGGGCGCAGATCCAGGACAGGCCGCGGTCGAGTCCCGGCTCTATCGGGGCGAGGGGCAGGGTGGAGGCGCGGAGCCAGCCGTGCGGCCGGCCGGTGGGGGCGAGGAGGTGCCCGGCGTAGCGGGCGAGGTCGCGGGCGGTGGAGAAGACCCCGGCGTGGCCGGCGACGCCGCCGAGGAGGGCGGCGTTGTCGTCGTGGACGGTGCCCCAGATCAGGGGGGCACCGGGGATGCGGCGTTCGGTGGGGGCGACCCGCGGTCCGCGGGCGACGGGTCCGTACGTCGTACCGCTCATGCCGAGTTCGTCCCACAGGGCGCGGCCGAGTGCGTCGAGGGGGCTGCCGTGGGCGTGGGCGAGGGCCAGGCCGAGGAGGATGTAGCCGCGGTTGACGTACCGGTGCTCGCCGGGGGCGCCTTCGAGGGGTTCGCGGCACAGGAGTTCGTGCAGCGGCCGGTCGGTGCCGCGGTACTGGTCCAGGCGGGTGGCGGCTTTGAGACCGGCGGTGTGGGTGAGGAGCTGCTCGACGGTGGCCTCCCCGCTGGGTGCCGGACCGTCGATCGGGGGCAGGAAGTCGCGTACCGGGGCGGTACGGGAGAGGACGCCGGCATCGAGGGCCTGGCAGACGAGCGGCCAGGTGGCGACGACCTTGGTGAGGGAGGCGAGGTCGTAGAGCGTGTCGGGGCCCGGTGCGGTGTCGCCCATTTCACCGGCGATCCGGCCGGCCCGGAGGAAGCGCGGGGGTTCGCCGAGGGTTCCGAGGGCGATGACGCCTCCGGGGGTGGCACCGTCCGCGACGGCCTGGTCGAGGGCTTCGGCGACGCGCGCGGTGTCGTCGGACGTGAACGGGACGGGCGTCATCGGCCTCTTGCCTCCGCGGCGGTGGTGGTGATGCCGGCACCGGGCGCGGCCGGGTGGGGCAGCGGACGGCCGTAGCCGCGGGCCGGGTGGTACCTGCCGTCGATCGTAGAGGTGCCGTCGGCGGGGCAGGGGCCGTGGATGCGGAGGTCTCGGCCGTCGGCGGGGAGCCCGCGGCCGGAGCGCGGGCATCCTCGCTTCAGGGCGTTCGTCCGTTCGGACCGGTCAGCCCGCCGCGGCGAAGGCGGCTTCGAGGCGCGGGACGTAGTCGGCGAAGGCTGGCGCCCAGCACTCGTAGTTGTGGCCGCCGTTGCAACTCGGCGCCAGTGACGGGCCGTTGCCGTAGTCATCCTCGGCCGGGCCGGCACCGTTCGGCCACCTGGTCCTGCGTCAGGTGCGCTCGATCGCGCAGCGTGCGCAGCAACGTGCCGAGGTCCTCCGTCATCCGGCAACTCCCGTGATCCGCCTGTCTGAACGGCGGTGAGCCTACCCGTGGCCGCCGGTCACGAATGGCCGGGCCCGTCACCTGTACAGCCGCCGGCTTCCGGGCCACCGTCGGGCCGGTCGGTGCCCGCATACGGACGTCAAGACAAGGAGCGGATGTGGCCAACCGCTTCTGGTGCGGGGAGTGCGGTTTCAAGACGCCCTGGGTCGACCCGTCCGAGGGGCGGCGCCAGCAGGTCGAGCACTACGCCCGCAGGTACCCCGGCGCGGCCCCGGCCGGCCAGATCGAGACCCGCAGGCGCGGCCCGGGCACGCACCGTGTCTGGCTGCTGCTGACCGGCGCCGCCCTCGTCCTGCTCACCGCGGTGGCCGCGTGGCGCCACTGAACGCACAGCACCGCCGGAGCGCGGAACGTCCCGCGGAGCACGCCGCCGCCGACCGTCCCCCCTCTCAGGAGGTTCCCCGTGTCACACCCGCCCACCGCCCCGCGCCGCGCCGGCCGTTCCGGCCGTCCCGAGCGGCGACGCCCCGGCACCGGCTCGGCACAGAACCAGCCGGTGGGCTTCATCTCGGCCTTCGTCCTCTCGGCCGGGGCGATCGTGCCGGCCGAGGCCCGTTCCACCAAGGCCCATCTCGGCCTGGTGTGCCCCCCGCGCCATCGCCGGCACGGTATCGGGAGAAAATCCGGCCGGGGGCGAATCCTTCCGGCTCCTCTCCGCCTCTTGTCCGTGTACCGATCGAAAACACGGCAGAACCCGGAGGAACCCCCAATGATGATCACTGGCCTGGTAGTGGTCGGAGTCCTGCTCATGGGCGCGTGCGGCTGGCACCTGATGCGGCGCTACAGGAGCCGGGGCTGACCAGCGACCACACCCACGGCACCCGCCCGGAAAGAGCAGCACATGAAACAACGCTTCCACTGGCCGGACGATCGGCTGATCAGGGCCGCGCAGGACGGCGACGTCCCGTCGCTCACCACGGTCGTGATGGAATCGCAGCCCCACGTACGGAAGTTCGCCCTCACCCTGTGCGCCTCGCCGCAGGACGCGGAGGACGCGGCGCAGGAGGCGCTGATCATCCTCTACCGGAAGATCGGGACCCTGCGGGCCACCGGCGCGCTCGCCTCGTGGATGTTCCGCATCGTGCGCAACGAGTGCCTCCGGCAGGTGCGCCAGCTCGCCCCGAGGGGCGAGGCGGCACCGGCCGGGCCGGAGGCCTCCGCGGAACCGTCCGCCGAGGAGGCGGTCCTGCGGGGGCTGGAGGCGGAGAGGATCGCCGCCGCGGTCGGCGCCCTCCCCCGGGAGCAGCGCCAGGTCCTGATCATGCGGGACGTGCAGGGCCTGCCCGGCAGGACCGTCGCCCACGCGCTCGGCCTGAGCACCGCCGCGATGAAGTCGCGGCTGCACAGGGCACGCGCGGCCCTTCGCCTCGCGCTGGCCTCGCCGGCCGGCCCGGGCGCCGAGGAGGCCGTCACCCCACCAGTCGGAGGAGACCCACGACCGTGAACCCCATGGACACCCTGAAGCCTGTACGGTCCGCCCCTTCCGCCCCTTCCGGCCCTTCCGGTCCGGACTTCGCCAGCAGTTCCGTCCCGCGCCATCTGGTCCGCGGCGCCATCGGCTTCGGGCTGATCATCGGCTCGATCGCCCTGGTGCCCGCTTTCGGCCCGGTCGTCCTCCTGGCGGCCCCGCTGTCCCTGATCGCGTTCCGCGGCTGCCCCACCTGCTGGATGGTGGGGCTGGCGCAGACCGTCTCGCGGGGCCGTCTGGAGCGCCAGTGCGAGGACGGCACCTGCACCCTCACCCGCGCGACCCCGGCGGCGGACGCCCGCACGTGAGCGAGGGGGCCGTTCCGGATCCCTCCGCGACGGCCCTCCGCCCGCCGGTGGTCCGCGGCACGGTCACGTGCCGGAGCCGGGGCGTCCGGGCAGCGGCGGGCCGGTCTCGTCCGGGGCCGGCCGGCCAACCCTCCCTTCCACGACGACCCGCTGCTCAACCTGCCCAGCCTGCGCAGGATGCTCGCCCTGAACCCCGCCAGGCTCCACGTCGGGCACGGCACTCCCCTGGAGCCGGACCGCGTCCGGCGCTGAGCCTCCCGGGAACACGAGCGGCTTTCCCGGCTTGACGCGACCGGGCGGGTCCGCGTCCGTACGGAGGACACCACGGCCTGACCCGCCTCACGGAGATCACGGGTCGCCCGGGCGGCCGGGTTCCGCCTGGGCCGGCGGTTCGCTCACCGTGACCTGGGCCGGGCGCAGCAGGTGCCGGCCGACCCGGTAGCCGGGGCGCAGCACGGTGGTGCAGGTGGGCCGGTCGACCTCGTCGGAGCGCTGGCAGGAGATCGCTTCGTGGCGGGCGGGGTCGAAGGGTTCTCCCGGGGCGCCGACCTCCTGGAGGCCGAGTGCGGCGAGCTGGGATTCCAGCGCGTCGGCGACCGCTCGCAGGCCGGGGCCGACGTCATCGTGCTCGCGGGCCTGGTCGATCGCGTCCAGGACGGGCAACAGCCCGCCCAGGACGTTCGCGACGGCGATTTCCCGTACCGCGAGGCGGTCGCGCTGGACCCGTTTCCGGTAGTTGTCGTACTCCGCCTTCAGGCGTTGCAGGTCGGCGGTGCGTTCGGCGAGCCGGCTCCGCAGAGCGGTGTCCCCGGCGGCAGGGGTGCCGCCGGGGGTTCCGTGTTCGTCGGGGCGGGTTTCCGCCTGCGTGGGCAGGCTCCCGGGCGGACCGCTGTCCGCCGCCCTGAGCTGGAGGGTGACGGGGTCGATGCGGCGTTTGTCCCTGATCACGATGGGGGGTGGCTGCTTCCTCGGTCCGCCGGAAGCCTTCGGCGGGTTCATCACACGCCTCCCTTCGAGCTCTCGTCGTCGACGATCTCCGCGTCGACGACTTCTTCCTCCGTGCCGGACGGCCCGTCGCCGGACGGTCCGTCGCCGGGCGGCCCTGTGCCGGATGCCGGGCCGCCACCGGCGGCGGCCGCTCCCTGGGGCTCGTACAGGGCGGTTCCGATCTTCTGCGCGACGGCACCGGCGCGTTCCGTCGCCGCGCGGACGGCCGCCGTGTCCTGCCCCTTGAGCTTCTCCTTCAGGTCCCCGATCGCCGTCTCCGTCTCCGTCCTGACGTCGGCCGGGATCTTGGACTCGTTGTCGCGCAGCAGCTTCTCCGTCTGGTAGACGAGCTGCTCGGCGCGGTTGCGGGTCTCGGCCTCCTCCTTGCGGCGGCGGTCCTCCTCGGCGTGCTGTTCGGCCTCGCGGACCATGCGGTCGATGTCGTCGCGGGGCAGTGAGGAGCCGCCGGTGACGGTCATCTTCTGCTCCTTGCCCGTGCCGATGTCCTTGGCCGTGACGTGCATGATGCCGTTGGCGTCGATGTCGAAGGAGACCTCGATCTGCGGGACGCCGCGCGGGGCCGGCGGCAGGCCCGTCAGCTCGAACATGCCGAGCTTCTTGTTGTACGCCGCGATCTCGCGCTCACCCTGGTAGACCTGGATCTGCACCGACGGCTGGTTGTCCTCGGCCGTCGTGAAGATCTCCGACCGCTTGGTCGGGATCGTGGTGTTGCGCTCGATGAGCTTGGTCATGATGCCGCCCTTGGTCTCGATGCCGAGGGACAGCGGGGTCACGTCGAGGAGCAGGACGTCCTTGACCTCACCCTTGAGCACACCGGCCTGGAGGGTGGCGCCGATGGCGACGACCTCGTCCGGGTTGACGCCCTTGTGCGGATCCTTGCCCGTCAGCTCCCGGACCAGCTCCGTCACGGCCGGCATGCGCGTCGAGCCGCCGACCAGGATGACGTGGTCGATGTCCGAGACCTTGATCTTCGCGTCCTTGACCGCGTTGTGGAACGGCGCCCTGCACCGCTCCAGGAGGTCGGCGGTCAGCTGCTCGAACTGGGAGCGGGTGAGTTTCTCGTCCAGGTGCAGCGGGCCCTGGGCCGAGGCGGAGACGTAGGGCAGGTTGATCGTCGTCTCCGTCGCGGCGGACAGTTCGATCTTCGCCTTCTCGGCCGCCTCGCGCAGCCGCTGGAGGGCCATCTTGTCCTTGGACAGGTCGATGCCGTAGGCGTTCCGGAACTGCTTCACCAGGTGATCGACGATCTTCTGGTCCCAGTCGTCGCCGCCGAGGTGGGTGTCGCCGTTGGTGGACTTGACCTCCACCAGACCCTCGCCGATCTCCAGGAGCGACACGTCGAATGTGCCGCCACCGAGGTCGAAGACGAGGATCGTCTGGTTGTTCTCCTTGTCCAGGCCGTACGCCAGCGCCGCGGACGTCGGCTCGTTGATGATCCGCAGCACCTTCAGGCCCGCGATCTCGCCGGCCTCCTTGGTCGCGGTGCGCTGGGCGTCGTTGAAGTACGCCGGAACGGTGATCACCGCGTCCGTGACCTCCTCGCCCAGGTACGCCTCGGCGTCGCGCTTCAGCTTCTGCAGGACGCGCGCCGAGATCTCCTGGGCCGTGTACCGCTTGCCGTCGACGTCACCGGCCTCCGGGAAACGCCAGCCGGCCTCACCGATGTGGCGCTTCACGGACCGCGCGGTGCGGTCGACGTTCGTCACCGCCTGCCGCTTGGCGATCTCTCCGACCAGGACCTCTCCGCCCTTGCCGAAGGCCACCACGGAAGGGGTGGTCCTGTTTCCTTCGGTGTTGGTGATGACCGTGGGCTCGCCGCCCTCGAGGACCGCCACGACGGAGTTGGTCGTGCCCAGGTCGATCCCGACCGCGCGTGCCATCATCGGCTCCTTTCAGATCGCTTCCGCTGCTGATGCCTTTCGGTCGTTGACGCCTTTCGCTCGTTCACGCATTTGCATGTCGGCTGTTCACGTACGCCGGCGGTTCACGGCGCCGGGCGGCCGGGGAGAGGGCGGCCTTCGGCGAAGGCCGCCGCCTCCGCCTTCCCGCCGCGCGCCCGTCAGACGTCGATCTCCTTGCGCGAGCCCTCTCCGGCCGCCCTGATCTCGATCTTCCGGGGCTTCGCCCGCTCCGCGACCGGAATGCTCAGCCGGAGCACGCCGCCCTCGTAGGAGGCCTCGATGCGTTCGGTGTCCAGGGTCTCGCCGAGGAACAGCTGGCGGCTGAAGGTGCCGGAGGGGCGCTCCGCGATCAGCACGTCGCCGTCGTCGCCGGAGGCGGTGGTCCGTCGCTCCGCCCTGACGTTGAGCACGTTCTGGTCGACGTCCACGTCGATGGACGCGGGGTCGACGCCGGGCAGGTCCAGCTCGACGACGACGGCGTCACCCTCGCGGAAGGCGTCCATGGGCATGCCCTCCGGCCGGGCGGCGGTCCCCAGGAAGCGCTCGGTCAGCCGGTCCAGGTCACGGAAAGGATCGGTTCGCATGAGCATCGTCGTTCACTCCTCTCCCACATGTCACAGATGCACATGGCAACACCACCTATATAGCGCGCGGCAATAAACTTGACAAGAGTCGACTCAAGGAAGGGGGCGGACCCCGCCGAACCCCCGCGCGGACCCCGCACCCCGCCGCCGCGGATCTCAAACAAAGATCACTCGATGGTGCATTCGGGCCGCCCGGGGCAGGCCCGGTCGCCAGACTCGAACCGCGTGGCTGGGAGACCGCTGCGCGCGCTCCGCGCCGGCCGGCGCGGAGCCGGGGTGGGGCTCGCCGTGCGGGAGACATGCTGTGACACACCACGACGGCCGCCAGCCGCGGCTGACCGAGGACGCCGTGGCCCTGGTGGCCGGCCTCGCCGATCTGGCGGTCAGCGGTCTGAGCGGCGCGGTGGACGGCCTGAGCGGCCTGCTGCGCCGCGCCGACCTCGGGGAGCTGCTGGCCGACGGCCAGGAGGAGACCAAGGTGCGCGGCCGCCTCTTCCTCGACCGGCACGCCGCCGCGCCGGCCCACCTGGAGGTCCTGGCCCGCACCGTCACCGCCCGCGTCCGGGCGGAGAGCGGCGATGAGTGAAGGGGAAGCGCACGCCTTCCTGAAGGAGCGCGTCGACCGGGTCCTCGACGGCTTCGTCTCCGCGGAAGCGCGGGCGCTGGCGGACATCGACGCCTCCCTGGCACCGGTCGCGGAGCGACTGCACGCCGCGACCGCGCACGGCAAACGCCTGCGGGCGGCGTTCTGCTACTGGGGATGGCGCGGGGCCGGCCAGCCGGACAGCGAGGCACTGGTGCGTGCCGCCGCCGCGATCGAGCTGGTCCACGCGGCCGCCGTCGTCCATGACGACCTGATCGACCACAGCCGCACGCGGCACGGCCTGCCCACCGGGCACATCGCCCTCCGCCGGGTCCTCACCGGCCATCCGCGGCCGAAGGCCGGCGCCCGGGCCCTGGCGATGCTGGTGGGGGATCTGCTGGTGTCGATGGCCGGGGACCTGTTCACCACCTCGGGGCTGCCCGGCGCCTTCCTGAGCAGGGCCCGGCCCCTGTGGGCGGTCCTGGCCCGCGAACTGGTGGCCGGTGAATGCCTGGAAGTGCTGCGCACCGGCTGCGCGCCGGACCCCGACGCGTCGGTCAAGGTGATCCGCTACAAGACGGCCAAGTACACCGTCGAGCACCCCTTGCAGATCGGCGGCCTGCTCGCCGGCGCCCCGCCCCGGCTGATCCGGGCGTACAGCGACTACGGCCTGCCGCTGGGCGAGGCGTTCCAGCTGCGCGACGACCTCCTGGGGCTGTTCGGCGACCCGGAACGGACCGGCAAGGACCCCGCGGACGACCTGGCGGGGAACCGGCCCACCGCTCTGATGGCCCACGCGCTCACCTCAGCCACCGAGGCGGAACGCGGCGAGCTGCGCCACCTGCTCGGGCGGGCGGAGCTCGGCGAGCGGCAGGTGGAGCGGGTGCGGGAGATCGCGCACCGCACCGGGGCCGTCGCCCGCGTCGAAGACATGATCACCGCCCGGTTGCGCGAAGCGCACGACGCCCTGACCGACGCCGGCGTGCCCACCGAAGCCCGCACGGCACTGACGGACCTGGCGACGCTCTCGGCCACCCGCATCCACTGACCGCCACCCCACCGGAACACCGGGAGCAGCACGATGACCTACACCCAGGCGTCCATGGACGCCCTGCGCACCACGGGGGACGAACTCGCCGACGCGACCGTGGCGGCCCTGTTCGAACGCGGCGAAGTGGGCAAGTTCAACACACTCATGCGCTACTTCTCCGCCGTCGGGCAGGACCTCCCCGAGGGCCTGCCGGAGGTCGCCCGCGCGTACCTGCACGAGACCGGCGCTCCCCCGGCCTGGGTGGACTGGGGCGAGATGGAGAAGGCACGGCTGTTCTTCATCGACAACAACGTGCACATCTCCACCGCGCTGTCCTTCGCCTCGATGCCCGCCTGCTACGTGCTGCCGCACGTGGCCAGGCTGCTGTCGGCCACCCACTCGCTGAAGTACCCGTCCAAGCGGATGGCCGAGACGGGCCAGTTCACCGTCTACCTCATGCAGCCCGACGCGTTCGAAGCGGGCAGCCGCTTCATCCCCGCCGCCCAGAAGGTACGGCTGCTGCACGCCTCCATCCGCCACCACCTCAGGCGCGAGGACCGCTGGGACACCGCCGCCCTGGGGACGCCGATCTGTCAGGAGGACATGATCGGCGGGCAGATGATGTTCTCCATCCAGGTCCTGGACGCCCTGCACCGCCTCGGCATCCACATGAGCACCGAGGGCGCCGAGTCCTACTACTACGCCTGGAGGGTGGTCGGCGCCATGCTCGGCGTCGACCAGGACCAGGCACCGGAGGACCTGCGGGCCGCCCGCGCGTTCTCCGACCTCTACATGACCCGCCACATGGGCCCCAGCGAGGAAGGCGCCCTGCTCACGCGCCAGCTCATCGACCTCTACGAGGAGGTCGTGCCCGGCACCTTCTTCGACCCGCTCGTCTCCGCCCTGATCCGCTACCTGATCGGCGACACCTGCGCCGACTGGCTGCACGTCCCCCGCACCACCTGGGACACCGTGGTCAAGGCCGCCCCCACCCTGCTGGGGGTGCTGGAGACCATCGAGGACCGCTCACCCCTGGCGGCCTGGGCCCTCGACCGGCTCGGACACCTGACCAGCGTCCTCGAACTGTCCGCCCTCACGCGCGGCCGCGTGATGCACTACGCCATCCCCGAGCAGCTCAAGAACGACTTCGGGGTCAGCGGCACCATCCCGC
This sequence comes from Streptomyces sp. NPDC034043, assembly GCF_055575675.1. Classification (NCBI taxonomy): domain Bacteria; kingdom Bacillati; phylum Actinomycetota; class Actinomycetes; order Kitasatosporales; family Streptomycetaceae; genus Streptomyces; species Streptomyces sp. NPDC034043. The sequence continues at coordinate 472,111 of NZ_JBVISF010000002.1, forward strand.
CCAAGAGCCGCTGGACCCCGCCGCCGGCGACCGTCCCCCCGGCGGGCCGGGAACCGTCCGGCCACCCGGGCCACTCCGGGGTGAGGTGAACGGGGTGGCGGGCGGCGGCACGGCGCGGGATCAGCGGGTGGAAGCGCCCCTGCCGCCAGCCGCCCTCCCCCTCCGTATACTCCCGGTGTTCCGACGGGCGTCGGTCCGTACGTGACCGCCGCAGGCGCCGGCGAGCAGGCCGCCGGTGTCCGGCAAGGCCCGGCGGGTGGGCCGGTCGCGCGCGGGACACGGCCGGGGGGGGAGAGGACCATGCAGCCGTGAGCGCGGGCACCGTGAAGTCGGCGGCGTCGTCCGGGGGTGGTGCCGACGCGTGGCGGGTCGAGGTCAATGCGGCGCCGGGCCGCCTGGTCGTGGCCGGGGTGATCGGCACGGCCCGGGAGCACGCGCACGCCGCCGTGCAAGTACTGGCGTGCGGGTCCGGCAGGGTGCTGCTGAGCGACGGGCGGGACGAACTGCCGGTACGAGCCGCCGTCATCCCCGCCGGGCACACGCATCGCGTGCGTCCGGCACCGGGGCCGGCGCCGATGGGGGTGATGGTCTACCTCGACGCGGACACCACCGCCGGACGCGCCCTGCACTCCACCGCGGCCCGTGGCGGGGTGGCCTGCTGGGCCGCCGCGGCGTCCGTGTTCACCGAGGCGGACCCGCCGCCCTCCGCCGTGTCGGTGGCGGGCGTGCTGCGGGCGCTGGACCGGCTCGGCGCCGCCGCCCCCGGCCGGCCCCGGCACCCGGCCCTCGCGGCGGCGCTGGCGGCGCTGCCGGGCGCGGTGGCGGACGGACCGGTGCGGGTGGGCGAGGTCGCCGCCCGGGCCGGGGTGTCCGCGAGCCGGCTGGGGCACCTGTTCGCCGAGCAGTTGGGCTGGTCGTTCCCGGCGGCGGTGCGGTGGGCGCGGCTGCACGCCGCGATCGTCTCGGTGCGTGGCGGGGCGAACGCCACCGAGGCCGCGCACGCCGCCGGGTTCTCGGACAGCGCCCACCTGACCCGCGTGTGCAAGGCCATGTTCGGCATCACCCCCTCCCAGGCCCTGGCCGCCGCCCACTGGGCGCCGGCGGCCGACGGCCCTGATACGCGGCGGGACCGGTAGCGGATCCGTTCAAGCCCGCCGGACACCGCGGCCGCGAGGCTGCCGGTATGCCTGCAACGACCGCCGCGGCGCCCGCTGTCGCCCTCGCCCGATTCCTGGTCCGGTACGCGTACGTGCCCTTCATGCTGCTCGGCGTCAACGGCGCCGCCATCTGGCTGGTGAGCGCCGGAGCCCCGAAGCCTTGGCTGCTGGTGGTATTGGCGTTCGCGGTGGGCTGCTCGTTCGCCGCCGAACGCGTGCTCCCGTACCTGCCCGCGTGGAACATCCCGCGCGGGGACGGCCGCCGCGACACCGTCCACGCTTTCGTCAACGAGGTGTTCACCCTTGCCGGACTCGCCGTCGTGCCCGCGGCCGCCGCGCTCGCGCCGGCCCCGGGGGTGTGGCCGGACAGCTGGCCGCTGTGGTGCCAGGTGCTGCTCGCCGTCGCCGTCGCCGACCTCGGCATCACCCTCGTGCACCGCGCCAGCCACCACGTCGGCTGGCTGTGGCGGCTGCACGCCGTCCACCACAGCGTCACGCGCTTCTACGGCTTCAACGGTCTGATGAAGCACCCCCTCCACCAGAGCCTCGAAACCCTCGGGGGCGTCACCCCGCTGCTGCTGCTCGGCATGCCCCTCGACGTCGCCTCCGTCCTGGCCTGCGCCGTCGCCGTCCAGCTCCTGCTCCAGCACTCCAACGCCGATTACCGCACCGGCCCGCTCACCACGGTCCTCGCCCTCAACCAGGGCCACCGGTTCCACCACCTGAAATGGGCCGGCATCGGAGACGTCAACTTCGGCCTGTTCACCCTCGTCTGGGACCACGCCATGCGCACCCACTCCTACGACCCGGACCGGCGGTTCACCTCCGAAGACCTGGGCATGGCCGCCGAACCCGACTACCCGGCCTCCTACCTCGCCCAACTGGCCGAACCGTTCCGGCCCGGTCGTTGATCACGGCATGTGGCCACCGCCATCCCCCACGCACCCCATGACCGGCCGGCCCGCATCCGGGCCCGGTCGTGACGGGGTCGACGAAGACAGGAGGACCATGACCACCACCGACCTCACCCAGGCCAGGGAGCGGTCCGCACCACCGCCCGGTGCCGATTCCGCGGCGGAAGAGAGCACGGCGGCGCTGCTGCGCCCCTATTACCCGGGTTTCGCCGCCGTGGTGACGCTGCAGGTCATAGGCGCCCTCGCGGGTCTGATGCCGCTGCTGGCGGTCGTCGAGCTGGGGCGCACGCTGCTGGCGCCCGGCCCGGCCGATGCCGGCCATGTACGGATCATCGTGATCGAGGGCGCCGCGGGCCTGTTCCTCCGGCTCCTGTTCACGGCCGCTTCCTCCGGGCTCGGACACGTCCTGGACGGCCGGGTGCAGCTGACGCTCCGCCGGCGGCTGGCCGCGCGGCTCGGGCGGGTACCGATCGGCTGGTTCTCCCGGCGCCGGACCGGTGAGCTGGCGAAGGTGGTGGGGGACGACGTCAGCGCGGTGCACCCGTTCATCGCCCACACCCCCGGCGAGCTGGTTTCCGCCTTCGTGGTTCCTCTGGCGTCGCTGGTCTACCTGTTCACCGTCGACTGGCGGCTCACACTGATCACGCTGATACCGGTCGTGCTGGCGGTGGCGCTGGTCCCCCTGATGATGACCCCGGCCCGGCTGCGCGAGCAGGAGGAGTTCGACGCGGCCATGGGACGGATCTCGAGTTCCGTCGTCGAGTTCGTCCAGGGCATCGCGGTGGTCAAGGCGTTCGGCGCGTCGGGGCGCGCCCACCGCAGGTTCCTCACGGCCGTGGACGATTTCGTCCGCAGCTTCTTCGGGATGGTGCGCGGGCTCGCCGGCATCGCCGCGGGGATGCAGGTGGCGCTGTCGCCGCCGTTCGTGCTGTCGGTCGTCCTGACCGGCGGTACGGCTCTGATCACCACCGGTGCCATGGCCCCGGCCGACCTGCTGCCCTTCCTGCTCCTCGGACTGGGCCTGACCGCTCCGGTGGCCGCCCTCGGCCACGGGTTCGACGACATGCAGGCCGCCCGCCGCGCCGTCGGCCGGATCCGGGAAGTGCTCGCGGTGCGGCCGCTGCCGGAGCCCGCGCACCCGGCGGCACGGCGGGGTCACCGGGTGGAACTGCGCGGCGTCCGGTTCGGCTACGAAGCCGATCACGAGGTCCTGCGCGGGGTCGACTTGGTGCTCGAACCGGGGACGACCACCGCGATCGTGGGGCCGTCGGGAAGCGGGAAGTCCACCCTGGTCCAGCTGTTGCCGCGGTTCTTCGACCCGACCCACGGTTCGGTGACCCTGGGCGGCGTGGACCTGCGCGACCTCGGCAGCCGGGAGCTCTACCGGACGGTCTCCTTCGTCTTCCAGGACGTCCGCCTGCTGCGTGCGTCGGTCGCGGACAACATCGCGCTGGCGGTACCGCACGCCGGCCTCGACGACGTGATGCACGCCGCCCGGCTGGCGAACATCCACGATCGCATCCTGGAACTGCCCCGCGGATACCGGTCGGTGATCGGTGAGGACGCCGGTCTGTCGGGCGGCGAGGCGCAGCGGATCGCGCTCGCCCGCGCACTGCTCGCCGACGCGCCCGTCCTCGTGCTCGACGAGGCGACCGCCTTCGCGGACCCCCAGACCGAACAGGCGGTGCGCCGCGCACTGGCCACGCTGGAGGGTGACCGGACCGTCCTGGTCATCGCCCACCGCCTGGAGACGATCGCCGACGCCGACACCGTCGTGATGCTGGACGGAGGACTGATCGTCGAACAGGGCAGGCCGGCCGAACTGCTGGCACGGCCGGGCAAGTTCGCCGCGTTCTGGCAATCCCGGCGTACGACGGAAGCCGACCCGGCCACGACCCTGGCTGACGTACCGCAAGGAGACGAGCTCCGATGATCCGCATGCTGCTGCGCGTACTGGGCCGCGAATACGCCCGGCCGGTGCGTCGCACCGTGGCCCTGATGACCACGACCGCGGTGGTCGAGGGCCTGTCCTACGCCCTGCTGGTTCCCGTGCTGCGGGCCCTCTTCGGCAGTACGCCCGAAGACGCCTGGCCGGTGCTGACCGCGTTCGGGGCCGCGGTCGCGGGCTACGCGGTACTGCGTTACGCCGGCGACCGGTCCGGTTTCCATGCCGGGACCACGCTGTTGCGCGGCACGTACCACCGTCTCGGCGATCATCTGGCCCGGCTGCCCCTCGGCTGGTACGACGCGGGCCGCCTCGGAGAGCTGTCCGTGCTGGCCGGCCGCGGCGTCCTCCAGGCGATGAGCGTGATCGCGCACCTGCTGGCCCCGTTCATCTCCGCCTGCGTGACCCCCCTGACGATCGTCGTCGTGATGCTGGCCTTCAACTGGCAGATCGGTCTGGCCGCAGCGGCCGCCGTACCGATCGTGGCGGCGATCCAAGTCCGGACCGGCCGCTCCACGGCCGCCGCCGACGCCGAGCGGCACGAGCGCGACCACGAGGCCACCGGGCGGGTCATCGAATACCTCCAGGCCCAGCCGGTGCTGCGCGCCGGAGGCCGGACCGTCGAAGGCTTCAGGCTGCTCGACGAATCGCTGCGGGAAGTCGAGCGCGCGTCCCGGCGCTCCACGCTGTCGGCGCTGCCCGGCGTGGTGGGTTCGACGCTCGCGGTGCAGATGACGTTCACCGGCGTGCTGGCCCTGGGCGCCTATCTCGCGCTCGGCGGGCACATCGGTGCGGCGGAGGTCCTGTCGATCCTGGTGCTGGCCGCCCGCTGCGCGGACCCGCTGCTGTCCCTGTCGGACATCGGCGGCCAGATCCGCGGCGCGCGCTACGAACTGGCGCGACTCGACGCGGTGTTGCGTACCGAGCCGCTGCCGGAAGCTGCCGAACCGGTCCAGCCGGTGCGGCACGACGTGGAGTTCGAGTCCGTCTCCTTCCGGCGCGGCGAGCGCACGGTGATCGACGGCCTGTCGTTGGCATTGCCGCAGGGACAACGGCTGGCCGTGGTCGGGCCGTCGGGTTCCGGCAAGAGCACGTTCCTGCAGTTGCTCGCGAGGTTCTACGACGTGGACGCGGGCGCCGTGCGCGTGGGCGGTGTGGACGTACGTGCCGTCGACCCGCGGGTGTTGATGGAGCAGTTCGCCATCGTCTTCCAGGACGTCTACCTCTTCGACGGCACGATCGAGGAGAACGTGCGTCTGGGCCGCCCCGACGCCGACGAGGCCGAGGTACGGGCGGCGGCGACGGCGGCCCGGTTGGACGAGGTGATCGAGCGCCTGCCCGGTGGATGGTCCACGCGTGTCGGCGAGGGCGGGGCGCTGCTCTCGGGTGGTGAACGCCAGCGCGTGTCGATCGCGCGGGCACTGCTGAAGGACGCGCCCGTGGTGCTGTTGGACGAGGTGACCTCGGCACTGGACCCGGTGAACGAGGCGGCCGTCCACGAGGGCATCGAACGCCTGATGGCCGGCCGCACGGTGCTGATGGTCGCGCACCGGATGCGCACCGTCCGACGCGCCGATCGCGTCGTCTTCCTGGACGGCGGCCGGATCGTGGAGGAAGGCAGCCACGACGAACTGCTGCGCCTCGGCGGCCGCTACGCCGCTTTCTGGAACGTCACCCTGACCCCGGGCGGCGCGTGACGAGCCGGGCCACGGCGGTCGGACCCGGACCGGAACACGCAGGCGCCGCACCGCACCGCACTCCTGCTATTCGGCTGCCCGGGGCTTCGTGGTCGTCGTGGTGGTCGTGGCCAAGGTGTCCGCGAGTTGCGTCCTGCTGCTCACTCCCAGCTTGCGCAGGGCGTTGGCGACGTGGTGCTCGGCGGTGCGGGGCGAGAGGTTGAGCTGCTCGGCGATGGCGCGGTTGGAGAGCCCCCGTCCGGCGAGGACGGCGACCTGGTGTTCGCGGGGGGAGAGCTGGTCACCGTATCCGATGGGGCCGCGCTTGTTGGTACGGGTGAGCCCGTGGTGGCGCAGCAGGCGGTTGCAGTTGCCGCTGTCCCAGGTCGCGCCGATGCGCCCGTAGACCTCCAGCGCCCGGTTGCCGAGTTCCTGTCCTCGCCGGCGGTCGGCGGGGAGCGCGCGGCGGGCGGCGCCCTGGAAGGCGTATCCGGTCTCGAGCGGTCTGCCGGCCTCGTTCCAGGCGCGGGCGGCCCGGGTGAAGAGGGCCTCGGCGGCATCCGGGCGCCGGCCGGCCTCCGCGAGGTGGGCGCGGCAGGTGAGGAGCGAGGCGGTGGCCGCCGGGGCACTGCGGCCGTCGATGCCGTCGGCGAAGTCCTCGACGAGCTGCCCGGCTTCGGCGTGGCAGCCGGTTCGGACGAGGGCCTCGACGGCGACGGGGGCCAGATCGGTGGCCCAGAGCCATCCGCCGGTGCGGCGGATGTGGTCGAGGGTGTCCGCGGTGGCGGCGTGGGCGTGGTCGGGGCGGTCGGCGGCGAGGTGGATGCGGGCCAGGGCGGCGGCGGAGGCGGGCAGGACGATCCCGGTGTCGAGCTGGGAGGTACGGGCGGCGTTCGTCAGGTCCTGGCGCGCGGTTGGGGTGTCCCCCCGCTGATGGAGGGTGAGCAGGCCGCGGACGAGGAGGGATTCGGCGGCGAGGTCGGGGATATCGGAGTAGAGGTGGACGGCGCGCTCGACGCGCGCGGCGAGGTCTTCCCAGTGGCCGGTGGTCCAGGCGAGGAGCAGGTGGGCGGTGTCGGCGAGCCCTTCGAGGTAGGGGATGCCGTTGCGTTCGAGGATCGCGTCGGCCCGGGTGAGGTAGTCGCGGGCGGCGTCGGGATGGCCGAGCGCGGTGGTGGCGTGGGCGAGGTTGACGTGGGCGCGGGCGAGCTGGACTTCTTCGGCCGGGGAGGAAGGGGTCCGGGGCAGGGCCGCTGCCGCGTTCCAGGCTTCCGGGTCACCGGTGAACATGAGGACGGTGGCCCGGTTGGCGGCGATGGCGGTGCGCTGGACAGGGTCCGTGATGCGCGGGATGAGTGCTTCGGCTCGCTCCAGCCACTCCAGGTGCTGGGTCAGTGGCCATCCCTGGACGGAGGGGAAGGCGATGGTGGACATGGCGCGGGCCGCGAGGTCGGGCGCGGTGTCGGTGAGTTCGTGGACGGCCCGGGCGATCTCGTCCATGCCGGCCAGTCCGAGACCCGCCTGGTTGCGCATGAGGGTGCCCAGGTAGAGGCGCAGCTCACCGGCGGCAGCACGGGGCGGGTCGTCCTCGGTGAGCGTCCGGCGCAGGGCGGGGATGATGGCGTCGTCCGGCATCGCCGACAGGGCGGCGTTGCCGAGTTTGAGGCCGAGCCGGATCCGGGCGGCAGCGCAGGAGTGATCGCTCAGCGCCGTCAGGTAGTGGCGGGTGGCGGTGCCGGTGTCGCCCTGGGCGGTGGCGCGGTCGCCGGCGGCTTCGGTGTAGCGCAGGTACGCCTTGGTGTGGCCGGCCTGCTGGTAGTGGTGGGCGATCTGGGCGAGGGGCGGCGGTGAGATGTGGGCGAGGACGGCCTTGGCCGCGCGCAGGTGCAGGGGACGCCGTTCGAACTCGCAGACGGCTTCGTAGGCCGCCTGGCGGGCCAGGGAGTGGCGGAAGTCGAGGGTCCCGGCGGCGGCGGGGTACAGGACGCCGTGCTCGAGCGCCATGGTGACGGCCCGGCGGGTGTCGTGCTCGCTCAGTCCGGTGATGTCGGCGAGCAGGTCGACGGTGACGGGACCCGCTGCCACGGCGGCGGCGGCGATGACGTCGCGGGCCTGCTCCGGGAGGAGTGCCAGACGTTCCAGGAGCACCCGCCGCACCGGGGCGGGCAGGATGATCGCGTCGTCGTCCAGGGTGCTGCCGTCGCCGTCGCCGTCGCCGTCGGTGATCAGCCGGATGACTTCCTCGATGGCGAAGGGGATGCCGGCGGTGCGGCGGTGCAGACGTTCGGCGAAGTGCTCGGACGTGTGGTCCGCGCCCATCAGCCGGGCCGCCAGCTCTCCCGTCTCCGCCGCGGTCAGGGGGCCCAGCCGGACTTCGTGGACCTGTTCGCCGGACAGCCACGAGGCCGGTCCACGAGGTCCTGCGGCATGAGGAGCGTCGTCCCGGTCGGTGAGGACGACCGTGAGGTCGGCGGGGAGGCGGGTGGTCAGGACCCGCAGGAACTCGCGGGTGCTCGCGTCGGCCCAGTGGACGTCCTCCAGGACCAGGACCGCCGGGTCTATGGACCGCAGCAGTGCGTAGATGGCTCCGTGCAGGCGGTAGGTCTCGGCCGGCGCGTAGCTGATGACCGGGAGCGACGGCGGCAGGAAGCCGGCGAGGCCGGGCAGGAGAAGACGCAGCGCGCCCGCGAGTGCGGGTACGTCACGCAGCGCACTTGCGGGGAGACAGTTGAGCGCGGCGATGACCGGTCCCAGGACCGGGGTTTCCGCCATCTCGGAACACTGCCCGATCAGGTGCGGGAGGCCCTTCAGCGCGGGGGCCCGCAGGAGCTCCTGGACGAGTCGCGTCTTGCCGATGCCGGCCTCACCGGTGATGACGATGATGCCCGGCGGCCGGGACGCCACGCGGGACAGCGTCGCGAGCTGGGCCGCGCGTCCGATCAGGGGGGTGGGGATGGGCCGTGAAGCGTGCACGGGAGGCTGGCTCTCCTGGGGGTGATGCGGGCGGATGCGCCGCGCGGGGGCTCTGCCGCGAGCCGTACGGGCCCGCCCCCGCGGGGCCCGTACGGTGCTGCTGGGGTCAGGGTCGGTGGCGTTCCGAGAGCTGCTGCTCGTAGAGGCTGGCGGGTGCCACCGGCTTGCCGGGGCTGACGATGGTCCCGAGGGCGGGCGGGGTCGGGAGGTCGCCGTCGTGCTTGCCGTCGACCCGCTTGCCGGTGATGCCGTACGCCCAGTTGTTGGCGGTGGGCGGCGTCAGGATGGCGTACTTGGCGGCCTTGGTGTTCCAGAACATGTTGTTGGCGCCCTGCCAGCCGTGGCCGGTGCCGCCGTCCCAGGCGTTGGCGGCGATGAAGGCGCCGTCGGTGCTGTTGATGGTCAGCTGGTCGTAGAGGGTGCCCGAGGCCCAGCGCATGTGCGGGCCGGCGTCGACTTGTCCGTGGCCGGTGACGGACGTGGCGGTGGAGCGGGTGAAGACGTTGGGGCCGGCGGCGAAGGCCTGGGTGGTCCAGGCGTGGACGCGGTCGCCGGTGACGGTGGTGTCGCGGACCAGCACCTGCTGCCCGCCGACCATGAACGCGGGCGGCGGGGCCAGCCCGTCGGGGACCTTCATGTTCAGGTCGGCGGCCCGCTCGATGGTGACCCGGCTGGCGTTGTCGTTGACGTAGAACCCGGATCCGAAGCGGGTCAGCTTCACGTCCTTGACCCACACGTCCCGTGCGGCGCCTACCGTCACCAGGCGCGAGGCGAAGGCACCGGCGTCCTTGTTCTTGCCGTCCTCGGGCCGCCCGTAGTCGGGGTGCTCGCTGAATTCCTTCGCGTCCGCGGCCAGGTTCTCCACGCCCGCGTTGGTGACCTGGCCGGCGAGGGTGTAGTGCCAGGCGGTGCCGCCGCCGTACTTCTTCTCGATCGCGGTCGTGATCGGGGCGTCCAGCGTGAGGGTCTTCCCGGAGACGGCCACCACGGTGCGTACGGCGAGGATGCCCGAGTTCGGCGTCCAGGACTCCCCGCCGGGGATCTTGTTCATGCCGATCGCGTTGATCCACTCCTGGGTCGTCGGGCGCTGGACCACGATCCGCTCCCCCGCCTTGAACGAGGAGGCGTCCTGGAGGGTGACCTTGGTGGCGCCGACGGGCACGTCGTCGGCGATCGTCACCCGCTGTCCCGTCCGGGTGTAGTCGCCGTCCCCGCCGATGGTGATCAGCGAGCCGGGCACCCCCTTGGCCTGGAGCAGGGTCCCTCCCTTGCCGAGGTCGGTGCCGGAGCCGCGCAGGACGACTCCGTCCGCCAGCTTCAACGAGGCCGTGACCCGGAACGTCCCGGGGCCCAGGAGGACCGCTACGGGCCCGCCCGCGGTCTTGGCCTTCTTCGCGGCGGCGTTGACGGCGTCCTGGATGCGGGGGGTGTCGTCGCCGTCGCCGGTGCGCTCGTCGACGCGTCCGACGACCGCGGCGTCGGGCAGGGCGACGCCGCCGCCCTTGTAGCCGGCCGAGGAGAAGTCGGGGATGCGGTTCCTGGACGCGTCCGGCGTGTAGGACAGCTTGCCGTTGACCAGCTCCAGTGAGGGCACCTTGGCCGTGCCCGGCTGCGTGGCCTGCGCGGCCTGCTCGTCGCTCTGCACCCACACGACCGCCGTCGTCGCGAGCGCCGCGACCGCGCAGGCGGCCGTGATGCGGCCCGCGCTCATCGTCCTGCTGTGCCGTCCCTTGCCCTTCCGGTCCGGGATCGGCTTCTTCGTACGCCTGGCGCTCATCGCGCTGCTCCTCAAAAGTGGTGCGGTGCCCTACGAGCCCCACAACAGGAGATCGTAGGCGGAATAGAAAATCCAGCCGAAGATTCTTTGGTGATAGAACCGTGATTCACAAGGATCTTTGGCTACGGCCCGCCGGGCGGTGTGGCCCGGCGGGCTGATGGGGTCAAAACTCGGTCAGAACTTGAGGGACCAGGCGTTGATGTAGCCGGTGTCTTCCTCGGCGTTGTCGGTGACGCGCAGGTTCCAGGTGCCGTTGGCGACCTGGCCGGAGGCGTTGACCGTGTAGGTGCCCTGAACGTCGTCCGCGCCGTCGTTGCCGTTGTAGCCCTTGAGCAGGTAGGCGCTGCCGTCGGGGGCTACGAGCTCGACGCGCAGGTCACCGCGGTAGGCGTGACGGATGTCCACGTTCACCGTCAGGGCCGCTGGCGCGTTGCCGCTGACCCCGGACACGGTGACCGGCGAGTCGACGGTGGCGTTGTCCCTGATCTGGTAGTCGGCCGTGTTCTCGAACTTCGGGCCGCTCGGCGGCGGAGTGGTGCCCCCGCTGACGTGGAGCAGCTTGTTCGGGGAACCGGTCCTGGCGTCGGTGACCTTGTGGGGGGTGGTGTCGGCCACGAGCTCGTCGCGGACCTGCGCCGGCGACCAGGACGGGTTCGCCGCCAGGACCAGGGCGGCCGCCCCGGCCACGTGCGGCGAGGCCATCGACGTGCCGCTCAGGATGGTCGTCGCCGTGTCACCCGAGTGGGACGTCGAGGTGATGCTTCCTCCCGGAGCGAACAGATCCAGACAGGATCCGTAGTTGGAGAACGGGGCGCGGGCATCGCTGCTCTCGGTCGCGCCCGCCGTCATTGCGGAGGGCGCCGAGCCGGGTGAGTAGGAGCAGGCGTCCCCGGACACGTTGCCCGCCGCTACCGCCCAGGTCAGGCCGGAGCCGACGGAGTTGGCCACCGCATTGTCGACGGACTGGCTCCTGCCGCCGGAGATGCTCATGTTGCCCACGGCGGGCTTGACGGCGTTGCGCGTCACCCAGTCGATACCGCTGATGACGGTCGACCACGCAGCACTCGCTCCGCAGTCCAGCACCCGCACGGACACCAGCTTCGTGCCCTTGGCGACCCCGTAGGTGCTGCCGCCGACCGTTCCGGCGACGTGGGTGCCGTGCCCGTGGCAGTCGGAGGCGTTGGAGTCGTTGTCGATGAAGTCGTAGCCGCTGACCGCCCGGCCGCCGAAGTCCTGGTGGGTCATACGGACGCCCGTGTCCAGGACGTACGCGGTGACGTTCGAGGCGGTGCCGGGATAGGTGTACTTCTTGTCCAGCGGCAGGTCCCGCTGGTCGACGCGGTCCAGGCCCCAGGTCGGGTTGGTCTGCGTCTCGGCGGCGCGCGCGATGCCGTCCGCCTCCACCCGGGCCACCGCCGGGTTCGCGGCGAGTCGCTTGGCGGCGGCCTCCGGCAGACGGACGGAGAAGCCGCGCAGCGCGTCGGTGTACACGCGCCCCAGCGTGCCGCCGTGTGCCGCTGCCAGGTCGCGGGCGTGCCGCTCGACCTCACCGCGTCCGATCGACGTGTTGAGGGTGACGATGTAGGAGTCCTTCACCACGTCGGCGCGCCCAGCGCCGACGATCACTCCCTCGCCCGAGGGAGTGGGGGCCGCGCTCACTGCCGTACCCGCCCCGACCAGCAGGGCAACACTCGCGAACCCTGCGGCGACAGCGCGCAGGCCCACAGCGTGGGAACTCATGCAGATTCCTCCTCGACGACTGTCCGGACCGCGCCGGCCCGGCAACCACGGAGCAACCCCCGCCTCGGGGCAGGCCGAATCAGGCCGCGGCGGCCTGGCGAAGCCACCGCGACCCGGTTCCGTACCCTTGGGCCCCACGGCCACCCGGTCCGTGCCCGCAATCCCCGCAGCGTGGGGCGGGCACGGCCGCGAGACCCCTGCGGCCATGCCCACGCTCGACGGCCACTCCTCTGGGGGGAGGCTCCATGGCACATCCGGTCGCGTCCGAGCAGGCGACCGAGGTGTGGTTACGGACGAGCCACCGTCGAACCCCCCACAGCATCGTCCGCACGGGGGGAACGAGACAATCCGTATCGCTACCTAAAAGTTTCGGCCCGCACCTGGAGGAGCCGGCGATCGAGCCGGCCGCCGGTGATGTACCGCATCGGCCGGCGGAGCCGGGCCGGCAATGGCAGCATCCAGAAGCTGAGGTCACACCCGATCTTCAGCGCCTTCCACGTCCCGGCGCTCGAGCCCTACCCGGCCGGCCCTTCCCCCTTCTCCTCGAAGGGCGATGAGGAGGCAGTAGCGCGGCACCTCCGGACAGCTCGCCGTCATCAAGAACGCAACGGCCGCCGCCCCGGAGCACCGGTTCCATTCGGTGCGCGCACTCGTCAACGTCTGGCGGGCGGCCGCCTGAGCTCTCCGGGCCGCCTGCGAGATGACGACAGCGCCGACTGCTCCCCCGGCCTCGGGGCACAAGATCCAGTCGGCGTTGCACGGCCCCAAAAAACGACCAGGGGCCGTTTTGGATTGCTCCAAAACGGCCCCTGATCTGCGACTCTTTCGAGTCGGGACGACAGGATTTGAACCTGCGACCCCTTGACCCCCAGTCAAGTGCGCTACCAAGCTGCGCCACGTCCCGATGCCGCTGACCTGGGGTTTCCCCCAGCCCGACCGGCACGAGAACAATACCGCACTTCGGGGGGTGGTCGCGCACGCCTTTCCGGTGCCGGGGCCGGATGGCATGCGGGGCGGGCCCGGGCTTGACCTCAAGTTTGCTTGAGGTCGCATCGTTGCCGCATGACACAGGTATCCGCGGACACCCGGCTCCGCTATGACGATCTGGACCGGCTGATCGCGCTCATGACCGGGGCCGAGAAGCACGGGCCCGCCGCCACCTCCACGCTCGACGTGCTGTGGGTGCTGTACGACCGGGTGCTGCGCGTCGGGCCCGGCAGCGCCGAGGACGCCGGGCGGGACCGGTTCCTGCTGTCCAAGGGGCACGGGCCGATGGCCTACTACGCCGTGCTCGCCGCCAAGGGGTTCTTCCCCGTCGACTGGCTGCCCGGCTTCGGCACGTACGGCTCCCCGCTCGGCCACCACCCCGACCGCACCCTGATCCCCGGCGTGGAGATCGGCAGCGGCTCCCTCGGGCACGGGCTGCCGCTCGCCGTCGGCAGCGCGCTCGGGCTGCGGGCCCAGGGGCTGGACGAGGCCGCCGTGTGGGTGCTGATCGGGGACGCCGAGCTCGACGAGGGCAGCAACCACGAGGCCATCGCCTACGCCGGCTCGGCCGGGCTGGAGGCACTGCACACCGTGGTGATCGACAACGACTCCGCCACCCACGGCTGGCCCGGCGGGATCGCCTCCCGCTTCGAGGCGGCCGGCTGGAGCGCCGTCACCGTGGACGGGCGGGACCACGCGGCGCTGCACGCCGCCTTCACCACACCGCATCCGGGCCGGCCGCACGCGGTCGTCGCCCGCGTCGAGAAGAAGTTCTGAGGGGGAAACGGCATGGACACCATGCGGGAGCGGTTCATCTCGGTCACGTCGCGGCTGCTCGACGAGGATCCCCGGCTGGCACTGGTGCTCGCCGAGATCTCCATGGACGGGTTCCGGCCGGCTCTGGAACGGCACCCGGACCGGGTGATCAACGTCGGGATCCGCGAACAGCTGCTCGTCGGCGTGGGCGGCGGGCTGGCCCTCACGGGGATGCGTCCCGTGCTGCACACCTTCGCCAGCTTCCTCGTCGAGCGGCCGTTCGAGCAGGTCAAGCTGGACTTCGGGCACCAGGGCACGGGCGGGGTCCTGGTCAGTGCCAGTGCCAGCTACGACTGGCCGGCCGGCGGGTTCACCCACATGGCACCCGGCGACGTGGCGCTGCTGGACACCCTCGACGGCTGGACCGTCCACGTGCCCGGCCACCCCGACGAGGCCGAGGCGCTGCTGCGGCACGCGTACGCCGCCGGGGACGACCGGGTGTACGTCCGGCTCTCCCAGCAGTCGAACGCCGCGCCGCGCCCCCTCGGCGACCTGAGCTTCCAGACCGTACGGGAGGGCCGCGCGGGCGTGGTGGTCGCCGTCGGCCCGCTCCTCGACAACGTCCTCGCGGCGACCGAGGGCCTCGACGTCACGGTCCTGTACGCGGCCACCGTGCGCCCCTTCGACGGCGCGGCCCTGCGCGCCGCCGCCGGGCGGGCCGCGGCCGACGTGGTGCTGGTCGAGCCGTACCTCGCCGGCACCTCGGCGGCGGCCGCGGGGCAGGCCCTGGCGGAGGTCCCGCACCGCGTGCTCGCCCTGGGCGTCGGGCGGGCGGAGCTGCGCCGCTACGGGACCCTCGACGAGCACACCGCCGCCCACGGCCTGGACGCCGGCTCGCTGCGGCAGCGGATCACCGCCTTCCTGCATTGAGGGCGGCGGGCTTCCGGGGCGCCCTCACGCGCGGCGGTCCTCCCGGCCGCGCAGCAGCTCCGCCAGCTCGGCGGCGAGCGCCTTGACCGTCGTGAGGCCCTGCGTCCCCCAACGCCGCGGCACCACGTCCACGGCGCACACCGTGCCGAGGACGAAGCCGCGCCGGTCGGTGAGGGGCGCTCCGAGGTACGAGCGCACCCCGCTCTCGTCGACGACGGCGTTGCCCGCGAAGCGCGCGAAGTCGCGTACGTCCTCCAGCACCAGGGCCCTGCCCCGCACCACCACGTGCGGGCAGTAGCCGTGGTCCCGGGGCAGCACCCGGGCGGGGTAGCCGCTCGCCGCGGCGTCCGGGCCGTGGTGCAGGCCCGCGAAGAACTGTCGTTCCTCGCCGACGAAGTTGACTCCGGCGTAGGGGGCCTCCAGCGTCCGGGCGACCCGGCGCGCGAAGGCGTCGAGTTCCTCGTCGGCCCGCTCGCCCAGGTCCATCTCGCGCAGCCGCACCGCCCGTGCGGGTGCCTCCCGGTCCACCGGGGTGAGCAGCAGGTGGCCGGTCGATTCGTAGTAGGTCATGGTGGTTCCCCCGGATTCGAATGTGGAGGGCGGCCCTGTCGGGCCGTGGACAGCAGGTGGTGGACGAGGGCGGCGAGTGCCCCCGTACCGGAGCGGGTCAGCCGGGCGTCGCAGCGTACGACGGGCACGCCCGGGCCCAGCCCCACGGCCTCGCGGACCTCCTCGGACGTGTAACGGTGGCTGCCGTCGAACTCGTTGACGGCGACGACGAAGCCGATCCCGCGCCGTTCGAAGAAGTCCACGGCGGGGAAGCAGTCGGCGAGGCGGCGGGTGTCGGCGAGGACCACCGCGCCGAGCGCCCCCGCGCACAGCTCCTCCCACAGGAACCAGAAGCGTTCCTGCCCGGGCATGCCGAAGAGGTACAGGACGTGCCGGTCGTCCAGGGTGATGCGCCCGAAGTCCAGCGCGACCGTCGTGGCCGTCTTCGCGGCCGGCCCGTCGAGCGGGTCGGAGCCCTCGCCCAGCCCGCTCAGCAGTTCCTCCGTGCACAGCGGCTCGATCTCGCTCACCGCGCCCACGAAGGTGGTCTTCCCGGCCCCGAACCCGCCCGCGACCAGGATCTTCAAGGTCGGGGGCAGGGCCGGGGCCGCCGTCTCACAGCCGTCGGCGCAGGCCATCGAGCACCGCCCTCAGCAGCGACAGGTCGTCGGCGGCGAGCGAGCCGCCGCCGTGGGGGAACCGGGGTGCCTGTGCCATGACGGCCCCGTACTCCATCAGGTCGGACAGCAGCACCTTCACCACCACGGCCGGGAGCCGCAGCTGGCCGGCCACCTCGGCGACCGTCACCGCCGCCGCGCCCGCGCACATGCGCAGGGCGAGGGTGTGCTCGGTGCCGAGCGGTACCCCCGGGCGGACGCCGGTCGCGGTCATCAGGGACAGCAGGTCGAGGGTGACGGAGGGGCGGGTGCGGCCGCCGCTCGCCGTGTACGGGCGCATGACGCGGCCGGCGGAATCGTCCAGCCATGGTGTGTCCCGGGCCGTGGGGAAACCGCCCGCCGGGAAGCCGCTGACCCCCCTCGCCCAGGCCCTCATCGCTCCGTGTCGGCGACGGGCCGGCGCGGCGGGGCCGCGAGGTACGGCCGTACGCTCTTGACCAGCATCGCCATCTCGTAGCCCAGCACGCCGGCGTCGGCCTCCCGGTCCGCGAGCACGGCCAGGCAGGTGCCGGAGCCGGCCGCCGAGACGAAGACGAGCGCCGTGTCGAGCTCCACGACCACCTGCCGGACCTCGGCGCCGTCCCCGAAGCGGGCTCCGGCGCTGCGTCCCAGGGAGTACAGGCCACAGGCGAGGGCGGCCATGTGGTCGGCGCTGTCGGAGTCCATGCCGTGGACGCAGGTGACGAGTCCGTCGGCGGTGAGCAGGACCGCGCTGCGGGTGTACGGCACCCGTTGGACGAGACCGCTGAGCAGCCAGTCGAGATCGGAGAGGCTGACTGTCTTGGTCGCCAGTTCGCCGGCCATGGGGGTGTGCTCCTTGCTGGGGTTCATGCCTGTTCGTCCGACTGGGCGAGGCCGAAGCCCCGCTGGAAGGCCGCCATCAGGCCGGGGTCGTGCAGGGGGTGTTCGGTCGCGTCGGCCCGCCGGGGGGCGGGGGTGTCGCGCAGCTGGGGCGCGAGGTGCTGCTGGGCGTTGCGCCGGGGCAGGGACGGCCGGGCCTCCTCGGGGGCGGAGGTCTGCTGCGGGATGCGGCGCGGCAGGGGGGCGGGGGCCGGCCCCGGCTGCGGTTCCGTCGGCCGTGTGACCGCCGGGTCCCCTCCCGGGCGGGGGCGCTTGACCGGTTCGAGCCCCGTGGGCGGTGCCGGCTCCGGGGCTGCGGGGGCTGCCGGAGCAGCTGGGGCTACTGGGACTGGTGGAGCTGCCGGAGCTGCTGCCCAGGCCGCTCCCGGATCCGTGCCGGTGTCCAGCGGCCAGGCCGTGTCCGGTGCCGGGCCCGCGCCCCGGGCGGGGTCCGCGTCCAGGAGCCGGACCGGCTCCAGGGTGCGGGCGGAATCCCAGGGGGCGTGGCCCGGGCTCCGGACACCGCGGGCCCCCCGCGCCTCGGCCGGGCCCGCCTCCGGGTCGGGGGCAGGGGCCGGGGCGGGGCCCGCGTACGACGCCCGGGCAGGATCCTGGGCCGGGTCCCCCGCCTGGCCCCGGGCCGGGGCCCGGCCACCGTCGGGGGCCTGAGCCGAGGCCGGGTCCGCGTACCGCGACGCCCGAGGCGGCGCGGCGGACGGGTACGCCGGGCGAGCCGGGTCCGTGGGACGGGCCGGCGCGGCGGACGGGTACGCGGCGCGGGCCGGGTCCGTGTCGGCGGCCGGCGTCCCGGCCGGGTGGGCGGGCGGTACCGCCGGGTTCCGGGCCGGCTCCACGGCCCGGGCCTCCGGAGCCGGCAGCGGGGACCGTACCGCCGGTGCCGGGGTCTCCCGGCGGACGGCGGACTCCGGGGCGGGGACCGGAACCGGGGCCGGCCAGGAGACGGTGCCCCACGAGGTGGCGCGCGAACCGCCCGCCGCGTCGGCCTCGTTCGCCGGCTCCGCACCCAGCAGGCCCTGGGGCAGCACCAGCACGGCGAGCACCCCGCCGTAGATGTTGGACTTCAGCTCGACGGCGATCCCGTGCCGCCGGGCCAGCGCCGACACCACGAACAGGCCGATCCGGCCGTCGGCCAGCAGGTGCCGGACGCTCACCTGGTCGGGGTCGCGCAGCAGCGTGTTCATCCGGTGCTGCTCCTCCGCCGGCATGCCCAGTCCGCGGTCCTCCACCTCGACCGCGATCCCGGCGGTGACCCGCTCCGCCCGCACCACCACGTCCGTGTCGGGGGCGGAGAACACGGTGGCGTTCTCCACCAGTTCGGCCAGCAGGTGCACCACGTCGGCGACGGCGTGGCCCCGGACGGTGCCGCCCGCCGGGGGCACCACCTTGACCCGTGTGTACTGCTCGACCTCGGCGACCGAGGAGCGCAGCACCTCGCTCAGGTCGATGGGCCGGGTCCACTGGCGCCGGGAGGCGGCCCCGCCGAGCACGGCGAGGTTCTCGGCGTGCCGGCGGATCCGGGTGGCGAGGTGGTCGACGTGGAAGAGCTCCTTCAGCAGGTCGGGGTCCTCGACGGTGTCCTCCAGCCCGTCGAGCAGCGAGATCTCGCGGTGCACGAGCGACTGGAGCCGGCGGGCGAGGTTGACGAACACCTCCACCTTGCGGTCGCTGTCGGTCGGTGGCGCCGGCAGCGCCAGCCGTACGAGGGTCGCCTGCGCCTGCTCCCTCGCGACCCTCAACTCCTGCGCGAGCAGCCAGAACTCGTCCACTCCGGCCTGGTCGCCCTCCGGCGGGGCGCCGGCCCGGTCCCCGCGCGCGGGGCGGGCCACCGCCTCGCCGCGCTGGAGCCGCTCGCCGGCGGTCCGCAACTCCTCGCGCCCCCGCACGCTGGAGCGGCGCAGCGCCTCGCAGCGGTCGCGGACGGCCTTGGCGGCACGCTGGGCCCCGAGGAGGGCGGCGGCGAGCGCGCCGGCGGCGAGCAGCGCGCAGCCCGCCAGCACCGGCCACAGCCGGTCGTCCCGTGTGCCGGAGCCCCCGCCGAGGTGGAGGGTGAACATGACCGCGGCCGCCCCGCTGAGCCCGGCGGCGAGCGTGGGCAGCACGGCGGCGCGGACCATCTGGGGGCGTAGCTGACGGCCCGGCCCCGTCACGGCGTGTCTCGACGGGGAGTGGCGGGCGGTGCGGAGTCCGGACATCGGCGTCCTCGGTACGTGGGGCCCGGCCCCCAGCGTGTCGCGGGGCCGGTGTTGATCACCGGATACCCACGCTAGACCGCACGGTCCCGCGGAAGTCGCCCAGTTGGGGAACTTCACCGGGGTGCTTCCCGCTCCCGACGGAGCGCTCGTACGACAGCCCGAATGCGCCGGTCGCGCGGGCATCGGGCCGCGCCGCCCCGCATGGGCGCGGGAGGGGCGGGCAGGGGCAGGGCTACGGGACGAACCAGGAGGGAGCAGCCATGGAGGGCACGGCGGAACGGGACAAGGAGCCGCGGAAGGGCCGGGAGGGCCGGGAGGAGCAGGCGCAGGACCATCCCGGTCCCGACCCGGTGCACCCGGAGGCCAGCAAGCCGGTGGCGGGGACGACGCCCGAGGACCTGAGGAGGCGGCAGGAGCGGAGGATGCGCGGCGGGCACGGCGGGGACGAGCCGCACGGCGACGAGGGCGGCCGCGGATCAGGGTGACCACGGCCACCGGTCCGGGTGACGGCCACCGGTCCGGGTGACGGCCACCGATCGGGGTGACGGCCGCGGCCCGGAGCGACGGCCGCGGCGCCGCCTACGGGCCTTCGTCGTACGTACCGGCCTCGATCTCCAGCGCGAGTTCCTGGAGGACCTGCATCGAGGAGATGTCCGTCCGGCCGCTGTCGTGCGCCATCGCCAGGCTGGTGAAGGCGAGGCTGAACCCGGAGACCATCGTGTGCAGGGCCGGGCCCAGCGCCCGGGCCACCAGCGCCGCCACCTCCTGGGGAGAGGCGTCGGCGGGCACCCGGATGGAGGGCAGCATCTCGTTCAGGAGCAGGGTGGCCACTCCGGCCGTGTCCGGCGGGCCGTCGTCGTACTCCGCGAGGTCTCCCGCCTCGGCGGCCAGGCGGAAGTCCTGGGCGTCGGTGAGGATGCCGATCACCCGCTTGAGTACCTCTGCGCGTTCCATTCCGGGGAGCGTAGTCCCCCGCCCCGCCCCCGCCCAGGTCGCGCGCGGCCGCGCGCGACGGTGACGGGCTCGCTATCGTGGGTCACCGAGCAGCTCGTCGAGCGAAGGCGGTGAGCATGGCGGCAGCCTTTCCGGAACCCTCCGCCGGGACCACGGCGGTCGAGGGGCCCCTGGTCTCCCCGGTCGGTTCCCACAACGAGTGGGATCCCCTGGAGGAGATCATCGTCGGGCGGCTCGACGGCGCCACCTTCCCCTCCCGGCATCCGGTCGTGGCCTGCAACATCCCTCCGTGGGCGGCGCGCCTGCAGGGACTGGCGGCCGGCCACAGGTACCCGCGCGTGCTGGTCGAGTCGGCCCGGCAGGAGCTCGAGGAATTCGTCGCCCTCCTCCAGTCGCTGGGGGTCACGGTCACCCGTCCGGACCCGGTGGACCACTCACGGCGGTTCGCCACCCCCGACTGGTCCTCGCGCGGCTTCTGCCACAGCTGCCCCCGGGACAGCCTGCTCGTGGTCGGGGACGAGATCATCGAGACCCCGATGGCCTGGCCGTGCCGGTACTTCGAGTCCCACGCCTACCGCACGGTCCTCAAGGACTACTTCCGGCGCGGCGCCCGGTGGACGGCGGCCCCGAGGCCACAGCTCACCGAGGCCCTCTACGACGCGGACTACCGCGTCCCCGAGGACGGTGCGCCCATGCGCCACATCCTCACGGAGTTCGAGCCGGTCTTCGACGCCGCCGACTTCGTCCGGGCGGGGCGCGACCTGTTCGTGACGCGGAGCAACGTCACCAACCGCATGGGGATCGAATGGCTGCGCCGCCATCTCGGACCGGGCTACCGGATCCACGAGATCGAGAGCCGCTGCCGGACGCCCATGCACATCGACACCACGTTCATGCCGCTCTCGCCCGGCCGGGTGCTGGTCAATCCCGAGTACGTCGACGTGGACCGCCTGCCCGAGGTGCTGCGTTCGTGGGAGGTCCTGGTGGCGCCTGAACCCGAGCCGGTCGACGGGGCCCTGCTCAGGATCACGTCGATGTGCGGCAAGTGGCTCAGCATGAACGTCCTGATGATCGACGAGAAGCGGGTGGTCGTGGAGCGCCGGCAGACCGGCATGCTCAGGGCGCTGGAGGCCTGGGGCTACGAGCCGATCCCGTGCGACCTGCGGCACTACGCGCCGTTCGGGGGCTCGTTCCACTGCGCGACGCTCGATGTCCGCCGCCGCGGCACGCTGGAGTCGTACTTCCCCTGAGGCCGGGGCCGGGGCCGGGCCGCCCGCCCCGGCCCCGGGCCTCGCCGGTCAGGAGGCTCAGGAGGCGGGGTACGTGGCGTACTTGAGGCGCCGCGCGAGGTGGGCGGCGTTGGCGGCCAGGGTGGCGGTGGTCGCCGCGGTCTTCTTCGGGGTTTCGCCGAGGTCCTGGTAGTCGGTCCCCTGCATGGCCTCGCCGACCCAGTACGTGACGGCGTTCGCGGGGAGGGTGAAGCCGACGTCGTTCAGCCCCTGGAAGAGGTCTGCGCTGACCTTGTGCGCGCCGTCCTCGTTGCCGACGACGCAGACACCGGCGACCTTGCCGTAGGTGAGGGGGCGGCCCTCCTCGTCGCTCTCCCCCAGTTCGGCGTCGAGGCGTTCCAGGACGCGCTGGGCGACGCTGGCGGGGTGACCGAGCCAGATCGGCGTGGAGAGGATCAGGATGTCGGTGCCGAGGATCGTCTCGCGGATCTCGGGCCACGCGTCACCGTCCCCCATGTCGGTCCGCACCCCGGGGCGGACGTCGTGGTCGACGACGCGGATGGTCTTGCCCGTGACGCCGTGGTCCGCGAGGGCGGCCATGGTCTGTTCCGCCAGCAGGTGCGAGCTCGAAGGGGCGGGGGACGGCGTCAGCGTGCACACGAGCGCGACGGCGCGCAGCGGGGTGGTCTCTTTGGCTTCCATGCCGCGCGCTTACCCAGAACGCCGTGACCGACCCGGCCGGGCGCATACTGGCCCCATGACCCGGGCGACGGCCGCCGTCCGGAAGCTGAGGCGGCAAGCCGGCGAGGCGGTGTTCCTGCGCGTCGCCGGGCCCGACGGCGCCCGCAACCGCGAGCGGATCCACGGCACCCCGGGGCCCCGGTGGTTCGAGCCGGGGCGGCCGGTGCGGCAGGTGCACGGGGACGCGTCGATGTTCATCGGCGGTCTGGCGGCCCTGCTGCTCCAGTCCCTGCACCCGCTCGCGATGGCGGCCGTGGCGGCGCACTCGGGATACCGGGGCGACCCGTGGGGGCGGCTGCAGCGCACCAGCACCTTCCTGGCGGTCACCACCTTCGGTACGGGCGCCGACGCGGCGGCGGCCGTGGAGCGCGTCCGGGAGGTGCACGCGCGGATCCGGGGCCGGACGGCCGACGGGGTGCCGTACCGGGCGGACGACCCGGAGTTGCTGACCTGGGTGCACGTCGCGGAGGCGTACTGCTTCCTGCGGGCCCACCAGCGGTACGGCCGGCACCCCTTGGACCCGTCGGGCCGCGACGGGTACCTGGCCGACACCGTGCGGGTGGCCCGGGCCCTGGGCGCGGAGCGGCCGCCGGAGGACGAGCGGGAGCTGGCGCAGCGGATGGCCGGGTACCGGCCCTCGCTGCGGCCGACGCCGGCTTCGCGGGACACCGCCCGGTTCCTGCTGACGGATCCGCCGCTGCCGGGGGCCGCCCGGCTGCCGTACGCGCTGCTGGCGGCGGCGGCCGTGGAGCTGCTGCCGCCGTGGGCGAGGTCGGCCGTCGCGTCCGCTCCGGTGCCCGTGGTCGCGCGGGTCCCGGCCCCGGTGGCCCGGGCGGGCGGTCATGCGGTCACGTGGGCGCTGCGCTGGGTGCTGTACCCGCCCCCGCCGTCGGACCCGTCGGACCCGTCGGGTCCGGACGAGGTCCGCTGAGGGCTCACGCCCCGGCCGCGACCGGCAGCAGCCGACCAAGACAAGACGCAACGTCTCGTATTGACCAGTACACCGCAGATCCGGCACACTGATCACGCACACAACAAGACGCAACGTATCGTCTCAAAGGAGTGGCCGTGAAGCAGCGAACGATCCCCGTCAGCGCCGAGGTTCAGCTCTGGACGCAGGAGCACGGCGACCCCCGGAACCCTGCCCTGCTGCTGGTCATGGGGGCCGGCGCCTCGGGCCTGGGGTGGCCCGACGAGCTGGTCGCGGCGCTCGCGCGGCGGTACCGCGTCATCCGCTACGACCACCGCGACACCGGCCGCTCCAGCTGGTCCTTCGACGCGCACCCCTACCGCGTCCTCGACCTGGCTGAGGACATCGTCGTCGTCCTCGACGCCTACGGAGTGGACCGCGCCCACGTGGTCGGCATGTCCATGGGCGGCATGCTGACCCAGCTGCTCATGGCCGACCACCCCGAGCGGGTCATCAGCGCCACCTTGATCGGAACCTGCGCGCTGAGCAGCCGCACCCCCGACGAGGAGCTGCCGGGCATCGACGCGGAGATCCTCGGCACATGGGCGACCCCCTGGGAGGACCGCGGGCTCGAAGCGGAACTCGACCGCAGGGTCGAGCACTGGCGGGCGCTCAACGGCACCGGTACGCCCTTCGACCCCGAGGAGTTCCGCGCTCTGGAACGCCGGATCATCGAGCACGCGGGCCGGTACGACGCCCCCATGACCCACGGGCGCGCCGACCACTCCGGCATGGACCGCACCGAGCAGCTGGCCCGCAACGAGGTGCCCACGCTGATCACCTCCGCCGACGCCGAACCCGTGTTCCCCCCGGCGCACGCCCGCCACCTCGCCCGATCGATCGCCGGATCCCGGCTCGTCGAGATGCCCGGCATGGGCCACGCCCTCCCCCGGGCCCAGCTCCCGCGGCTGGCCGAAGCGATCCTCACCCACGCCGCCCAGGCCGACGCGCGGGCGTAAGGGCAACACAGGGGGACTTCTTTCCTCTCAGGAAAGCAGCTGCTATTTTCCTGAGAGGAAAGAACACAGGAGCACACGAGCAGGGATGCCGCCCATGACTGCCCACGACGCCCAGACCGCCCTGGACGCCATTCACCACCGCCGACAGCAGACGTTCGACGCCTACCTCCGTCACGCCTACTCCCGCCCCTACCTGATCGTCTCGGCGCTGGGCCTGTTCGCCGTGTGTTCGTCCTTCGACCTGCCGAGCCCCTGGAACACCGCCGCGGTCCTGGCGGGCAACGCCCTGACCCTGGGCGGGCTGTTCGTGCACCAGCGCCGGGCCCCCGTCCGCCGCAGGTCCGCAGGCCCGGAGACCCTGTCTTACGCGGTCTTCGGCGTCCTGCTCCTCGTGTTCTTCTGGGCGGTGGCCATCGCCGCGTACTTCACCGGCCTGCCGGCACGGCACACGTTCGCCGCCGCCGTCACCGCGCTGACGGCCGTGGGCGCCTCGTACGCGATCCGCCCGGCCCTGGAGACCATGATCCGCGGGAACGGCCGGGGCTGATGGACCCCGACTTCGACGAGTTCCTGCACGTACCGGCACGGCTCTCGGTCGTCGCACTGCTGGCCCCGGCCGACTGGGTCGAGTTCGGCTTCGTCCGGGACACCGTGGGCACCAGCGACTCGGCCCTGTCCAAGCAGATCACCGCCCTCACCGACGCCGGCTACGTCGAGGTGCGCAAGACGCGCAGCCGCACGGGCCGGCACACCCACCTCCGCCTCACCCCGCACGGGCGGCAGGCGTTCCAGCGGCACGCCTCTGCCCTGGAGAGGATCGTGGCGGCCGCCCGCGACCCCCGGGCATAGCCGCGCCCGAGCCGTCACCGCTCTTCGGCGAGATCCAGTTCCTCCGCGCGGGACTCGTCCGCTGCGGCCTCCACCGGCTCGGGGCGACGCCAGGGCCGGGCGATCGGGTGGGAGACCGGACGCCACCACGGCTCCACCGGCAGCCTGCCGGCGGGCTCGAAGGGCTCGCCGGGACGGGGGACCGCCACCGGCTGGCCCGCCTCCTCGGCGGCGTCGACCGTCCATTCACCCGGCTCGGCCCAGGCGTGGAAGGCCAGGTTGAAGGTGCCCCAGTGGATCGGCAGCAGCACACCGTGCGGCTTGGAGCCTTGCAGGTCGAGGTGGGCCCGGACGCCTTCCTGGGGGGTCATGTGAATGTCCGGCCACCCGCCGGGCAGCGGTACGTAGTCCGTGTGGTCCTCGGGCCAGTGCTCGGAGTAGGCGCCGATCTGGATCATCGTGGCGTCGAACGGCCCGTGCTCGGCGCCGATCTCCTTGAAGCCGGGGAAGTAGCCGGTGTCGCCGCTGTGGAAGATCCGGTGCTCCCCGCCGCTCACGACCCAGGAGGCCCACAGGGTGAACTGCTGGTTGCGCAGGCCGCGTCCGCAGAAGTGCCGGGCGGGGGTGGCGGTGAGCGTGAGCCCGGCGACCTCGGTGGCCTCGTTCCAGTCCAGCTCGCGCATCCGGTCCGGGGATACGCCCCAGCGCTCGAGGTGCGCACCGACGCCGAGGGGGACCGCGAAGACCGTGTCCGTGCCGGCGAGGGCCTTGATGGTGGGGAGGTCGAGGTGGTCGTAGTGGTCGTGGGAGATCACGACGACGTCGACGGCGCCCAGCGAGGCCAGGGGCACGGGGACCGGGTGGAGCCGCTTGGGACCGGCGAAGGGGAAGGGGGAGCACCGCTCGCCCCACACCGGGTCGAAGAGCACGCGGCGGCCATCGATCTCCGCGAGCACGCTGGAGTGGCCCATCCAGGTCAGGCGCAGCCCGCTCGCCGGCGGCTTGGCCAGGTCGGCGAGGGTGGTCGGGTGCACGGGGATCGGCGCGCCGGGGCTGCGCCGGACCCGCTGCGCCTTGTCGAAGTAGGTCTTCGCGAACTCCACCATCGACCCGGAGGGCCTGATCCGCGCCCCGACCGGGTTCTGGAAGACGCCGTCGGCGAAGTTCGGCGAGCGCAGGATCCGCTCCAGCCGTGCGCCGGAGGGGTCCGCGCCGAAGGTTTCGGGCCGCAGGGCGCGCAGCCGGGGACGCGGGGGAAGGGAGCCGGTCAAGGCGCCTCCTGGGAAGGTGCAGGCAGGGACGGTCGTACGACTACGACCATCCCAACGTCCAACGGCCCCGGAGGATTCCGCAACGCCGCGCCCGGGCCGGTGTCGCGACCGTCACCCCGCTCCTCCCCCACGCCCGCGCTACAGCGGCAGCAGGTCCGGGCGCTTGGCCTCGACGTGGTCGCCGGAGGACTCTCCGCGCAGCCGGCGGCCGATCCACGGCACGAGGTGCTCGCGCGCCCACTGGATGTTGTCCCGGGTCACGTCCACCGAACCGCGCGGCGGGACCGGCGGCCAGGGCTGGTCCGGGTCGGTCGGCACCTCGTAGCCGAGGACCTGCGCGGCGCGCAGCGCGACGCGGGTGTGCCCCTCGGGCGAGAGGTGGAGCCGGTCGCCGTCCCAGGCCCGCCGGTCCTGTACGGACTTCAGGGACCAGAGGTCGAGCACGGGGCAGCCGTACCGGTCGGCGATGGCGCGGACGTGCGCGCTGTACGTCGCGACCTTGCCGCGCAGGTGCTTGAGGACCGGCACGCCCCGGGTGTCGAAGCCGGTCGTCACCATCACCAGGCCGACGGAATTCGTGAGGTCGGCCACGGCCGCCTCGAACCGTTCCGCGACGTCGTCCGGGTCGCTACCGGGGCGGATGATGTCGTTGCCGCCCGCGCAGAAACTGACGAGGTCCGGTGCGAGTTCCTTGGCCCTGGGGACCTGGTCGGCCACGATCTGGTCGAGGAGCTTGCCCCGCACGGCCAGGTTCGCGTAGCGGAAGTCGTGCTCGTCGCGCTGATCGGCCAGGAGCACGGCGAGCCGGTCCGCCCAGCCGAGGTAAGAATCCCCGGGTCCCGGGTCCCCCACGCCCTCGGTGAAGCTGTCCCCGATCGCCGCGTACGAGCCGATGGTCTTCAGTGTCGTCTTCGTCGCTGCCACGGAAAGACATCCTTCACCTTGGCAACCAACCTACGCCAACGTAATGAGGGGTTGACGGGCCGTGATCTATACCACGCAGGGGATAAGGAATAAGTACACGTGGGGCCGGGACCCCCCTCGGGCCCCGGCCCCACGCGGGTCACCGTGCCGACGGCGGGTGCCGTCAGATGCTCACGCCCTTGGAGCGGAGGTAGGCGAGCGGGCTGACGTCCGAGCCGTAGGACGGGCCCGTGCGGATCTCGAAGTGGAGGTGCGGGCCGGTCACGTTGCCGGTCGCGCCGGAGAGGCCGATGGTCTGGCCGCCGGTGACGCTCTGGCCCGCCGAGACGGACAGCGAGGAGAGGTGGGCGTACTGGGAGTACTTGCCGTCGGCGTGCTTGATGACGACCTCGTTGCCGTACGCGCCGCCCCAGCCTGCGGAAACGACGGTGCCCGCACCGACGGCCTTCACGGTGGTGCCGGTGCGCGCGATGAAGTCGACGCCGGTGTGGTAGCCGGAGGACCACATGGCTCCGCTCGCCCGGTACTGGGTGGAGACGCCGCCGGTGACGGGGGCGGTGAACCCGGAGGCGGCGGCGGGCGCGGGGGCCTTCTCGTCCTTGGCGGCGGCGCCGGAGCCCTGGGCGGCCGTGCCGCCGGAGGGGCGGGCCGCCGTGCCGGAGCCCTTGGCCGTGCCCTGCGCGGTGCCCTTCGGGGACGAGGTCCCGCCGGCCTTGCCCTTGGGGGCGGCCGGAGCGCCGCTCGAGGATCCCTCGGCCGGCGCCGCAGGGGCCTTCGGGGCGGGGTCCGCACCCTGGCCGCCGCCGAGGGTCAGCTTCAGGCCCGGGTGGATGAGGGACGGGTCGGCGCCGACGGCCTCGCGGTTGTCGGCGTACAGGCGCTCCCAGCCGCCGTCCAGCCGGCGCTCGGCGGCGATCTTGGAGAGGTAGTCGCCCGGCACGACCGTGTAGACGGTGGGTGCGGCGGCGGGCGCCTGCGACGGGAGGGCCTCGGGGGCCTGCGCGCTCTGCGCGGGCGCGGCCTCGGCCGGGGCGGCGCCCGGGGCCGCGTGGGCGCCGACGGCCCCCATCAGCGGGAGCGCGAGGGCCGCTCCGCCGGTTCCGGCGACGGCGAGACCACGGGATATCGAACGGGACTTGGGACGGCGGTGCTTACCCTTTGCGGGCATGGCGGATTCCTCTCCGGCGCCTGCGAGGTGAGCTGTCGGGTTCGGACTGGAGATGTCCGGCCGTACGTGCGGAGCACGGGTTCGGCTTCACCCCTAGCTGCGCCGGAATCGCTTCCGGAACAGCGGCCTACCTGGTTCCCCCGCTCCTGCCGCGCGCGATGGTCGGGTGCGGTTCCCGGGCGGCGGCAGGATTAGGCGGTCCACCCGGATCGATCGCGAAGGTAATCGAGCGGGACGCCGGGCAACAAGCCACGAATTGCCTGACGCAATCGCAGATATGAAGGATCAATGGAATTCCGGTCACCCTGCGTCCATTCCGCACCATCAACAACCCCCTCCACAAGGGAATTCGGTTTTCGCGATCAGGCACGCACGGTCACCGTATGATCTGGCTCACGGGACCCTGCCCGATCTCGCCTCCACATACGGCAAGTTGCTCCCAACCGGATCAATTCGGACACCACAGGACCACGCGGAGGAGTACACGTGACCCAGCAGATACCCCAGCCCCTTCCGGCCGGACACCAGCCCGGTGCGGAGCTGACCGGAGTGCGCAACTTCCGTGATGTGGGCGGGTTGCCGACCATCGACGGACGGAGGGTCAGGCCGGGACGACTGTTTCGAAGCGGACATCTCGCGCATGCCACCGAAACCGACGCAGAGTTCCTCGGATCGCTGGGACTGCACACCGTCTTCGACTTCCGCAACGAAGCCGACCACGCCCTGGAGGGCCCGGACGTCGAACTGCCCGGAGTGCGCAATGTGAACATTCCGCTCACGGACCCCGCCGACGGCCGCGAGTTCTGGAGGATGGTCCGCGACGGCGAGCTCGACCAGCTCCGCGGCCTCCTGGGGGAGGGCAGGGCGGCCGCCCGCATGAGGGCCTCGTACCGCACGATCATCGAGACCCGCGCCGCCGAACAGAGCCGCGTCGTGCACGCGCTCGCGCGGGACAGCGTGCCGGCGCTCATGCACTGCGCCGCCGGCAAGGACCGGGCGGGGCTGTCGGTCGCGGTGACGCTGCTCGCCCTGGGCGTGGAGCGCGAGGCGATCGTGGCGGACTACCTGGAGTCCAGCGCCCCGCACAACCGCTACCGGGTGCGCCGGGGCAGCGACGCGCCCGAGGCCCGCTCCCCCGAGGTGATGGAACTGCTGGCGCCCCTCTTCGACGCCCGCGCGGAGTACCTGCTGGAGGCCTTCACGGCCATCGACGAACGGTGGGGCGGCGTCGACCGCTACCTCGCCGAGGGGCTGGCGCTGGCCCCCGAGACCCTGGACCGGCTGCGGGACCGGCTCCTGGACTGAGCCGCGGGGCGGGACGGCGGCCGGAGGGACCGGCCGGGAGGAGTACGCACGGCGGACGGAAGGGGTACGGACGGCGGCCGGAGGGGGCGCGGGCGGACCCCCTCCGGCCGGCGCCTCAGCGGTTGCCGACCGCCTGCTTCATCAGGGTCCTGCCGAAGTCCCACATGAGCCCGCCCCCGCCGTGCGCCTCGTCCATGACCTCCTGGAAGGCGCCGACGAACCGCTCCACGTCCGCCTCGTCCACGACGAGCGGCGGGATGAGCTTGATGACCTCCAGGTGGTCCCCGGAGACCTGGGTGAGGATCCGGTGCCTGCGCAACAGAGGCACCACGACCATCTGGGCGAACAACCCCTTGCGGGCCGCCTGGAGCACCGCCCAGCGGCTGCGCAGGCCCAGGGAGGAGGGCCTGCCGAACTCGATGCCGATCATCAGCCCGCGCCCGCGCACCTCGTGCAGCAGCTCGTACCGGTCCACGAGCGCCGCGAGGCGTCCGCGCAGCAGGTCGCCCATGGCCCGGGCGTTGGCCACCAGCTCCTCGTCCTCCATGACCGACAGCACCGCCAGCCCGGCCGCCATCGCCTGGGCGTTGGAGCCGAAGCTGGCCGAATGCACCAGCACCCGGTCCATGGACGAGTACACCTTCTGGAAGATCCAGTCCTTGCCCAGGGTCGCGCCGACGGGCACGTAGCCACCGGAGAGGGCCTTGGCCACGCACACCAGGTCCGGTTCCACCCCGGGCTCGTGCTGGTACGCGTAGAAGTCCCCGGTCCGTCCGAGGCCGGTCTGCACCTCGTCGGCGATGAGGAGCGCCTTGTGCCGGTGCAGCAGCTCCTGCGCGGCGAGCAGGAACCCGGGCGGGGCCGCGTGCACCCCCTTGCCCTGGACCGGTTCCACCACGAAGGCGGCCACGTCCCCGCGCGCGAGTTCCCGTTCGAGCGCCGCCAGGTCCCCGAGCGCGATCTTGGTGTCGGGGAGCAGCGGGGCGAATCCTTCGCGGAAGCCTCCTTCGCCGTTGACGGACAGCGAGCCCGTGGTCAGCCCGTGGAAGGCGTGGTCGCAGTAGAGGATCCTGGGCCGTCCGGTGGCGTACCGGGCGAACTTCAGGGCGGTCTCCACCGCCTCCGTGCCGCTGTTGCCGAAGAAGACCCGGTCGAGGTGCGGGCTGTACGAGAGCAGCTTCTCGGCCAGCAGCCCGGGCAGCGGCTGGCAGTCGAAGCGGGTCAGGTCGGCGAGCTGGGCGTCCAGGACGTCGTGCAGGGCCTGGCGTACCACCGGGTGGTGACGGCCGAGGCCCATCACCCCGAACCCGGCCAGCATGTCGAGGTAGTCGTTGCCCTCGGCGTCCCAGAAGTGGGCTCCCTCGGCCCGCTCGTAGACCTTGTCGAAGCCGATGGTGTGCAGCATCCGGGGCAGCTGGTGGTTGAGGTGGCGGGCGTGCAGCTCGTAGCGCTCCCCGCCGCGCTCGGCCAGCAGCGCGGCGAGGTCGAAGCCCCGGCGCCCGTCCTGTCCGGGGGTCATGCCGACGGTTCCCTGTTGCCGCCCACCGTCTCGCGGGCGGCGCGCAGGGACTCCTTCAGGGATCCCATGGTGGCGAGGACGGCGGTGGGCTCGTAGCCGCAGTGCGCCATGCAGTTCGCGCAGCGGGGGTCCTTGCCGCGGCCGTACTTGCTCCAGTCGGTGTCCTCGATCAGCTCCCGGTACGTGGGCACGTAGCCGTCGCTCATCAGGTAGCAGGGGCGCTGCCAGCCGAAGAGGGAGTAATTGGGAATGGCCCAGGCGGTGCAGGGGAAATCGGCCTTGCCCTCCAGGAAGTCGAGGAAGAGCGGGGAGTGGTTGAGCCGCCAGCGGCGCCGGTTGCCGCCGGCGAAGGCCTTCCTGAAGAGTTCCCTGGTCTGTTCGACGCCCAGGAAGTGCTCCTGGTCGGGTGCCTTTTCGTAGGCGTAGGCGGGCGAGATCATCATCTCGTCGACCTGGAGGTCGTCATTGAGGAAGTTCAGGACCTCGATGATCGTCTGCGGGGTGTCGGTGTTGAAGAAGGTGGAGTTGGTCGTCACGCGGAATCCGCGGCGCTTCGCCTCCTTGATGGCTGCGACCGCCTCGTCGAAGACGCCTTCCTTGGCCACGGATTCGTCGTGGCGTTCGCGCAGGCCGTCGATGTGGACGGCGAAGGCGAAGTAGGGGGAGGGGGTGAACTTCTCGATCTTCTTCCGGAGCAGGACGGCATTGGTGCAGAGGAACACGTATTTCCGCCGTGCCACCAGCTGGCGCACGATCTCGTGGATCTGCGGGTGCATCAGGGGCTCGCCGCCCGCGATGGAGACCATGGGCGCGCCGGATTCCAGGACGGCCCCGACCGCCTGGGCGACGGGCATGCGCTGCTTGAGCACCCCGGCCGGGTGCTGGATCTTCCCGCAGCCCTCACAGGCGAGGTTGCAGGCGTAGAGCGGCTCCAGCTCGACGATCAGTGGGAACTTCTCGCGCTTGCGGAGCTTCTGTTCGAGAAGATAGGTCCCGACCCTGATGGACTGTCGCAAAGGCATGGCCATCTGGATTCACCTCCTGGGAAGCAGCAACGAACGGTGCCATTCATAAAACGCGGGCAGTACGGCACGTAGGACACGGAAGGCAGATATTCCACCCCGGACCGTGCCTATACGGACGAGCTCGTGCTCCGGAGCGTCCACGACCACCCGGACGGCGGCAACGGGACGGCCCGGTGCCGCGGCGGCCCACAGCGTGGACGCGGACTCCATGTCGACCGCGACGGCGCCGGTGGCGCGCAGCCGCGCGCGCTCCTGGCCGCGGACGACGTGGTCGGATCCGGTCAGCGCGCCGGTGTGCACGGTCCGGCCCGGAGCGGCGCGGGCCAGTGCCTCGGCGAGGAGGGCGGTGCCGGTGCAGGTGACCACCCCGCGGGGGTCCCGGGTCTCGTCGGCGACGACCAGGTCCCCGGGGTGCATGCCGGGTACCAGCCCGGCGCAGAAGCCGGTGGCGAGGACCGCCGCCCGGCGCATCCCCGGCTCCTCCAGGGCCCGGGCGACGGCCCGTTCGGCCGCGCGGGGGCCCATGCCGGTACGCAGCAGGGCGCCGGCCCCGGGACCGGCGCGGCCCGCGCTGCGCAGGGCCGCCTGCTCGATGCGCAGGGCGCAGGCGACCAGTAGCGGCGGCGGGTCGGCTCGGGCGGGCATCAGGCCTCCCCGGCGGACGGGACGGGCCGCCGGTCCGGGGCGAACGGCTCCCCGTGGAGGTACCGGCCGAGGGCGGTGAGCGGGAACACCTGCCGGTAGAGGTGGTAGTTGATGGAGAAGTCCCAGGGGAAGCCGGTCCCGGTGAAGTGCGGCTCGTCCCAGGTCCCGTCGGGGCGCTGGGTCTCCACCAGGTACGCCAGGCCCCGCCGCACGGCCCGGCCCTCGCGTTCGCCGGCCGACAGCAGGGCCATCAGCGCCCAGGCGGTCTGCGAGGCGGTCGAGGCGCCCTTCCCGGCCCAGGAGCGGTCCTGGTAGGAGCGCTGGTCCTCGCCCCAGCCGCCGTCCTCGTTCTGTACGGATTCCAGCCAGCGCACGGCCCGCCGGACGGCGGGGTGCGAGGGCGCGATGCCGGCGGCGGTGAGGGCCGGGACCACCGAGCCGGTCCCGTACACGTAGTTGGTGCCCCAGCGGCCGAACCAGGAGCCGTCCGGCTCCTGTTCGGCGAGCAGCCAGGCGATGCCCCGCCGGGCGCGCGGGTCGGCGGCCCTGCCCTCGGCGGCGAGCATCTCCACCACGTGGGCGGTGACGTCGGCGGAGGGCGGGTCGATGACCTCGCCGAAGTCGCAGAAGGGCAGGCGGTTGGGGAAGGGGCTGGTGTTGTCGGCGTCGAAGGCGCCCCAGGCGCCGTTCCTCGACTGCATCCCGAGGTTCCAGGACACGCCGCGGGCGATGGCGGCCTCGACCCTGGCCGGTTCGGGGTGGCCGGGGATGATGCGGCGCAGTGCCAGGACCACTTCGGCCGTGTCGTCGATGTCGGGGTAGTTGTCGTTGTGGAACTCGAAGGCCCAGCCGCCGGGTTCGAGTCCGGGCCGGCGCACGGCCCAGTCCCCGGGGCGGCGGATCTCCTCGCCCAGCATCCAGTCGGCGGCCTTCACCAGGGCCGGGTGGTCGGCAGGGAGGCCCGCGTCGGCCAGGGCGATGGCCGCGAGGCAGGTGTCCCAGACCGGGGACTGGCAGGCTTCGACCATCCGGGCGCCGTCCTCGCGCCACACCGCGAAGCGGTCGAGGGATTCCAGTCCGGCGCGCATCACCGGGTGCTCCAGGTCGTAGCCGAGCAGGTGCAGGGCGATCACCGAGTACACGGCGGGGGGCTGGATCCCGCCCCAGCAGCCGTCGTTCTCCTGGCGTTCGATGATCCAGCGGGCGGCGGAGTCCATGGCCGCCTTGCGCAGCCGGCGCGGGGCGATCCGCCGGTAGAGGTGCAGGGCCTTGTCCATCCGCTGGAAGGCGCCGTCCCAACTGGACAGCGGCGCAAGGGGTTTGGCGGGGACGGGGTCGCGCGCGTCGGTGTGCAGCTCGTCGAGCGCGAAGGGGGCGGGGCGGACGGGGCGCAGCGCCGAGACCACGGTGAGCGGGACGATGGTCTGGCGGGCCCAGCAGCCGAAGTCGTAGATGTTCAGCGGCACCCAGGGCGGCAGGAACACCAGCTCGGGCGGCAGCTCCGGCAGGTGGTCCCAGCTCCACCAGCCGAACAGGGCCAGCCAGATGCGGGTGAAGACCCGGGCGGCGGCGATCCCCCCGCGGGCCCGGATCCAGGCCGAGGCGCGGACCATGTGCGGGGCGTCGGGCGGGTCCCCGGCCAGGCGCAGGGCGACGTACGCCTCGATGGTGGCGGAGAGTTCGGGCGGTCCGCCGTGGAAGGTGGCCCAGGTGCCGTCGTCGCGCTGCTCGCCCCGGATGAAGAGGGCGGCGGCGTGGGTGACGGATTCGTCCCGGATGCCGAGGAACTGGCGCAGCAGCAGGTCCTCGGCGTCCATGGTGACGTTGGTCTCCAGGTCGCCCTTCCACCAGCCCGCCGGGTCCTGGCGGGCCAGCAGCTCACCGGTGGCCCGGTCGGCGGCGTCCTGGACGGCCTTCCGCAAGCCGGTGCCGCCGCCGGACGGTGCCGTGGCCACGGCGGCCGGGACCGCCGTGCTGTCGTGTCGCGGATCCGCGTCGCCGGTGATCGCACCGCCGCCGTCGGTCGTCGCTGTCATGGCTTCCCCTTCGAACAGTGCTTGAGCTGTGCCCGGGTCTGCCGTCGGCCGGGGTCCCTTCAGGAGGGGTCCCCGGCCGGCGACTCGCGATTCATATCCACTTTCCGGCGGAGATCACCTCTTGCGCACGACGACGAAGTCGGCGAGGGCGACGAGCTGCTCGCGCACCCGCTGCGGCATGTCCACGTCGTCCAGGGCCCGAATGGCGATGGTGTGCTGGCGGCGCGCCTCGTCGGCGGTCCACTGGCGGCCGCCGGCGGCCTCGATGAGGGCGGCGCGGTGGGCGAACTCCTCCTCGGAGAAGTTCTCGAAGTCGTTGCTCTTGGCGTCGGCCGCGAGCAGCCGCGCGAGTTCCTCGCACGCGGGTCCGCCCGCGGCGAGGGCCGCGACGACGGGCAGGGACTTCTTGCGCTGGCGCAGGTCGCTCCAGGTCTGCTTGCCCGTGGACTCCGGGTCGCCCCAGATGCCGAGGAGGTCGTCGACGGCCTGGAAGGCGAGGCCGAGGTGGTAGCCGTACTCCTCCAGCTTGTCGGCCGTGCGGTCGTCGGCGCCGCCGAGCACGGCGCCGATCGACACCGAGCACGCGAGCAGGGCTCCGGTCTTGTTCCCCTCCATCTCGAGGCATTCCTGAACGCTGACGCGCTCGCGGTGCTCGTACGAGATGTCCTGCGCCTGGCCGTCGATGAGCTTGCGGCTGGCGGTGGTCAGGCGGCGGGTCGCCCGGCCGGCCTCGACGGTGCCCAGCTCCAGCAGCACCTCGTTCGCGAGGGCGAACAGGGCGTCGCCGACCAGGATGGCGAGGGCGGGGCCGTGCACCTTCCACACCGTGTCGCGGTGGCGGCGCTGTTCGTCGCCGTCCATCAGGTCGTCGTGCAGCAGCGAGAAGTTGTGGACGAGCTCCACGGCGACGGCGCCGGGGATGCCGACCTCGGCGGCGGCGCCCGCCGCCTCGGCGGACAGCAGCGCGAGGGCGGGGCGCACGGCCTTGCCGCTGTCGCCGTCGGCCGGGTTGCCCTGGGCGTCGATCCAGCCGAAGTGGTAGGCGGCGACGGTGTCCATGGGTGCGGCGAGCCGGCTCACCGCCGCGCGGAGCGCGGGCGTCGACAGCGTGCGGCCGCGTTCGAGGAGGGCCAGGGTGTCGGACTTCTCCACTCCCCCGCCGGCTCCGCCCGTGCCGGCATCCGTGTTCTCGACAGCCGGGTTCCCCGGGTTCAATGGCTCTCCTCTGGTTCCTGTACGTGCTGTGCTGGTGGTAGTGGTGCTCATACCGCCTCCTGCAAGGGGTGTTCGCGGGGGCGGCCGAGAGCGGCCAGCGCGGCGTGGGCCGCGCCGAGGCCGCTGCGGACGGCGCTCTCCATGGTCGCGGGCCAGCCGGTGGCGGTCCACGCACCGGCGAGATAGAGCCCCGGCGTGTCGGTGCGGGGGCCCGGGCGCAGCCGGCCGACGCCCGGGCTGGGGGCGAAGGTGGCGGTCCGCTCGCGGGTGACGAAGAAGTCCCGTACCTTCGCGCCCCGCGCGGCCGGCAGCAGCCGCTCCAGCTCGGGCAGGTACTTGGTGCGCAGGGCCGATACGGGCTCGTCGATGTCGTCCTGGGCGGCCGACTGGGACAGGGCCAGGTACTGGCCGCCGTCGGTGAGTCCGGAGGCGTCGGTTCGGTCGAAGACCCACTGGACGGGGGTGCCCAGCGCCGCGAAGAAGGGCTGCTTGAGCACCTTGCGGTCGTAGACGACGTGGACGTTGAGGATGGGGGCGGTGCCGATGTCGAGGAGCTTGTCGGGGTCGGCCAGCGCTCCGGCGGGCAGCAGGGCGTGCGCCTCGCGCTGCGGGACGGCGAGTACGACGGTGCCCGCGTCGAGGGACTCGCCCTCCGTGTCGACCCGCCAGGCGCCGTCCTCGGTACGGTTGACCGCGGTGACCCGGGTGCGCAGCTCGGTGCGTACGCCGGCGGCGTCGAGGGCCTTGCGGGCGAGGGTGTCGTGGAGGTCGCCGAGCGGGACGCGGGCCCAGCCAATGTCGGCGGCGCCGTTCTCGGAGAGCAGGCCGGTCTTGAAGACCATGGCGGCCAGGCCCAGCGAGCACTGCCCGGCGGTGGCGTTGAGGGTGGCGATGCCGACGAGGTCCCACAGGGCGTCGACGGTGCGCGGGGACTGCCCGTACCGGGCGAGCCAGGTGCCGAAGTCGAGG
The DNA here is from genome assembly GCF_055575675.1 of Streptomyces sp. NPDC034043. Taxonomy (NCBI): domain Bacteria; kingdom Bacillati; phylum Actinomycetota; class Actinomycetes; order Kitasatosporales; family Streptomycetaceae; genus Streptomyces; species Streptomyces sp. NPDC034043. Next base: position 509,003 of record NZ_JBVISF010000002.1, read on the forward strand.
CCGTCGAGCGCGGGGTCGGCGGGGTCGAGGCGGCGCAGCGCGAGGGCGGCGCGGCCGACGCCCGCCCGCTCGGCGAGCGAGAGGTGCGGGTAGCCGGCCAGTGAGGCGGCCAGGTGCAGGGGCACGGGCAGCGCGCTGCGGCGGAGCCGTCCGAGCCGGGGTCCGCGGGGGTGCGCCACGTCGAGGACGGGCACGTCGAGCCGGTCCTGGAGCGGGGCGAGGTCCGTGCCGTCGACGCGGTCGAGGAACCACCGGTAGGCGGTGCAGCAGCGCAGGTAGACGTGCTGGCCGTTGTCGACGGTCAGGTCGCCGCGCTTGAAGGAGAAGGCGAGGCCGCCGAGCCGCGGACGTCCTTCGAGGAGGGTGACCCGCAGTCCCGAGTCGGCGAGTTCGAGCGCGGCCGTGACTCCGGCGAGCCCGCCGCCGATGACGACGGCGTGCTGGTCGCTGCCGCTCATGACGCCTCCTGGGTGGTGCTCCGGCCCTCCGGGCCGAGGGGTGCGGCGCTCCGGTCGGAGCCCGTCCGGACGGGCCGGGCCGTTCGGCGGGCGGCGCGCCCGCCGCCGGCGCCCGGGGTGAGGGACGCGTGCCGGCCCGGCCGGGTTGCCCGGGTGGCGCCGGCGGCCGGGACGGTGCCGCCCGGGCGCGTGGCCCGCGCCGCACGGCTCCGGCCGGGGACGGACGGCACGGCGGCGCGGCGGTGACGGGCGCCGGCCGGTCCGGCGAGGGCGGCACGGACCCCGTCGTCCGCGCGGGCTGCCGGGCGCGGGAGGTCCGTGGGCGGCATCAGGCCCGCCTCCGGGTGCTCTGGCGCGAAACGGTGCGGGCGTCGAGGCCGGACAGGCCGCGTACGGCCACGTACGCCTTCTCGTGGGGCGGCAGCGAGACGCGTCCGCGCAGCACCGCCTCCGGTTCGCGCTCGATGCGGTCCAGGAGGCGCCGGTAGATCCCCGCCATGGCGGCCACGCAGGCGCCGCTGCGCCGGTCGAGCATCGGCAGCAGCCGGTAGCCCTCGACGAACAGGGCGCGGGCGCGGCGGACTTCGTGGTGCACGAGCCCGGCGAAGTCGGAGCCGGCGGGCGCGCGGCCGCCCTGGAACCCGTCGGAGCAGCCGAACTTGGCGAGGTCCTCGGCGGGCAGGTAGGTGCGCCCGTTGCCGGCGTCCTCGCGGACGTCGCGCAGGATGTTGGTGAGCTGGAGGGCCAGGCCCAGGGTGTCGGCGTACTCGTCGGCGCGGTCGGCCGGGCCGACCGCGCCGAACACGCCGAGCGAGAGCCGCCCGATGGCCCCGGCCACGCAGCGGCAGTAGGTCTTGAGGTCGTCCCAGGTCTCGTACTCCTCCCCGCGGACGTCCATCAGGACGCCGTCGATGAGTTCGTCGAGGCCGCCCAGGGGGATCGGGAAGCGGCGCGCGGCGTGGGCGAGGGCGACGGCGACCGGGTCGGTGTCGTCCTCGTCGATCTCCTCGGCCCGGATCCGGCCGAGGAGGGCGCGGGTCTCCTCCAGCCGGGCGAGCTTGGCGTCGGGCGCCAGGGTGCCGTCGCCGATGTCGTCGACGCGCCGGGAGAAGGCGTACAGCGCGGACATCGCCTGCCGCTTGTCGGCGGGCAGCAGCCGGATGCCGTACGCGAAGTTGCGCGCCTGGGTACCGGTGACGGCCTCGCAGTAGCTGTAGGCCGCGAGGACCTGGGCGGACGGTGCTGACGCGTGTGTGGGGCCCTCCACGTTCGGGCTCACCCCTTTCTCGGCGCTGTACGCATGACGGCGGCCACCTCGCGGAGCAGGAGGCTCCGGGTGGGCTTGGGCGGGCCGGGCAGCACGTCGAAGCCGGCGGCGGAGATGGCGCGCAGGGCGGCGCGCCCCCCTCCCACGAATCCCGCGAGCAACAGCCGTAGCCTGCCGTGGACGCTGCCCACGAGCGGGGTGCCTTCATCCAGGAGCCCGCGCGTGCGTTCGGCCTCGAAGGCGATCAGGGAGCGGACGGACGCCCCGGCGGAGGCGGCCCCCAGATCGGCCTCGCTCACGTGGAAGCGGCGCATGTCCTCGGCCGGGAGGTAGATCCGGTCGCGGCCGAGGTCCTCGGTGACGTCCTGGAGGTGCTCGGCGATCTGCAGGGCGGTGCACACCGCGTCGGAGCGGCGGATCCGCTCGGGGGTGCTGGTGCCGGTGAGGGCGAGCACGAGGCGGCCGACGGTGTTGGCCGACAGCTCGCAGTACTCCAGGAGTTCGCCGTACGTCGCGTAGCGGGCCACCCGCTGGTCCTGGCGGTTGGCCTCGATGAGCCCGAGGAAGGGTTCGGGGGTGAGGCGGTGGTCGCGCACGACGGGCCGCAGGGCCAGCAGCAGGGGGTGGCGCGGGGGGCCGTCGGTGCCGCCGAAGACGCGCAGCAGGTCGGCCTCGAAGGCGTCGAGCATCGCGAGCCGGTCGTCGGCCGCGGCGGCGTCGAGGCCGAGGAGGACGGCGTCGCGTCCGCCGGGGGCGAGGTCGCCGTCGCCGATGTCGTCGACGAGGCGGGCGTACCCGTAGACCGCCATGAGGCCCTCGCGCCAGGCGCGCGGGAGGAAGGCGGGGGCGACGGGGAAGTTCTCCGCCGCGGCCTTGCCGAGGGTGGCCCTGGTGTGGAGCAGGTCGCGGGTGCCTTCGCCGGCCGGCGGCGCGGGACGGATGCCGTGCCCGGGGGTCACCGCCCGCCACCCGCAGCGGGGACGGCCGTTGTGCCTGGGGGCCGGAGAATTCCCGTAGCCATTGCCGTCACGTCTCCCGTTCTACACTGCCGACCCAAGTCATCCTATTTCGGACACGCCGCCGGGCCTTGCCCGGGGGTATCCCCACGGAGCCGGCTGCGGGGAATCGTCCCCTCTTGGCGCGATTGAGAACTGGTCCAGCTTACGCTGTACAACGCCGCGCGGGCCTATCGGGTGTTCCCCGCGCCCCGGAATGTCGGCCCCGGACCACGGAATCTCCCGCTCCGGCGTTCTCGGTCTCCGGACGCTCCGCCGCGCCGGCCGTTCTCCACACCTCCGGCCGAGCCAGACCACGGCGAGGCCCCCGCCGCGGTGAGCGGCAGGGGCCTCGCGGTCCGGAGCGGCGGTGGACCCGCGGGTCAGTGGCCGCTGGCCTTCTCGTACGCCGAGACCACTTCCTCGGTGGGCCCGTCCATCAGGAGCTCGCCCTTCTCCAGCCACAGCACCCGGTCGCAGGTGTCGCGGATGGACTTGTTGTTGTGGCTCACCAGGAAGACCGTGCCGGCCTTCTCCCGCAGTTCGCGGATGCGGTTCTCCGAGCGCACCTGGAAGCTGCGGTCACCGGTGGCCAGCGCCTCGTCGATCATCAGGACGTCGTGGTCCTTGGCCGCCGCGATGGAGAAGCGCAGCCGCGCGGCCATGCCCGAGGAGTAGGTGCGCATCGGCAGGGAGATGAAGTCGCCCTTGTCGTTGATCCCCGAGAAGTCGACGATGTCCTGGTAGCGCTCCTTGATCTGCTCGCGGCTCATGCCCATCGCGAGACCGCCGAGGACCACGTTGCGCTCACCGGTGAGGTCGTTCATCAGGGCGGCGTTCACGCCCAGCAGCGAGGGCTGGCCGTCGGTGTAGACCCTGCCGGACTCGCAGGGCAGCAGCCCCGCGATGGCGCGCAGCAGGGTCGACTTGCCGGAGCCGTTGGAGCCGATGAGGCCGATGGCCTCGCCCCGGTACGCCGTGAAGGAGACGCCCCGTACGGCGTGGACCCGGCGGACGCCCGGGGCGTCGCCCTTGCCCCGGCGCAGGATCTTGCTCAGCGCGGCGGTGGCACTGCCCTTGCCGGAGCTGCCCGTGTTGACGCGGTACACGATGTGGACCTCGTCCGCGATGACGGTGGGGACGCGCCCCTGGGTGTTGTCAGCCACGGCCGTAACGCTCCTCAGCCTTCCAGAAGTACACGAAGCCGCCGAGGCCGATCAGCACGGCCCAGCCGGCCGCGAAGGCCCACACGTGCGGCGGGAGGTTCTCCCGGCCGTATCCGTCGATCAGCGCGAAGCGGATCAGATCCATGTAGATCGCGGCGGGGTTCCACTGGAGCACGTCGGCGATCCAGGCCGGCCTGTCCTTCAGCATCTCGTTGATCGAGAACATCACGCCGGACGCGTACATCCACGTACGGGTGAGGAAGGGCATCAGCTGCGCCAGGTCGGGGGTCTTGGACCCCATCCGCGCGAAGACCAGCGCGAGCCCGGTGTTGAAGACGAACTGCAGGACCAGCGCCGGGATCACCAGCAGCCACGACAGCCGCGGGTAGTTCCCGAAGGCGACGGTGACGACGAGCACCACGATCATCGAGTACATGAGCTGCTGGAGCTGCTGCATCGAGAAGGAGATCGGCAGGGAGGCGCGCGGGAAGTGCAGCGCCCGGACCAGGCCGAGGTTGGAGGGGATAGCCCGGACGCCCGCCATCAGCGAGTTCTGGGTGAAGGTGAAGACGAAGATGCCCACCACCAGGAAGGGGATGTAGACCCCCTTCTCCATGCCGCGGCCCGCGTTCAGGATGAGGCCGAAGATCAGGTAGTAGACCAGCGCGTTGAGCAGCGGGGTCGCCACCTGCCAGAGCTGGCCGAGCTTGGCCTGGCTGTACTGCGCCACCAGCTTGGCCCGGGAGAAGGCCATGATGAAGTGGCGCCGCCCCCAGAGCTGCCGCACGTATCCGCCCAGGCTGGGCCGGGCGCCACTGACGGACAGGCCGTACTTCCTGGCGAGCTCCTCGGGACTGAGCCCCGCGTCGTCGGACGGCGGCTTGCTCGTGGCGAGGGCGCCGTCGTGGGTTGTGTCACTCACAAGTTGAAACTTTCCGTCTTCAAGATGCGGCAGGAGGGACGTCGGGGGCTGGAGCGCCGGACCCGTGATGAGGCCCATGGTCCCAGACCCGAGCTTGTCAGATCACGGGCGGCCGGCCCAGCCGCGTCAGCCGCCAGACCGTGCGCCACCTCATCGGACGCCGGGGGCCGCAGGGTGTGGTCCAGCCCTCCTTGAACCCGCCGAACCAGGCCTTGAGCGCGGGCGCCGAGGGCCTGCGCACGAGCGTCAGCGCGAGCCAGACGCCCAGGTAGACCGGGACCAGCGGGGCGGGCAGGTTCCGACGGGCGAGCCACACCCGGTTACGGGCCACCATACGGTGGTACACCGCGTGCCGGGAGGGAGCGGTCGCCGGGTGCAGCAGCACCATGTCCGCCCGGTAGTCGATCAGCCACCCGGCGTCGAGCGCCCGCCAGGCGAGGTCGGTCTCCTCGTGGGCGTAGAAGAACTCCCCGGGCAGCGTACCGACCTGCTCGAACACCTTCGTGCGGACGGCGTTGGCGCCGCCCAGGAAGGTGGTCACGCGGGAGGAGCGCATCGGGTCCGAGGCGCGCAGCCGGGGCACGTGGCGCCGCTGGGTGGTGCCGGTCTCCGGGTCGGCGATGCGGAAGCTGACGATGCCCAGCCGCGGGTCCTCGGCGAAGGCCTGCCGGCACAGCTCGGCGGTGTCGGTGCGCTCCAGCAGCCCGTCGTCGTCGAGGAAGAGCAGGGCGTCGACCTCGGCGCCGCCGGGCCCGAAGGCCTCGATGCCGACGTTGCGGCCGCCGGGGATCCCCAGGTTCTCGGGGAGGGAGACGGTGCGCACGCCCTCCGGGAGCCCGGTGACCTCGACGCCCTGGCCGACGACGACCACCTCGACGGGGTCGCCCTCCTGCCGGGCGACCGAGTCGAGGAGCGCCTTCAGCTCGTCGGGGCGGTTGCCCATGGTGATGATCACGGCGCCCAGCCGCATCGGGGCCGTCACTTGAGCCTGCTGGAGGCCAGGACCGACACCAGGTGCAGCAGGGTCTGCAGCAGGGCGATGCCGGCCAGTACGGCGACGCCGAGCCGGGAGAAGAACAGGTCGCCCCGGACCTGGTCGGCGACGGCCAGGACCAGGATCAGCAGCGAGGCCTCGATGCCGAGGATCAGCCGGTGGAACTTGAGCGCGGCGGCGGCCCGGCGGGCGAGCGCCATGCCGGACGAGCGCGGCTCGGCGGCGGACTCCTGGACCACGGGCTTCCCGGCCTGGTGCCGGGCGACGCCGACCAGGTCGGTCTCGGCCTTGATCAGGATCGCGCCGAGGGCGGCGAGGGTGCCGAGGAAGGCCCAGAGCCAGTCGGTCCGCCCGCTGCCCCACAGGTCGGCGGCGCGCAGCCCGAAACCGACGAGGACGGCCGCGTCGCACAGGTAGGCGCCGACCCGGTCCAGGTAGACACCGGAGAGCGAGTACTGCTTCTTCCAGCGGGCGACCTCGCCGTCGACGCAGTCGAGCAGCAGGTACAGCTGGACCGCGACCACGCCGAGGGCGGCGCCGAGCACGCCCGGCACCAGCAGGGCCGGGGCGGCGAGGACACCGGCGAGGGTCATCACGTAGGTCAGCTGATTGGGCGTGATCTTGGTGGTGACCAGCAGGCGGGTGATGCGCAGGGAGATCTCGCGCATGTACAGGCGACCGCCCCAGTGCTCGCCACTGCGCCGGTCCTTGACGCCCGGCGGGTGAACGACGGGCCGGAGTTCAGCTACGGATGGTCTGGGCATAGTCGGCGTAAGCGTCCCTGATCTCGGCTGCGGACAGGTTGAGGTGCTCCAGGATGGTGAAGCGTCCCGGGCGGGTCTGGGGGGCGTACTCGACCGCCGCGACGAACTCGTCCACGCTGAACCCGATCTCCTCGGGCAGCACGGGCAGGCCGTGGCGGCGCAGGACCTCCGTGAACAGGCCGGACTGCTCGGCGGCCCCGCGCAGGTGCATGGCGAAGGCGGCGCCGATGCCGACCTGCTCGCCGTGGAGCGCGGAGCGCCCGGGGTGGAGCAGGTCGAAGGCGTGGCTGATCTCGTGGCAGGCCCCGGAGGAGGGACGGCTGTCCCCGCTGATCGACATGGCGATGCCGGAGAGGACGAGGGCCTCGGAGAGCACGGTGAGGAACTCGTCGTCGCCGCATCCGCCGGGATGGCGCAGCACCGACTCTCCGGCGGTACGGGCCATGGCGGCGGCCAGGCCGTCCACGGCCTCGCCGGTGACGCGGTGCGAGAGCTCCCAGTCGGCGATGGCGGAGATGTTGGAGATCGCGTCGCCGACGCCGGCGCGGATGAAGCGGGTGGGGGCCTCGCGGATCACGTCGAGGTCGATCACCATGGCGATCGGCGTGGGGACGCCGTAGGAGCCCCGGCCGTTGTCGTTGTCCAGGATGGACACCGGGGAGCAGATGCCGTCGTGGGAGAGGTTGGTGGCGACGGCCACCATGGGCAGGCCGACCCGCGCCGCGGCGTACTTCGCCACGTCGATGATCTTCCCGCCGCCCAGCCCCACGACGGCGTCGTAGCGGCGGCCCTTTATGTCGTCGGCCAGCTTGACCGCCGAGTCGATGGTGCCGTCGACGACCGGGTACCAGTCGGCGTACGGCAGGGCCGGCTCCAGGCGGGCGCGCAGCGCCTGTCCGGAGCCCCCGCTGATCGCGATCGCGAGCCGGCCGGACGTGGAGATCCGCTGGTCGGCGAGGATGCCGTCCAGCTTGTCCATCGCCCCGCGGCTGATGTCGACGACGACCGGCGAGGGGATCAGCCGCGTCAGTACTGGCATGCGATCGTCCGGCCCTTGGCGAGGTCGTCGTGGTTGTCGATCTCCACCCACTTGACGTCCCCGATGGGGGCGACGTCGATGGTGAAGCCGTCGTTGACGAGCTGCTGGTACCCGTCCTCGTAGTAGAGGTCGGGGTCGCGCTCGAAGGTGGTCTTCAGGGCCTCGGCGAGCTGCTCGGCGGCCTCGGGCTCGATGAGGGTGACGCCGATGTACTCACCGGTCGCGTCGGCCGGGTCCATCAGCTTGGTGATCTTCCGCACGCCCTGTCCGTCGGCGGTGACGACCTTCATCTCCTCCTCGGCCAGGCTCTTGACCGTGTCGAGGGCGAGGATGATCTTCTGGCCGTTGCCGCGGGCGGCGAGCAGGGTCTTCTCGACGGAGACGGGGTGGACGGTGTCGCCGTTGGCGAGGATCACGCCCTGCTTGAGGACGTCACGCGCGCACCACAGGGAGTAGGCGTTGTTCCACTCCTCGGCCTTGTCGTTGTCGATCAGCGTGATCTTGACGCCGTACTTGGCCTCCAGGGCCTCCCGGCGCTCGTAGACGGCTTCCTTGCGGTAGCCGACGACGACGGCGACCTCGGTGAGGCCGACCTCGGCGAAGTTGCCCAGGGTCAGGTCGAGGACGGTGAGGCTGTCCTCCCGGCCCTCCGGGCCGACGGGCACGAGGGCCTTGGGCAGGGTGTCGGTGTAGGGACGCAGGCGGCGTCCGGCACCGGCAGCGAGGACGAGGCCGATCATGCTGGTTCTCCTTCGTCATGTACGGCGGGTGCCCCGGAGGAGACCCAGAAGCGGATGCTCTCGACGAGCACCACGAGTGCCACGAACACGGCCATGGCCGTGAGCGCGACGGGGAACGCGTCACGGGCGAGGACGGCGGCGAGGACCACGGTCAGCAGGACCCGGCCCTCGTGGCCGCCGGTCGTCCGCACCAGCCAGTGCGGCGGGGCGCCCGAGCCGCCACGGATCCGGTAGACCGTGTCGTAGTGATGGTAGGCGACCGCCGCGACCAGTCCGAATGCGGCCGGGAGCGCCCCGGGGACGTCCGCCCGGGCGGCCAGCGCCAGGACCGTCACGTACTCGGCGAACCGGAAGAGCGGCGTGACCAGCCAGTCGAGGGGGCCCTTGAGGGGGCCGGCCACCGCCGCGCCGGCGAGGAACACGTACGCGACGGCGATCGCGATCAGCCAGGGGTCTCCGAAGCCGCGGGTCACGGCACCGCCGGCCATCAGCACCGAGCCGGCGAGCGCCGGCCACAGCGCGGCGGGGCCCGGCCGCTTCCCGGGGCGGGGGGAGCCGGTCCACGCGAGCACGCCCGAGTCGGCCAGGTCCGCGAGGGCCCGCGCGGCCCGGTCGGTCCGGGTGGCCTTGCGGGTCACGGAACGCAGCACGCGGCCGGCGGTGGTGTAGAGGGCGCCGAAGGCGCAGCCGATCAGCAGGGCGTGGAAGACGGTCCGCGGGGTGGTCACGGCGGTCAGCACCGCGATCATGGCCCAGCGCTCGCCGATCGGCAGGATGATCATCCTGCGGGCCCAGACGGTCCAGCCGACGCTGTCGAGCCGGTCCGAGAGGGCGGCCGTCGGACTGCCCGTGACGGACTTCCCGGCGGCGGTGGCGTCGTGGTTGGCCTCGTTGAACGAGAAGTCCACCACGTGCCGGCAGGTCATGAGGATCATCGCGCCGAGCGCGAGGGCCCAGACGTCGTCGCCGTTCCTGGCCGCGCCGAGCGCGAGGCCCGCGTAGAAGGAGTACTCCTTCGCGCGGTCGAAGGTCGCGTCCAGCCAGGCGCCCATCGTCGAGTACTGGAGCGAGTACCGGGCGAGCTGCCCGTCGGTGCAGTCCAGGACGAAGGAGACGAGCAGCAGCACACCGGCGGCGACGTAGCCCCAGCGCTCTCCCGTGGCGGCGCAGCCGGCCGCGATCAGCGCGGTGATCAGGGAGGCGGTGGTGACCTGGTTCGGTGTCAGGCCCCGGCGGGCGCACCAGCGGGCGATGTAGCGCGAGTACGGGCTGATGAAGAAGGTGGTGAAGAAGCCGTCGCGGGACTTCACGGCCGTGCGCAGGCGCACCGCCTCGTCGTCCACGGCGGCGACGGCCGCGAGGGCCTGCGCGCGTTCCGCCTCCCCGTCGGGCACGGCTGCGACCAGGCTGCCGAGCTCGGGCCGCTGTACGGCGGTCCCGGCGGCCTCCACGGTCGCGGCGAGCCGGTCCGCGTACGGGCCGGTGCCCGCCGGGGCCAGGCCGGCGGCCTTGTCGAGGGCCGCGCGGGCTCCCGCCTGGACGGCGAAGGCGCCGGTCACCGCGCAGGCGTCGAAGCGCGGGTCGGTCAGCGCGAGGCGCAGGGCGTGCGGATGCCCGACGAAGGCGCTGTCGACGACCGCCACCCGCTCCTGCGCCGGGACTGCGGCGAGGGCGGCGGCGGTGTCTTCGGGACCGGTGGCCGGGCGGACGTCGAACCCGAGCGACCGGAGCTCGTCCTCGAGCGGTGATCCGGGTACCGGCGGGCCGGTGAGGATGACGGTCGGCAGACGAACTCACTCCTTGCGACGGACATTCCCGACGGGCGGGCGCCCCGGGTGGGGGCGGCGGCAGCACGTCGGCAGGGCTGTCGGCAGAGGCTATCGGATGAATGGAAGGGCACATTCACCAGCTCTTCCGGAGCGATCGGGCCCCTTCGGAGGCGGGTGTTAGGGTGGACGGCGGCGCGCGCGTGATCACCGGGCGCGCGGCAAGAATCGGCACGAGGGCCGAATTCCGTGGAGGTGGGTCGATGACCGTCGCAGTGGTCGCCGCCGTGAGCGGCGAACTCCGGTACGTCCCCGTTTCCTCCCGGGTGTCCGGCCGGGTCTGACCCCACACCGGTAAGGCCCCGTCGGCCGGAACCCCCGTCTCCAAGGGTTCACGTTGACCGACCACACCGTTTCTCCTTCCTTCGCCGCCTTCATGGAGCTGCACCGCGGGCTGCCCCGGCAGTCCCCCGGCTCCGACGCCTCCACCCGGCACCTGCTCTCCCTGTGCGGACCGCTGCCCGAGCGGCCCCGTGTCCTCGTCCTGGGGTGCGCCCCGGGCCGCGACGCCCTGCTGCTCGCCGCCGAGGCGGGCGGGACGGGCCCCGCCGAGGTGACCGCCGTCGGCCCCTACGGGCCGTTCCTCGACGAGCTGCGCGCGGCCGCCGCGGCACGCGGGCTCGCCGGGCGGGTCCGCGCCGTGCCGGCGGACCTCGGCGCACTCCCCCGCGCGGACTTCGAGGACGGCTCCTTCGACCTCGTGTGGGCGGAGGGTTCCGCCTTCTCCCCCGGTTTCCGCGGGGAGGTGTCCCCGGGCTTCGACCGGGCGCTCGCCGAATGGAAGCGCCTCCTCGCTCCCGGCGGCCGGCTCGTGCTCAGCGCGTGCGAGTGGACCGTCGAGGAGCCCTCGGCCGGGGCCCGGGCCTTCCGGGACCCGCGGCACCCGCCGCGCTCCACCGCCCGCAACACCGCGGCCGCCCAGGCCGCCGGCTACCGGGTCCTGGGTACGTGGCCGCGGCCCGACTCCGGCCCGGCCGAGTACGACGGCCCGCTGGGCGAGCGGGTCCGGGCGGCCAGGGCCGCCTCCGCGCCAGAGGAGGCCGCGCTGGGCCGCGTACGCGAGGAGCTCGCCGCACGGGAGCGGTACGGGCACGAGTACGGGTACACCGGCTACGTGCTGGCCCCGGTGACCGCCGGGGAGGACGGCCGCTGGCGGGCCCGCCCGGAGACCGCGGCCGACTCGGCGGCCGTACGGGCCGTCAACCTGGCGGCCTTCGGGACCCCGCTGGAGGCTGATCTGGTGGACGCGCTGCGCGCCGACCCGGGCGCCTGGCTGCCGGGGCTCTCGTACGTGGCGGAGGGCCCGGACGGGTCGGTGGCGGCGCACGCCCTGCTGACCCGCTGCACGGTGGACGGGGTGCCCGCGCTGGCCCTCGCGCCCGTGGCCGCCGATCCCGCCGTCCAGCGCTCGGGCGCCGGCGGTGCCGTCGTACGGGCGCTGCTCGCGGCCGCGCGGGAGCGCGGGGAGGCGCTGGTGCTGGTGCTGGGGCATCCCTCGTACTACCCGCGGTTCGGTTTCGTGCCCGCTTCGCGGTTCGGGATCAGGGCGCCCTTCGAGGTGCCCGACGAGGCGATGATGGCCCTGGTGCTGGACGATTCGGTTCCGGTGCCGGCGGGCACGATCTCCTATCCGGCCCCCTTCGGGATCTGATCCCCCGGCGGACTTCCGCCCCCGCCGCCTACCACGCGGCGGGGGCGGACATGCGTGGATCGCCGAAGTGGGGACAAGCCGCTTTTGTACGGCAGACTGAGGGCCGAAGTCCGAAGCGAAGGATGGGTATGCCGACCACACCAGCCACCGACGCCACCAGCAGCGCGTCCGCCGGCACCGGAGCTCGAGAATCGATCATGCTCGAACTGGTCGACGAGTCCGGCAACACCATCGGCACGGCGGAGAAGCTCGCCGCGCATCAGGCGCCCGGCCTGTTGCACCGGGCGTTCTCCGTGTTCCTCTTCGACGAGCAGGGGCGGCTGCTGATCCAGCGGCGCGCCCTCGGGAAGTACCACTCCCCCGGCGTCTGGTCGAACACCTGTTGCGGTCACCCCTATCCCGGGGAGTCGCCGTTCGCGGCGGCGGCCCGGCGCACCCATGAGGAGCTCGGGCTCTCGCCCTCGCTGCTCGCGGAGGCGGGGACGGTCCGTTACAACCACCCGGACCCGGCGTCCGGACTGGTGGAGCAGGAGTACAACCACCTGTTCGTGGGACTGGCCCAGGCCGCGCTGGACCCGGATCCGGAGGAGGTCGGCGACACCGCCTTCGTCACGGCCGAGGAGCTGGCGAAGCAGCACGCGGAGCAGCCCTTCTCCGCCTGGTTCATGACGGTGCTGGACGCGGCGCGCCCCGCGATCCGCGAGCTGACCGGCGACGCGGCCGGCTGGTAGCCGCTGCGCCGTTCAGGTGCGGACGCCCGGGTGCGGGCAGTCCCGGGCCGGTCCCCGGGGTTCAGGCCCCGGGCGTCCGGGCGGGGAGCGGCAGCGCCGCCCAGATCACCTTGCCTCCCGTCGCGGTGTGTTCGACGTCGCACACCCCGCCGGCCTCCCGGGTGATCTCCCGGACCAGCAGCAGGCCCCGGCCGCCGGTCTGGCCGAAGTCGGCCTCCAGCGCCTTGGGCCGGTACGGGTGGTTGTCCTCGACGGCCACCCGTACCCACTCCCGGCCCACCGCCACCTCGACGGCGACCTCCGGGGAGAGCAGGGCCGCGTGCCGGACCGAGTTCGTCACCAGTTCGGAGACGATCAGCAGCAGGGAGTACACCAGGTCCTGCTGGGCGGGCACCCCCTGGCGGCCGAGCAGCTCGCGGACCGCGCGGCGGGCCTGCGGAACGGATTCTTCAACCGCGGGTGCGGTGAAACGCCACACCCCCTCGTAAGCGGCGGGAGGGTCGGCCGGAGCCGACACCTCACCTCCCCCGGCCGACGGGATGCTCCCGCTGTCGTTCATCTTCCGGCCCCCGTCTTCACGCTCGATCGTCTCCACGCGTCAAGAGTGGGGAACACCCTGGTGCCGACCACGCTGCTGACCAGAAGTCAGCGTCAATCGGACGCTTTCTGACCACTGGCTTATGACGGAGTCAGCTGTTGGTCTGTTCCTGATCCGGCAGGCTCCGGTTGGCAGCGTCTGTCTCCTCTTCCCTGACCAGTCCGAGGATCCGGCGGGCCCCCAGACCCAGTCCCATCAGGCTGAGTCCGTCGAACAGCAGGGCGAGCGAGAAGAAGGTTCCGATCACGTACAGGCTGTCGCCCGGCCAGCCCGCGAGGATCAGGATGCCCAGCAGGAGCCCGAAGGCGCCCTGGACCAGGGAGATCCCGAAGTTGGCGCCGCGCACCACCAGCGCCCCCACGAGGCGGAAGACCCCGCCGGTGAGGAAGAGCAGGGCCGCGAACATGGTCAGCGCCTCGGCGCTCGCCTCGGGGCGGCGCAGGATCACGAAGCCCGCGGCCAGGTTGATCGCGGCGACGATGACGGCCAGCCAGAAGTAGCTGGTCCCGCGCGACTGCACGGCCTGCGCGAGGCCGACGACACCGCCGATGAGCAGCAGCCAGCCGAAGAGGAACATCGAGGTCAGGGTGGCCACGCCCGTGTAGACCAGGCCCACCAGGCCGGCCAGTACGAGGATCACCCCGAGCAGGGCCAGAAGCCCGAAGCTGCGCTTCAGCTCCTTCTTCTCCCGCTGCTGCGGATGCGGGTCGCTGCGGTCGGCGCCCATGGACGTGCCACCTCCTCGGCACCCCCCTGGGTCGGATTCCCCTTGATCATAGGATCGGCTGCCCGGGATAGCATCCGGCGCATGGACGCAGCCCTCCACCACACGGTCGCCGACGGGGTCGCCACCGTCGTCATCTCGCACCCCGCCAAGCGGAACGCCATGACCGCCTCGATGTGGCGGGCCCTTCCGGAGCTGCTGGAGCTCCTCGCCGCCGACGAGGCCGTACGGGTGCTGGTGCTGACCGGGGCGGGCCCGACCTTCTGCGCGGGGGCCGACATCTCCTCGCTCACCGGCAAGGAGGACCCCCAGGCCCTGGCGGTGGCCGCGGAGGAGGCCCTGGCCGCCTTCCCGAGGCCGACGGTGGCCGCGGTCCGGGGGTTCTGCGTGGGGGGCGGCAGCCAGCTGGCGGCCGCCTGCGACCTGAGGTTCGCGGAGGAGGGCGCAACGTTCGGGGTGACCCCGGCGAAGCTGGGCATCGTCTACCCGGCCTCCTCCACCCGGCGGCTGGCCTCGGTGGTCGGCCCGGCGTGGGCCAAGTACCTGCTGTTCTCGGCCGAGTTGATCGATGCCGGGACGGCCCTGCGGGCCGGGTTCCTGAACGAGCTGCTGCCGGCGGGCCGGCTGGAGGAGCGGGTGGCCGAGTTCGCGGGGATCCTGGCCACCCGCTCGCTGCTGACGCAGGCCGCCGCCAAGGAGTACGCGGACGGCCGCACCGGACGGGAGGCGTACTGGGCGGGTCAGGCCGCGGCGAGCGGCGACACCGCCGAGGGTGTCGCCGCGTTCCTGGAGCGGCGCGCTCCGGAATTCAGCTGGCGTCCGTCAGGGGATTAGCGGCGCGCAGCCGGGCGACGAGTTCGGCCGGGGCCTTCTCCGGGGAACCGGCGTCGTAGGGCGGCTGGGGGTCGTACTCGCACAGCAGCTGAACCGCCTCGGCGTACGGGTCCCCGGCGATCCGGCCGAGCAGGCCGAGCCCCATGTCGATGCCGGAGGACACCCCGGCGGCGGTGACGTACTTGCCGTCGAAGACGACCCGCTCACCGGTGGGCTCGGCGCCGAAGGGGACCAGCCGGTCGAGGTAGAGCCAGTGGCTGGTCGCCCGCCGCCCGTCGAGCAGGCCGGCCGCGGCGAGGAGCAGCGAGCCGGTGCAGACGGAGGTGGTCCAGGTGCTCGTCGCGTCCACGGCCCGAAGCCAGTCGATCACGGCGGGGTTCTCCATCTCCACCTCGGGGTCCGGCCCGCCGGGCACGATGACGATGTCCGGCCGGGTCACCTCCTCGAGCGCCTTGTCGGCGACGAGGGCGAGCGCCCCGTTGTCGGTGCGCACGGGGCCCGGGCGCTCCGCGACGAACACGGTCTCGGCGTCCGGCACGCGGCTGAGGGTCTCGTAGGGCCCGACGGCGTCGAGCGCGGTGAAGCGGTCGTAGAGCAGTACGGCGATCTGCATGGCTCCTCCGGAGCGGTAGGCCGCCCCCGGTCGTGGGGCGGAGGTCGATGAGCGGGGCGCTGTGACAACGCCCGTACGGTGCCGGGCGGCACGCCTTCCGCACGCCGCGCGTTCTTCCGCGCCGGCGCCGGGCGGCGCCAGGGCGCGCGCGGGCAGGGGGCGGCGTCAGGAGGGACGGCGGCAGGGCCGCCGCGTCAGGACGGACGGCGGGGCGCCGCGTCAGGAAGGACGGCGGCCGAAGCGGCGGCGGTACTCGGCCGGGGGCTGGCCCAGGGTCTTGACGAAGGCCCGGCGCAGCGCCTCCGGCGTCCCGTAGCCGCAGGACTGGGCGATCTGCGCGACGCCCTCGCAGCTGTCCTCCAGCAGCCGCCGCGCGTGTTCCACCCGCACCCGCTCCACGTACTTGCCCGGAGTCACGCCCGTCTCCGCCTGGAAGGCGCGCGCGAAGTGTCTCGGCGAGAGGGCCACCCGCGCCGCCAGGGCCTCCACGCTCAGGTCCCCGCCCGGATGCTCGTTGATCCACTGCTGGACGTCCCGCAGCGGTGCCCGCCGCGCCGTCTGCGCCGCCAGCTGCGCGCTGAACTGCGCCTGGTTGCCGGGCCTGCGCAGGAACACCACCAGGTGGCGGGCGATCAGCAGGGCCGCGTCCCGCCCGAGGTCCTCCTCCACCAGCGCCAGCGCCAGGTCGATCCCGGCGGTGACCCCGGCCGAGGTGGAGACGGGGCCGTCCCGGACGTAGATGGGGTCCGGTTCCACCGACACCCGGGGGTAGTCCCGTGCCATCCGCTCGCAGACCGACCAGTGGGAGGTGGCCCGCCGTCCGTCCAGCAGCCCGGCCTCGGCCAGCAGCAGCCCCCCGGTGCAGACCGACACCAGCCTGCCCGCGCCGCCCCCGTACGCGCGCAGCCAGTCGGTGAGCCTCGGCTCGAAGTCCGCCGTGCGGCGGCCGCCGGGTACCAGCAGCGTGGTCCCGGGGCCGGGGCGGGCGCTCTCCAGGTCCCCGTCGGCCAGCAGGGTCAGTCCGCTGCTGGTGCGTACCGGCGCGCCTCCCGGGGAGACGGTACGGATCGCGTACCCCTCCTGCCCCGGAAGGCGGCCGGCTCCGTCGAAGACCTCGACGGGGCCGGTCACGTCCAGGCTCTGCACCCCGTCGTAGAGGACGACGAGCACGTTTCGCGGTGACATGCCTCCATCCTGTGACCACGCTCGTCGTGGCCGCAATGACGGGTGTCCCACCTATACGGACGGGCGTCGGCGCGGGTGCGATCCTTGGGCGTTCCCCGTCCCGCCGTCCGGAGCGCCACCCTGAACACCGTCCTCGCCGAGTCCCTGTCCGTCGTCCTGCTGCTCGCCGTGCTGGCCTTCGCCGTGCTGCGGCCGCGGGGGCTGCCCGAGGCGGCGGCCGCCGTGCCGGCCGCCGGGCTGCTCGTCGCCCTGGGTGTGGTGCCCCCCGCCGATGCCTGGCAGCAGACGCGGGAGCTGCTGCCCGTGGTCGGGTTCCTGGCCGTGATCCTGGCCCTCGCGCAGCTGTGCGCGGACGAGGGGCTGTTCCGGGCCGCCGGGGCGGCCGTGGCCCGCCGGGCCGCCGGGCGCGGGCCGGCCGGGCTGCTGGGCGGGGTGTTCCTGGTGGCCTCGGCGGTCACCGCCGCGCTGAGCCTGGACGCCACGGTGGTGCTGCTGACGCCGGTGGTGCTGGCGACGTCCGCCCGGCTGGGCGCCCGGCCCCGCCCGCACGTGTTCGCCACCGCGCACCTGGCGAACTCGGCGTCGCTGCTGCTGCCCGTGTCCAACCTGACGAACCTGCTGGCCTTCGCCGCGAGCGGGCTGACCTTCACCCGGTTCGCGGCGCTGATGGCGCTGCCGTGGGCCGCCGCGATCGCGGTGGAGTACGCGGTGTTCCGCCGCTTCTTCCGGGCGGACCTGGCAGCCCCGCCCGAGCACCGGCCCGAGGCGGCGAAACCGGCGCCGGTGCCGCGTTTCGCCCTGGCCGTGCTGCTGCTGACGCTGGCGGGCTTCGCGCTGGCCTCCCTCGTGGGGGCCAGCCCCGCGTGGGCCGCGCTGGCCGGGGCCGTGGCGCTGGGGGTGCGGGCCCTGCGCCGCCGCGAGACCACCCCGCGGCGGCTGGTGGCCTCCACCGCGCCGGCGTTCTGCCTCTTCGTGCTGGCGCTGGGGGTGGTCGTACGGGCCGTGGTGGACCACGGGCTCGGTGACGGGCTCCAGTGGCTGCTGCCCGACGGGGACTCGCTGCCCGCGCTGCTGGCCGTGGCCGGGGTGGCCGCCGTACTGGCCAACCTGATCAACAACCTGCCCGCGGTGCTCGCGCTGCTGCCGCTGGCCGCGCCCGGCGGGGCCGGGGTGGTGCTGGCCGTGCTGATCGGCGTGAACATCGGCCCGAACCTCACGTACGTCGGCTCCCTGGCCACCCTGCTGTGGCGGCGGCTCCTGCACGCGCACGGCGAGGACGTCCGGCTGGGCGCGTTCACCCGGCTCGGGCTGCTCACCACGCCCGTGTCCCTCGCGGCGGCGGTGACGGCCCTGTGGGCGGGGCTGCGGCTGACCGGCCGGTAGGCCCTGTCGTCAGAGTCCCGCCCGGCCCGCGGCGGCGCGCCGATAGGATCGGGGCATCATGACTGCAACCCTCGTCGCCAAGAACCTCACCGCCGCGCACGGTGAGCGCACGCTCTTCGCCGGTCTCGACCTCGTCGTCGCGCCCGGCGACGTCATCGGACTCGTCGGCGTCAACGGCGCCGGGAAGTCGACCCTGCTGCGCCTGCTCGCCGGGCTGGACACCCCGGAGACCGGTGAGCTGCGGCTCTCCCCGCCCGGCGCGGCCGTCGGCCACCTCCCGCAGGAGCCGGAGCGGCGCGACGGCGAGTCGGTGCGGGAGTTCCTCGCCCGCCGCACCGGGGTGGCCGCCGCGCAGGCGGCGCTGGACGAGGCCACGCAGGGCCTCGTGGACGGCACCCCCGGCGCCGACGACGCGTACGCGGAGACCCTCGACCGCTGGCTGGACCTCGGCGGCGCCGACCTCGACGAGCGCGCCCAGGAGGTGGCGGACGAGCTGGGCCTGGCGGTGAGCCTGGACCTGCCGATGTCGGCGCTGTCCGGCGGGCAGGCCGCCCGGGCCGGTCTCGCCTCGCTGCTCCTGTCCCGCTACGACGTCTTCCTGCTGGACGAGCCCACCAACGACCTCGACCTGGCGGGGCTGGAGCGGCTGGAGCGGTTCGTGACGGGGCTGCGCGCGGGCACGGTGGTCATCAGCCACGACCGCGAGTTCCTGGCCCGGACCGTCACGAAGGTCCTCGAACTGGACCTGGCACAGCAGCAGATCAACCTCTACGGCGGCGGCTACGCCTCGTACCTGGAGGAACGCGAACGCGCCCGGGACCACGCCCGCGAGGAGTTCGAGGAGTACGCGGGCAAGAGGTCCGCGCTCGAGGGCCGGGCCCAGATGCAGCGCAACTGGATGGACAAGGGCGTCCGCAACGCCCGCCGCAAGGCGAGCGACAACGACAAGATCGGCAAGAACCTGCGCGGCGAGTCCAGCGAGAAGCAGGCCGCCAAGGCCCGCCAGACGCAGCGGGCGATCGAGCGCCTGGAGGTCGTCGAGGAGCCCCGCAAGGAGTGGGAGCTGCGCATGGAGATCGCGGCGGCCCCGCGCTCCGGGTCGGTGGTGGCGACCCTGCGCGAGGCGGCCGTGGAACGCGGCGACTTCTCCTTCGGCCCGGCGAGCCTGCAGATCGACTGGGCGGACCGGGTGGCGATCACCGGGGCCAACGGCGCCGGCAAGTCCACCCTCCTCGCGGTGCTGCTGGGCCGGCTGGCCCCGGATTCGGGCTCCGCCACGCTCGGCTCGGGCGTGCTGGTCGGCGAGGTGGACCAGGCCCGCGGCCTGTTCCTCGGCGGTGAGCCGCTGCTGGAGGCCTTCTGCGCGGCCGTCCCGGACACCGAGCCGGCGGAGGTGCGTACGCTCCTGGCCAAGTTCGGCCTGAAGGCGTCGCACGTGCTGCGCCCGGCGGCGAGCCTGTCGCCCGGCGAGCGCACCCGCGCGGCCCTCGCCCTGCTCCAGGGGCGCGGGGTGAACCTGCTGGTGCTGGACGAGCCGACGAACCACCTCGACCTGCCGGCGATCGAGCAGCTGGAGTCGGCCCTGGAGGCCTACGAGGGCACGCTGCTGCTGGTCACGCACGACCGCCGGATGCTGGAGGCGGTGCGCGTGGCCCGCAGGCTGGAAGTGGCGGACGGGAAGGTCACCGAGCTCTGAGCCGAGAGCTCCGGGGCGGACCCTAGAACTCCTTCGGGCCCTTGCCGTGGCTGCGGTGCTTGCGCGGCTCGTCCGGGTCCTGGGCCCCGGGGTGGTCGAGGCGGCTCGCCTCGTCCGTGTCCTCGGCCCGGACGGGGCCGGGCCCCGGCTTCGGCCCGGATCCCCGGGAGGTGTGCTGCCGCCCGGGGTGCGGTTTGCGCTGCTGCTGTCCTTCGTCCTCGCCGTGGAGCGGGACGCCTCCGGCGCCGCCTTGCTCGTCCATGGCACGTCCTCCTCTGCCGAGGGCCGCTGTCCCCCTCCTCCGGCGGCTGCCCGGACGGCGGCCCCGCAAACCGGTCCGCTCAGGCCGGCGGGCCGGACGGGGGGCGCCGGTCGCGGGCCATCCTGCGGGCCACGAAGGTGCGCGGGAGGTGGCGGGCCGCGAAGGCGTACGCCTGATAGTGGCGGCCGGTGACGCTGATCGGGCGGCGGCGGGCGAGGTCGCGCAGGGCCTTGGCGACCACCGCCTCCGGCTCCAGCCACACCGCGTCGCGCAGGGCGCTGACGTCCATGCCGGCGCGTTCCTGGAACTCGGTACGGGTGAAGCCCGGGACCACCGCGAGGACCCGGACCCCGTAGGGCTCCATGTCGATCCGGAGGGACTCGCTGAAGGCGGTGATCCACGCCTTCGCCGCCCCGTACGTCCCGGTCGGGAGCAGGCCGGCGACGGAGGAGACGTTGAGCACGGCGCCCCGGCGGCGCTCCCGCAGGCCCGGCAGGAGCGCGTGGGTGAGCCGGAGCGGGACCTTCACGAGGAGGTCGAGCATGCGCTCCTCGTCCTCGACGGGGTTGTACGGGTAGGGCGCGGGCAGGCCGAATCCGGCGTTGTTGACCAGGACGTCGACGGGCCGCTCGGTGTCGGCGAGCCGGTCGGCGACGGTGGCGCGGGCGGCGGGGTCGAGCAGGTCGGCGGGCAGCACCTCGCAGGCGCTGCCGGTCCGGCGGGTGAGTTCGGCGGCCAGGGCCTCCAGGCGGTCCTTGTCCCGGGCGACGAGGACCAGGTCGCAGCCCTTGGCGGCGAAGGCCCGCGCGAAGGCGGCGCCGAGGCCGGCGCTGGCCCCGGTGATCAGTACGGTGGTGGGCACGTGGCGTTCGCTTCCTGGGCGTTCAGGCGGTCCGGGTGGCGGGGGCGAAGGCGGCCGCCGCGGGCGAGCGGTAGGCGCGGGCGACGTCCACGAGGAACCTGGCCTCGTCCTCCAGGCCGCCGCCCTCGATGGAGGTCATCATCGCGGCCGGCAGTTCCAGCGCGGTGGCCCCGGACGTCTGCCCGGGCAGTCCGGCGAGCTTCGTCCGCCGGGCCTCCTTCAGTACGCAGGCCAGCGCGGCGGCCGCGCGCTGCCGCTCGGGGACGTCCGTACCGGCGACGTGGCGGCGCGCGAGCTCGGGCAGCCCCGGGGGGACGTACTCCCCCAGGATCAGGATCGCGTCGCGGGTCTCGATGACCTTGCGGTAGACGAGCAGGTCCCGCGGCACGGGCGGCCAGAGCAGCTCCAGCAGCCGTCCGGTCCGGGGCTCGGTGAGCGCCACGTACGGGACGGCCTGGACCAGGTCCCGCCACAGCGGCCACAGCAGCCAGGCGGTGGTGGTGTCGGCGAGGGCGCGGTGCAGCGTGAACAGGGTCGGCACCAGGATGGCGGCGGCGCGCAGCAGGCCGTGCAGGCTCATCAGCAGTGGCAGTGCGGGCAGCGCCCAGGTGCTGCCGAAGAGGGCCTTGAGCAGGTACACGAACCAGAACACCCAGGCCAGCGCGGTGCCCAGGCCGAACAGGCGCAGTCCGAGGGCGAGCGCTCGGCTCTCGGAGCGGCGGCCGTAGCGCCGGCAGACGTGGACGCAGATGGTGTTGGCGATCAGGTGGGCGGAGATCAGCACGAGCCAGTAGGCGAGGGAGGGCACCGGGCTCCCGGCGGGCGGGATGGTGTGCGTGCCGTGCCCGGGCGCGGCGGCGTCCAGGGTGAGGAGGACGCCGATCCAGAGCACGGTGCCCGCCCAGGAGGCGAGTTGGAGCCTGCGGCCGCGGGTGGCGGCGGCGACGAAGTAGAGCACGGCGCCCGCCGACAGGACGCCGATCAGATTGCGGACGAGGCCGACCGTGTGCGCGTACGAGGGCCCGGCGGTCATGGCGTACCGGACGACGGCGGGCAGGTTCAGGGTCATCGCGGCGGCCGCGGTGGCGACCGCGAGCCACAGTCCGCGCTGTTCCGGGGAGCGCAGGGCGCCGGGGGCCCGGAGCAGGACGGCGATCCACAGGCAGACGACGCCGGGGACGGCGAGCCAGTCGCCGAGGGCGGCGAGTTCAGCTGCCATCGCGGTGACCCCGTGCGTAACCCATGGCGGATTCCAGCCGGTCGAGGGAGCCCCGGGGGGCGGTGGCGCGGCAGGGGCGGCCCGGGGCGGAGGTGTGGACGCGGATCATGCTCGCGAGCATCTCCGCCTCCTGCTCCTGGCGGGTGGTGTAGTCGGTGCGGCCGCGGACGACGGGGGCCCGGCCGTCGGTCTCCTCCCCTTCCAGGGAGTGGTGGCCGAAGAGGATGTGCCCGAGCTCGTGGAGCACGATGTGCTCGCGGTGCAGGGGCGTGGTCCGGGCCTCGTAGAAGACGTAGTCCACGGTGTCGGTGCCGACCCACAGCCCGCAGACGCCGGATCCGGCGGCCTCGCTGGGCAGGGGGTGCAGCCGGATGGGCCGGCCGCGCCGGTCGGCCATGTGCGCGCAGAGGCCTTCCAGGGAGAACGGGGGCGTCAGATCCAGGTGACCGAGAATCGTCGCGCAGCGTTTGCGCAGACCGAGGTCCCGATAGGGCATGCGATCCCTCTTCGGGCCCTTTCTCGGGCAGCGTCGGTAGGCGTGGGGGGTGGGCATCGGCATGGGGTCCTGTGCCTGGAGGCGGCCTCGGGGGGGGCGGTCCCGGAGGGGGAGCGGGAACGCCCGTCCGCGCGGGCGAACGGGCGAACGGACGTTCCACCATCCCTACCGATCATCCGGGGGAGTTGGCAAGCGCGTCCCCCTGGCGGGGGTGGCTATTCGGCCACCCCTGCCGGTCGCCTGGCCGGGCCGATGCCCGGTGTGCCGCTAGCGGCGCCCCCGGCCTTCCTCCGGTCCGGTCAGGCCGGCCCGGCGAAGGGCGTCGGCCATGGCGCTGTTGGCGGGGGCCGGGGCGCCGGAGCGCTGGCCCGCGCCGCCCTGGCGCTGGCCGCCGCCCTGGCCGCCCTGCCGCCTGCCGTCGCCGCCACGCGGGCCCTGGCCCTGCGTCTGGGCCTGGGCCTGGCCGCCGCCGCGCTGCCGCGGGGGCCGGCCGCCGCCTCGGCGGTCGCCCTGGCGCTCGTCCCGCTGCCTGGGGGCTCCGGCGCCGCGCTCGGCGCCGGCCTCGTCCTCCAGCCGCAGGGTGAGCGAGATCCGCTTGCGCGGGATGTCCACGTCCATGACCTTGACCCGGACGATGTCGCCCGGCTTGACCACGTCGCGGGGATCCTTGACGAAGGTCTTCGACAGGGCGGACACGTGCGCCAGCCCGTCCTGGTGGACGCCGATGTCGATGAAGGCGCCGAAGGCGGCCACGTTGGTGACCACCCCTTCCAGGATCATGCCGGGCGCCAGGTCGCCGATCTTCTCCACGCCCTCCTTGAAGGTGGCCGTCTTGAAGGCGGGGCGCGGGTCGCGGCCCGGCTTCTCCAGCTCGCGCAGGATGTCGGTGACGGTCGGCAGGCCGAAGGCCTCGGTGACGAACTGCTCGGGCCGCAGGGAGGCCAGGACGGAGGTGTTGCCGATGAGCGCCGCCACCTCGGCACCCGCCGCCTTGCCCATGGCCCGGACCACGGGATAGGCCTCGGGGTGCACGCTGGAGAAGTCCAGCGGGTCGTCCCCGCCGCGGATCCGCAGGAAGCCCGCGCACTGCTCGTACGCCTTCGGGCCCAGGCGGGCCACGTCCTTGAGGCCCTTGCGGCTGCGGAAGGGGCCGTTGGCGTCGCGGTGGGCGACGATGTTCTCGGCCAGGGTGCCGCTGATGCCCGACACCCGGGAGAGCAGCGGGGCGGAGGCGGTGTTGACGTCCACGCCGACGCCGTTCACACAGTCCTCCACGACCGCGTCGAGCGAGCGGGACAGCTTCACCTCGGACAGGTCGTGCTGGTACTGGCCGACGCCGATGGACTTCGGGTCGATCTTGACCAGCTCGGCCAGGGGGTCCTGGAGGCGGCGGGCGATGGAGACCGCGCCGCGCAGCGACACGTCCATGTCCGGGAGTTCCTGCGAGGCGAAGGCCGAGGCGGAGTACACGGAGGCGCCGGCCTCCGAGACCATCACCTTGGTGAGTCCCAGCTCGGGGTGGCGGGTGATGAGGTCCCCGGCGAGCTTGTCGGTCTCGCGGGAGGCCGTGCCGTTGCCGATGGCGACCAGCTCGACCGCGTGCTCCTTCGCGAGCCGGGCGAGCTTGGCCAGGGACTCGTCCCACCTGTTGGCGGGGACGTGGGGGTGGATCACATCGGTGGCCACGACCTTGCCGGTCGCGTCGACGACGGCCACCTTGACGCCGGTACGGAAACCCGGGTCCAGGCCGAGCGTGGCGCGGGTGCCGGCCGGGGCGGCGAGCAGCAGGTCGCGCAGGTTGGCGGCGAAGACCCGTACGGCCTCGTCCTCGGCGGCGGCGCGCAGCCGGGTCCGCAGGTCGATGCCCAGGTGCACCTGGATCTTCGTGCGCCAGGCCCAGCGGACCGTGTCGGCGAGCCACTTGTCGCCGGGTCGGTCGCGGTCGGCGATGCCGAAGCGGCGGGCGATGAGCCCTTCGTACGTGGAGGGACCGGGCGTGTCGGAGGGCTCCTCGGGCTCCAGGTCGAGGGAGAGGACGTCCTCCTTCTCGCCGCGCAGCATGGCGAGGATCCGGTGGGAGGGGAGAGCGGTGAACGGCTCGGCGAAGTCGAAGTAGTCGGAGAACTTCGCGCCCGCCTCCTCCTTGCCCTCGCGGACCTTCGAGGCGAGCCGGCCGCGGCTCCACATGCGCTCGCGGAGGTCGCCGATCAGGTCGGCGTCCTCGGCGAACTTCTCGGTGAGGATGGCGCGGGCGCCCTCCAGGGCGGCGGCCGCGTCGGCGACGCCCTTGTCCGCGTCCACGAACGCGGCCGCGGCGGCGGCCGGTTCCACCGACGGATCGGCCAGCAGTCCTTCGGCGAGGGGTTCCAGGCCGGCCTCGCGGGCGATCTGCGCCTTGGTGCGGCGCTTGGGCTTGAAGGGGAGGTAGATGTCCTCCAGCCGGGCCTTGGTGTCGGCCTCGTTGATCCGGGCCTCCAGCGCGGCGTCGAGCTTGCCCTGCTCGCGTACGGAGTCGAGGATCGCGGCGCGGCGGTCCTCCAGCTCGCGCAGGTACCGCAGCCGCTCCTCGAGGGTGCGCAGCTGGGCGTCGTCGAGCATCTCGGTCGCTTCCTTGCGGTAGCGCGCGATGAACGGCACGGTGGAGCCGCCGTCGAGCAGCTCGACGGCGGCCCTGACCTGCCGTTCCCGTACGCCGAGCTCCTCGGCGATCCTGCCTTCGATGGACATGGTCACAGTGCGGTCCCGCCTGCCTTCGTGCGTTTGCGTGGAAGGCTGTCAATTGTGGCAGGTGCCGCGCGCGGACCCGGGGAGCCCCTCAGCCCTTTCCGAAGAGGTCGCGGGGGAAGGCGCCGGCGCCGATGGCCCGGGTGACGAACGCGCCGCCGAGCTCGCCGAGCCGGGCGAGGCCGGCCGCGCCGAGGTGTTCGTACGGGGCGGCGTCGAGGCGGTCGGTCTCGGTCTCCAGGCGCTCGCGCAGCGCGCGGCCCTCCTCGGTGAGCTCGCCGTCGGCGTCGAGGACGCCGCGGTCGCGGAGCCGGCCGGCGGCGGCGTCGAGGTCGGCCTGGTCCCAGCCGCGGATGCTCTTGACCCACTTGGGGGCCATGCCGCGGCCGGTGGCGGTGTGGCTGACCAGCGCCTCCAGCGGGTCCAGGCCGGTCAGCAGCAGTGCGGCGAGGTGTCCGTCGCCGCGGTGCTCGCGCAGCAGGGTAGTGGCGTGCCACAGCCGCAGGTGCGGCTCCTCGGGGACGGGGAGGTCGGCGTGCGCGGCGTACAGGGCCCGGCCGTGGCGGGTGCAGGCCTCGGTGGCGCGCAGGGCGAGGCCGGCGGCTTCGGCGAGTTCGGGTGAGGCGATGACCTCGTCCCCGAGGAGGCGGCGCAGGGTGCTGTCGGCGGCGCGCAGCCGGGCGGCGAGTACCTGTTCGGGGGTGGCGGTGTCCCAGACGGCGGGGAGGTGGGCGGCGACGAGGTCGTGCCGGTAGTTGTAGAAGGCGGCGGTGACCACGCCGGGGCCGACGGCGCCCATGGCGGCGGAGCGGCTGGCGAGGTTGACGGCGACCCGGTGGGTGATGCCGAGGGCGCCGAGCTCGGTGGCCAGGTCCGGGGAGAAGTAGCTGGTGGCGTGGAGGGGGTTGATGGCGGCGTGCCAGACGCGGCGCGCGGCGTGCGGGGGAAGCGTCATGCGCCGCAGGTTACCGACTGCTCAGTATGTCGCGGGACGGCGGCCCCTCCCCCGCCTCCGGCTCTCCGGGAACCGCGCTGTTCCGGCCACTCTGTGCCCTGCCGTCGCCCGCGCATCGGTGCAGCTCGGGCGCTACGCCCGGCCGGCGGCGGGTGGGCTGGGCCGGGTTCGTGACGTCCGAATGGCGATCGTGTGACAGCAGGGGCCATGGACATGACGGGAGCGATCACGGGTGAATACCGTCGAACGACGAACGACGTCGCGACGAACGGCGAACCCCGGACGTCGGACCCCGAACCGACGCGCCTCCCCTACCCCTTGGAGCTCTTCGTGCACCGCAAAGTCATCGCCCCGAGCGTCCTGGCCGCCTCCCTCCTGCTGGTGATCCCGGCGTCGGCGGCCGGCGCGGGGCCGGGATCCCCGGGCATCGGCGACAGCTACTACCCGGCCAGCGGGAACGGCGGCTACGACGTCTCCCACTACGACCTGCGCCTGAAGTACCAGCCCGGGACGGACCTGCTGGAGGGCACGGCCACCCTGCTGGCCACCGCGAAGCAGGACCTGTCCCGGTTCAACCTCGACTTCGGCCTCAAGGTCAGCGAGGTCCGGGTCAACGGGGTGAAGGCGAAGTTCGCCACCTCCGGCGCGCACGAGCTCGAAGTGACGCCCGCCCAGCCGCTGCAGAGGGACCGTCAGGCCACCGTCGTCGTCAAGTACGCCGGGAAGCCCTCGGAGTTCAAGGTCGACGGCTGGTCGGCCTGGCAGCGGACCCCGGACGGCGGCGTGGCGGCCCAGGAGCCCGACGCGGCCGCCTGGTGGTTCCCCAGCAACGACCACCCCCTGGACAAGGCCACCTTCGACGTGTCGGTCAACGTCCCGGACGGCACCCAGGCCATCAGCAACGGCGTCCTCCAGTCGCAGAGTTCGAGACTCGGCTGGACCCGCTACAACTGGCGCTCCAACAAGCCGCAGGCGACCTACCTGGCCACGCTCGCGATCGGCAAGTTCGACATCACCACCGGCAAGACGGCGAACGGCCTGCCGATCCTGAACGCGTACAGCAAGGACCTCGGCGACAACGCCGGCGCGGCGCGCGCCAGCGTGGAGCGGACCGGCGAGGTCGCGGAGTGGCTGGAGGGGGTCTTCGGCCCTTACCCCTTCAACGCGCTCGGCGGCTACGTCCCGAACGTGCCCAGCGGCTTCGCGCTGGAGACCCAGACGCGGCCGTTCTACAGCCCGCGCCAGTTCGCGAACGGCGCCAACGTCTCGGTCGTCGTGCACGAGCTCGCCCACCAGTGGTACGGCGACAGCGTGTCCGTCGACAACTGGAAGGACATCTGGGTCAACGAGGGCTTCGCCCGCTACAGCCAGTGGCTCTGGTCGGAGAAGGACGGCGAGGGCACCGCCCAGGAGCTCGCCGAATGGACGTACGCCTCCCGCCCCGCCGAGGACCCGTTCTGGCAGGTCAAGCCCGGTGACCCGGGTCCGGACAACCAGTTCCACGGGGCGGTGTACGACCGTGGGGCGCTCGCGCTCCAGGCGCTGCGCAACGAGATCGGCGACGAGAAGTTCTTCACGATCCTCAAGGGCTGGCCGACCGAGCGGGCCTACGGCAACGCCAAGGTCGGGGACTTCGTCCGGTACGCGGAGAAGGTCTCGGGCAAGCCGCTCGCGCAGCTCTTCGAGACCTGGCTGTACACCCCGGGCAAGCCGGCCTTCGCCCCGCCGGCCGCCAAGGCCGGCGCCCGCGCCCTCCAGTCCCCGGCCGGACCGGTCGCCGAGCCCAAGTCCTGGAAGAAGATCGCCGCGACGAACTCGGTCCACGACCACTGACCCACGGCGGTACGCGGACCCGCGCGCCGGCGCCCTAGAAGGTGCCGGCGCGCCACCGCGCCCGCGCGGCGCGGGCCCTCGGCAGGTAGCGCAGCCGCTCGGGCAGCACCGGTACGAGGAGCCGTACGGCGGTGCTGAACCGCCGGAGCCGGCGCTCCTGCGCGGGGGTCCACTCCAGGCCGATGGCGGCCCGGGCGTCGGGCGGCATGTACCCGACGGTGACGAAGGCCCGGAAGCGCAGGTAGCCGACGCGCAGGACCGGCCAGGTCATCCGCAGCAGCAGCCGCAGGACCGGGGAGGCCGTCTCGGGGCGGGGCAGGTCCACCTCGGTGGAGAGCAGTTCCCGGGCGACCTTGGTCGGCTCGATCTCCTCGGCCAGCATCCGGTGGTAGTACGGCCAGAACTCCTCGACGCTCTGCGGCATGTCCCGGTCGCGGAGCCCGAGGATCCGGCCGACCCGGAGCCACTCCGCGTACAGCTGCCGCTCCTGGGCGGGGGTGATGCGGCGGAAGAGGTAGCGTCCGGCGTACACGGCGACGGGGAAGCCGGTGGCGTGCACCCAGGCGTAGCAGGCGGGGTCGAGGGCGTGGTAGCCCCGGCCCCGGGTGTCGGTGCCCCGGATGCCCTTGTGCAGGCGGCGCACCCGGCGCCCTTCGGCGGCGGCCTCGGCCCCGCCGTAGACCCACAGCATCACGGACCGCAGGGAGCGCTCGCCGCGCCCCCAGGGGTCGGTGCGGAAGACCGAGTACTGGTCGACGCCGGCCCCGACGGCGGGGTGGGCGACCTGCAGGGTGAAGGCGGCGGGCAGGGTCAGCAGCGAGCGGATGTCGCCGGTGGTGGTCCACAGCACCCCGCCGGGCGGCGGCGGCTCGGGGTCGAGGCGCCCGGTGATGCGGGCCATGTCGTTCATGGGTCAATTATGCGAGCGCGAGAAGTCCTCGGTCCGGACAGAAAGTCTTGTCATGGGTGTTACCCAGAGGTAACCGCGGCTGCTTGGATTACGGCGTCGATCTTCCCCCGCAGGAATGACGGAGACCTCCATGCCGCAGATCTCGCACCGCCCGCGCCGCGCCGCCGCCACGGCCGTGGCCGCGACCGCCGCCGCAGCACTCGCCCTCACCACCGCGCCCGCCGCCACCGCCGCCGAGGGCACCGCCGCGGCCCCGCGGCTGAGCGTCCTCACGTACAACGTGTTCCTGATGAGCAAGAGCCTCTACCCGAACTGGGGCCAGGACCACCGGGCCGCCGAGATCCCCAAGACCTCCTTCTACCAGGGCCACGACGTGGTGGTGCTCCAGGAGGCCTTCGACAACGGCGCCTCGGACGCGCTGCAGGCCAACTCCGCGGCGCAGTACCCGTACCAGACCCCGGTCGTGGGCCGCGGCAAGACCGGCTGGGACGCCACGGGAGGTTCCTACTCCACCACCACCCCGGAGGACGGCGGCGTCACGATCCTGAGCAAGTGGCCCATCCTGCGCAAGGAGCAGGTCGTCTACAAGGACGCCTGCGGCGCCGACTGGTGGTCCAACAAGGGCTTCGCGTACGTGGTGCTGAACGTGAACGGGGCCAAGGTCCACGTGGTCGGCACCACGCCCAGTCCACCGACCCGGGCTGCGGCGCGGGCGAGGCGGCGCTGATGCGCAGCCGGCAGTTCAAGAACATAGACGCCTTCCTCGACGCCAAGAACATCCCGGCAAACGAGCAGGTCATCGTCGCGGGCGACTTGAACGTG
This sequence comes from Streptomyces sp. NPDC034043, assembly GCF_055575675.1. NCBI lineage: Bacteria > Bacillati > Actinomycetota > Actinomycetes > Kitasatosporales > Streptomycetaceae > Streptomyces > Streptomyces sp. NPDC034043. Next base: position 538,672 of record NZ_JBVISF010000002.1, read on the forward strand.
GACTCCCGCACCCCCGAGTACGCCTCCATGCTCGCGGACGCCGACCTGGCCGGCACCGACTCGCGCACGGGCCACCCGTACTCCTTCGACACGGCGCTGAACACGATCGCGAGCTACCGCTACCCGACGGACCCGCGCGAGGACCTGGACTACGTCCTGTACCGCAAGGGCAACGCCCGCCCGGCGGGCTGGGAGAACAACGTGGTCAAGGAGGAGTCGGCCCCCTGGACGGTCTCCAGCTGGGGCAAGTCCTACACGTACGCCAACCTCTCGGACCACTACCCGGTCATCGGCCGCTAGCCCCCGCTCCACCGCGCCCCAACCGGCCACCGCGCCCCCTCGTGAGGCGGCGCGGTCACATCTTTCGCGGGCGATGCCGGAACCGTTCCGCCGTCCTGCGTGTCACACCATGCAGGAGCGACCACTCCCATGACCAGCAGGGGGAAACAACATGAGGTTCACCCGTTCCGTCGTCACCACCACCGCATTCGCCGCCCTGGCGCTGGGGGCGACGACCGCGCTGGCGGCACCCGCCACCGCCGCGCCCAACACCACGCCGCAGAAGGTCTGCGGAAGCGCCTACAAGACCGTGAACTCGGCCGCCATCGGATCGCTGGGCACCGTCTACCTGACGTACAACGCCGCGAACGGCAAGAACTGCGTCGCGACCATCCGCAACAACCCGGGGACGGCCGTGGACATGGCCCTCTGGATCGAAGTTCCCGAAACCTGGGAGCGGGGCGAGGACTACGGCCGGTACACGTCGTACGCGGGCCCGGCCTACGTGTACGGCAAGGGCCACTGCGTCGACTGGGGCGGGGGCATCAGCAACGTGCACGTGCAGGTGTACAACTCCAACTGTGGCGCGCGCAAGGAGCACCGGGTCACCGAGGTCCGCTGACCCGAGCTCCTCCTGACCGCGGCGTTCTGTGCCGTCGTGCGGTCGTCGGGGGCAGGACTGCGCCCCCGACGACCGCATCGGAACCGCCGTGGTCCGCCGCGCCCCGGCCCCCCGCCTCGTCGCCGAGAGGCCCGTCAGGCCCGTCAGGCCTCGTACAGCCCCTCGATCAGCGCCCCGTACTTCTCCCGGACCACCCTGCGCCGCAGTTTCAGCGACGGGGTGAGCTCACCCGTCTCCGGGCCCCACTCCTCGGCCAGCAGCCGGTACCGCTTGATCTGTTCGGTGCGGTTGAGGCGGGCGTTCGCGGCGGCCACCGCACGGTCGGTCTCCTCCAGGACGGCCGGGTGCTCTGCCAGCTCGGCGAGGGAGGCGGCCCGGATGCCTCGGGCGGCCGCCCAGGCCGGGGCCAGTTCGGGGTCCAGGACCAGCAGGGCGACCAGGTAGGAGCGGCCGTCCCCGTGCACCAGGGCCTGGCCGATCAGCGGGTGTTCCTTGACGGTGTTCTCCACCAGGGCCGGCGAGACGTTCTTGCCGTTCGAGGTGATGATCAGCTCCTTCTTGCGGTCCGTCAGCCAGAGGAAGCCGTCCTCGTCGAGCCGCCCGATGTCCCCGGTGGGGAACCAGCCCTCGGCGTCGGCCGCGCTCTCCACCGACCCGTCGGGGCGCAGGTAGCCGTCGAAGACGGTCGCACCGCGCGTCAGGATCTCCCCGTCCGCCGCCACCTTCAGCTCCAGCCCCTCGATGGGCCGGCCCACCGAGCCCAGCCGGAACCCGTCGGGGGTGTCGCTGTTGACGGTGCACACACCGGCGGTCTCGGTCAGCCCCCAGGCGTCCATGATGGTGATCCCCCAGCCGGCCCAGAACCGCACCACGTCGATCGGCATCGGCGCGGTGGCGCTGGCCGTCCAGACGAGCCGGTCCAGCCCCGCCAGCCGCAGCAGCGGGTCCAGCACCCGCTCCTTCACCCCGGCGTACGAGGCTTCGAGCGCGGCCGGCACCTCCTCGCCGCGCTCCCGGTGGCCGGCGCGGGCGCGCGCCACGTCCCCGGCGTCCTCGACGGCACGCCGCTGCTCCTCGGGGAGGCCGGCCAGGACGGCCCGTACGCCCGCGGCGAGCTTCTCCCACACGCGGGGCACCCCGAAGAACTGCACCGGGCGCAGCTCGCGGACCGCGGCCGCCACGCCGGTGGGGTCGGCGACCAGCCGGACGTGGGCGGCGCGCAGCAGGGGCAGGTAGATGCCGAGGATCCGCTCGGCGATGTGCGCGAAGGGCAGGTAGCAGACGTGCTCTGCGTGCTCGGGGAGCTGGACGTTGCGGTCGAGGCGGACGGACTGGAGCAGGATGTTGCGGTGGGTCAGGCGGACGCCCTTGGGGTCGCCGGTGGTGCCGGAGGTGTAGACGACCGTGAGGGGGTCCTCGGGGCGGATCTCCTGCCAGGCCTTCTCGAAGTCGTCGGCGCGGTGCGGGCGGGCGCCGCTCGCGTACACGGAGGCGTAGGCGGTGTGCGGGCCGGCCTCGGCGGCCTCCGCGATGACGAGGCGTTCCAGCGGGATCCCGGGGTCGTCGAGCAGCGGCGCCCACCAGTCGCGTTCGCGGGCGCCTTCGACGACGGCCACCCTGGCCCGGCTGTGGCGGGCGATGTGGGCCATCTGTTCGGGCGCGGAGGTCCCGTAGACGGTGACGGGGACGGCGCCGAGGTGGACGAGGGCGAGGTCGCTGAGCCAGTGCTCGGGGCGGTTGCCCATCATCAGCAGGACGTGTTCGCCGCGCTCGACCCCGAGGGCGGCGTAGCCGGCGGCGAGGACGGCGATCCGGCGGCGGACCTCGCCCCAGGTGAGGGTCGTCCAGCCGTCCCCTTCGCGCCAGGAGAGGGCGGGCAGGTCCGCATGTTCGGCGGCGTTGCGGGCCAGCAGGGCGGGGAGGGTGAGGTCGGAGGGTTGTCCGGGCAGTCGCAGGTTCGTGGTCATGGGCAGCTCCTGGACGTTTCACATCGTTGGTGCGACAGCAATACTGTTGAACCAAGCCGTGGAGCAGAGAGCGAGGCGCAGACGATGGCCGACCGGGCGACCGAGCCGATGCTCACCGTGGACGAACTGGCGTCCAGGGCCGGTGTCACCGTCCGCACCGTACGGTTCTACAGCACGCGCGGGCTTTTGCCCCCTCCCGTGATCGGACCGCGTCGTGTGGGGCACTACGGCCCGGAGCACCTGTCCCGGCTCGCGCTGATCGAGGAGCTCCAGCACCAGGGGATGACCCTGTCCGCGATCCAGCGCTATCTGGACGCCCTGCCGGACGACTTGAGCGCGCACGACCTGGCGATCCACCGGGCTCTGGTGGCGACCTGGGCGCCGGACGCGGCGCAGGAGGCGTCGCGGGCGGAGCTGGAGAAGCGGGCGGGGCGGAGCCTGTCGGACGGGGACCTGCGCCGGCTGGCCGCGATGAACGTGGTGTCGCCCTCCGGGGAGGGGTTCCGGGTGGACCTGGGTCTGCTGCGGCTGGGGGTCGCGCTGCTGGACGTACCGATCGCCCACGAGACGCTGCTGGTGGCGCGGGGCATCCTGCTGGAGCACGCGCGGACGGCGGCGCACCAGCTCACGGCGCTGTTCCGGGACGAGGTGTGGGGGCCGTTCACCCAGGACGAGGACGACCCGGAGCGGGTGGAGTCGATGAAGGCGCTGTCCGCGCACATGCAGCCGATGGTGGTGCAGGCGCTGGTGACGGCCTTCCAGCGGTCGCTGAAGGAGGAATTGCGGGCGGCGTTCGCCTCGGAGGGAGGGTAGGTTCGGCCGTATGGCGATCATCCACCACACCACGCTGTCCCCGACCAAACTCGAACTCCTGGCCGACTGGCTGCCGTTGAGGCCCTGGTACCGGGGCACGGAGAAGACCGCGCCGCTGGCCAGGGCGGGCGGCTTCCGGCTCGACGACCCCGAGGGCGAGGTGGGCGTCGAGTTCATGGTGGTCACCGACTCCTCGGGCTCCGGCTCCGGCACCGAATCCAACGCGGAGCCCGTCGCCTACCTGGTGCCGCTCACCTACCGGGGCGCCCCGCTGGAGGGCGCGGAGGCGGGCCTGGTCGGCACCCTGGAGCACGGGGTGCTGGGCAGGCGCTGGGTGTACGACGGCGCCCACGACCCGGTCATGGTCGAGCAGTTGCTGGCGCTGCTGGCGGGCCGGGTGACGGCCCAGGCCCAGAGCGAGAGCGACACCCCCGACCCGACGGTCGAGGTCCGCTCCGAGGGTTCCGGCGCGCCGGCGGGCCTCACCGGCCCCGGGACGGTGACGGACGCCGCCGGGCACACCGAGGTCGTGGTGGGCCCGGCGGGCCTGGACGCCCCGACCCTGACCCTGGCCCTGAACCGGGTACTGCGTCCCGGACCCGCCCCCTCGGACGGCCTGCTCGCGCAGGTGCTGGCCGGCTGGTCCGCCCCGGACGGCTCCGGGCGGCGCGGGGCGTTCGCGTACCTCCGGCCGTAGGCCCGGGTCCCGGGCCCGCCTCCGCGGGCCCGGGCGGGCAGCGCCGGCAGCCAGCGCCGGCCGGCGTACGCCCTCGCCGGCCGGCGTACGCCTCGCTAGTCGGCGTACGCCTCGCTAGTCGGCGTACGCCTCGCTAGTCGGCGTACGTTTCGCTAGTCGGCGTACGTTTCGCCGCGCTCGGCCTTCGCCACGAGGGAGGCCGGCGGGGTGAAGCGCTCGCCGTACGTGGCGGCCAGCTCACGGGCGCGGGCCACGAAGCCGGGCAGGCCGCCCTCGTAGCCGTTGATGTACTGGATCACGCCGCCCGTCCAGGCGGGGAAGCCGATGCCCATGACGGAGCCGATGTTGGCGTCGGCGATGGAGGTGAGCACGCCCTCGTCGAGGCAGCGGACGGTGTCCAGGGCCTCGGAGAAGAGCATGCGCTCCTTCATGTCCTCGAAGGGGATCCGGGCGTCCGGCTTGGCGAAGTGCTCGCGCAGGCCCGGCCAGATGCGGACGCGCTTGCCCGTCTCGTCGTACTCGTAGAAGCCGGCCCCGCCACTGCGGCCCGGCCGGCCGAACTCCTCGACCATGCGGTCGATGACCCGGTCGGCGGGGTGTTCGGTCCACGCGCGGCCCTCGGCCTCGAAGGCCTTCCGGGTCTCGTTGCGGATCTTGCGCGGCAGGGTGAGGGTGAGCTCGTCCATCAGCGAGAGCACCTTGGCCGGGTAGCCGGCCTGGGCGGCGGCCTGCTCGACGGAGGCCGGCTCGATGCCCTCGCCGACCATCGCCACGCCCTCGTTGATGAACTGGCCGATGACGCGGGAGGTGAAGAAACCGCGCGAGTCGTTGACCACGATCGGGGTCTTGTTGATCTGGCGGACCAGGTCGAAGGCGCGGGCGACGGCCTCGTCACCGGTGCGCTCGCCCTTGATGATCTCCACCAGCGGCATCTTGTCGACGGGCGAGAAGAAGTGCAGCCCGATGAAGTCGGCGGGACGCGCGACGCCCTCGGCCAGTCCGGTGATGGGGAGGGTGGAGGTGTTGGAGCAGAGCAGCGCGTCGGGGGCGACGACGTCCTGAATCTCCTGGAACACCTTGTGCTTGAGGGCGGTGTCCTCGAAGACCGCCTCGATGACGGCGTCGCAGCCGGCCAGGTCGGCGGCGTCGGCGGTCGGGGTGATCCGGGCGAGCAGCTCCTCCCGCTTGGCCCCGGTGGTGCGGCCCTTGGCGAGGGCCTTGTCGAGCAGCTTCTCGGAGTACGCCTTGCCCTTGGCGGCGGCCTCGGGGGTGACGTCCTTGAGGACGACCTCGATGCCCGCGCGGGCGCAGGAGTAGGCGATGCCCGCGCCCATCATCCCGGCGCCGAGGACCGCGACCTTGGTGACCTTGCGCGGTTCGGTGCCCTGGGGGCGGCTGCGGCCGGCGTTGACGGCCTGGAGGTCGAAGAAGAACGCCTGGATCATGTTCTTGGCGGTCTGCCCGGTGACCAGCTCGGTGAAGTACCGGGCCTCGATGGTCAGGGCGGTCTCGAAGTCCACCTGGGAGCCCTCGACGGCGCAGGCCAGGATGTTGCGCGGCGCCGGGTACGGGGCCCCGTTCAGCTGCTTCTTGAGGTTGGCGGGGAAGGCCGGGAGGTTCGCGGCGAAACGCGGGTTGGACGGGGTACCGCCCGGGATCTTGTAGCCGGGGACGTCCCAGGGCTGCCTCGACTCGGGGTTGGCGTCGATGAACGCGCGGGCCTTGGCCAGCATCTCCTCGGGGGTGGCGGCGAGTTCGTGGACCAGGCCGTTCTCCAGGGCTCGCCGCGGGTCGTACTGGGTGCCCTGGAGCAGCACCTTGAGCAGGGCGTCGGCGATGCCCATCAGGCGCACGGTGCGGGTGACGCCACCGCCGGCGGGGAGCAGGCCGAGGGTGACCTCGGGCAGGCCGATCTTGGAGCCGGGCGCGTCGAGGGCGACGCGGTGGTGGGAGGCGAGGCAGATCTCGTAGCCGCCGCCGAGGGCGGCGCCGTTGATGGCGGCGACCACGGGCTTGCCGAGGGTCTCGATGCGTCGCAGCGAGCGCTTGATGGCGTTCCCGGTCTCGAAGGCGAGTCCGGCGTCCTCGGGGCGCAGCCGGATCATGTCCTTGAGGTCGCCGCCCGCGAAGAAGGTCTTCTTGGCGGAGGTGTAGATGATGCCGCGGATGGAGTCCTTCTCGGCCTCGGCGCGGTCGGCGACCGCCGCGATGGAGTCCTTGAAGGCCTGGTTCATGGTGTTGGCGGACTGGTCCGGGTCGTCGAGGACCAGGGTGACGACGCCGGTCTCGTCCTGTTCCCAGCGGATCGTGGTGGACTCGCTCATGTTCGCTACTTCCGTGTGAGGGGCGGATCGGGGATCAGGACGGGTCAGACGCGTTCGACGATGGTGGCGACGCCCATGCCGCCGCCGACGCAGAGGGTGACGAGGCCGTAGCGCTTGTCCTGGCGCTCCAGTTCGTCGATGACGGTGCCGAGCAGCATGGCTCCGGTGGCGCCGAGCGGGTGGCCGAGCGCGATGGCGCCGCCGTTGACGTTGACCTTGTCCAGGGAGACGCCCATGTCCTTGACGAAGCGCAGCACGACGCCGGCGAAGGCCTCGTTCATCTCGATCAGGTCGATGTCGTCGATGGTCAGCCCGGCCTTGGCGAGGGCCTTGCGGGTCGCCGGGGCGGGGCCGGTGAGCATGATGGTGGGCTCGGAGCCGGAGACGGCGGCCGAGACGATCCGGGCGCGCGGGCGGAGGCCGCCCCGCTCTCCCGCCTCGCGGGTGCCGATGGCGACGAGCGAGGCGCCGTCGACGATGCCGGAGGAGTTGCCGGCGTGGTGGACGTGGTCGATCTTCTCGATCCAGTGGTACTTCTGGAGCGCGACGGCGTCGAAGCCGCCGAGGTCGCCGATGTCGGCGAAGGAGGGCTTCAGCTTGGCCAGGGTGTCGGCGGTGGTCCCGGGGCGGACGAACTCCTCGTGGTCCAGGACGACCAGGCCGTTGCGGTCGGTGACGGGGACCACGGACTTGGCGAAGCGGCCCTCCTTGATGGCGGTGGCGGCCCGTTCCTGGGAGAGGGCCGCGTACTCGTCCACGTCGCGCCGGGAGAATCCCTCGATGGTGGCGATGAGGTCGGCGCCGATGCCCTGCGGGACGAAGCCGGTGTCCCAGTTGGTCATGGGGTCGGCGAACCAGGCGCCGCCGTCGGAGGCCATCGGGACGCGGGACATGGACTCCACTCCGCCGGCGAGGACCAGGTCCTCCCAGCCGGAGCGGACCTTGGCGGCTGCCAGGTTGACGGCTTCCAGGCCGGAGGCACAGAAGCGGTTCTCCTGTACGCCGGCCACCGTGTCCGGCAGGCCCGCGGCGATGGCCGCGATGCGGGCGATGTCGGAGCCCTGGTCGCCGACGGGGCCGACGACGCCGAGCACGATGTCGTCGATGGCGGCCGGGTCCAGATCCGGGTTGCGCTCGCGCAGGGCGTGGATGAGGCCGACGACCAGGTCGATCGGCTTGGTGCCGTGCAGGGCGCCGTTGGCCTTGCCGCGGCCGCGCGGGGTGCGGATCGCGTCGTATACGTAAGCTTCGGTGCTCACTGGTCAAGCCTTTCGGAGGTGTCCAAGGGGTGGGCCGGGGGATGGTCCGCGGGGAGGCCCCGGGGGAGGTCCCGGGGCCGGTGCGGCCGGAGGGTGGTCAGCCGAGGAGGGAGCGGCCGATGATCTCCTTCATGATTTCGGTCGTGCCGCCGTAGATGGTCTGGATGCGGCCGTCGGTGAATGCCCGCGCGACCCGGTATTCGGTCATGTAGCCGTAACCGCCGTGCAGTTGGAGGCAGCGGTCGGCGACCCGCTTCTGGAGTTCGGTGGCCCACCACTTGGCCATCGAGGCGTGGACGTGGTCCAGTTCGCCGTTGGCGTGGTCGGTGATGCAGCGGTCGAGGAAGGTACGGGTGACCGCGCACTCGGTGGCCATTTCGGCCACCTCGAAGCGGACGTGCTGGAGTTTGGAGAGCGGCCTGCCGAAGGCCTCGCGCTCCTTGACGTACGTGGTGGTGATCTCCAGCAGGTGTTCGGCGGCGGCGATGGCGGCCATCGCGATGCCGAGGCGCTCCTGCGCGAGGTTGGTCATCAGGTGGAGGAAGGCGCCGTTCGGCTCGCCGAGCAGGTTCTCCTTGGGGACGCGTACGTCGTTGAAGAACAGTTCGGCGGTGTCCTGGGCCTTCTGGCCGATCTTGTCGAGGTTGCGGCCGCGTTCGAAGCCCTCCGCGCCGCGCTCGACGACGAGGAGGGACAGTCCGTGCGCCCCGCCCTCGGGGGTGGTCTTCGCGACGACGATCACCAGGTCGGCGAGGATGCCGTTGGAGATGAAGGTCTTGGAGCCGTTGAGCAGCCAGTGGTCGCCCCGGTCCTCGGCGCTGGTGCGGATCCCCTGGAGGTCGGAACCCGCGCCCGGCTCGGTCATCGCGATCGCGGTGACGGTCTCGCCGGAACAGAAGCCGGGCAGCCAGCGGCGTTTTTGCTCCTCGGTGCCGAGCGAGGTCAGGTAGGGACCGATGATGTCGTTGTGCAGGCCGATCGCCAGCCCCGGGGTCCCGGCCCGGGTGAACTCCTCGGCGAGCACCGCCGCGTAGCGGAAGTCCGGGTTTCCGCCGCCTCCGTACTCCTCGGGGACGGCCAGGCCCAGCAGGCCCTGCCGGCCGGCGGCCCGCCAGGCGTCCCGGCTGACGATGCCGTCCTTCTCCCACTGCTCGTAGTGCGGCAGCACCTCCTTGTGGAGGAAGGTGCGTACGGTCTCGCGGAACGCCTCGTGGTCGGCGTCGTAGATGCGTCGTTGCATCGGGGCCCCCTACAGCCAGCTCTTGACGGTTTCGATCAGCCGGGCCGGCTCCGGGCCGACCGGCGTGACGTTGAGCATGGTGACCCCGGCCTCCCGGAAGGCCTCGACGCGCTCGCGCACGTACCCCTCGGGGCCGCAGAGGGTCATCAGCTCGCAGAACTCGTCCGGGACGGCCGCCGCCGCGTCGCGCTTGCGGCCGGCGAGGTACAGCTCCTGGATCCGGCGGGCCTGCTCCCCGTACCCGTAGGCCACGGCGAGGTCGTTGTAGAAGTTCTTGCCGACGGCGCCCATCCCGCCGACGTACAGGGCGATCTGGGGCCGGGCGAGGTCCCGTACGGCGGCCGCGTCCTCGCCGATGGCCAGCAGGCCGCCCGCGACGGTCCGCAGCGGGCCGAGCTCCGGCGGCCGCTTGGCGGTGCCCTCGGCGAGGGCGCCGCCCCACACGGCGCGGGCCTTCTCGGGGATGAAGAGGGTGGGGAGCCAGCCGTCGGCGATCTCGGCGGTGAGTGCCACGTTCGCCGGGCCGAGGGAGGCGATGTAGACGGGGATGGCGTCCCTGACGGGGCGGGTGAGGATCTTCAGGGGCTTGCCGTGCCGGCCGCCCTTGGCGGCGGGCAGCGGCATGTCGGTGATGCCGTGGTGGTCGATGGTCTCGCGGCGCCAGATCCGCCGGCACAGCTCGACGGTCTCGCGGGTCCGGCCGAGCGGCTTGTCGTACGGCTTGCCGTGCCACCCCTCGATCACCTGCGGGCCGGAGGCCCCCAGGCCGAGCAGGGCCCGGCCGCCCGACACCGCGTCCAGGCCGGCGGCGGTCTGGGCGATGAGGGCGGGGGTGCGGGAGTAGACGTTGACGATGGCCGAGCCGATCTTCATCCGCTCGGTGCGGGCCGCCAGGTAGCCCATGATCGTCGGGGAGTCGAAGCCCCAGGCCTCGGCGACCCACACGGCGTCGAGACCGGCGGACTCCAGCGCGGCCGCCTCGTCGGCGGCCCGGCGGGGGTCACCGGCGTAGTCGAGCAGCATGGACAGTTCCATCAGGCCTCTTTCGGGAGCAGCGCGGGGACGCCCCAGTCGGCGGCCACCGACGCGGTGTCCGCGCCGGGCAGGGCGGGTCCGGAGGTGACGCGGGTCGGGGTCGCGGAGAAGCGCGGGGCGGGGGCGGGCTGGGTGATCCCGCCGTACTCGGTGAAGGTCCCCCGGGAGGCGAGGTGGGGGTGGTGCGGGGCCTCGCGCAGCGAGAGCACGGGCGCCACACAGGCGTCGGTTCCCTCGAAGACCGCCGTCCACTCCTCGCGCGTACGGGACTTGAAGCGGGCGGCGACGGCCTCGCGCAGCTCGCCCCAGCGGGCGAGGTCCTTGCGGGCAGGTGCCCGGTCCCCGATGCCGAGCAGTTCCACGAAGGTGTCGTAGAACTGCTGCTCCAGCGCGCCGACCGCCATGTACCCGCCGTCGGAGGTCTCGTAGGTGCCGTAGAAGGGGCAGCCGCCGTCGAGGAGGTTGGCCCCGCGCCGGTCCTGCCAGCCGCCGGCCGCGAGCATGCCGTGGATCATGGCGGTGAGGTGGGCGGTGCCGTCGACGATGGCGGCGTCCACGACCTGGCCGGCGCCCTGCGGGGTGCGGGCGTGCTGGAGGGCGGCGAGGATCCCGATGACGAGGTAGAGCGAACCGCCCGCGTAGTCGCCGACCAGGTTGGCGGGGACGGCCGGGGGCTCGCCGGGGCTGCCGATCATGCCGAGCGCGCCGGTGACGGCGATGTACGCGATGTCGTGCCCGGCGGTGTGGGCCAGCGGTCCCTCCTGGCCCCAGCCGGTCATCCGGCCGTAGACCAGCTTCGGATTGCGGGCGAGGCAGTCGTCCGGGCCGACGCCGAGCCGCTCGGCGACCCCGGGGCGGAACCCCTCGATCAGTACGTCGGCGCGCTCGGCCAGGTCCAGCACCCGGGCGGGACCCCCGGCGGCCTTCAGGTCGACCAGCACGGAGCGCTTGTTGCGGTTGGTGACGTCGTGGGCCGGGTCGATGGCGAGACCGCCGCCGCCCGGCCGGTCCACGCGGACGACGTCGGCGCCGAGGTCGGCGAGGAGCATGGCGGCGAACGGGCCGGGGCCGATGCCCGCCAGTTCGACGACGCGTACTCCCGCGAGCGGGCCTGCTGTCACTGCCATCGAGCCCCCGGCATCCTGGTGTGAGGGTGGGTGTGCGTGCGCGTGTGTGTGACACAACTGATGTAACACCAGTGATGCTAGGAACGCGTACCACTCAGCACAAGAGCAAGCGCTTAGCCGGTTTCGCCCATGGCTCGTTCGCGCCGGGAGCGCGGGCGCCGTTGGCATGCGGCGTTCGAGCGAGCGGCATTCGAGCGAGCGGCGTTCGAGTGGGGAGTTCCCGCCCGGCTGCCACCGGAAGTCCCGGCGCCGTTCCGGCCGGGAGTCCCCGTACCGTCCCCGGCTCCGTCAGGCCCCTTCCGCGGTCCGGGCGTCGAGGAGCGCGACGTGCCGTTTGAGGGCGACGGACCGGTAGCTCTCCTCCACCCACTCGCACAGCACCTCCACCGACGGCGCCCCCTTCTCCCCCAGCGGCACGGAGACCCAGCCCGCCCTGCCCAGGCCGTACCCGGTGGGTTCGGCGCCGGGGGCGGTCATCGCGTGCCCGTGCAGGTCCTCGTCCTTCAGCTTGACGGACAGGCCGGGCGGGCGGGGGCCGTCCGCGTTCCCCAGGAAGACGAAGATCTTCTTGTTGACCTTCACGACGCCGTCCTCCGGCCCCCAGGGATGTTCCTCCACCGCCTCCGGGAGCCCCAGCGCGAACGCGCGCACCGCCTCCCACTTGCGCACCGCAGCCTTCATCGGCACCTCCGGTTTCCGCCGGTCACACCTGCTCGCACGGACAGTCGGCTCCAACGCTAACCTCAGCCACCGACACCAGCTGGGAGGAGCGGTTCATGACCGAGCACGTCCACGAGGAGCCCGTCCGCGGGGTCCGTCCGGAGCGGGGCTTCGACCTCGTGCTCTTCGGCGCGACCGGGTTCGTCGGCGCGCTGACCGCCGAGTACCTCGCCGAGCACGCGCCCGCCGGCTGCCGGTGGGCCCTGGCCGGACGCGACCCCGGCAAGCTGGAGCGGCTGCGCGAACGGCTGGCCGCCCTGAACCCGGCCTGCGCGGACCTGCCGCTGCTGCGGGCGGACGCCGGGCACGCGGGGACCCTGCGCGAACTGGCCGCGAGCACCCGGGTGGTGGCCACCACGGTCGGGCCGTACGTCTGGTACGGGGCGGAGCTGGTCGCGGCCTGCGCCGAGGCGGGCACCGACTACGTGGACCTCACCGGCGAGCCGGAGTTCGTGGACCGGATGTACGTCGAGCACGACGCGCGGGCCCGGGAGACGGGGGCGCGGCTGGTGCACGCGTGCGGGTTCGACTCGATCCCGGCCGATCTCGGGGCGTACTTCACGGTGGGCCTGCTGCCCTCCGGGGTGCCGCTGCGGGTGGACGGGTTCCTGCGGGCCGGCGCGCTGGCCTCCGGCGGCACCCTGGCCTCCGCCGTCACCGCGCTGGGCCGGGGGCCCCAGACCCTGGCGGCCGCCCGGGCCCGCCGGCTGCACGAGCCCCGGCTGCCGGGGCGCCGGGTACGCGGACCCGTGGGCGCCCCGCGGTTCAGCCGGGAGACCGGGACCTGGGCGCTGCCGCTGCCCGTGCTGGACCCGCGGATCGTGACCCGGTCGGCGGCCGCGCTGGAGCGGTACGGGCCGGACTTCCGCTACCGCCACTACGCCTCCGTACGGCACCTGCCGGTCGCGGTGGGCCTGACGGCGGCGGTGGGCGCGACGGCGGCGCTGGCGCAGGTCCCGGCCGGCCGGCGGTGGCTGCTGAGCCACTGGGAACCGGGCCGCGGCCCGGACGCCGAGCGGCGCGCCCGCAGCTGGTTCACCGTCCGCTTCGTCGGCGAGGGCGGCGGCCGCCGCGTGTTCACCGAGGTCTCGGGCGGCGACCCGGGCTACGGGGAGACGGCGAAGATGCTGGCGGAGTCGGCGCTGTGCCTGGCCCACGACTCCCTCCCGGACCGCTCCGGCCAGCTGACGACGGCGGTGGCGATGGGCGACGCCCTGCTGTCCCGGCTCCAGAAGGCAGGCATCCGCTTCCGGGTGGCGGCGGAGGCGTAACCCCCGCACGACGGCGCGGCCCGGGCGCCCGTTCCGACCCGGGCCCGGCGGCCTGGCCCGGTAGCCGGCCATCCCGACCCGCGGCTGCGGTACGTCGCCATGGACGATCCGGCCGCCGGTCCGGAGCTCCTGCTGCGGCTCGCGGACGACCCCGATCACCGCGTCGCGAACAGGGCGGTGGCGGACCGGAGGTTCCCCGCCGACGAGTTGCTCCGGCCTCGCGGTACCGGCCACCGCGGGCGCCGCCGCGGCGAACCCGGCACTGCCGCCGGCGGTGATGCACCGCCTGGTCGATCTCGCCCGGGACCAGCGGGCGACCGCGGGTCACCAAGCGCCGTCGGCCGCCGGTCACTGAGCGGCGTCGACCGCCTCGCGCAGGGCCCGGCGGCACAGGGAGTCGGCGTGGCGGGTGGTTTCGGGGATGCGGAAGCGGGGGCTCAGCGCGAGGGCGTGGGCGCAGGCGTTGTCCAGGGAGATCCGGTGGCCGACGGACACGTACACGGGCTTGATCCCGTGCTGGGTGCGCAGGGCCCGGCCGACGACGGTGCCGTCGGGCGCGAGCAGCGGGGAGGCTTCGCCGCGCGGGGCGCCCGGCTCCTCGTGGGTGAAGGTGAAGGGGTTCTTGGCGACGCCCATGCTGGGCAGGCCGGTGACCACCCCGAGGTGGCAGGCCAGGCCGAAGCCGCGCGGGTGGGCGAGGCCGTAGCCGTCGCAGACGACGAGGCCGGGGGTGACGGGGAGGGCCTCCAGGGCGGAGAGCAGGGTCGGCAGCTCGCGGAAGGCGAGCAGGCCGGGGACGTAGGGGAAGCTGACGTGCCCGACGGCGGTGGACTCGGCCACGACCTCCAGGGTCGCGGCGTCGAGCACCACGGCGGCGGCCGCGACCAGGTCGCGTTCGTCGTCGTAGGCCACGTCCACCCCGGCGACCAGCCCCCGCCCGGGCAGGGGGCCGGCCTCGTCGAGCACGACGAGGTCGCGCAGTTCATCCTGTATCGCCCGGGCCTCGGCCTCGTCGGCGGGGGTCTTCACAGTCGTCATGGGGTGCGAGAGTAGCCTGGCGATCATGTTCGTCATGGAGCTCACCTACACCGCGCCCGTCGAAGCCGTCGAAGCGCGGATGGACGCGCACGTCGCCTGGCTGGACGGTCACTACGCCTCCGGCGTCTTCCTCGCCTCGGGCCGCAAGGTCCCGCGCGACGGCGGGATGATCCTGGCCCGCGGGGTGTCCCGGGCCGAGATAGAGAAGATCGCTTCGGAGGACCCCTTCGCGGTGGCGGGCGTCTGCGCGTACCGCATCACGGAGTTCATCGCCTCCCGGACCTCGTCCCACCTCGATCCGGTCCGCGAGACCCTCCCGTCGTAAGGCGCCTCAGCGCCTCTCCAGCCGTGCCACCCGCCCCTTCTCCCCCGCCGCCCAGCAGCCGCCGTCGGCGGCGCAGTCGACGGTGTCGAACGACCCCGTCTCCAGTGGCCGCCAGGTGCGTCCCGCGTCCGTGGTGACGTCCGTGCCGGTCGGTCCGACCGCCAGGGCCGTGGCGTGCCCGTACGGGTACCAGGCCGCGCCCGAGCGGTAGGCCGGCGGCGGGGTCGCCGCCTGGGTCCAGCTCCCGCCCCCGTCGGCGGAGCGGGCCGCGGCCCGGGGCGAGGCCTGGCCCGTGCGGTAGTCGCCGCCGACCGCGAGGCCGGTCGTACGGTCGCGGAAGGCCAGGGCGAACACCCCGCGCGCCGGGTCGCCGCCCGGCACCGTGGAATCGGCGACCCGCCAGGTCAGGCCCCGGTCGGCGGAGTGCAGCACCCGCGCGGTGGGACCGCCGCCGGTGGCCAGCCACACGTCACGCGGCCCGGCGGCCGTCAGGCACTGGCCGCTCGCCGCGAATCCGGCCTCGCCGGGCAGTGCCGGCGGCATCCCGGCGTCCGGGAGCACCCGCCAGTTGCGCCCGCCGTCGTCGGTGGCCAGCAGACGGAACCTGCCGTCGACCGGGTCGCTCACGGCGAGCCCGTGCCGGGAGTCGAAGAAGGTCAGGCAGTCGTAGAAGGCACGCGGATCGGGATTGCGGAAGGTCTCGGTCCAGGTGGCGCCGCCGTCCTCGGTGCGCAGGATCCGGGAGGCCTCTCCCTCCCCGATGGACAGGGCCACGGCACGCCGGCCGTCAAAGGCCTCGATGTCGCGCAGCTCCAGCCCCTCGGCCACCGCCCCGGGCGGCGAGACGTCCCGCCAGCCGCGGCCGCCGTCGCTCGTGCGCAGGACCCTGCCCTTGGATCCCGCCAGCCAGGCCGTGCTGCGGCTGACCGCCGCCAGGCCGCGGAAGCGGACGCCCTCGGCGCCCTCCTGCCCGGTGTCCTTGACCGCCCAGCCGGCGCCCCGCAGGCCGGGTCCGGGCATCGCCGGGGACGGGTCCGCGGCGGTGTCCGCCCACGCCGGCGCCACGGCCACACCGACCAGCAGGGCTGCCGCGCACATGCCAACTCGCAGAAGTCTCATGGCGCGGGAAGCTAACGCACCCGGCATGCCCCGTCCAGGGCGCCTCCCCCGCCCCTCCGGCCCCTTCCGGCATCCGCTTACGCCGCTGGAGCGATCGAATACCGGACGTATTGAAATCGCCGCGCGGGACTCGGAGCCGTGCGGCACCCTTTACCCATACGGCACGCACCCTCACTCTGTGCGATCAGACGGGTGAGATCCCGCCAATCGGTGACCCAGCTCACGTCATCCGCCATGCACGGATGTGCCGATTCCGGCGTCTATCCGGTTGCCGGGCTCCACCCCAGGGCCCGGCAGCAGATCCGCCGCAAGGGAGCGAGCCTTGATCACTGTCATCGAGCAGGCCGTGCAGGCCCGACTGATCGCCACCGCACCGAAGGTCGAGACCGTCCCCGTCACCCTCTGCTACGACCGCTCGGACCCCTTCGCCGTCCGCATGGCCTTCCCCGCCCTGGCCACGCTGGAAGGCGTCGAGGTCTCCTGGACCTTCGCCCGGGAGCTGCTGATGTCCGGGCTCCGCCACCCGGCCGGCTGCGGCGACGTACGGGTGCGGCCGTACGACGGCGACCGGACGACGGTCGAGTTCCACGCCCCGGAGGGGGTGGCGATCGTGCTGATGACCACGGGCGAGCTCCAGCGGTTCCTCGAACGCACCTCCGCGCTGGTACCGCCGGGGCTGGAACACCGCTACCTCGACATGGACCACAGCCTCGCCGAGCTGATGCGCGGCTCCTGCTGATTTATTCGTTTGCGGGCGGCTCCCGCCCGTCCGTACCTTCGTGAAGGCCCTGTAGTCGCCGAAACGGAGTAGGACATTGCTCTTCTGAGGTCCGAGACACCGACCACCACCACCGCATCCTCGCGATCCCCGTGACAGTCGGCTGTCTCCCCGCGTTGCACGCACCTTTCACGCAACCTGGAGGCCTCCATGAGTCATGCCCCTGTTTTCGCCACCTGCTCCGACCTCTCCTTCGACTGGCCCGACGGCACTCCCGTCTTCGACGGGTTCCACCTGTCCGTCGGGCCCGGCCGGACCGGCCTCGTCGGACTCAACGGCTGTGGCAAGTCCACCCTGTTGAAGCTCCTCGCCGGCGAGCTGGCCCCGTCCTCGGGACAGGTGTCGGTCGCCGGAAGCATCGGCTACCTGCCGCAGGACGCCACCCTCGACACCGCCCTGCGGGTGGACGACGCGCTCGGCATCCGCACCGCCCGCACCGCCCTGCACGCCATCGAGGCGGGTGAGGCCACCGAGGCCAACTTCGCCGCCGTCGGCGACGACTGGGACGTGGAGGAGCGCGCCCTGGCCGCGCTCGACCAGCTCGGCCTCGCCGGGATCGGCCTGGACCGGACCGTCGGCGAACTGTCGGGCGGCCAGTGCGTCCTGCTGCGGCTGGCGGCGCTGCTGCTCGCCCGGCCGGACGTCCTGTTCCTCGACGAGCCCACCAACAACCTGGACCTGCGGGCCCGGCGCCGCCTCTACGCGGCCGTCGAGTCCTGGTCCGGGGTGATGGTGCTGGTCAGTCACGACCGCGAGCTGCTGGAGCGGGTCGACCAGATCGCCGACCTCCGCGACGGCGAAGTCCGCTGGTACGGCGGCAACTTCACCGACTACGAGCGGCTGCTCGCGGCCGAGCAGGAGTCGGCCGAGCGGATGGTCCGGGTCGCCGAGGCCGACGTACAGCGCCAGAAGCGCGAACTGGCCGAAGCCCAGGTGAAGCTGGCCCGGCGCAAGCGGTACGGCCAGAAGATGAACGAGAACAAGCGCGAGCCGAAGATCGTCATGGGCGCCCGCAAGCGCGCCGCCCAGGAGTCGGCGGGCAAGCACCGCATCATGCACGCCGAGAAACTGGCGGACGCCCGGGAGCGACTGGACCAAGCCGTCGACGCGGTACGCGACGACGCCGAGATCCGGATCAAGCTGCCGGCCACCCAGGTCCCACCGGGCCGGCGGGTGCTGACCCTGAGCGACCTGCGCCTGGCCCACGGCGCGGGGGCGGCGGGCGAGTGGGAGGTGCGCGGTCCGGAGCGGATCGCCCTGGTCGGCGCGAACGGCTCGGGCAAGACGACCCTGCTGCGGACCATCGCCGGGCTGCTGCCGCCCGCGTCCGGGGAGGCGGTGGCGCACGTTCCGGCCCGCTTCCTGCCACAGCGGCTCGACGTCCTGGACGACGAGCGCTCGGTGGTGGAGAACGTGGCGCGGTTCGCCCCGCACGCCACGAACAACGTGATCCGGGCGCGCCTCGCGCACTTCCTGTTCCGGGGCGGGCGGGCGGACCGGGCGGCCGGGACCCTCTCGGGCGGCGAGCGCTTCCGGGCGACCCTGGCGGCACTGCTGCTGGCCGAGCCGGCTCCCCAGCTGCTGATGCTGGACGAGCCGACGAACAACCTGGACCTGGCGAGCGTACGGCAGCTCGGCGGGGCGCTGGAGTCCTACGAGGGCGCGCTGCTGGTGGCCAGCCACGACGTGCCGTTCCTGGAGTCGATCGGCATCACGCGGTGGCTGGCGCTCGACGGCGGGCTCCGGCCGACCAGCGCCGAGGAGGTGCGGGCCGCCATGGGGCAGTAGCGCCGCCCGGTCCTGACCCGTGCCGGGCAGGGTCAGGACCCGGGTGGGCCCCGGCCCCCGTGGCTTCCGCCGTCAAGGTTTCCGCCGTCAAGGCGGGAGCCGGGAACCACCTTCTTGCGTGATTCTCACCGCTGTGGAGCAGCCTGGGACCCCTTCCAACTGCATGGATAACCGGATGTAGCCGGGCAGAACGATGCCTGGGACTTGGCGCTCCTTGATGTCGCGCTTAACCTACGACTCCGTAGGCTACGGAACCGTAGGTAATTCGCTTTGTCCCCCAGGAGTACCCGTGACGATCACCTCTCCCCACCTCGGCAGCTCGGAGGCGTGGACCGACGCCAAGCTGCTGTACGCGCTGGAAGAGGTGGTCGAGAAGGAACTCAACCGCCATCTGAAGGTCACCAAGGACTGGATGCCCCACGAGTACGTCCCGTGGAGCGACGGCCGGAACTTTCCCGGCTTCTTCGAGGACGGGGAGGCCTGGGACCCGCAGCAGTCCAAGGTCACCGACATCGGCAAGATCGCCCTGGTCGTGAACCTGCTGACCGAGGACAACCTCCCCAGCTACCACCACGAGATCGCGACCCTTTTCGGCCGCAACGGCGCCTGGGGCACCTGGGTGCACCGCTGGACCGCCGAGGAGGGCCGCCACGGCATCGTGATGCGCGACTACCTGCTGGCCTCGCGCGCCGTGGACCCGGACAAGCTGGAAGCCTTCCGGATGCAGCACATGTCCGAGGGCTTCGAGTCCGACAACAGCCACTCGATGCTGCACTCGGTCGCGTACGTCGCCTTCCAGGAGCTCGCGACCCGCATCTCGCACCGCAACACCGGCCACCAGTCCGGTGACCCGGTCTGCGACCGGATGCTGGCCCGCATCGCGCAGGACGAGAACCTGCACATGATCTTCTACCGCAACCTGCTCGCCGCGGCCTTCGAGATGGCCCCCGACCAGACGATGCAGGCCGTGCGGGACGTCGTCGTCAACTTCCGGATGCCGGGCCACGGCATGCCCGGCTTCGAGCGGATGGCCGCGCAGATGGCGATCGGCGGGGTCTACAACCTGCGGATCCACCACGACGACGTGCTGAGCCCCGTGATCCGCTTCCTCAAGATCATGGACATCCAGGGCCTGGGTCCGGAGGGGCAGAAGGCCCAGGAGGAGCTCGGGCTCTTCATGAACGGCCTGGACGGCGAGGCCCGCAAGTTCGACGAGCGCCTGGCCGCGCGCGCCGCGCGCCTGGCCGCCCGCAAGGGCTGAGCCGCGCCACCCCGAGCCCCCGGCCGAGCCGGGGGCTCCGCCGCGTCGGGGGGGTTTCTTCGGGCCCGGGGGTTTCCGCCGGGACGGGGGGTCTCCGCCGGGGAGGGGGTTCCCGCCGGGCCGCAGGGTTTCCGTCTGGTGCGCGCGGCCGGCCGTCCCGGTCAGCGGGCTCAGGGCGACGGTCAGCCGCGCGGGCGCAGCGCGTACCGCTCGGCCTCCGACAGTCCGCCCCACACCCCGAAGCGCTCGTCGTTCGCCAGCGCGTACTCCAGACACGCCGCCCTGCCCTCGCACGCCCCGCAGAGCCGCTTCGCGTCCTGGAGCGAGGACCCCGGCTCCGGGAAGAAGAAGCTGGGGCCGGTCTGGGCACACAGGGCCTGCTCGTACCAAGCGGGGGCGGCAGTGGAGTTCATCGACATGTGCCGATCGTGAACGGGCCGGATGGACGTCCGATCAACACCTCATCAACACCGGGCCACGGCCTCGGGCGCCCTCCGGCCGCCGGTGCGGCCGGCACGCGTGCCCCCGCCGTTCAGGCGATCGGGAAGGCGGCCCCGGGGGCGGCGTAGGACACGGGACCTTCGAAGCGTGCGGCGGCCCGGGCCACCGCCTGCGCGGGGGTGAGGGCGTGGCCGACGTGGGTGAGAACCAGCCGGGCCGCCCGGGCGGCGGTCGCCGTGTCGCCGGCGTCCTCCGGGGTGTGGTGCACCGGCTCGCCGTCGGCGGGCGGCCGTTCGCTGTCCGCCTCGCACAGCAGTACGTCACAGCCCTCGGCCAGCCGGGTCAGGGCGGGGCACGGCGCCGTGTCCCCGGAGTAGACCAGCGACCCGCCGGCACCGTCGGCCCGGAGGGCGAAGGCCGGGACGCCGTGCGCGACGGCCCGGCTGGTCAGGGTGAGGGCCCCGATCCGGGCCCGGTGTCCGTCGTGCAGTTCGTGGACGGCGAAGGCGGATTCGACCGGGCTGCGGGTCGAGCCGTTGGTCAGGAAGTGGGCCAGCCGGTCGGCGGTGCCCGGAGGGCCGTACAGGGGGATGGGAGCGGTCAGCCGTATGTCCGCGAACAGCGCGGCGTAGTACGCGGTGAGCAGATCAGCGCTGTGGTCGGCGTGCAGGTGCGAGATCCAGATGGCGTCCAGGCCGTCCAGCCGGACATAGCGCTGCAACTGCGCCAGCGTCCCGCTGCCCGCGTCCACCCACACCCGTGTGCCGCCGCCGGTCACCAGGTAGCCGGAGCACGGGTTGTCCACGCGGGCATAGGGCGTCGCGGAGCCCAGGACGGTGAGCTCGAGGAGGTCGCTGGTCATCCGTGGAGTCTAGAACGCGGGGACTAGGCTGACGATCATGGAAGAGACTCAGGACGATCACGGCGGCGCCTTCGTATGGGGCGAGGCCGAGCGCCGGGCCGCGCTGGGCGACGTCGCATACCTGCGGGAGCTGGGGGCCCGGCTCAGCGAGCAGTACCAGGACACCACGGAACGGGCACGGACGTACGCGCACCAGCTCGGGCACGTGATACGGGTACTCGCCCTCACACCGGGCCGGGAAAGCCTCGTGGAGCTGATGCGGCTCGTCGACGAGAAGCGGCCTCCGTCCCACCCCCGCGAGCTCGCCTCGCTCCTCGCGGAGCACCAGCGGCCCGCCGACCTCGCCGCGACCGTCTTCGGCCGCCCCGGCGCCAGGACGGCCGACGAGCTGGCCCCGTGCCTCTTCCACGAGCTGCTGCTCCGGAGCGCGGACATGCGGGGAATCCCGCAGCCGCGTTCTTCGCACACCCTGGCCTGGCTGCCGGCGCGGCTGCGCGATTTCGAGGCCGGCGCCGCGTTCCCGCGCCGCACGGTCAACGGCTCCGCCCGCGGGTCCGGGACCGCGATGCCCGCCGAGGGACGCCTCGACCCGCCGGTGCCGCGTACCACCGAGCGTTCGGCCCTGCGGAACACGGCCACCGTGGAGGTCCACGAGAGCATCGTCTCCGCACCGCAGGCCGGCGACTGGGGGCACTTCGACGCCTGGGTCTTCCGGCTGGACGAGGACCTCGCCCCCGGGCTTGTGCCCGCTCTGCTGCCGGCGCTGCCCATGCCCTGCACCGAGGTCGGGCCGACGGGCCGCTTCGAGGTCGCGCTCAGCCCGCTCGGCGAGGTCTGGCGGCTGCTCTTCGCCACCGCCTCGATGGGCGGGGTGTACGGAGGGGGAGTCGGCGGAGCCTACGGACGGATGTGGGCGTGGCGCTCGATGGCGGGCCTGGCCGGCGCCCCGGCGGGCGCCGGCGCGGAAGAGGTGGAGCGCCTGGCACGCGAGACGACCTGGTTCCGCTTCGAGGCCGACTCGGAGTGGTTCCACAACGAGATCGGCTGCGACTTCGGCATCGCCGCCCTCTCCCCGGACCGCCGCCGCCTCGCGGTCCTCGCGGCCACCGACACGGACTAACGGGCCGGGGCCGCCGCCCGCTCGAGCCAGCGGGCGAGGGTGTCGAAGTCCGCGTCCGTCAGGCCCGTGCGGGGGTCGACGCGGTGGAGGAGGGCGGGGGCCGGGTGACGGGCCGCCGCCCAGGCCCGGTCGGCGGGGGTGATCTCGTCGTCCGCCCAGGCGAACGGGCGCCCGGCCGCCCGGGCCAGGAGCGTCCGGGTCTTCCAGTGGAGGCCGTCCCGGCCCTCGTCGTCGGAGGGCTCGGGCCAGTCGACCACCGGCAGGCGGGGCAGGCCCAGGCGCGGGGAGAGCGTCTCGTTGGCCTCGTCCGCCCAGGTCGTGGCCCACACCAGCTCGCACGGCAGGGCGAGCAGCCGGGGCCCGAGGGCGGGGTCGAGCCTGGCGAGCAGGGGGTTGCCGGACCCCTCCCAGGGGTCGGCGGCCGTGGGGTGGCCCGTCCCGCCGAAGGGGATCAGCGGGCCGTCCACATCGAGGAAGAGCAAGGGGTGCGGGGAAGAAGCGGACATGCCGCCAGGCTAGCCTTCAGTCCTCGTGCTTCGCCCGGCTCGGCTGGACCCGTTTCGGTTCGCCCGGCATCTTCGGGTAGTCCGGCGGATACGGCATGTCGCTGAGGCCGTGCTCGTGCTCGTCCCGGGCCGCGAGTTCCAGTACGGCGTCCAGGCTGAAGGCGTGCTCGTCCATGTCGGCGTGCAGGTCGCCCAGTTCGGCGAAGCGGGCCGGCATCGTCACGATGTCGAAGTCGCGCGGCTCCGCGTCGTCCACCTCGTCCCAGCGCAGCGGCGCCGAGACCGGGGCGTGCGGGCGGGGGCGGACCGAGTACGCCGAGGCGATGGTCCGGTCACGCGCCGTCTGGTTGTAGTCGACGAAGATCCGCTCGCCGCGTTCCTCCTTCCACCAGGCCGTGGTGACCTTGCCGGGCATCCGCCGCTCCAGCTCCCGGCCCAGGGCGATCGCGCAGCGGCGGACCTCGGTGAAGGTCCAGCGCGGTGCGATCGGGACGAAGACGTGCAGGCCCCGGCCACCCGAGGTCTTGGGCCAGCCGCGCAGCCCCAGCTCGTCCAGCAGCGCCCGCAGTTCGTGCGCGGCCGCCACCGCGTGGTGGTAGTCGGTGCCCGGCTGCGGGTCGAGGTCGATGCGCAGTTCGTCCGGCCGGTCGGTGTCCTCCCGGCGCACCGGCCAGGGGTGAAAGGTCAGGCAGCCCAGGTTGGCGGCCCACAGGACGGCGGCCGGCTCGGTCGGGCAGATCTCGTCGGCCGTACGGCCGCTGGGGAAGGCGATGTGCGCGGTGGGGATCCAGTCGGGCAGGTTCTTCGGGGCCCGCTTCTGGAAGAAGGACTCCCCCTCCACTCCGTCCGGGTACCGCTCCAGGGTGGTGGGACGGTTGCGCAGGGCGCGGGTGATCCCGTCCGCGACGGCCAGGTAGTACTCGGCGACGTCCCGCTTGGTGAGGCCCCGCTCCGGGAAGTACACCTTGTCCGGACTGGACAGCCGTACCGTCCGCCCGCCCGCCTCCAGCTCGATCGCACCACCCGCAGCACCCATGTGCGCCACGGTAGGCGTGCGCGGCCGGCCGCGCACACCGGGCGGGCCCGGACGTACCGCCGCAGAATCCTGTGTATGGATCTGCCGGTGATGCCGCCCGTGAAGCCGATGCTCGCCAAGTCGGTGAGCACGATCCCGCCGGGCATGCAGTACGAGGCCAAGTGGGACGGCTTCCGGGCGATCGTGTACCGCGACGGGGCGGAGGTGGAGATCGGGAGCCGTACCGGCAAGAGCCTGGTCCGGTACTTCCCCGAGCTGGTGGCGGCGCTGAAGGAGAGCCTGCCGCCCCGCTGCGTGGTCGACGGGGAGATCGTGATCGTCCACGGCGGCCGGCTCGACTTCGACCGGCTCAGCGAGCGGATCCACCCCGCGGCCTCCCGGGTGAAACTGCTCGCCGAGACCACTCCGGCCAGCTTCGTCGCCTTCGATCTGCTCGCGCTCGGCGACGACTCCATGCTCGCCACCCCGCTCGGCGAACGCCGCAGCGCCCTGGTCCGCGTACTCTCCACAGCTCGGCCCCCCGTCCACGTCGCGCCCGCGACCACGGATGCCGCGCTCGCGCGGGAGTGGTTCGAGCGGTTCGAAGGCGCCGGGCTCGACGGGGTCGTCGCGAAACCCCTCGATCTCCCCTACCGGCCCGACGCCCGTCTGATGTTCAAGATCAAGCACGAGCGTACGGCCGATGTCGTCCTCGCCGGTTTCCGTTTCCACAAGAGCGGTCCGATTGTCGGATCGCTGCTGCTCGGCCTGTACGACGACCACGGCGCCCTCCAGCACGTGGGCGTCTGCGCGGCCTTCCCGATGAAGCGCCGGGCCGAACTGGTCACGGAGCTCGAACCCCTGCGGATGCCGGACGTCGAAGGCCACCCGTGGGCCTCCTGGACCGAGGAGTCCGCGCACGAGAGCGCCCGGCTGCCCGGCGCCCAGAGCCGCTGGACCGGGAAGAAGGACCTCTCCTGGGTGCCGCTGCGCCCCGAGCGGGTCTGCGAGGTGCGGTACGACCACATGGAGGGCGACCGCTTCCGCCACACCGCGCAGTTCGCCCGCTGGCGCCCCGACCGCACCCCCGAGAGCTGCACGTACGCCCAACTGGAGGAGGTCGTCGGCTATGACCTCGCCGAGGTCCTGGGCACTCCCGGCTGAGGGCCCGGGTGAACCGCCCGGCCGCCCCCGGGCGTCGCGGTGAGCTCCTCCCATTCCGCCCGGCCCGGCCCCACCGCGTGCGGCACCCAGCCGGGCCGGTCCGCGAGCCAGCGCGCGACCCGCGCCCGGACCGCGGGGTCCGCGTAGGCCCGCCCGGGCGCCTCGGCCAGGTGCCGCACCCTGGCCCGCGCCCGCATCACCTCCGGGTCCTCCAGCGCGCACTCGAACAGCGCGGCCGCCTCCCGCGCCCTGGCCGCCGCCCCGCACGCACGGCCCGCTCCCCCGGCCGCGAGCCGCTCCCCGACCGCCGCGTCGGCCCCGACCTGGAGGTCGAACCAGGGCTTCAGCGTGCGCAGCGCCCAGCCGTGGTACCCGGCGGCGAACTCGGCGGACCCCGGGGCCCGGTGCGCCGTCCGGGCCACCCGGTCGGCCGCCCACAGCGCGAGCGACGTCCCCTGTCCCAGGGTCGGGTTGGTGTGGGTGAGCGCGTCCCCGACGGGCACCATCCCGGTCACCACCGGGCCCCGCCCGTCGACGAGGGGGCTCCACCGGTTGTCCAGGCCGGCGGTGGCCAGTACCCCCGACAGCGGCTCGGCGCCCAGCTCCAGCCAGGCCGCACCGGGCGGGAAGGTCCGGGCGGCGGCTTCGAAGACGGCCGGGTCGCGCAGGGCGGCTCGGGTGGGGTCCCCGGTGTGCGCGAACACGGTGACGGCGAAGACCCGGTTGTCGGACGGGAAGACCGCGCAGCCCGCGAAGGCCCCGCCGGTCACCGTCCACGGCCGGCGCGGCCCCTCCTCGGTCCCCCCGGGCAGCCGGTACCAGCGGCAGAAGTACGCGAGGCCCGTGCGGTGCCGCTCGACGGGGGCCGGGCGGCAGCCGGCCCCGGCCAGCAGGCCGCGGGAGCCTCCGCGCCGGCCGGCCGCGTCCACCACGAGGTCACCCGCGTAGGCGCCGCCCGGGGTGGTGACGCCGGTGACCCTGACCCACGGCTCCGCGCGGGTCGCCCGCTCCCCGGTCAGGCCGGCGACCGGCTCCCCGTACCGCACCACCACGCCGGGCTCCGCGCGCAGGGCCCCGGCCAGCGCGCTCTCCAGCACGATGCGGCGGGCCTGGACCATGACCAGGTCTTCGTCGCCCGGCCGCGCGGGAGGCCGTACGTCGAACCAGTCGAGCTCGTGCCGCTCGCGGGCGCCGAGCCGGAGCATCTCGGCGTGTACGTCGGGCAGTTCGGCGCGCAGCAGCTTGCGGGCGGCGCCGAGCAGGACGTGCGGCTGGGCCGCCTGGGGTACGGAGGGGCGGCGCCAGCCGAAGAAGTCGCGGTCGAGGGCGGTGCCGGGGGCGCGGGTGTCGCGTTCGAAGACCTCGGCGGTGTGTCCCCGGCGGGCCGAGAGGAGGGCGGTCGCGAGCCCCGCGATGCCCCCGCCGATGACCAGCACATGTGCCATGGCGTCCCCCGAACGGGCGTTCCGTATGACGATCTGACCGTCCAGAGCTTGCACGAGCACACCCCGGCCGAAACTCGCACACGCGTCCGGGGCCGGCCGGAAGGGGCCCGCCCCGCGGGCAGCCCCGCCACCCGACCGGCGAAAATGACCCCATGGCCAGCCCACACGAGCACGCACCCGGCACCGCATCCCGTACCGGAGCCGGCACCCCGCCCCAGCGGGCCGTCCCGCAGCCCAACGCGATCGTCGGCGTCGGCCTGATCGTGCTCGGCCCCGACGGCCGCGTCCTGCTCGGCCAGGCCCACGACGGCAACTGGGAACTGCCCGGCGGCAAGGTCGATCCCGGGGAGGACTTCGAGCGGACCGCCGCCCGGGAGCTCGCCGAGGAGACCTCCCTGCGGGCCGATCCCGCCGGCATCGAGCTGCTGGCCGTCCAGATCTACGCGGACCCCACGCCGCCGACGCGGGTGACGGTGGCCGCCCTCACCCGCTCGGCGCAGGGCAGCCCCGCCGTCACCGAACCGCACAAGATCGCCCGCTGGCGGTGGTTCGCCCCGGAGGAGATCCCCGCCGGCCTCTACCCGCCCTCGGCGGCGGTCCTGCGCGCCTGGCGCCCCGACCTCGCGTGCCTCCCCCACGTGCCCTCGCACGACTACCCCACCCACCGGCGCTAGGGGGTGTTTCGAAAGTGCGGTGATCTGGGAGCATGGTGCGATGGCTCATGTTCGGCAGATGGTTAGTTCTGGCTCGCCGCTCGAACCCCAAATCGGTTTTTCCCGGGCAATCCGCAAGGGGGCGCACGTCGCGGTCGCCGGGACCGCTCCCATCGGGGACGACGGAACGACCGTAGGACGAGGCGACGTCTATGCCCAGACGGTTAGATGTCTGGACATCGCAGACGCCGCACTTGAGGCAGCGGGGGCGTCGCTGGAGGACGTCGTGCGGACCCGCATCATGCTCACCGACGTGACTCGCTGGAAAGAAGCCGCACGAGCACACGGAGAGCGGTTCGCGTCGGTCCGTCCGGCCTGCACCTTCGTTGAGGTCTCACGCTTCATCGATCCAGAATGGCTCGTTGAAGTGGAGCTTGACGCCATCCTCGACTGACTCCCGAAAGCACTGGTCACAGCCACTCGTTGATGGCCGCGATCAGCACTGTGGCTTCGCAGCGGACGGCGAGCTTGTCGTACCTGGTAGCCACTGCGCGATGGCGCTTGAGGCGATTGATCCCGCACTCCACCGCGTGGCGCTCTTTGTAGTCGTCCTTGTTGAACTTCGGGGGCCGCCCGCCGAGAGAGCCGCGCTTCTTGCGGTTGGCGATCTGGTCGCGCTTCAGCGGGATGGTGCAGCGGATGCCGCGTCGGCGCAGGTAGCCGCGGTTGGCGTGGGAGCCGTACGCCTTGTCCGCGCGGACCCGATCGGGGCGGACGCGTGGCCGGCCCGGCCCGATGCGGGGCACGCGGACCTTCTCCAGCACGGTTTCGAACTGCGGCGAGTCGCCGCGCTGCCCGGCCGTGACCACGATCGACATGGGCTTCTGGCCCTGCTCGACGGCCAGGTGTAGCTTGGTCGTGAACCCGCCGCGCGACCTTCCCAGCCCATGATCACGGGGCTCGGTCAAGATGCCGCCCGGTTTTTCCTTCTGCAAGTCGCCCTGCTTGCGGGCTCCGGCCGCATGCTGATGGGCGCGGCACACCGTGGAGTCGACGCTCAGGTCCCACACGATCGCACCCTTCGCGTCGGCCAGGGACTGGAGCTGGGTGAGGATCCGTTGCCAGGTGCCGTTTCGCTGCCATCGGCGGAAGAGGTCGTAGACCCAGATCCACGGTCCGTACTCGACGGGCACGTCCCGCCACGGGACACCGGTGCGGACCCGGAACCGTATGCCGTCCATCAGCTGCCGCCGAGGCCAGACGGGCGGCCGCCCCGCTCTGGCACCCTTCGGCAACAACGGCTCCAGCACCGCCCACTGCTCGTCCGTGAGATCTCCCCGCCCCATGAGCCGTGATCATTCACAGCTCAAGATCCACTTTCGACACACGGCCTAGGACCTTCCCGGCACCATCACGCCTCCCCGGCGGCCGGGGCGGCACACCAGCGCGCCGGGGCAGGCGCCTTCTTCGGAGGCTCACGCCCACACGCGGGTGGCCGTCGGCGGGACGGGGGCCACTCGGGCCGGGGGCGGCCCGCCTCGGCGGTGCACCGGTTCCTGGTCCGGCACGGCCCGAACCGGCCGGCCTCCAGGTCTCGCACGCCGGGCGGCGGATCGCGGAGCTCCGCACGAAACCCCTTGCCTAATGGTCAAGAAACGTTGACCATTGCTCGCATGCCTACCGACGATCTTCCCGAGACGTTCCACGTCACCACGGACGAGCAGCTGCGCGCCGTCTCCAACCTCACCCGCCACCGGATCATGGCCGTGCTCCGCTTCGAGCCGGCGACGATCACGCAGATCGCCGAACGGGTGGGGCTCGCCAAGGGGAGTTCCAGCTATCACGTGCGGTTGCTGGAGCGGGCCGGCCTGGTGAAGGTGGTACGGACGCGGAAGGTGCGGGGCGTCACCGAGCGGTACTACGCGATGGCCGCGCGGTCGATCGTGCTGCCGGATCCGGGCGAGGGAGGGCCGGACGTGCTGATGCGCCATGCGGTGGCGGACCTGGAGGCGGCCCCGCTGGATGCCGAGCGGCACGTACGGATGGCGCATCTGCGGCTCACCGAGGAGCAGTTCGCGCAGCTGGGGGCGCGGCTGGAGGCACTGGCGGACGAGTACCGGGCGCTGTCCGATCCGTCGCTGCCGGACGCGTCACTCGTCTTCGCGCTGTTCCGCCCGGCGCCGCGCGACCGGGCCGAGGGGGACGCCAAGTGACCTCCAGCGAGAAGAAGTTGCCGACCGGCTTCGGGCGGCTCTGGACCGCGCAGACGGTGTCCTCGCTCGGTGACGGGGTGTCGCATGCCGCGCTGCCGCTGCTCGCGTTGACGTTGACGCGGGATCCGATGACGCTCGCCGTCGTCACGGCCGCCGGAACGCTGCCGTGGCTGCTGTTCGGGGTGCTCGGCGGTGCGCTGGTGGACCGCTGGGACCGCCGGCGCACGATGTGGGTCGTGGACGCGGCCCGGGCGGCGCTGCTCGCGATACCGGCGGCAGCGGCCGTGCTCGACGTACTGAGCATTCCGCTGCTCGCCGCCGTCGCCTTCCTTCTCGGCCTCGGCGGACTCTTCTTCGACACGGCCGCCACGGCCTACCTGCCGGATCTGCTCGGCCGCGACCCGGCACTCCTGGAGCGCGCCAACTCCCGCTTGCGCGGGGCCCAGACCGCCATGTCCGGCTTCGCGGGGCCGCCTGCGGGCAGTGCGCTGCTCGCGCTGGGGCGGGCGGTTCCGCTGCTCGCCGACGCGCTGTCGTTCCTGCTCTCCGCCCTGCTCGTACGTACGCTGCCCGCCGTGCCCCGGCCCGTGCCGCAGGTCCGCGAGTCGCTGCTCCGGCAGGCGCGGGCCGGGGCCTCGTACGTCTTCCGGGACCGGTTGCTGCTCGGGCTCGCGCTCCGCCCGGCGGTCGGGAACGTCGCCTTCCTGGCGGTGGAGACCGTCCTCGCGCTCTTCGCGCACGACCGCCTCGGCATCGACACCTACGGTTTCGGCCTGCTCCTCACGGCGGAGGCCGCCGGCGGCCTGACCGGTGCGGGCATCGCCTCCCGCCTCGGCCGACGACTCGGCACCGGCACCGCCCTGACCTGCACGGCCGTCGTCGAGGGGCTTGCCATCCTGGGCCTCGCCGCTGCCCCGAACCCGTACGCGGCCGGGCTGGCGCTCGCCGTCTGCGGGGCGGGCATGGGCGCCACGATGGTGCTCGGGCCCTCCCTCCGGCAGGCGGTCGTCCCGGGCCACCTCATGGGCCGGGTCGCCTCCACCTCCCGCATGCTGGCCATGTGCGCCGCCCCGGCCGGGGCCTTCCTCGGCGGCTGGCTGGCCACCGCCTACGACATCCGCACCCCGCTCTACGCCGCCGCCGGCCTCCTCCTGGCGATGACGGCCGTCACGGCGTCCATGACCAGCAACCGCCGGGTCGAAGCGGCGCTGCGTGCCGCCGCCCCGGCCGAGGGTACGCTCGCCCTTTGACCCGACGCCGAAGGAAGTGGTGGTCGTCGTGACCCGGCCGCGTGTGGGTGTCGCCGTGCTGACCATGGGCGATCGGATGCCGGAGCTGCTGGCGCTGCTGGCCTCGGTGGCCGGGCAGGACGAGGGCGCCGCCCGGGTCGTGGTCGTCGGCAACGGCACGCCGTTGCCCGGCCTCCCCGAGGGCGTGACCGGGGTGGAGCTGGCGGAGAACCTCGGGGTGTCGGGCGGCCGGAACGTCGCCTGGCGCCGGCTGCGGGAGTTCGGGGACGTCGATGTCCTGGTGGACCTGGACGACGACGGCCTGCTCGTCGAGGCGGACGTGTTCCGGCGGATCGCCGATCTGTGCGAGGCCGACCCCCGCCTGGGGATCGTCTCCTTCCGGATCGCGGACGAGACGGGTGCCACCCAGCGCCGCCACGTTCCCCGCCTGCGCGCCCGCGACCCGATGCGGCGGGGCCTGGTGACGACGTTCCTGGGCGGCGGCCACGCCCTGTCGATGCCGATGCTGGAGGAGACCGGGGGCTGGCCGGACGCCTTCTTCTTCACCCACGAGGAGACCGACCTGGCCTGGCGTGCCATCGACCGGGGCTGGGACGTCCTGTACGAGCCCCGGCTGGTCCTCCAGCACCCGAAGACCTCCCCGGCCCGGCACGCCGTGTACTACCGGATGACGGCCCGCAACCGGGTCTGGCTGGCCAAGCGGCACCTGCCCGCACCGCTCGTCCCCGTCTACCTCGGTGCGTGGGTGGCCTTGACGGTGGCCCGTACGCGTTCCCTGACGGGCCTGCGGGCCTGGTTCGCAGGGTTCGCCGAGGGCGTCCGCACCTCCGGCGGCCCCCGGCGCCCCATGCGGTGGCGGACGGTGTGGCGCATGACCCGGCTGGGCCGGCCGCCGGTCGTTTAGCCGACGGTGGTCTCCCGCGGCCGGCCCTGGGCCCGTGGGCCGTGCCGGTCGCGCACGCCCTGGCATCCCTGACCGAGATCCACGCCCTGGCATCCCTGACCCAGATCAAGTAGCACCGGGCCGCCCGGGAAGCACTGCCGGACGGCCCCGGGGCGTCCTGGCACCCCCGCAGCCCCAGGGCTCCTCAGACCTCCCGCGCCCCCTGCCGGGGTGCGAAGCCGCCCTCGCGCAGGTCCTCCGCCAGCAGCCGCTTGGCGATGGCGTCCGCCGCCGCCCGCAGTTCCTCGCTGCGCGGCCGGCCGCGGTCCTGTTCCAGCCGGTCGCCCAGCCAGTCCGCCCAGGCCCGCGAGATCACCGCCGCCTCCCGTTCACCCGCCCGGGTATGGGCGAAGAAGCCGTTCTGCCGGGTCAGGAACCCCTCCTCCACCATCCGGTCGAAGACCGGCAGCAGCACCTCCGGCGGCAGTGACAGCCGCGACGCGATGAGGCCCAGGCCGGCGTGCCCGACGGTCCGGGTCATCAGGTCCACCTGCATCACCGCCCACGCCCCCGCCATGTCCAGCCGCGTGTCGGAGGCGTGGACGATCGCGCGCGCCGTGTCGGGCCCCATGTTCCGTACGAGCTTGCCCACCGCCAGTTCCAGCAGCTTGGCCGAGTCCCCCGAGGCCGTGGCCGGGGACGCGAAGCCGTCGCCGATGTCCGTGGAGCCCGCCCGGGCGCTGTCGCGCAGCCGGACCTGCTTGAGGAAGAGGGCGACGACGAAGCCGACGGCCGCCACGGGAACCGTCCACAGGAAGACCGTGTGCAGGGCGTCGGCGTACGCGTCGATGACCGGGCCCGCCCCGGCCGGGGGCAGTCCGTGGACGCCCTGCGGGCTCTGCGCGGCGGCGGCGAGGGCAGCCGGATCGGCGCCGGTGGCGCGGGCGGCCTCGGCGACCCCGGCCTGCAGTTCGGGCTCCAGGCGGTTGGCGTAGATCGTCCCGAAGACGGCGGTGCCGAAGGAGCTGCCGAGCGTACGGAAGAAGGTGACGCCGGAGGTCGCCGTGCCGAGGTCGGCGTAGTCCACGGTGTTCTGCACCGCGATGGTCAGCACCTGCATGCACAGCCCGATGCCGGTGCCGAGGACGAACATGTACGCCGACTCCGGCCACCCGCCGGTCCCGGGACCCATCAGCGACAGCAGGTACAGGCCCGCGCCCATCACCGCGCAGCCGGCGATCGGGTAGATCCGGTATCGGCCGGTCCGGCTGGTGGCGCTGCCGCTGAAGACCGACGCGAGCAGCAGGCCGATGACCAGCGGCAGGGTCCGTACGCCGGACAGGGTGGCCGAGTCGCCGTCCACGTACTGGAGGTAGGTCGGCAGGAAGGTCATCGCCCCGAGCATGGCGAAGCCGACGACGAAGCTGAGGACCGAGCACACCGTGAAGACCGGGTTGCGGAAGAGCCGCATGGGCAGCATCGGTTCGGCCGGCCGGGTCTCGGCCACGCAGAACAGGGCGAGGGCCAGCGCGCCGCCCGCGAAGAGCCCGGTGATCACCGGTGAGCTCCAGGCGTACTCGTTGCCGCCCCAGCTGGTGGCCAGGATCAGCGCGCTCGAACCGGCGGCGATCAGGGTGATGCCCGGGTAGTCGATGGCGGGCCGGCCGGCGGCGCGGACCGAGGGGATGGTGCGGGCGGCCGCCACGACGACGAGCACGGCGATCGGGACGTTGACGTAGAAGGCCCAGCGCCAGCTCAGGTGGTCGGTGAACAGGCCGCCCAGCAGGGGTCCGATGACGGTGGCGACTCCGAAGACGGCGCCGATGGCGCCCTGGTACTTGCCCCGTTCGCGCAGGGGCACCACGTCGGCGATCAGGGCCATGGAGGTGACCATCAGGCCGCCGGCGCCGATGCCCTGGAGGCCCCGCCACAGGATGAGCAGGGTCATGTTGCCGGCGAGGCCGCACAGGAAGGAGCCGGTGATGAAGATGACGGCGGAGATCTGGAAGATGAGCTTCCGGCCGAAGAGGTCGCCGAACTTGCCCACCAGGACCGTCGCGACGGTTTCCGCGAGCAGGTACGCGGTCACCACCCAGGCCATGTGGGCCGCGCCGCCGAGGTCCGCCACGATGGTGGGAAGGGCCGTGCCCACGATCGTCTGGTCGAGGGCGGCCAGCAGTACGCCCAGCATGATCGTGCCGAAGACGACGTTGCGCCGCCGCCGGTCGAGCACGGGCGGCGGCGCGGCGACGGCGGGGGCACTGGTCACATCTCGCACTCTCACAGCACCCCCACCGCACCGCCTCCCGCAAGCCGCCGTCCGGGTGAACCCCGCGGCCGCGCCCCGGGGAAGGGGGTCAGCGCAGGTAGGCCAGACCCGGGTGCTCCGCCGCGTACCCGTCCAGCAGCCGCCGGGCCACCGCCACCGAGTCGACCAGGGGGTGCAGCGCGAAGGCCTTCACGGCGTCCGCCCGCGAGCCGCTCGAAGCGGCGGCCAGCACCGCCCGCTCCGCCGCCTTCACCGAGGTGACCAGCCCCACCGCGTGCAGCGGCAGCGGAGCCACGGAGACCGGGTGGGCGCCGTTCGCGTCGACCAGGCACGGCACCTCGATGACCGCGTCCGCGTCGAGCACGGAGAGGGTGGCGCCGTTGCGGACGTTGAGGATGAGGGTGGCCCGCTCGTCCCGGGCGATGGCCCGCATCAGCGCGAGGGCGACCTTCTCGTAGCCGCCGGACTCCAGGTCGCTCTCCTCGCGCTCCCCGACGCCCGCCACCTCGCGGTTCTCCGACATGTACGTGGCCTCGCGCTCGGCCCGGGTGCGGTCCCAGGCGGCCAGCGCCGCCCCGGCGGGCTGTCCCGGCCGGCCGGCCTCGGCGTAGAAACCGCGCTGCTGGTCGCGCAGGAAGGCGCCGCGCGTCTGCTTCGCCTCCTGGTAGGCCCGTACCGTGTCACGGTTGAAGTAGTAGTAGTGCAGGTACTCGTTCGGGATCGCGCCGAGCGAGCGCAGCCAGTCGGCGCCGAAGAGCCGTCCCTCCTCGAAGGACTCCAGCGCCCGCGTGTCGGCCAGCAGCCGGGGCAGCTCGTCGCGCCCGCCGATCCGCAGGCCGCGCACCCAGCCCAGGTGGTTGAGGCCCACGTAGTCGATCCAGGCCTCGCCGGGCCGGGCGCCGAGCAGCCGGGCGATCCGGCGGCCGAGGCCCACGGGCGAGTCGCAGATGCCGATGACCCGGTCGCCCAGTTCCGCGGCCATGGCCTCGGTGACCACTCCGGCGGGGTTGGTGAAGTTGATGACCCAGGCTCCGGGGGCGGTTCGGGCGATCCTGCGCGCGATCTCGCGGGCCACGGGCACCGTCCGCAGGCCGTACGCGATGCCGCCCGCGCCGACCGTCTCCTGGCCCAGCACTCCCTCGGCCAGCGCGATCCGCTCGTCCGCCGCGCGCCCCTCCAGGCCGCCGACGCGGATGGCGGAGAAGACGAAGTCGGCTCCGCGCAGGGCCTCGTCCAGGTCGCCGGTGGCGGTGACGGCCGGGGCATCCGCCCCCGCGGCGGCCGCGGCCTGGTCCGCCAGGACCCGGGCCATGGCGGCGAGCCGGGCGGGGTCCTCGTCGTAGAGGGTCACGTGGGACACCCGGCCCTCGGCGTGGCCGCCCAGCAGTGCCCCGTAGACGAGCGGGACGCGGAATCCGCCCCCGCCGAGGATGGTCAACCGCATGCCCTGTTCCGCCCTTCGCCGTCGTGGCCGCGGCCACGGCCCGGGGATTCCCGGGCACGGGCGGTGCCACGATTCCGGCGGCACCGCCGGAATGCCACGATCCGTGGCATCCGCGCGGCGTCGCGGATCGTGGCACCGCACGGACCGAACCAGGCGGTCGGTACGGCTCGGTGCCGCCGCCCCGCCGTGGCACGGGCCGTGGCACGCGCTTCAGGGGGCCAGTCTCCCCCGCGGTGTCACTCCCCCAGCGGCGGCACGGCCCGCAGACGCGCGCCCTGCTGCTGCGGGGAGCCGGCTCCGCCGCGCACCGGACCGGCCGGCAGACCCTGCGGCGCCGAGAGCACCAGGGTGATCCGGGTCAGGCCCATCCCTCCCAGCATTCGGCTGGTTTCCGCCACCATCCGGCACCGCACCAGGCCCCAGCCCGGGTCCGGATGGCGCACCGTCCGCACCGCGCCGTCCTGTTCGGCCGCGCCCTCCCCGTGGGTGGTCAGCCAGTGCGGGACCCCGTACCGGTAGGCGGCCTCCATGAACGGGTCACGGGCCACCTCCTGACGGATGCTCCGCAGCCCCTCGTCGTCCGGAGCCCCGGCCAGGGCGGTCGCGAACTGGGCCAGCAGCGGTACGCACCAGGCCGGTTCGTGGTCCTCCAGCACGGCCGCGGCATCCGGGTGGAAGAGCACGAAGCGCAGGAAGTTGTCGTCCGGCAGGGCCGTCGGATGGGGGCGGACCGACTGGAACAGCCGGTCGAAGGCCGAATTGGTGAGGGCGACGTCCCACCGGTGGTCCACCAGGAAGCTCGGGTAGGGCACGGCCTCCATGAGGGCCGCGTAGTCCACGAGGTAGTCGCGCTGGGCCGGGTCCTGGGGCAGCCGGTTCTCCTCGGCCGCACGCCAGGTGGGCGGCGGATCGCGGTCGACCATGACCCTGAACAGCCAGAAGCACTGCCGCTCGCTCATCTCCAAGGCCTCGGCCAGGGCGAGGAGCTTGCGGTCCGTCCATTCTTTGACGAGCCCGCGTTCCCAGTTTCCGTACGCGCGCACGCTGATGTGCAGCCGCGACGCGACGTCCTCCTGGCTCAGGCCCAGTTCTTCGCGGCGCTGGCGCAAAATCTCCTTGCGCCGCTCCGACCGCACTGCGCCGCGGGCGGGTTCCTCGCCCGCCAGGCGCTCCTCACCGGCTCGGACGAGGCCATCAGACGGGCCCACCGCTGCGAGATGTGGCACCGAGAGCTCCCCCTCCTCAACGGTCTGGATCTTCATTTCCGTGTGGCGATCCTGCTACCGACTTCATTCGAGTGTCAACTATTGTGGCAATTCCAGCCGAGCGACAGCTCATTCCCGCCACAGCTGTGGCAAGTTCTGGCTCTCCCAAAACAAACCGGATAGATTCCCTGAGGCCGACACGTGCCCACTGACCTCGCGCGATCTAGGAGAACCACTGGTGACAGACGGCTTCCCGGCTCCCGTCGCGGTGGCCAACGCGCCCCTGGCAGCGACCGTCACGCGGGTCGCCGAACTGGCGAACAAAATGGGCCGCGACCCGAACCAGGTCTTCGACCTCCGCAGGCTCTCGGAGGCGTCGGGGGTTCCCACTGATGTGATCAGGACCCTGCTCGACGGCCGGCGGGCCGGCGAACCCGACCTGCAGGCGCGTTTCCTCCAGCGCCTGGACCTGCTCCGGCGGACCCGGGTCAAACCCAACGGCCGCCGCTACACGCAGCAGGAGATCGCCGACGGCGCCGGGATGTCCCGGCAGCAGGCGGGCGCCCTGATCAACGGCGACCGGCGGCCCACGATGGAGCACTGCGACGCCATCCAGCGGTTCTTCGGCGTACACGCGGGCTTCCTCACCGCCCATGACGCCGACGCCCTCACGGACGCCCTCCAGCGCACCGAGCAGCAGCTGCTCCAGGACTTCGCGGGGCGCGAGCGGCAGACCGTACCGGCCGAGGCGGCTTCGACCGGCGATCCGCTGGCAAGACTCCTGCAGAACCACGGTGTGCGGGGCATCGCCTGGCGCGCCGCGCAACTGCCCAGCGACAAGCACCGGGACAAGGTGACCGAATGGCTGGACATGCTTCTCGAAAGCGTCAAACCGAACGAATCATGACCCAGTCGAAAGTCTGGATCTGATCCTTGAGTCCTGATCCGGATCCGCGCCGACGGGGAGAACGGTGAGCATAGGCAGAGCGCAGCGGCGGTTGTGCGCGGAGCTGGTGTCCGGCATCAAGCTGGCCGCCCCCGTGGAGCCGGTGGACCTCTACGCCGCCCTCTGCGAGGGCATGAGCAGGCACCGCGGCCGCCCGGTGGAGTTCCGGATGGCCGCGTTCCCGCAGGGGACCGCCAGCGGCCTGTGGCTCGACATGGCGGACCGCGACCTGGTGGTCATCGAGGAGCGCACGGCACCCGACCACCAGCTGGTGATCCTGGGCCACGAGCTGTGGCACATGAAGGCCGGCCACTGCAGCCACCACGTCGACGGGGCCGCCGTCGCCGCCCGGCTGCTGACCGACGGCGCCGACCTCGGCGAGACGGTCCGCAGCGTCGCCGCCCGCACCCGGGCCGACGTCCGGGAGGAGACCGAGGCGGAGAGCTTCGGGCTGCTGCTGGGCAGCCGGTGCCGCACCTGGCTGGCCGGGTCGGCGGGCCACCGGCCGCCGGCCCACCGCGACGAGCTGGCGGGCCGGATCGAGACCTCTCTCGGCTACCGGGGGCACAGGAACGACCGTTGAGCGGACCGGACTACTACATCCCGGCGGCCGCGATGGCGGTGGCCCTCGTGTGCAAGCTTCCGGCGCTGCGCACCAACGGCCGCGATCCGCTCCTGCGGTCCGTCTTCGTCCTGCTCCTCCTCGGCGGCGCGGTGTTCACCTTCGCCGCCCCGCCCACCATCGCGGCCGTCAACCGCTGGACCGGCGTCCCCAACTTCTCGGCCCCCCTCGTCTACTGCCTCATGACCGCCTTCAGCGCCTCCTGCCTCGTCCTGGTCTTCAACTGGCGCGGCGGCCCGAGGCAGGAGATCCGGCGCACCTCCCAGCGCTGGATCGCCGGCTACGCCGTGGTCGTGGTGGCCATCATCGTCCTGTTCGCCCTCGGTGAGGCCCCGGTCGAGCGGCTGCGCGACTTCGACACCTACTACGCGAACACCCCCTACATCCGGCTGATGATCGCCGCCTACCTGCTGGCGCACAACGCCGCCGTGCTGATGATGGTGTCGATGTGCTGGCGCTGGTCCCTGCGGGTCAGCGGCTGGCTCCGGGCCGGCCTGGTGATCATCGTCGCGGGGTACACCATCAGCCTCGCCTACGACGCGGCCAAGATGTCCGCCGTCGCCGCCCGCTGGCTGGGCCACGACCTGGACGACCTGAGCACCTACCTCGCCCCGCCGCTGGCCGCCTTCGCCGCCCTCGTCAGCTCGGTGGGCTTCGTCCTGCCGCTGGTGTACCAGCGCGTGTCGGACAGCTGGCGCACCTGGAGCACCTACCGGAACCTCGGCGCCCTGTGGCACGAGGTGCACAGCACCGCGCCCAGCGGCACGCCCTGCGTACGGATGTCCTGGTGGTCCCCGGCCGCGATCCGGGTGATCCAGCGGGAGTCCGACATCCACGACGGGTTCCTGCGGCTCGGCCCCTCCTTCGACCGGCGCCACCGCGACACCGCCTACCAGCGGGCCCGGTCGGCCGGGGCGGACGAGGAGACGGCCCGCGCCGTCGCGGACGCGGCGATGGTGGTGGCGGCCGTACGGGCCAGCGCCGCCGCCCCGGAGGGGGGCGGGAACGGTGACGAGGAGCGGGTGCCGCTCCTGGCCGACGGGCCGCGCGACCTCGTACGGATCTCGCACGCCCTGCGGCACTCGCCGCTGGTGGCCGCCGTGCGGCGGCAGGCGGCCCCGGCGGGGGGCTGAACCGGCGACGGCGCAGGCCCGGACCAGTCCCCGCCGGCGCCGTCGCGGGATCAGCGGGAGGCAGTCACCGACACGGCGGGGAACAGCTCCTGGAAGGGCTCGGCGGAGTCGGTGCCGTCGCGCCCGTACGGGGCGTCGAAGCTCCACACCATGAACAGCAGGAACACGATCAGCGCGCTGAACAGTCCGGCCAGCAGCAGCTCGCGCCCCGAACGCCGGATCTGCAGGGTGAAGATCAGCCCGATCGTGACGATGCCGCCGACCACCAGCCCGAACCAGACCACGCCCGGCAGGGTGGACTCGTCGCTCTGGGCCCGCGAGTGCCGGGCGTCGTCGGCGGCGGCGATGTGGTCGAGGATCGGCTGGTAGGCCTGGGCCTGGAGTTCATTGGCGGGGCTCTGGTGGGTGACGTCGGTACGCAGCTTGCCGAGCAGCTGCGCGCCCTCGGCGGAGGCGTCCCGGCCGGAGACCAGGCGCGGCCAGTCCACGCTGACGGTGTGGGAGACGTACGCGTCCACCTCGCCGCGGATCCGGTCGCGGACGGGCGCGGGGTAGACGTCGGCCCGCTGGGTGACCTCGTACAGCGACTGGGCCTCGCGGCGCACGCTGTCCTCGGCCGCGCCGCGCGCCTCCCAGACACCGGCGATGGCCAGGCCCAGGACGATCGCGTAGACCACGCCGACCATCATCGTCATGTACTCGATGACGTCGGGGGTTTCGCTGGTGTCCTCGTCGTCCGCGACCCGGCGGTGCCGGACCACGGTGATGGCGAGGACGAGGGCGCAAACGAGCGCCATGGCGATGGCCAGGACCAGCCATTCGGACACGAGGGGTCTCCCGTTCGTGGGTCAGTGGATGCGTGGTGCGCGGATGCACGGGCGCATGGACGCGGGGACGCGGGGGCGTCCGTGGGCGGGACGCGGGTGCTCGGGGGCGCGGGCATCAGCTCCGGCCCTTGGAGCGGGGGCGCAGCGCGGCGGCGGCCAGCACGGCCGGGGTGGTCACGACGACCATCAGCATCATGGTGCTCAGTCCGTCCGGGCCGCGCCGCTCCAGGGCGACGGAGTGGTACGGGCGCACGTGGAACCTCCGCGTCTGCCCGGCGGCGGCGTCGGCGGCGGGCGGGGCGGAGGCATCGGCCGGGGCAGGCTCCGGCTCCGCGTCCGCGGCCGGCGCGGCCCCCGGCGGCTGCGCCGGCCCGCCCGGCGCCGCCGCTCCGGGCTCGGGCGCCCCCGGCAGCCCCGGCGCGTGGCCGGGGTGGCGCACCGTGGGCCGGACGGCGTCGGGCACCGTCACCCGTACGGCCGGCGGCACCGGCGACGGGCTCCCGGGCCGCGCCACGGGCGGCGGCGGCACGGCGGGCGGCCGCACCTTGGGCGGCTTGGGCGGCCCGCCCGGCACGCACACGTCGACCCGCGCGCCGTGGCCGTTGCCGTCGCCCGCGACCGCCACATGGCCGTGCAGCGGGCAGAGCGCGGCCACCAGCCCCGCCCCGGCGAAGTACTGCCAAGCCGTCACCGCGGTCCTCCCGATTCGGCAGCCGATATGAGGGTTACGGCTGAAGAAACGATCACGGCGGGGCTTCGGACACGCGCCGGGCAGGCCAAGATCCCCGTCCGGGACCTCACTTCGCCCCGCCCGGAACCCCGCCCGGAACTCCCGCGTGGCCCCCGCGCGGAGCCCCCGCCCCCGGCCGTGCCCCGACCCGCCGGGGCGGGGCACGCGCGGGGCACCGCGTACCGGCCGGGCCGGGTGGGCCGCCCCGGCGGACCGGCGGACCCGGCGGCGCCGCGAAGCAGCGGCACGGGCGGGCCCGTGACGGCCCGTGAGGGCGGGGGCCGGGGCTCGCCTAGGCTTGCCGCATGTCCACCGCCGCGCCCTCCTGCCCCGCCCCGCCCGTCACCGCGTGGCGCGTCATGCGGCGGCCCGGGCGGTTCCTCGGCTCGGGATGGCCCTGGCGGTGCTGGGCGTACCTGGGCAGCGGGGCTCCGCTCGGGTACGGGGTGCTGCTCGCCCTGGTGCTGCTCGTCGGGCTCGGGGTGCTGCTGGCGGTGGCCGGGGTCGGGCTGGTGCTGCTGGTCGCCGCCCTGGCGGGTGCGGTGCCGCTCGGGGAGCTGGAGCGGCACCGGCTGCGGTGGGTGGAGCCGGAGCCGGTGGCGGACCCGCACACCTCGCTCGCCGGGGCCGGCCCCGCCGCCTGGCTGCGGACGCGGCTGCGCGAGCGCGCCACCTGGCGGGAGTTCGGGTACGCCGCCCTGCTCGGGCTGGTCTTCGGGGCGGCCGGCTTCGGGGTGCTCTCGCTCGTGGCGTTCTCGCTCATGCTCGTGGCGGCCCCCGTCATCGTGTGGGCCCTCGCCCCGGAGCCGGTGATGCTGATACCCGGCGAGGCGGTGGCGGGCCCGCTGGAGGCGCTGGGCGGGACGGCCGTCGGGCTGGCCGGGCTGGTGCTGGCCGCGTACGCGGGCGCGCTGATCGCCGGGGCGCAGGTCAAGTGTGCCCGGCTGCTGCTCGGGCCGCGCGAGGAGGACGACCGGGTGCTGGAGCTGACCCGCTCGCGGGTGCGGCTGGTCGAGGCCTTCGAGGCCGAACGGCGGCGCATCGAGCGGGACCTGCACGACGGGGCCCAGCAGCAGCTGGTGGCCCTCAGCATGACGCTCGGCCTCGCCGAACTGCGGCTGCGCGAGCACCCGGAGGCCGCGGAGGCGGCGGCGCTCGTGGGCCGGGGCCGCGAGGAGGCCAAGCGGGCCCTGGCGCAACTGAGGGACCTGGTACGGGGGATCCATCCGCAGGTGCTCACCGACCACGGCCTGGCGGCGGCGGTCGCGGAGGTGGCGCTGCGCCATCCCGTGCCGGTGACGGTGGACCTGGAGCTGCCCCGGCTGCCCGAACCGGTCGAGGTGACCGCGTACTTCACCGTCGCGGAGGCCCTCGCCAACGCGGCCAAGCACAGCGGCGCCTCGCGGATCGGCGTCGCCGGTAGGGTCGAGGACGGCCGGCTCACCCTCACCGTCACCGACGACGGCCGCGGCGGGGCCGATCCCGGCGCGGGGGCGGGCCTGGCGGGGCTGGCGGACAGGGTGGCGATGTTGCGGGGCAGGCTGACGGTGTCCAGTCCGGTGGGCGGACCGACCGAACTGAGGATGGAGGTCCCGTGCTCCGGGTGATCCTGGCCGAGGACTCCGTCCTGCTGCGGGCGGGGCTGGCGGAACTGCTGGCCCTGGGCGGCCACCGGGTCCTCGCCTCGGTCGGCGACGCCCCCGCCCTGCTGCGGGCGGTGGCGGCCGAGCGGCCCGACGTGGTCGTCACGGACGTGCGGATGCCGCCCGGGCTGCGCGACGAGGGGCTGCGCGCCGCGCTGGAACTGCGCGCCGCGGACCCGTCCCTGCCGGTCCTGGTGCTCTCGCAGTACGTGGCCACGGCCTACGCGACCCAGCTCTTCACCGGCGGATCGGCGGCCGGGCTGGGCTACCTGCTCAAGGACCGGGTCGGGGAGGTGACCGAGTTCCTCGACGCGCTCCGGCGGGTCCACGAGGGCCAGACGGTCATCGACCCCGAGGTGGTCCGCGTCCTGCTCGCGCCGAGGCCGGCGAACGAGCCGCTGGCCCGACTCACCCCGCGCGAGCGGGAAGTGCTGGCGCTGATGGCGGAAGGGCTCAACAACCAGGCGCTGGCGGCGCGCCTCTTCATCACCGAGGCCTCCGTCGTCAAGCACGCGGGCAACATCTTCACGAAGCTGGACCTGGACCCGACGGAGGGCAACCGCCGCGTCCTGGCCGTCCTGGCCCACCTGCGCGCCCCGGGCGGCGCCGCCGGCTGACCACGTCCCGGCCCTCCCCGCGTTCGACGGCTCCCCGTTGGTCCCGCCGCCCGGCGCCTCCCCCTCAGCGGGCCGGAGCCGTCCGCCTGGCCCGGGAGCGCGCCACGACACGGGAGACGGCCGGGCCCGCGGGGGCCGCCGACCGCGCCCAGGCCACCAGCAGCAGCGGCAGCGCCAGGTAGCCGAAACGGCTCGCCGGAGCCAGCAGGAACGCCAGGGTCAGCCCGAGCGCGAGCCGGTCGGCCGCGGCCACCACGGTGCGCGGCGGGCGCACCAGCAGCGACAGCGCCACCCCCAGCCCGCCCAGCACCAGCAGGCCTGCCGCCAGGTACCAGCCCCACGGCCCGAGTTCCGCCAGCAGGTGGCCCGGCAGGGGGCTGCTCGCCGGGGTCGCCACCTCGGCCCGCCCGGTCGGGAAGGCGAACACCTGCCGCCACAGCTCCGCCGGCTGGACCAGCAGGCTCGGCACCACCAGGGCGGCCGTGCCCAGCAGCGTCACCAGCGCGCAGCGCCCCGCCGCCCGCCCGCCCCGGCGGGCCGCGAGGAGGGCCAGGACCACCGCCACGGCGGGCAGCGCCGTCCACTTGAGGGCGCACGCCGCGGCCAGGGCCGCCCCGGCGACCGCCGGGCGGCCCGACGCGGCCGCCGCGAGGGCCAGGCAGCACAGCCCCGCCAGCGGCAGGTCCACCCCGCTCACCGCCAACGGGAGTGCCACGACCGGCGAAGCCACCAGCAGCGGGAGCAGTGGTGAGGGGGCGGTGCCCAGGAGGCGGCGGCCTGCCCGCATCCCGCCGAAGAGCGCGGCGGCGCACCAGAGCCGGGCGTCGCCCAGCAGCCGTACCGCCCAGCTCCCGTCCTCGCCGGAGCCGCCGCCGAGCAGGGCGCGCGGGATGCCGAGGAGTGCCGTCCCGGGGAGGTACGGGGTGTACTCCTCGACCCCGGCGGGCCGGTCCGCGTAAAACCTGCCGGTCTCGAGGAGGCGCCGCCCGGACCGTTCGATGACGCCGACCTCGGACTGCCCCTGTCCGGTGAGCACCAGGTACAGCAGCGGCACGGCCACCGCTCCCAGCAGCGCGGCGGCGAGCGCGGCGCGGCGCCGGCCCAGGGCGGTGGCGGCCGCGGCGGCGAGGTATCCGGCGGCCGCGCACCAGCCCCACAGCCGGTGCGGGGCCAGCGCGGAGAACAGCGGGAAGGACAGCGCCCAGGCGGCCGCGAGCAGCCAGCCGGCGGTCCACCGGGCGGTGGGGGAAGGGGTCATGGACCCATTCCAGCCGCGCGGCCCCCTCCGGGTCCGCACGCCCAGGCGGAGTCATCGTGGTGGGGTTTTGCCTACCTACCCCTGCCGGCGGTGCCCGCCGGGTACGCCGAAGGGGCGCGGCCCGGGCGGGCCGCGCCCCTTCGGGCGGTCACGGGGGCGCTCAGGCCTCCGGGTTGCCGCCGAAGCGCTCGCGGTAGGACTCCAGGTCCTCCTCGGTGATCCGCGCGAAGAGCACCGGCGGCACGGTGAACGGCGTCCCGGCCGGGACCGCGTCCAGCGTCCTGGCCTGCTCCGGGGTCACCCAGGTCGCGGTGTCGCCGGCCAGCTCGAAGGAGGTGCGCATGGCGCGGGCCGACGCCGGGATGAACGGCTCGGAGACCACCGAGTAGAGGTGGATGAGGTTCATCGCGGTGCGCAGGGTGAGCGCGGCGGCGTCGAGGTCGGTCTTGACCTCCAGCCACGGGGCCTTCTCGTCCAGGTACGCGTTGCCGGCCGACCACAGGGCGCGCAGCGCGGCCGCGGCCTTGCGGTACTGGAGGGTCTCCATGTGGCTCTCGTACTCGGCCAGCAGCTCGGCGATCTGCTCGCCGAGCTTCGCCTCCGCCTCGCCGGCCGGGCTGCCCGCGGGGACCTCGTCGCCGAACTTCTTCCGGGAGAAGGTGAGGACCCGGTTGACGAAGTTGCCGAGGGTGCCGCCGAGGTCCTTGTTGACCGTGGCGGCGAAGTGCTCCCACGTGAAGGACGAGTCGTCGGACTCGGGAGCGTTCGCGATGAGGAAGTAGCGCCAGAAGTCGGCGGGCAGGATCTCCAGCGCCTGGTCGGTGAAGACGCCGCGCTTCTGCGAGGTGGAGAACTTGCCGCCGTAGTACGTCAGCCAGTTGAAGGCCTTGACGTAGTCGACCATCTTCCACGGCTCGCGGGTGCCGAGTTCGGT
Organism: Streptomyces sp. NPDC034043; assembly: GCF_055575675.1. Classification (NCBI taxonomy): domain Bacteria; kingdom Bacillati; phylum Actinomycetota; class Actinomycetes; order Kitasatosporales; family Streptomycetaceae; genus Streptomyces; species Streptomyces sp. NPDC034043. The sequence continues at coordinate 583,515 of NZ_JBVISF010000002.1, forward strand.
GGCGGGGAACATCACCGTGTGGAACGGGACGTTGTCCTTGGCCATGAACTGGGTGTAGCGGACGTCCTCGGCCTCGTACCACCAGGACTTGTAGTCGCGGCCGGCCGGGTCGGCGTCGGCCCACTCCTTGGTGGAGGCGATGTACTCGATCGGCGCGTCGAACCAGACGTAGAAGACCTTGCCCTCGGCGGCCAGCTCGGGCCAGGTGTCGGCCGGGACGGGGACGCCCCAGTCGAGGTCGCGGGTGATGGCGCGGTCGTGCAGGCCCTCGGTCAGCCACTTGCGGGCGATGGAGGAGGCCAGCTGCGGCCACTCGTCCTCGTGCCGCGCGACCCAGGCCTCGACCTCGTGCTGGAGCTTGGACTGGAGGAGGAAGAGGTGCTTGGTCTCGCGGACCTCGAGCTCCGTGGAGCCGGAGATGGCCGAGCGGGGCTCGATGAGGTCGGTGGGGTCGAGCACGCGGGTGCAGTTCTCGCACTGGTCGCCGCGCGCCTTGTCGTAGCCGCAGTGCGGGCAGGTGCCCTCGACGTAGCGGTCCGGCAGGAAGCGGCCGTCGGCGGGCGAGTACACCTGCCGGATCGCGCGCTCCTCGATGAAGCCGTTGGCCTGGAGCTGCCGCGCGAAGTGCTGGGTGATCTCGGCGTTCTGCTGCGAGGAGCTGCGGCCGAAGTAGTCGAAGGACAGCTCGAAGCCGTCGTAGACCGCCTTCTGGGCGTCGTGCGCCTGCGCGCAGAACTCGGCGACCGAGATCCCGGCCTCCTTGGCGGCGAGTTCGGCGGGGGTGCCGTGCTCGTCGGTGGCGCAGATGTACAGGACGTCGTGGCCGCGCTGGCGGAGGTACCGGGAGTACACATCCGCCGGAAGCATCGACCCGACCATGTTGCCCAGGTGCTTGATCCCGTTGATGTAGGGAAGCGCGCTGGTGATCAGGTGTCGAGCCATCCTCGGATGCTCCATTCGTTTCATTTGTACGGATCTACGCGTGACAACGCGCGGTTCATCGTATCGAACCGCCCAAAGGCCACGCGTCGGCTTTTCCCGGGGCTCCGGGGTCGGGACGCAACGCAAAAGCGAGGACTGTGACCTCTCCGTCACGGCCCTCGCGTCGGGCCCATGCTACAGCGGGCCCGCCGCCGCCCCGACCGGCGTCCGCGCTCCGGACCCGGCCGGCTCCCGCGCCCCGGACCCGGCCGGCTTCCGCGCCCCGGCGCGGGGCCCGGCGCGGGCCGGGCATATGCGTTCGGCCTCGCCGCTTCCTCGCATGATCGGCATCAGTCAAGAAGCGATCAGCACCGCACCTAATCCCCTCATGTTGCTCCTCCGCCCCCTCGGGGGGCGTAGGCGCTGCTCTCATGGACCCCGCACAGGGGATGAGGTGGGGAACGGTGAACGATGGCGGACCGGAGGAGTCCGGTGGGGCCGTGGGACTGCCCAGCCGACGGCGGCAGCCCACGCCCATGAGTCAGTGGGGGCCGACCGCGCGCCTGTCGTACTGGGCGTTCCACGCGAACCGGCGGCCCGCGTACATGCGCTTCGCGTACCTCCAGCTGGGCTCCGACGCGGCCGCCGAGGACGCGGTGGACGCCACCTTCGACTCGATCATGAGCCAGTGGCTGCGCATGCTCCACATGGACCGGCTCGACGCCTACGCCTGGACCGTGCTCAAGCAGCGGATCGTCGACTGGCAGCAGCGCCGCGACCCCCGCCTGCGCGGCCCCGAGCCGATGGACACCAGCGCCTTCGAGGCGGCCCTCAAGGAGGCGCACGCCGACCAGTACGAGGTGCTGGCCGACACCATCCGCTTCTACTCGGCGGTCTCCCGCCTCGCCGAGCGCCAGCGGGACGCCGTGCTCCTGCGCTACGGGCTCCAGTGCAGCCCCGGCGAGGCCGCCGCCGTGATGGGCGTCGACGAGGCCACCGTCCGCTCGCAGCTCGGCCAGGCCCACCGGCGCCTCGCGCGGCTGCTCGACGCGTCCGCCGAATCATGAGGCCCGGCGAGGATCCCGGCTCCGGCGACGGCCGTGCGGCGGCGGCCCCGCGCCCCCTGGCGGAGTTCCTGGCCCGCGCGGGCGTGCGCGACCGGTACCCGCACTACGACCTGGGCGCGGCCGAGGCCCGCCTCCTACGGGTCCCCCGCGCCCCGGGTGTCCCCGGCGCCCCCGCGTCCCCGCCGTCCCGCGCCCGGCGGCGGCCCTTCGGCTGGAGCGACCCCGCCCGGGACCTGCCGCTCGATGCGGAGCGGGCCCGCCGGGACCTGAAGGCCGCCTGTCTGGCCGTGGTCGGGGACCCGCGCGCCGGCGCCGACCTGGGGCGCTTCGTACAGAGCCGGCACAGCGACCTGCCGGGGGCGGTGGTCTTCGGCTGCCTGCTGCACCTGTCCGGGCTTCGCGAGGGCTCCCGCTTCTGGTGGCAGTTCGCCGCGGGCTCCGGCAGGCCGCGCACCGCCGTGGCCGCCTACTGCCTGTTCCTGGACCACTCCCGGCGCGGCGAGCACCACGACGCCCTCCTCTGGGCGCGGGAGCTGGGGCGCCGGGGATTCCGGCCCGGCGGCCGCCGCGAGCTGCGCGAGGTGCGGCTGTGCGCCCAGGCGGCCGTCCTGCGGTACGTCGACCAGTGCGACGACCCCGATCTGGGCCCGGTGCCGCTGCCCAGGCCGGGGCTGCCCGCCGTGCTGGCCGCGTTCCTGCCGTCGGCCCCGCCGCCGGCCGCCCGGCCGCGCCCCGGACCGGGCCCGCTGCGTCACCCCGCGCTGACGTCGGCCGCGCGGGGGACGGTGGTCCGGGCCGACACCGGCGAGGCCCTGGCGCAGGCACGGCGCGCGCTGGCCGTCGTACGGGTCCTGGAGCGCCACCCGCTCGGGGTACGGGCGGCCCGGATCGTCCGGGACTCGGGCCTGGCGGCGGCGGAACTGCGCCCGCTCCTGGCGATGCTGCGCGAGGAGGAGTACGCGTACTGCCCCGCCGCCGGGGTGTACGCGCCGGGCCCGGCCCTGGACCGGCTCGCCGCCCCGGGCGGCACCGGCCTGGCGGGGCAGCTCCAGCGCACCCTGGCGCTGGCCCGCGACAGCGCGGGGGCCGCCGTGTACCTCAGCCGGTACGCGGAGGGCGAGGTCCGGATCACGCAGACGGCCGACGGGCCGGGGACTCCGCCGGTGCGGGAGTGGGTGGACTTCCGGGCCGCCGCGCACGCCAGCGCGGTCGGGAAGTGCCTGCTGACGCAGCTCGACCACGACGGCCGGGCCGACCACGTGGCCCGCCACCGCCCGGCCCGGCTCACCCCGCGGACCATCACGGACAGCCGGGCCCTGTTCAGCGCCCTGGACGCGGTGGCACCGGGCGCCCCCGTCTTCGACCTGCGCGAGTACTCCCCCGGGGTGGTCTGCTCGGCGGTGCCCATCGCGACGGGCGACGCCGCCGGGAGCCTCGCCCTGTCCTTGCCGGCGGCGCACGCGCACCGCCTGCAATCCGCCACCGAGGCCCTGCGCCGCAAGGCGGTCCCGGTGCTGCTGGCGCTGCTGCTGTCCGGGGCGATCCCGCCGGACACCCCCGCGGGCGCCCCGGCCCCGGCCCCCGCCACGACGCCGGAGACGCTGCGCCACCTCGGGCGGCTCTTCCGGACCCCGCTGACCCGCTTCACGGCGTCGGACGGCGGACCGCACCTGGTCCGTGACTCCGCGTCGGGGGCGGCGTACCTGTTCGACGCCCCGCCGGAGGGGGGCCTCGCGCTCCCGCAGACCCTCGGCCCGCTCACCCCCGGGAATCCCCCGCCCCCGGACGGCCTGATGGTCCTGGGCACCTGACGCCGGCGGCCCGGCCGGCTGCTCGCCGGCTAGCCGACCGGGACGAAGGAATCCAGGGCCGCGTCGAAGTGGCCCCTGGCCTGCGTGAGGCGGCCGAGGGGCGCCGACACCCAGACGTCGTACATCCGGCCGTTCTCGTCCCAGCAGAGGTCGAAGGTGTGCCGGGGGCCCTCGGCGGCGGTGAAGCCGTTCCAGGTGAACTCCCAGAGGGCGGCGGGCAGTCCGTTGTGCGTGGTGGGGACGATGGAGTTGTCGCGGTAGCCGGGGTTGTTGGACGGTCCGTTCGCGTCGGACTGCCGCATCGCGGCGAGCGGTCCCGCCGACGCGGGCTTCACCTTGATGCCGATCCGGATGGCGCCGTCCGCGGAGACGTAGAAGACCCGCTGGTCGTCGGTGGTGCGCTGGAAGCCCTGCGGTACGGCGAGGCCGAAGCCCTCCGGGTCGGAGACGAAGCGGTACCCGGCGGGCGCGGGCTTGCCGGAGGCCGTCCGCGCGGGCGCCACCGGTGCGGGCGCGGTCACGGTGGCCGTCGCCGTGGCCGTGGCCGGGGTCGGGCCCTGACCCGTCGGGGGCTGGGGGACGGAGGGGGCGGTGGCGCCGGGGGCCGGGGAGGCGGGACCGCCCTGCGCGCCGACCCGGCCCTCGTCCCCGGTCCGCTCCGAGATCAGGGTGGTCACGGCCACGGCGCCGATGACGGCCACCACGACGAGCGCGGCGACCAGCCCGGCGCGCAGTCCCGCCGCGCGGGTTCCGGGCTCCGGCGCGGGGCCGGACCGCGCCGTGACCCGTTCGGTCGGCGAGTACCCCGGCGGGGCGGGGGGCACCGCCGGGGCGGCGGGCCCGGCCGGGCGTCCCGGGCCGGGGGCGCGGTCGAGGAGGGGGAGGCTGCCGGTGGTGACGTACGCGGACAGCAGCCGCTGCGCGTCCGCCACCCCCAGCCGGCGTTCGGGGTCGCGTTCCAGCAGGCCCCGGATCAGCGGGGTCAGCGGCCCGGCCTGCACCGGCGGGCGGATCTCGTCGTAGACGACGGCGTGCAGGACCCCGCCGAGCGAATCCCGGTGGAAGGGCGACTCGCCGGTCAGCGCGGCGCACAGCAGGGCGCCGAGGGACCACAGGTCGGACGCGGGGCCGGCGGCGGCCCCCTGCATCCGCTCGGGTGAGGTGTACTCGGGCGAGCCGACGAAGGCGCCGGTCTCGCTGATGGTGGTGGAGCCCGCGAGGCGGGCGATGCCGAAGTCGGTCAGCACGACCCGCCCGGTACCGGCCTCCATGAGGACGTTGGCGGGCTTGACGTCCCGGTGGAGCACCCCGCGGTCGTGCGCCGCGCTCAGCGCGCCGAGCAGGGCGAGCCCGATGCGGGCGGTCTCGCCGGCGCCGAGGGGCCCGGCGGAGCCGAGGCGGTCGGCGAGGGAGCCGCCCTCGACGAGTTCCATGACGATGTAGGGGCGCCCGCCGTCCTCGACGACGTCGTGCACGACCACCACGTGCGGATGCTTGATCTGTGCGACGGTGCGCGCCTCGCGCAGGGCTCCGACGGCTTCCTTGCCCTCGCCGACGTGGAGTTCCTTCACGGCGACCGCGCGACCGAGGAGTTCGTCCGAGGCCTGCCAGACGGTCCCCATGCCGCCCCGGCCCAGCCTCTTCCCCAGGCGGTACCGCCCGGCGATCACGACGTGGTTGCGCGGTTCGTCCTGCGACACGTTCCCCCCTCGACCCGGTCAGGCCCCATGATGCCGCACGGGGTGGATCCGGCCACCCCGTTCCGCTGCGGGCCCACCCGGGCTTCCTTCCGGAAGGGGTCCGGGTACGGCCCGGAAACGCGGAAGAACCCCACCGGAGTGGGGTTCTTCGTCTGTGTCCGAGGGGGGACTTGAACCCCCACGCCCGATAAAGGGCACTAGCACCTCAAGCTAGCGCGTCTGCCATTCCGCCACCCGGACCGGTGGTCGGCCCCGGTTTCCCGCGGCGACATGGACAACCATAGCAAAGGATCGAGGGGCTTCCGACCACGTTTACGAGCGACCGCCGGTCCGCCACGCCGCGCTGACCTGCGGGCATGCCGGGAGCCCGGCGGCGCGGGGGTCCGGCCCCGGCCGCCGTGGGCGCCGCTAGGCCCTGTCGTCAAAGTAGCGCCGGTCAGGTCCGCGGCGTCCGGTGCCGTGCGTCGCAAGGCGGAGGGGCGCCCGAGTACTGGACGCGTACTCGGGTGCCCCGACAACGCGGCGAGGTGCGGTGCCGGGGGCCGCGGGCCAGGCGGGACTTTGACGACAGGGCCTCAGGGGCAGCGGATGACCTGGCCGGCGTAGGAGAGGTTGCCGCCGAAGCCGAAGAGGAGGACCGGGGCGCCGGAGGGGATCTCGCCGCGTTCCACCAGCTTCGAGAGGGCCATCGGGATGCTCGCGGCCGAGGTGTTCCCGGAGTCGATCACGTCGCGGGCGACGACGGCGTTGACGGCGCCGATCTTGGCGGCGAGCGGCTCGATGATCCGCAGGTTGGCCTGGTGCAGCACGACCCCGGCGAGCTCCTCGGGGGTCACCCCGGCCTTCTCGCAGACCTTGCGGGCCAGCGCCGGGAGCCGGCTGGTGGTCCAGCGGTAGACGGCCTGGCCCTCCTGGGCGAAGACGGGGGGCGTGCCCTCGATCCGCACGGCGTGTCCCATTTCCGGGACGGAGCCCCACAGGACGGGGCCGATGCCGGGCTCCTGGCAGGCCTCGACGACGGCCGCGCCGGCGCCGTCGCCGGTCAGGACGCAGGTGCTGCGGTCGGTCCAGTCGGTGATCTCGGTCATCTTGTCGGAGCCGATGACCAGCGCGCGGGTGGCGGAGCCGGCCCGGATCGCGTGGTCGGCGGTGGCCAGGGCGTGCGTGAAGCCGGAGCAGACGACGTTGATGTCCATCACGGCGGGCGCGCCGCGCATGCCGAGCTTGGCGGCGACGCGGGCGGCCATGTTGGGGGAACGGTCGATGGCGGTCGAGGTGGCCACCAGGACGAGGTCGATGTCGTCGGGGCTCAGGCCGGCGTGCGCGAGGGCCTTCCCGGCGGCCTGCTGGGCGAGCTCGTCGACGGGCTCGTCGGCGCCCGCGATGTGGCGCGTGCGGATGCCCACCCGGGAGCGGATCCACTCGTCGTTCGTCTCGACCATGGCCGCGAGGTCCTCGTTGGTCAGCACTTTCGCGGGCTGGTAGTGCCCTAGCGCCACCACGCGTGAACCGGTCATGGGCGGGGTCCCCCTCTTTACGGCAGGCAGTCGGTTGACCAGCTTTGCCTGCTACCGGCGGGTACGGGTGCGCGTGACCCAACAGGATTCCGCCTCCGGAATTTGGAGCATTCCGAGCAACTTCCTGCCGGAGGTCCCGCACGGCGGATCCGGGACAATGTCCTCGTCAGGTGTGCGCGAGAACGGAACGGGTGGGCTGATCACGATGGGACGGGTCACCGAGCGGCGCCGTGTCGTACGCATCCGGGGCGGGTCGGCCGGGGTCCGGCCCGACACGCTGGTCACGGAGGAGCCGCTGGAGATACGGCTCAACGGCAAGCCGCTGGCCATCACGATGCGCACCCCGGGCGACGACTTCGCGCTGGCGGTGGGCTTCCTGGCCAGCGAGGGCGTCCTGGCCGACGCCTCGGACGTGCGGGCCGTGACGTACTGCGAGGGCGCCACCGAGGACGGCTCCAACACCTACAACGTGGTCAACGTGCAGCTGGCCCCTTCGGTGCCCGTTCCGGACATCACGCTGGAGCGGAACGTGTACACCACCTCGTCCTGCGGGCTGTGCGGCAAGGCCAGCCTGGACGCGGTCCGTACGGCGACCCGTTTCCCGGGGCTGGCTTCCGATCCGGTACGGGTCCCCGCGGAGCTCCTCGCGGAGCTGCCGGGCCGGCTGCGCGCGGCGCAGAAGGTCTTCGACCGCACGGGCGGGCTGCACGCGGCCGGGCTGTTCTCGGCGGAGGGCGAGCTGCTCGACGTACGGGAGGACGTGGGGCGGCACAACGCCGTGGACAAGATCGTCGGCCGGGCGCTGCGGGCGGGGCGGCTGCCGCTGGCGGGGTCGGTGCTGCTGGTGTCGGGGCGGGCGTCCTTCGAGCTGGCGCAGAAGGCGGTGATGGCCGGGATCCCGGTGCTGGCGGCGGTGTCGGCGCCGTCCTCGCTGGCGGTCGACCTGGCCCTGGAGTCGGGGCTGACGCTGGTCGGCTTCCTGCGGGGCCCGGACATGAACGTCTACGCGGGCGAGGAACGGATCCTGCTGCCCGGCACCGGCCGGGCCGTATCGCCGGAGCGGCACGGGTAGGGCGCCGGGCCGACGGCGCGGTGCGGCCCCGCGTACAGTCCGAGCGTGGAAGACCCGAACCCGCAGCCGCCCCACCGCCCCGGCTCGCCCGTCCGCTCCGGCATCCCCGAGCACGGTCGCATCCCCAAGTACTACGCCGTCAAGGCCCGTATCGCCGACCTCCTCGACGAGCTCGGCGAAGGCGGCCCGCTGCCCACCGAGCGGGATCTCGCCGAGCGGTACGGGGTGGCCCGCGAGACCGTACGGCAGGCCCTGCGCGAGCTGCTGCTCGAAGGCCGGCTGCGCCGCTCCGGCCGCGGCACGGTGGTCGCCGGCCCCAAGCTGGAGCAGCCGCTGTCCCTCGCCAGCTACACCGAGGGGGTGCGCCGCCAGGGCCGCCGCCCCGGCCGCAACCTCATCGGCCTGGAGCGTTTCCCCTGCCCGGCCGGCCTCGCGTCCGGCATCGGAGCCGAGGCGGGCGAACCGGTCTGGCACCTGGAGCGGGTCCTGCTCGCCGACGACGAGCGCGTCGGGCTGGAGAGCACGTACATCCGGGTGGCCCGGGCCCCGCGCCTCGACGTCGATTTCCAGCCGGACTCCTCCTTCTACGGCTATCTCCACGACAGTCTCGGCATTTCCTTCGGGGACGCGGACGAGAAGCTGGAGACCGTCCTCGCCACCCCACGCGAGGCCCTCCTGATCGGCACTCCGCCCGCGCTCCCGATGCTGCTGATCCACCGCTTCTCGCGGGACCAGGACGGCCGGCCGCTGGAACGGGTGCGTTCGCTCTACCGTGGCGACCGGTTCAGCTTCACGACCCGTCTGCGGCCCGAGTAGCCCCGGGACCACCAGCCGAACCAGCCCAGAACGCCCCAACCAGGAGCAATTCACATCACGGAATGATAACGGGTCTAGTCCAAGCGTCGGGGGCTGTTCACTGCCCCGTCGCCCCCGCGATCCCCCCGGGTCACGGACCGCGCCCACCGTGGACGCCGTGAGAGTCATAGTCGTCGGAGGCGGCGTGGTCGGCACCATGCACGCCTGGCAAGCAGTCCAACGCGGCCACGAGGTCGTCCAGATCGAGCGTGAGGCCGAGGCGCGCGGCGCCTCGCTGCGCAATTTCGGCCAGATATGGGTCAGCGGCCGGGCCGGGGGCGAGGAGCTCGACACCGCCCTGCGCGCCCGTGAGCTCTGGGAGCGGATCGGTGCGGAGGTGCCCGGCCTGGGCTTCCGCGCCATCGGCTCCCTCACCCCCGTGCGCAACGCCCGCGAGTACGCGGTCGCCGAGGCGGCCGCCGCCCGCCCCGACGCCGCCGCCCGCGGCTACGAACTGGTCACCGCCGCCCGGGCCCGGCGGATCAACCCGGCCCTGCGCGGCTCCTTCGAGGCCGCCCTGTGGTGCGAGCGCGACGCGGCCGTGGAACCGCGCACCGCCCAGCTCCACCTCCGCGAGGCCCTCCGCGCCTCCGGCCGCTACACCTTCGTTCCCGGCCGCGAGGTCCGCGGCCTGGCCGGCCCCGGGGCCGTCCGCGACGACCACGGTGACGTCCACCGCGGTGACGCCGTCGTCCTCGCCACCGGCGCCTGGCTGTCCGGCCTGGTCCGGGAACTCGCCCCCGGACTGCCCGTCCGCCGCGTCCGGCTCCAGATGATGCAGACCGCCCCGCTGGGCGAGCCGCTCACCACCTCCGTCGCCGACGCCGACAGCTTCCGCTACTACCCGGCCTACGGGAGCGCCGCCCTGGACGAGCTGAACGCCGCCCAGGCGCAGACCCCCGTCGCCGCCGCGCACAAGATGCAGCTGCTGATGGTCCAGCGCCAGGACGGCGGACTGACCATCGGCGACACCCACGAGTACGAGCACCCCTTCGCGTTCGACACCCTCGAAGACCCCTACGACCACCTCGCCGAGGTCGCCGAGTCCTTCCTGGGCCGCCCCCTGCCTAAGATCGGGCGCCGTTGGGCGGGCGTGTACGCGCAGTGCACCGACACCACCCGCGTCGTCCACCGCCGGCAGGTGGCCGACGGCGTGTGGCTGGTGACCGGACCCGGCGGCCGCGGCATGACCTGCTCGCCCGCCATAGCCGAGACCACCGCGAACGAACTGGGCTGGTGAGCCGCATGACCGAAACCCCCGCCGGCACGGGCCGCAGGCTGGTCGTCCTCGACATGGCCGGCACCACCGTCGCCGACGGCGGCCTCGTCGAGCGCGCCTTCGAGCACGCCGCCGCCCGCCTCGGCGTCGAACCGGGCACCCCCGCCCACGCCGAGAAGCTCCAGTACGTCCGCGACACCATGGGCGAGTCGAAGATCTCCGTCTTCCGCCACCTCTTCGGCACGGAGGAACGCGCCCGGCTCGCCAACTCCGCCTTCGAGGAGGCGTACGCGGAACTCGTCGACGGTGGCCTCGTCGCCCCGCTCCCCGGAGCCCGCGCCACCATCGAGCAGCTCCGCGCCGCCGGCCACACCGTCGCCCTGACCACCGGCTTCGCCCGCGTCACCCAGGACGCCATCCTCGACGCCCTCGGCTGGCAGGACCTCCCCGACCTCACCCTGTGCCCCGCCGACGCGGGCGGCCGCGGCCGCCCCTACCCGGACATGGTGCTGGCGGCGTTCCTGCGCACCGGCGCCGTGGCCGACGTACGCGAGACCGTCGTCGCCGGCGACACGGCGTACGACATGCTCAGCGGCCGCCGCGCCGGCGCCGGGACCGTCGCCGGAGTCCTCACCGGCGCCCACGACCGCGCCACGCTGACCGGGCACGGCGCGACCCACGTCCTCGGCTCCGTCGCCGGGCTCCCCGCCCTCCTCGGCCTGCCCGCCCCCGCGGAGTCCTCGTGAGCGGCATCCGTTTCGACTCCGTCTCGGTCGCCTACCACGGCACCACCGTCCTGGACCGTCTCGACCTGACCGTCGAGCCCGGCGAGGTCATGGCCCTCCTCGGCCCCTCCGGTTCCGGCAAGACCACGGCCCTGCGCGCGGTCGCCGGTTTCGTACGGCCCGCCTCCGGGCGGGTGCTGATCGGCGGCCGCGACGTCACCGCGCTCCCGCCGCACAAGCGCGGCATCGGGATGGTCGTCCAGCAGTACGCCCTCTTCCCGCACATGCGCGTCGAGGACAACGTCGCCTTCGGGCTCAGGGCGCGGAAGGCCCCCAAGGCCGAGATCCCCGGCCGCGTCGCCGAGGCCCTGGAGATGACGGGGATGGCCGCCTACGCCCGCCGCTACCCCCGCGAACTGTCCGGCGGACAGCAGCAGCGCGTGGCCATCGCCCGGGCCCTCGCCATCCGCCCCGGCGTCCTCCTGCTGGACGAGCCCCTCTCCGCCCTCGACGCCCAGCTGCGCTCCGGGATGCTGGCGGAACTGGCCCGGCTGCACCGCGAACTGCCCGGCGTCTCCATCCTGTACGTCACCCACGACCAGGTGGAAGCGCTGACCCTGGCCGACCGGATCGCCGTCATGGACCGGGCCCGCCTCCAGGACTGCGGCACCCCGCAGCAGCTGTACCGGGCGCCGCGCACCGAGTTCACGGCCTCCTTCGTCGGCAATGCCAACCTGCTGCCGGTGACGGTGGGCGACGGCGGCGCGGTCTTCGAGGGCCGCCCGCTGGCCCTCGACGCCGGGCGCGCGGCAGCGGGTTCCGCCGCCACCCTGTGCGTACGCCCGCACCTGCTCCGGCTCGGCGAGGGGCCGAACGCCCTGCGCGGCACGATCACCGAGGTGCAGTGGCGCGGCTCGACGCACCGGCTGTACGTGGACGTGGGCGGGCACCGGGTGAAGGCCGACCTGCCCGAGCTGAGGGAGACCCCGGCGCCGGGCGACGAGGTGACCCTGCACTTCGAGCCCCGCGACGCGGTGCTGCTGGCGGCGGGGGTGTCCGATGCCTGAGACCGCTCCGCCGCTGCCGGCCGCTCCCCCGCTGCCGGCCGCCCGGGCCGCCGCGGCCGTACCGGCGCCGGCGCCGGCCGCCTCCGGTCCGCGGCGCGCGACCCCGCGCGCGGTGTGGGCGCTGCCCCCGGTGGCGGTGCTCGCGCTGGTCTTCCTCTACCCCCTGGCGCTGGTCGTCCAGCAGTCCTTCACCCCCGACGACGGCGGCGGCCCCGTGGGCGCCTACTCCGCCGTCTTCGCCTCGAACGCCTTCCGCGAGGCCCTCGGCACCACCGTGTGGCTGGCGGTCGGCGCCACCGCCGGCTGCCTCCTCCTCGGCTTCACCCTCGCCCTGGTCATCGCCTTCGTGCCGTTCCCCGGGGCCAGGGCGGTCGCGAAGTTCATCGACGTCTTCCTCTCCTTCCCCTCCTTCCTCATCACCCTCGCCCTTCTCTTCATCTACGGCAGGGTGGGCATGGCCAACGGCGTCTGGACCGACGTCCTCGGCGTCGCCGACGGCCCCTTCCACTTCCTCACCACCCCGTGGGGCGTCCTCCTCGCGGAGATCACGTACTTCACCCCGTTCGTGATGCGCCCGCTGCTCGCCGCCTTCTCCCAGCTGGACACCGCTCAGCTGGAGGTCGCCGCGGGCCTGGGCGCCGGGCCCGCCCGGATCGTCCGGCAGGTGATCCTCCCCGAGGCGCTGCCCGCCCTGGCGGCCGGCGGCAGCCTCGTCCTGGTCATGTGCCTCAACGAGTTCGGGATCGTCCTGTTCACCGGCGCCAAGGACGTCACGACCCTGCCGATGCTCGTATACGGCAAGGCCATCCTCGAATCCGACTACGCGGCCGCCTGCGTGGTCGCCGTCGTCAACATCGCGATGTCCGTCGGCCTGTTCGGCCTCTACCGGGTGGTGGGCAAGCGTGCTGGTGCATAGCAAGGGCGGCCGCCGGGCCGCCTGGGGCCTGTTCGGCGTCCTCTTCCTGCCCCTCTTCGCGCTGCCCCTCCTCGTGGTGGTGGCCGCCTCCTTCGCCACCCACTGGTCCGGGGCCTTCCCCTCCGGCCCGACCACCGAGAACTACGCCGCCGCCGTCCGCGGTGAGTCCCTCGAGGCCCTGACCACCTCCCTGGTCACCGCCCTGGCCGCGAGCCTGCTCGCGCTCACCGTCGGCACCTGGGCCGCGCTGGCCGCCGCTTCCCTCGGCAGGCGGGGGAAGCGGTGCCTGGACGCCCTGTTCGTGCTGCCGGTCGCCGTGCCGTCCGTGGTCGTCGGCCTCGCCGTGCTCGTCGCCTTCAGCCGGCCGCCCGTCCTGCTCAACGGCACCGGCTCCATCGTCGTCCTGGCGCACACGGTTCTCGTCACCGCGTTCGCCTACCAGTCGGTTTCCGCCGCCATCGTCCGTCTCGACCCCGCGTACGAGCAGGCCGCGGCCTCCCTCGGCGCCCGTCCCCGCTACGTGCTGTGGCGGGTCCGGCTCCCGCTCCTGCTGCCGTCCCTCACCGCGGCCGCGGGACTCTGCTTCGCCCTGTCCATGGGCGAGCTGAGCGCCACGATGATGCTCTACCCCCCGGACTGGATGCCCCTCCCGGTCCGGATCTTCACCGCCACCGACCGCGGTTCGCTCTTCGGCGGCTCCGCCGTGGCCGTGGTCCTGATGGCCGCCACCCTCCTGGTGCTGCTGGCCGTCTCCCGCGTCCGCACCCGCGCCTCGTACCGCTGATCCCCCTCCGGCTCCTTCCGTCCCCGCAGATTCCTTTCCCCGTAAGGAAGTTCCATGACCGGCAAGATCGTCCTCCGTGCCGCCGCCCTCACCGGCGGCCTCGCCCTCGCCTCCTCCCTCACCGCCTGCGGCGGCTCCACCACGGCCGGCGGGCCCGGTGCCGGCGAGGGCGGCGGCGAGAAGGTGGTCACCGTCTACAGCGCCGACGGCCTCAAGGGCACCAAGGGCGACGGCTGGTACGACAAGGTCTTCGCCGACTTCACGAAGAGGACCGGCATCGAGGTCAAGTACGTCGAGGGCGGCTCCGGCGAGATGGTGCAGCGCGCCGTCCGCGAGAAGACCAACACCCAGGCCGACGTGCTGATCACGCTGCCCCCCTTCATCCAGCAGGCCGACGGCAAGGGGCTGCTCCAGGCGTACGCCCCGCAGGGCTCCGACAAGGTCAACGGGGCCGACAAGGCCGCCGACGGCAAGTGGACCTCCGTCGTCAACAACTACTTCGGCTTCGTCTACAACAAGAAGGAGCTCGGGCAGGCCCCCAGGACCTGGGAGGAACTGCTCGACGCCAAGTACAAGGGCAAGCTCCAGTACTCCACCCCCGGCGTCGCGGGCGACGGCACGGCCGTCCTCATCAAGTCGATGCACGACTTCGGCGGCAGGGAGCCGGCGATGGAGTACCTCAAGAAGCTCCAGGCCAACAACGTCGGCCCCTCCTCCTCCACCAGCAAGCTCGCGCCGAAGACCGACAAGGGCGAACTGCTCGTCGCCAACGGCGACGTCCAGATGAACTTCGCCCAGTCCAAGTCCATGCCCAACCTCGGCATCTGGTTCCCCGCCAAGGACGGCGGCAAGCCCACCACCTTCGCCCTGCCCTACGCCGCCGGCCTGCTCGCCAAGGCCCCGCACGCCGACAACGGCAGGAAGCTCCTCGACTTCATGCTCGGCGAGGAAGCGCAGAAGCAGGTCAGCGAGATCGGCGGCGGCTTCCCGGCGCGCTCCGACATCAAGCCGACCGACGCCAACGCCATCGAACTCACCAAGCTGATGACCGGCGTCGAGGTCTTCCAGCCGGACTGGTCCGACATCGACGAGAACCTCACCGCCCACGTCGACGCGTGGAAGTCCGCGACCGGAAGCTGAGCTTTAACCCCGCGGCCACCCACGGCCGCAATAGTCTCCTGTGCGTAACGGGTCTGGACCAAGGGCGCTCCCTCCGGTCCGGACCCTCCGCACGTCCCGGCCGGCCCCGCGGATCCCACAGGTCCCGAAGATCTCACAGGTCCCGCAGGTCCGGAAGGTCCCGCACGTCCGCACGCATCCGCTCGATCCGCCGCGCCTTCCCCGACGCTCCTGGAGGAGCACGTGTCCACTGTCCTGTCCGGACGCACCCTCGCCGTGGCCGCCACCACCGCCACGGCCCTGATCGCCACCAGCCTCGGCCTCGGCACCACGGCCGCCGCCACCCCCAACCCCACCGACCCGGCCAGGGCGGCGGCCGAGGCCGCGGCCAAGGCGGCCGCCTCCGCCCCCGCGGCGGCACTGGCCACCACCGACAAGGTCCTCGTCATCGGCCTCGACGGCGTGGTCCTCGACCGCGTCAAGGCGGCCAACGCCCCGCACCTCAAAGCCCTGATGGCCGAAGGCCTCACCGCGCGCAGCACCCTGTACGCGAACCCGATGGCCGCCACCTCCTCCGGCCCCGGATGGTCCACCATCGCCACCGGCGTCTGGCCTGACAAGCACGGGGTGAAGGACAACTCCTTCACCGGCAAGAACTACGGCGCCTACCCCGACTTCCTGACCCGCGCCGAGAACGCCAAGCCCTCCCTCAACACCTACGCGGCCGCCGACTGGGAGCCCATCACCTCCACCGACCAGAACGGCCCGATCTTCTCCGCCAAGGTCGACAAGCGGCTCTCCCTCAAGGGCGACCGCGACGGCTACGGCAACGAGGACCCGAAGATCGCCGCCGCGGCCGCCGCCGAACTCCGCGACCAGAACCCGGACGCCGCCTTCGTCTACCTCGGCCAGGTCGACGTCGCCGGCCACTCCTACGGCGCCGCGAGCCAGCAGTACCTCGACTCCATCGGCCGCGTCGACGCGCTGGTCGGCCAGCTGCTCACCGCCGTCAAGGCCCGCCCCTCCTACGCCCAGGAGAACTGGAAGATCCTGGTCACCACCGACCACGGCCACACCGACGGCGGCGGCCACGGCGGCTCCACCGTCCAGGAGCGCGGCACCTTCGTCATCGCCAAGGGCGCGGGCATCCCGGCCGGCTCCGTACGCGACGACGTACGCCTCACCGACGTCGCCGCGATCGCACTCGCCCAGGTCGGAGTCACCACGGCCGCCCTGGACGGCGTACCGCTGGACAGCCCCGACAGCGACCCCTTCGACACGCTGCGCCCCAACCTCCAGGGCCGCGTCGACGAGACCGGGATCCCCGCCGCCACCAAGGGCTTCACGCACACCCCGCCCGCCGGCTGGTCCGTCGACAACTCCAGGATGGGCACGGGCGGAGTCACCGAATGGGCCGGGTGGGCCTTCGCCACCGACGAGTTCTGGAGCCAGGCGCAGCGCGACCAGTGGCGCGAGCTGAACGTCCGCTCCCGCGACGTGTTCGCCGTCGCCGACTCCGACGAGTGGGACGACAAGGCGCACACCGGCGCCTTCGACTCCACCCTCGTCACCCCCAAGTGGGCGGTCGCCGGCGGCACCACGCGCACCCTGGCCTTCCGGACGCACTACCGCCACGAGGCCGGCCAGACCGCCCAGGTCCTCGTCTCGTACAACGGCGGCACCCCGGCGGTGGTGAAGACGTACACCGCCGACGCCGTCGCCAAGGCGGAGTCCCTCACCCTCCAGGTCCCGGCGGGCGCCACCGACGTCCAGGTCCGTTTCCGCTACAGCGGCAGCAACAACTGGTACTGGACCGTCGACGACGTCCGTCTCGGCTGAGGAGCACCGTCCGGGGCCGGCGCCGCCTATCGGCGCCGGCCCCTGCGCGGGGATGCGGCCGGCTTCGGCTCCGGGGGGTCGATGCGGTGCAGGTCGAGGGTGGCCGGGAGCGGGGTGCTGCCGGGGCCGCCGGACGCGGCCCAGGCGATGATCTCGTCCGTCGCGGTGTCGTCCAGGGCCCAGCCGAACCAGACGGCCCGCGCGCCACGGCGGCGGGCCTCCGTCGTGGGCTGGACCACGATCACGTTGGCCTGGGCGCAGGGCCCGAGGCAGTCGCTCGTACGGACCGCGAGGCGCCCGCCGGACGCGG
Source organism: Streptomyces sp. NPDC034043 (assembly GCF_055575675.1). NCBI lineage: Bacteria > Bacillati > Actinomycetota > Actinomycetes > Kitasatosporales > Streptomycetaceae > Streptomyces > Streptomyces sp. NPDC034043. The sequence continues at coordinate 600,437 of NZ_JBVISF010000002.1, forward strand.
CGGCGGCCTCCCGCAGCCGGGCGAGCTGTCCGGCGTGGTCGGAGCCGGGGTTCTTGCGGGGGTCTCCGCAGCAACAGCCGCGGCAGACCACGAGGGTGCAGGGGCGCGGGGCGGTGGCGGCGAGCGGGCGTATCCAGGTCACCGACGCACGCTACCGGCCCTGTCCGGCGGGGGGTTGGACCTCGGGCGAGACCTCCACCACACGTCGAGCGTCGGGCTGGTCCTGGTGGAGCGCCTCGGGGTCCCGGGCGCGGCGGCGGGCCAGGACCGCGCAGACCATCAGCTGCATCTGGTGGAACAGCATCAGCGGCAGCACCGCGAGGGAGGCCTGCGCACCGAACAGGACGCTGGCCATGGGGAGTCCGGCGGCGAGGCTCTTGTTCGACCCGGCGAACTGGATGGCGACGCGGTCCGCGCGGCCGAAGCCGAGGCGGGGAGCCCCATACCAGGTGGCGAGGAGCATGACGGCGAGCAGTACGGCCTCCACGGCGATCAGCGCGCCGAGGCGCGGGAGGCCGACCCGCTGCCAGACCCCGGCGGTCACGCCCGCGCTGAAGGCCGCGTAGACGACGAGCAGGATGGAGCCGCGGTCGACGTAGCCGAGCACCTTCTTGTTGCGGGCCAGGAAGCCGCCCACCCAGCGGCGCAGGCCCTGGCCGAGGAGGAAGGGCAGCAGCAGCTGGAGGGCGATCCGCAGGAGGGAGTCGGGGGAGAAGCCGCCCGCGTCCTTGCCGAGGAGGGCGGCGGCGAGCAGCGGGGTGAGGAGGATGCCGGCGAGGGAGGAGAAGGAGCCGGCGCAGATCGCGGCGGGGACGTTGCCCCGGGCGATCGAGGTGAAGGCGATGGAGGACTGGATGGTCGAGGGGACCAGGCAGAGGAAGAGCAGGCCGTTGTGGAGCGGCTGGGTGAGCAGGCCGGGCACGAGGAGGCGGGTGGCCAGGCCCAGCAGCGGGAAGAGCACGAAGGTGCAGGCCAGGACGGTGAGGTGGAGCCGCCAGTGGCGCAGGCCGTCGAGGGCCTCACGGGTGGACAGGCGGGCCCCGTAGAGGAAGAACAGCAGGGCCACGGCGGCGGTGGAGGCGCCGCCGGCGAGGGCGGCGCCGGTACCCCGGGCGGGGAGCAGCGCGGCGAGGCCCACGGTGGCGAGCAGGGCCAGTACGTACGGGTCCAGGGGCAGCCAGGCGGGGAGACGGGGGCGTCGCATGGGGTGCTCACTCGCTGTCGTGCGGGGTCGGAACGGGGGTACGGCCCATCGTGGCGGGTCGGTGGTCATCGGGAAACACGCACACCGCTCTGACTGTCATCACGGAACGCAATAGGCTGGGGTCATGTACGACCCGGTCCAGCTGCGCACGTTCCTCACGGTGGCCCAGACGCTGAGCTTCACGCAGGCGGCGGGCCGGCTCGGGGTGCGCCAGTCCACGGTCAGCCAGCACGTGCGGCGACTGGAGGAGGCCACGGGGCGCCCGCTGTTCGTGCGGGACACGCACAGCGTCGGCCTGACGGAGGACGGCGAGGCGCTGCTGGGCTTCGCGCGGACCATCCTGGAGGCGCACGAGCGGGCGGCGGCCTTCTTCACGGGGACCCGGCTGCGCGGACGGCTGCGGTTCGGGGCGTCGGAGGACTTCGTGCTGACCCGGCTGCCGGAGATCCTGGAGGGCTTCCGGCACGAGCACCCGGAGGTGGACCTGGAGCTGTCGGTGGAGCTGTCGGGGACGCTGCACGAGCGGCTGGACGCGGGGCGCCTGGACCTGGTGCTGGCGAAGCGGCGCGGGCCGGGGGACGAGCGGGGGCGGCTGGTGTGGCGGGACCGGATGGTGTGGATCGGGGCCGAGGGGCTGCGGGTGGACCCGGAGCGTCCGGTGCCGCTGATCGTGTTCCCGCCGCCGGGGATCACCCGGGCGCGAGCCCTGGAGGTGCTGGAGCGGGACGGGCGGGCCTGGCGGATCGCCTGTACGAGCGGCAGCCTCAGCGGCCTGATCGCGGCGGCCCGTGCCGGGCTGGGGGTGATGGCGCACACCCGGGGGCTGATCCCGCCGGGGCTGGTGCGGGTGGGCGGGCTGCCGGAGCTGGGGCCGGTGGAGTTCGCCCTGCTCCAGGGGCGGCGCCGGACGCCGGCGGCGGAGGCTCTGGCGGCCGCGGTGCTGGCGGGCGGCGACCGCCTGAGCCGGCCGGCGTAGCGGCCGTCCGGGCGGGCCCCCCCGGGGGCGGGGGCGGCGTCCCGCGGTGGGGGACGGGCGGGTCGGCCCGGATCACCCGTCCGGGGGACGTACGGGCGGCTGCGCCGCAGGTGGCGGGGCATGGGACGACGGGGGGATCTTGTGGAAGTTTCCCCGGGGGTGCCGGGCGGGGGTGCGGGTGGGGTAGCGTCTCGGCGCCCTGCACGCAGAGGAGCGGAACGTGCGCGAGTTCACCGTCCCACCCCTGGTCACCGGCGCGACGGCCGGAGGCCTCGCCGACACCGTCTTCCAGCGTGCCGGGCGGGACCCGGACCATGTGGTGCTCGGGTGCAAGGCGGACGGCGTCTGGCGGGACGTGACCGCCCGCCGGCTGGCCGGGGAGGTCCTCGCGCTCGCCAAGGGGCTGCTGGCGCAGGGGGTCCGTTTCGGTGACCGGGTCGCCGTGATGTCCCGTACCCGCTACGAGTGGACGCTGTTCGACTTCGCGCTGTGGGCGATCGGGGCGCAGCCGGTGCCCGTGTACCCGACGTCGTCGGCGGAGCAAGTGCACTGGATCCTGTACGACTCCGCGTGCACGGCGTGTCTGGTGGAGAACGAGGACCAGGCGATGACGGTCGGGTCGGTGATCGAGCGGCTGCCGGGGCTGCGGCTGCTGTGGCAGCTGGACGCGGGGGCGGTGGACGAACTGGTGGCGGCCGGCCGGGGGGTGGCCGAGGACGTGGTGCACCGCCACCGCGGGGCGGTGACCCCGGACGCCGTCGCGACCGTCATCTACACCTCGGGGACCACGGGCCGGCCGAAGGGCTGCGTACTCACCCACGGCAACTTCATGTTCGAGGCCGACACGCTGGTGGAGCGGTGGGAGCCGGTCTTCCGGGCCGGGCCGGACGGGCGGCAGCCGTCGACGCTGCTCTTCCTGCCGCTGGCCCACGTGTTCGGGCGGATGGTGGAGGTGGCCGCCGTACGGGCCGGGGTGAAGCTGGGGCACCAGCCGGCGGTGGCCGCCGCCGAACTCCTGCCGGATCTCGCCGCCTTCAGACCGACCTTCGTGCTGGGGGTCCCGTACGTCTTCGAGAAGATCTTCGCGGCGGCGCGGCGCAGGGCGGAGGCGGAGGGGCGCGGGGGGCCCTTCGACCGGGCGGTGGAGACGGCCGTGCGGTACGCGCGGGCGCGGGAGGAGAAGGCGTTCAGGAGCGGTCCGGGGCCTTCGGCGGCGCTGCGGATGGAGCACCGGGTCTTCGAGAGGCTGGTGTACGGGAAGCTCCGCGAGGCCCTCGGGGGCAGGCTGCGGTACGCGATGTCGGGTGGTTCGGCGATGCCGCGCCGGCTGGGGCTGTTCTTCGACGGGGCCGGGATCACGGTCTTCGAGGGGTACGGGCTGACGGAGTCCTGCGCGGCGGCGACCGCCAATCCGCCGGGGGCGGTCAAGTACGGGACGGTGGGCCCGCCGATCCCGGGCACCACGGTCCACATCGCCGACGACGGGGAGGTGTGGCTGCGCGGCGGTCACGTCTTCTCGGGGTACCTGGGCGATCCGCGGTCCACGGCGGAGGTGCTGCGCGACGGCTGGCTGGCGACCGGCGACCTGGGCCGGCTGGACGAGGACGGGTACCTGATCATCACCGGGCGCAAGAAGGAGATCCTGGTGACCTCCAACGGCAAGAGCGTGGCGCCGGCGGCCCTGGAGGAGCGGGTGCGTTCGCATCCGCTGGTGTCGCAGTGCGTCCTGGTCGGCAACGACCGGCCGTTCGTCGCCGCGCTGGTGACCCTGGACATGGAGGGGGTCGCGCACTGGCTGTCCGTGCGCAAGCTGCCCCAGCGGACGGCCGAGCAGGTGGCGGACGACCCGGAGCTGACGGCGGAGGTCCGGCGCGCGGTGGTGGCCGCCAACACCCTGGTCTCGCAGGCCGAGGGGATCCGCGTCTTCCGGGTGCTGGCCGAGCAGTTCACGGAGGAGCGCGGACTGCTGACGCCTTCGCTGAAGCTGAAGCGGGGGGCCATCGAGAAGGCGTACGCGCGGGAGGTCGCGGCCCTGTACCCGTCACAGGCACCGTCGGGCAGAGGGATCTGACGCTCCCGCCCGGTCAGCACCTCCAGCCGCGACGCCGGGAGCGCGGGAGCGGGACCTGGGCTCCGTCCTCGCCGAGGGCACCCCGGCCGAGGTGCGGGCGGACCCGCGGGTGCGGGAGGCGTACCTGGGGACGGCGTAGGGGCGCGCGCCGGGATCCCGCCGTCGGCCCCGTCGCCGGCACCGGGCACCCGCCGGACCCCGGGACCGCCGCGCCCCGGACGTGGCGGACGGGCGGCGGGAATAGGCTGGGCGCGGGGCCTGTTGCCGCCCGGCGTACGCCGTGGCACGGCGCGGCCGCACCGCACCGCACCACCGACCCGAGGGAACGACCGACGTGAACCAGGTGCCCGCCGTCCGGCTCAACAACGGCACATCCATGCCCCAGCTCGGCTACGGCGTCTGGCAGGTGCCGGACTCCGAGGCCCAGAAGGCCGTCGCCACCGCGCTGGAGGCCGGCTACCGCAGCGTCGACACGGCGGCGGCGTACGGCAACGAGCGGGGCACCGGCAAGGCCCTCGCCGCCTCGGGGATCCCGCGCGAGGAACTGTTCGTCACCACCAAGCTGTGGAACGGCTCCCGGCACCGGTGGGGCCGGGACGAGACGCTGCGCGCCTTCGAAGACTCGCTCGGCAAGCTGCGCCTGGACCACGTCGACCTGTACTTGATCCACTGGCCGCGCCCGATGCGCGACGACTTCGTGACCATCTGGAAGACCTTCGAGGAGATCGCGGCGAGCGGCCGGGCCCGGGCGGTCGGCGTGTCGAACTTCCGTGCGGAGGACCTGGAGCGGCTGCGGGCCGAGAGCCCGCTGGTCCCGGCGGTGAACCAGATCGAGCTGCACCCGCTGTTCCCGCAGGCCGAGATGCGCGCCCTGCACGCCTCCCTGGGCATCGCCACCGAGGCCTGGTCCCCGCTCGGCCAGGGCAAGGAGCTCCTCGGTCTGCCGGCGGTGGCCTCGGTCGCCGCCCGGCACGGCCGCAGCGCCGCGCAGGTGGTGCTGCGCTGGCACCTCCAGCTGGGCAACGTCGTGATCCCGAAGTCGGTGACCCCGGCCCGGATCCGCGAGAACCTGGACGTCTTCGGCTTCGAGCTGGACGCCGACGACCTGGCGGCGCTGGACGCGCTGGGGGCGGACGGGCACCGGATCGGGCCGGATCCGGCCGTCTTCGACAACTGAGGCGCGCGTGAACCTTCCTGACGGGATCTACCGGATCCGCAACGTGGACAGCGGGCTGGTGCTCCAGCTCGAGGGTGCCTCCCGGGTACGGGTGGGCCCCGACGGGCCGCCCGCCCCGGCGGCGGCCCGGCGGTGGCGGATCTCCGCCGTGCACAGCGGCGGCGGGGTCTTCCACGTGGTGAGCGAGGACAACGGCCGGCGCCTGGACGTAGCGAACGCCTCGGCCGAGAGCGGAGCCCGCGTACAGGTCTGGCGCGCCAACGCCTTCGGCGCGCAGGAGTGGCTCGTGGAGGAGCACCTGGACGATCCGGGGGTGGTGTCCCTGATCGCGTGCATCAGCGGGCTGCCGCTGGAGGCCGACGGCGACGGCCGGACCCGGCAGGGCGAGGACACCGACTCGCCCTCCCAGTGGTGGCGGCTGGAACCCGTCTGACGTGCGGCGGGGGGCGTGGGGCGGCGTCAGCTCGCGCCGTGGGCCGGGGCGAGGGCCTCGACGCGTTCGGCGAGGCCGAAGTCCTTCTCCGTGACCACGCCTCCGGCGTCGTGACTGTTCACCGAGAGGCGGACGGTGTTGTAGCCGAGGGTGAGCTCGGAGTGGTGGTTGAGTTCGTCCTGGACCACGGCGACGTGGACGACGAGGGCGGTGGCGGCCCGGTGCGTGTCCACGCGGTACGTGCGCTCGATCCGGTCGTCCTCGAAGGTCCAGCCGGGGAGTTCCCGGAGCCGGTCCTCGATCTCCTTCTGCGAAAGCGGCTCGCTCGGCATCCGCTGTCTCCTTCCCGGTCGTCCTGGCCGTGCTCCTGTGATGTGCAGTCAGTTTTCCACGGCGCGCGCCGTGGTGAACCTTTCCCGCCATAGTGCGCCCGGGTGCTTCCGTACGCTTCCGCGCCCCGGCCGGCCGCCCTATGCTCCAGCGCCGGACCAAGCATTACCACCGGTAACAAGGAGGCGGGCATGGCCGGTACGGACGGCACGGGCGGCGTGAGCGGCACGGAAGGCACGGGCGGCACCGAGGACACCGGCGGCACGGAGGGTGCGGGCGGCACGGGGAGCTCCAGGCGTACGTTCATCGCGGGCGCGGCGGCCGCCGCGGGCACCCTCCCGGCCCTCGGGGCCCTCGCCGCACCGGCCGCGGCGGTCCCCGGCCCGCCGGCGGCGCACCGGCGGGCGGTCGCCGTCCTCGGCGGCGGGGTGGCCGGGCTGACCGCCGCGCACGAGCTGGCGGAACGCGGCTACGCCGTCACGGTGTACGAGCGCCGGGCCCTGGGCGGCAAGGCCCGCAGCATGGACGTGCCCGGCAGCGCCCGGGGAGGCCGCAGACCCCTGCCGGCCGAACACGGCTTCCGCTTCATCCCGGGGATCTACCACAACCTCCCGGACACCATGCGGCGGATCCCCTTCCCCGGCAACGCCAACGGCGTGTGGGACAACCTGGTGGCCCCGCCCGAGATGATGTTCGCCCGGTCCGCCGGACGCGAGGACCTGCGCACACCCATCCCCTGGCCCGGCCACTCCCCCGCCGAGCTGACGCCGGAGGAGCTGCGGCGCGCCCTGACCGGCATCCTGGAGTCCCTGGTACGGCTGCCCGCGCACGAGACGGCGTACTTCGTCAACCGGGTGCTGGTCTTCCTCACCAGCTGCGACGAGCGCCGTGACGAGGTGTGGGAGCGCACCCCGTGGTGGGAGTTCACCCGGGCCGCGCGGATGTCGGCCGAGTACCAGCGCATCCTGGCCGTCGGCATCACCCGCAACATCGTCGCCACCAAGGCCGAGGAGGCCTCGACCCGCACCGTCGGCACCCTCGGGGAGGCCTTCGTCTGCAACGCGCTCGGCCGGGGCGCGGACGGCCCGCCGGACCGGATCCTGAACCTCCCCACCAACGAGGCGTGGATCGACCCCTGGGAGCGGCACCTGCGCTCCCTCGGCGTGGAGTTCCGGATCGGCTGGACCGTCCAGGAGGTCCGGTACGGGGACGGCCGCGTGAGCGGGGTCGCGGTCCTGGACCCCGACGGGGCCCGGCGGACCGTCACCGCCGACCACTACGTCAGCGCCCTGCCCGTGGAGCACGCCCGCCGCACCTGGAGCGCGGCACTGCGGGCCGCCGACCCGATGCTGGGGCGCTGCGACCGGCTGCGGACCGACTGGATGACCGGCATCCAGTTCTACCTGACCGAGCGCGCCCCGTTGGTGCACGGGCACTTCAACTGCATAGACTCCCCTTGGTCGTTGACGGCGATCCAGCAGGCCGCGCACTGGCCGGCCCGCGACTTCCCGGCCGACTACGGCGACGGCACGGCCGTGGACTGCCTGTCGGTGGACATCTCGGAGTGGGACAAGCCCGGCATCCTGTACGGGAAGACGGCCAAGCAGTGCACCCGGGAGGAGGTGGCGCGCGAGGTGTGGGCCCAGCTGAAGGCCTCCCTCAACGACACCGGGCGGACCCTGCTGGCCGACCGCACCCTGCACTCGTGGTTCCTGGACCCGGGCGTGGACGGCCTGGGCACCCCGGAACCCACCAACCAGGACGAGCTGCTGATCCACCCGACCGGCACCTTCCACGACCGGCCGAGCGCGGACACCCGCGTCCCCAACTTCTTCCTCAGCGGCGACTACGTGGCCGTCGACATCGACCTGGCGACGATGGAGGGCGCGAACGCCTCGGCCCGCGCCGCGGTCAACGCCCTGCTGGACCGGGACGCTTCGACGGCGCCCCGGTGCGCGGTCATCCCGCGCTACCGCCCCCCGGAGCTGGAGTCCGCGAAACGGCACGACCTGTGGCGCTACCGTCTCGGCCTGCGGAACGTCTTCGACCTGGGCTGACCGGAGCGCCGCCGCGCGGGTTACCGTCGTGGTCATGAGCATCACGGCCTCCACCACGCCCACGCTCGGCGCCCTGCTGCGGACATGGCGGGAGCGGCGCGGGGTCAGCCAGCTGGAGCTGGCGGGCCGCGCCGGCTCCTCGTCCCGGCACATCAGCTTCATCGAGACCGGGCGGTCCCGGCCGAGCGAGGAGATGGTGCTGCGGCTCGCCGACCGGCTCGACGTGCCCGTACGGGAGCGCAACGCGCTGCTGCTCGCCGCGGGTTACGCCCCGCACTACCCGCACACCGCGCTCGACGACCCGGCCATGGACACCCTGCGCGAGGGCGTCCAGCGGCTGCTGACCGGCTACGAGCCCTACCCGGCGCTGGTCGTCGACGCCGTGTACGACGTGGTGGCCGCCAACCGGGGCATCGCCATGCTGCTGGACGGGCTGCCGGAGCACCTGCTGACCCCGCCGCTGAACGCCATGCGGATCACCCTGCACCCGGAGGGCCTCGCCCCGCGGATCCGCAACCTCGGGCAGTGGCGCGCGCACCTGCTGGCCCAGATGGAGCGGCAGATCGCGCTGGCCCGCTCCGCGCCGCTGCGCGCGCTGTACGAGGAGGTGTCCGTCTACCCGGTGCCGGAACGCCCGGGCGGCGGTGGACCGGACGAGCACGTCCCGTACATCGCGCTCCCGATGGTGATCGAGCACGACGGGCACCTGCTGTCCTTCGTCTCGTCGATCGCGACCTTCAACACGCCGATGGACGTGACCGTCGCCGAGCTGGCGATCGAGACCTTCCTCCCGGCCGACCCGGCGACGGTGAAGTACCTGCGCTCACTGGGCCCCTGAGCCGGCCGAGCGCAGCGCCAGCTGCTGGAGGAGCGCGAAGGAGGCGACGGTGAGGGCCTGCGCCGGGATCCACACCGCGCCGGCCGCGGTCGGCGAGAACCAGGCGGCGAGCGAGACCAGACTGAGCGCGGCCCAGACGTAGTTGGCCTCGATGACGAACTTCACCGGGAAGACCGGCGGGCGGCGGCGCGAGGCCAGCCAGGCCACTCCGGCGCCGAACGCGGTGAGGAAGAGGCCGAGGCCGAGGAGGGTGCTCGTGCCGACGCCGAGGAGCCGGCCGAGCGGGGCCGGGAAGAGCGCGTAGGCCAGGCCGTTGCCGGTGGTGACGACCGCGTCGAGGGCGAGGAAGCGGCGCAGCATGGTCTGCGGGACGGTGGTGCGGGCGATGCTGCCGAGCAGGGTCGCGGACATGGGCGGATCAGCCTCCATCGGGGGTCGGACGTGCTGGTGGGGACGGGTTCCGGAGCCGAGTGCGCGGCCCCGGAACCCGATGACCCCACTGTGCCGCCGGGCCCCGGCCGGGGTCGATTACCTCCGGGGTCATGGCGGTGCCGGCACCTCACCCGCGCCTCATCCGCACCTCATCCGCGCGGGGCGCGGGCCGTCCCGGCGGCGCGTGCGGGGGACGCGGTGGTTGGGGGCGGGACAGGCGGTTAGGCTTCACCGCACCGAGCCACACCGAGCCACACCTAGTCACACCTAGTCACACCGAGCCACCGGCCCGAACGCCTCGCCGCCCTACGGAGAACCTCCGGTGCGAGCCGCCGCCCGACCCGGCCCGGGCGGTGCCGGGGCCCGCCACGCGGCGGTGCCGGCGGGCCTGACCGGTGGTCCCGGGCCGGAGCCGCGGGCCGTGCGCCCGACCGTACCGCCGAGGGGGAAGCGCGATGAGGACCACACGGAGCATGCGGAAGCTCGGCGCCGAACTGCTGGCGGAAGCCCGGCTCACGGCCCCCGCCGGGGTCGCCGAGATCATCGGGGGCCTGTGCGCGGCCTTCGGGCGGCGCCGTAGCTGCGGCCGGCCGGTGGACTTCCGCTTCGCCCCGTTCCCGCCGGAAACGGCCAGCGGGCTGTGGCTGGAGCTGGAGGAACGCGACCTGGTCGTAGTGGAGGCCCGCACCCGGCCCGAGCACCAGCTGGTCATCGCCTGCCACGAGCTGTGGCACATCGAGGAGGGCGCCTGCGACGGCCACGGCCCCGGCATGGCGGTGGCCGCCCGCCTGACGGGCCCCCGCGGCAGCCTCACGGACCTGCTGCGCCCGGACTCCGCACTGGACTCGGTGGTCCGTCAGGCGGCCGCCCGCGCCGACCGGGAGGACCCGGCCGAGATCCGGGCCGAGACCTTCGGCCTGCACCTCGGCAAGATCCTGAAGCCCTTCCTGCCCCCGCCCCGGCAGCAGCCCTCCTCCGAGGAGATCGAACGCATCAAGTCCTCCCTCGGCTGGGGTCGTTGACCGCGTCCCCCCGACGCCCGGAGCCCCACGGGCTCCGCCCTCGCCGCACCCTCCGAAGGAAAGCACCGCGCATGCCCCCCACGTGCCCCCGCCACCGTGCCGCCACCCCGGCCCCCTCCCCCGCTTCCGTGCCGGCCGCCGGTACCGGGACCCCCGGCCGCTCGCGGTGAAGGACGGCCTGCCCCTCTACCTGGCGGGGACGGTGATGGTGCTGGCCCTGCTGATCAAGGCCCCGGCCCTGCGCCGGGGCTGGGACCAGCCGCTGATGCGGGCCGTGTGCGCGCTGCTGGTGGCCGGCTGCCTGCTCACCTTCCTGGCGGCCCCGCCGTCCCTCGCGGCGGTCAACAGGCTCACCGGCGTCGTCAACTTCGCCGCCCCGCTGGTGTACGGCGTACTGACCGCCTTCTCGGGCGCCTCCATCGTGCTGATCCTGCACTGGGCGGGAGGCCCGGCCGCGCGGCTGCGGCGGGCGACCTGGGTGACGGTGGGGGTGTTCGGCGCGGTCACCGTGCTGATCACGGCCCTGTTCGTGATCGGGGACGCGCCCGTGGAGCGGCTGCGGGACCTGGACACGTACTACGCGAACACCCCGTGGCTGCGCGAGATGATCGTCTGCTACCTGCTGGCGCACACCGCCGGCAGCGCCGCGCTGAGCGTGCTGTGCCTGAAGTGGATGCTGCGGGTCGATCCCGCGCTGCGGCCGCTGCGGACCGGGCTGGCGCTGCTCACCCTGGGCGGGGTGCTGGACCTCGGGTACCTCGTCGCGAAGTGGGCGGCGGTGGGGGCCCGCTGGGCGGGCCACGACTGGGACGGCCTGTCCACGTACGTGGCCCCGCCGCTCGCCTCGGCGGCGGCGCTGCTGGTGGGCACCGGGTTCATCGTCCCGATGGCCGGCGGTTCGGCCGTCTGGCGGGACTTCAGCCAGTACCGGCGGCTGCGCCCGCTGTGGCGGGCCCTGCGCGGCTTCGCGCACCGCGGCGTGACGCCGGTCCCGCTGACCTGGTGGTCGCCGGTCGGGATCCGGCTGATCCACCGGGAGTCGGTGATCGACGACGGGCTGCTGGCCCTCGCGAGCTGGTTCGACCCCGCCGTACGGTCGGCGGCGTACGGGGCCGCGCGCCGCCGGGGCCTGACGGAGGCGGAAGCCTCCGTGGTGGCGGACGCGGCCATGCTGGCCGCCGCCTGCCGGGTCCGGGCCGCCGCCGAGGGTGCGGGCGCCCCCGCTACGGACGCCGCGGAACCCGCCCCGTACCGCCTCGACGGCCAGCCCCTGGCCGCGCTGGCCCGGGAGTTCCGCCACTCCCCGATCGTGGAGGCGGCCCGCAGGGGGACGCTCGGCTGAGGGCCGTCCGGTAATCCCCGGCGGGCGCGCGGCGCCGGCTACGGCAACTCGCCGCTTTGCCGGGATCGCCCAAATAAGCCCAGTATGAGGACGACTCTCCGCCTCGGGATGCACCGCATCCGATACCGCGCACTGACCCACCGCGGATACGGGACAGCCCTTACCAGTCGGAGCGGCGGTTGAGGACCTCGTTCCATACGTCGCCGCCATCAGCCCAGATCCAGAGCCAACGTCGCAGTGATGACGACGAATGTCGCAGGCCGTCATGCGGGTCTTCGCCCCATGCGGGCTCCCAACCGTCAGCGTCGTAAAGGAGCACCGGGTTGTCGACCGCAGTCAACGAGAGGTGCCACTCCATCGTGCAGCCGCCGTACGCGAGGTGGAGCCACGACGCCGGCACACCCCGAGTCCGGTTCCGTTCGTGGATGCTGACCGCACACGGCCAGTCGTGGAGGTGCCCGAGTGGACGGTTGCCCTCGGTCAGGGAGGCGAGCCCGCTGTCGGGGCCGAAGCCACCGTTGGCGACCTCGGTGTAAACGCGCCGCAGCAGTTCGGGGAGGGGGCGTCCGATTCGTCGCTCCGCCTTCTCCACCTCGGCCGGGGCGATCGGCGGGAACAGCGGTCCACGGGCAGCATCGGCGTAGTAGACGGCCACCTCCTCGGCCCCTGCCTTGAGCTGGACTGTCCCGTTGCTGCCGTACGACACGATGTCGTCTCGGTCCTGGTCCAACCGCTCGCTGCCGTAGCGCTCGGTTATCCATGCGACAGGGACGTCTGCTGCGTCGAAGCGCCGGCCCGGGTCCCACGCGCGAGCCCGCAGCCTCTCGATCAGCATGTTGTCGTCCCTCTCCCCGGCCTTGGGCTCGGGGAGGGGCTCGCGGCAACGTGTCGCGGGCGTGTCGTATGGGGGGTAGGTCATGCGCCGGGAGCTTACTGCTGGACTGTGACTGCGAGCCCGAGCCGTCGGAGGCAGATGATGCCACGGGCGAGTCCGAGCAGACCGCGAGAAGTGCTGCGTGCAGGCAGAACCAGAGGCCGCCTTCCGTCCAGTCCCTCGGACGACGTCAGGCGGCCACGCCCGAGCAACCCGCAGTCCGGATGGACGCGTCGCGCCAGGCCACACCCGTACGCAAGACGTAGAGGATAGCGGCCGGCGCGACCCGGCGGCCCCCGGCCCTGGCTGAATGCGACTGGCCTGGGAAGCGCTTCCGGCCGGGGAGGGCCCGACGCAGAATGTCCGGTCGGAGCGGGTGTCCGTCCGATCCCCCGCTCTCGCCAACAGTGCAGGGGGACGTTGTGACAACGCGGTTGATGACGGCGGCGGCTCTGACGGCGGGGCTCATCGCCCCATGGGGGACGGCCGGTGACGCGCAACCCGCCCCGCAAGCGGGGAGGGTGATGCGTGAGCTGCGGCCGCCGGACGGGTACGCGTCGACGCACAGTCCCGAACTCCTGAGCAACGGCGGGCATGCCGTCGGCATGGCGAGCGACGCCCGGGGAGAACTGCACACCCATGTGCGGTGGGAACCCGACGGGTCGGTCGTCCGTCTCGGCGGCCTCGGGACCCAGTGGATGGACCCCAAGGCGATCACTGACGACGGGGTCATCGCCGGTCACGCCGCGACCCCCGACGACAAGAACCACGCGGTCACGTGGGACGCCTCCGGTACGCCCAAGCGGCTGGAGGAGCCCGCCGGATACCTGGAGTCCTGGGCCGACGACATCAACAACCAGCACGTGACGGTGGGAACGGCAACGCTCTACCACGACATCTGGGCCGTGCGCTGGGACCGTGACGGCAGGGTGACCTTCCTGGAACGCCCTCAGGGTGCCATCGGCAGCCATGCGACCGGTATCAACGACAGCGGGGAGATCATCGGAGGGGCCCGTTTCGGCGGCGGCCTCGGCGCGGCCGTGCGCTGGGATGCCACCGGGAAGGTCACGTACCTGGGCATCGACCCCTTGCGCTCCGGAGCCGTGGACATCAACAACCGGGGAACGATCGCCGGCAGCGCGTTCGACCCCACCACGGGCAGCTGGCGCGCCGCCCGCGCGCTGCGCTGCTGCGTCTTCCGCGTCATGCCCGGATCGTCCGCGGACAGCACGCTCTTCGACGTGAACAACCGCGATGTGTTCCTGGGCAGCCAGAGGCGTGCCGACGGCTGGTCGGACATGGTCCGCTGGGAGATCGACCGCATGGTGGTGCTCAAGCCCGTTCCCGGGACCACCGACATCCACGTGGCCCCTCAGCTCAACGACTCCGGCCTCGCCATCGGCTCTTCGGATCGACGGGCCGCGATCTGGGACATCGGCGGCAACGCGTCCTTCCTTCCCGACGAGAAGCCCGGGCACGTCGTGCAGAACTCCTCCGCTGCCGCGATCAACAATGCCGGGCAGGTCCTCGGACAAGTCACCTACTGGGACGTCCCCCGGCATGCGGTCATCTGGCAGTGAAGGGGTCCGGTGCCGTGACCGGGAAGGCCCGCCGGGCCGGATGGTGAGGCCCGGGCTGCGGGGCGGTGTCCCCCGCGGGGTGCCGCGAGCCGGCTCTAGGCGGTCCCCCGCGGGGTGCCGCACGCCGGCTCGCGCGAGAGCCAGGCCCCGTACGCTCGGACCCTGCGCCGGTGCCGGATGTTGTCCGCGGTGAGGATCCAGCGGGGGGAGACCCGGGCGCGGGGTTCCAGCCCGTGGGCCAGCCGGTCCAGCTGGAAGCGTACGAGGGCCAGCGTGCCGGCGGCCGCCAGGCTCCGGTCGCGCCACTCGAGCCGGGGCACGTCCACCCGCGCGTCCTCGCCCGCCCGCCAGCGCCGGGGCAGGTCGGGGCACAGGGCGAGGGCGGAGGCCATGCCGACGACGGCGACGCCGCGGGCCAGGGCCTTCTCGGCCGTGGCGCGGCGGGTGATGCCGCCGGTGAGCATCAGCGGCACGGCCGCCGTCCCCAGCAGGTGTTCCGCGAGGGAGAGGAAGTAGGCCTCCCGTTCCAGGGTCCGCTGGTCGGTGGTGTGGCCCATGCTGGCGGGGCTCTCGACGGTCCCGCCGGACAGCTCGACCAGGTCGACGCCGAGGCCGTCGAGGGCCGTGATGACCTGGGCGGCCTCCTCGGTGTCGAAACCGCCGCGCTGGAAGTCGGCGGCGTTCAGCTTCACCCCGATCGCGAAGCCCGTCGAGACGCCGGCGCGGACGGCGCCGACGGTCTCCGTGAGCATCCGTACGCGGTTGTCGAGGCTGCCGCCCCAGCGGTCGGTGCGCCGGTTGACGAGCGGGGAGAGGAACTGGCTGAGCAGGTAGCCGTGCGCGGCGTGGATCTGCACCCCGTGGAAGCCCGCCTCCTCGGCCCGCCGGGCGGTGAGGGCGAAGCGGGCGATCGTCGCGCCGATGTCGGCCTCGGTCATGGCGGTGGGGTGGGCGAAGCGCTTGGTGTGCCGGCCGAGGCGGATGGGGACGGCGGAAGGGGCCCACGCGGTGCCGGGCATGTCGGAGCCGACCTGGCGGCCCGGGTGGTTGATCTGCATCCAGACCCGGGCGTCGCCGGACGTCGCGGCGTCGGCCCAGCGGCGGAAGGGCTCCAGCGGGGAACGCGCGTCGAGGACGACGGTGCCCGGGGAGGTCAGGGCCCGCCGGTCGACCATCACGTTGCCGGTGATGACCAGTCCGGCGCCGCCCCGCGCCCAGCGGGCGTACAGCCGCTCCAGGCGGGTGTCGGGGAGCTGGCCGGGCTGGGCGGCGAAGCTCTCCTCCATGGCGGCCTTGGCGAGACGGTTGGGGAGGGTGGTGCCGCCGGGAAGGTCCAGCGGTGCGAACAGGTCCATCCGGGTCCCCCCATGCTCGTGGCGCGGCCGTCACGCGGGGCCGCGCCACAAGATGATCGCCTCAGAGGTCCGCGAGGTCCAGCCCGGCCTGGGCCGCGGCGGCCCGGACGGTCTGCTCCAGCAGCACCGCGATCGTCATCGGGCCGACGCCGCCGGGCACCGGGGTGATCAGGGAGGCGCGGGCGGCGGCCGACTCGAAGTGGACGTCGCCGACGTTGCCCTCGTTGTACCCGGCGTCGAGGACGACCGCGCCGGGCTTGATGTCCTCGCCCCGGATGAACTCCGCCTTGCCGACCGCGGCGACCAGGACGTCCGCCTGGCGCACGATCGAAGACAGGTCGCGGGTACGGGAGTGGCAGTAGGTGACGGTGGCGTTCTTCTCCAGCAGCAGCATCCCGGCGGGCTTGCCCAGGATCGCGCTGCGGCCGACGACGACGGCGTGCTTCCCGGTGAGGTCCACCCCGTACTCCTCCAGCAGGCGCATGATGCCGCCGGGGGTGCAGGAGACGAAGCCGGGCAGGCCGAAGCCCATGGCGGCGAAGGAGTGCATCGTCACACCGTCGACGTCCTTGCCGGGGGCGATGGCCTCGAAGGCGGCGCGCTCGTCGATGTGGTGCGGGACGGGGTGCTGGAGCAGGATGCCGCTGATCTCCGGGTCCTCGGAGAGGGCGGTGATCGTGGCGACGAGCTCCTCGGTGGTGGTCGCGGCCGGCAGCTCCACGTGGCGGGAGGTGATCCCGGCCTTGGCGCAACGGTTCTGCTTCATCCGTACGTAGGTGACGGAGGCCGGGTCCTCGCCGACGAGGACGGTGGCCAGGCAGGGAGCGGTACCGGTGCGCTCGGTGATCTTCGCCGCGAGGGCGGCGGTCCGCTCCGAGACGCGGCGGGCGAGGGCGGTGCCGTCCATGAGCTGGGCGGTGGCGGTGGGGGCAGTCGTCACGGGGTCTCCTGAACGTCGCTGCGGATCGCGGTTCGCCCAGGCGCGCGGCAGACGGCGTACGGCCCCGCGGGCCCACACCGGGCCGCTCCCCGGTGGTGATCCACCCGAACGCCAGTCACGGCCCGGTGCCCACTGTAGTCGACATATCCGGTGGAAGAGCGGGGACCGAGCTGGGACGATCGGGACATGACGCGCACGTTCGACCATCTCGTCGCCGAGGCCGGGTCCGTCTCGGTGGACGGCTGGGACTTCTCCTGGCTCGACGGCCGGGCCACCGAGCAGCGGCCCTCCTGGGGCTACCAGCGCCTGCTCGGCGAGCGTCTGGGACAGGTCGGCTCCGTCCTGGACATCCAGACCGGCGGCGGCGAGGTCCTCGCCGGAGCGGGCCCGCTGCCCGCGCTGACGGCGGCCACGGAGTCCTGGCCGCCGAACGTCCGGAAGGCGACCCGGCTGCTGCACCCGCTGGGCGCGGTGGTGGTGGCGGACCCCGACGAGCCGCCGCTGCCCTTCGCCGACGAGGCCTTCGAGCTGGTCGTCAGCCGGCACCCGGTGACCGTCTGGTGGGACGAGATCGCCCGGGTGCTGGTGCCGGGCGGCACCTACCTCTCGCAGCAGGTGGGTCCGGCCAGCGTCTTCGAGCTCGTCGAGTACTTCCTCGGCCCGCAGCCGGAGGAGGTCCGCCGCGCCCGCCACCCCGACGACGCGGCCGCCGACGCCGCGAAGGCGGGTCTGGAGGTGGTCGACCTGCGCTCCGAGCGGCTGCGTACGGAGTTCCACGACATCGGGGCCGTGATCTACTTCCTGCGGAAGGTGATCTGGATGGTGCCCGGCTTCACGGTCGGGCAGTACCGGGAGCGGCTGCGCGAGCTCCACGAACGGATCGGACGCGAAGGTCCGTTCGTCGCGCACACCGCCCGTTTCCTCATCGAAGCCCGCAAGAAGGGGTGACCGGGAGGGCCGACGGATCCCCGCCGGATCGGTTGCGCGGGCACAGCGTGGCGCAGGTCACTCAATTCAGCGCGTAACGAATCGACTCGGGCAGGCGATGAACCGACAGGTGTCCTCGCGCGGCCCCGGAATACAGACCCGCTTCGGTCTGTTTCCCGAGTCCGCGCGATGATGTCCCGCCCACTCCTTATCTGTTCGCAACGAGAGGCTCCTTGTGTCGCTCAGCCCGTCCCGTACGTTCCCTCCGGAGATCGCCGAATCCGAGGCCCTGGTCGCGCTCGTCGAGCGCGGCCGCGAGCAGGGTCACATCAACGGTGACGATGTCCGCCAGGCCTTCGAGGCCGGCCGCATCCCGGTGGACCAGTGGAAGCGGGTCCTGCGCAGCCTGAACCAGGTCCTGGACGAGGAGGGTGTCGCCCTCCACGTCAGCGCCGCCCCCGCCACGAAGGCTGCTGCCAAGAAGCCCCGCAAGGCAGCCGCCGCCCCGGCCCGCACCGTGACGAAGAAGGCGGTCGCCGCACCGCGTCCCATCGGCGCGCGCAAGGCCTCCGCCACCGCTCCCGCCCCGGCCGCCGCCGCGGCGATATCCGCTCCGTCGGCCACCGCTTCGCAGGAGGTGTCGGCCGAGGCCGCCGCCGAGCCCAAGAAGCGGGCGGTCAAGAAGACCGCCGCCAAGAAGGCGACGGCCACCAAGAAGACCGCGGCCTCGAAGAAGGCCGGCGCCAAGGACGCCGACGACGCCGAGACCCCGGTCGTCGAGGGTGAGGACTGGGCCGTCGAGGACCTCGCCGACGACGCCGAGGAGGAGACGCCCAAGGCGGCCGGCCAGGGCTTCGTGCTGTCCGACGACGACGAGGACGACGCCCCGGCGCAGACCGTCATGGTCGCCGGTGCCACCGCCGACCCGGTCAAGGACTACCTGAAGCTGATCGGCAAGGTGCCGCTCCTCAACGCCGAGCAGGAGGTCGAGCTCGCCAAGCGCATCGAGGCGGGTCTGTTCTCCGAGTACAAGCTCGAAGAGGAGGAGGACCACAAGCCCGCCTTCAAGCGCGAGCTGGAGATCCTCGTCGAGGACGGCCGCCGCGCCAAGAACCACCTGCTGGAGGCCAACCTCCGTCTCGTGGTCTCGCTGGCCAAGCGCTACACCGGCCGCGGCATGCTCTTCCTGGACCTGATCCAGGAGGGCAACGTCGGTCTGATCCGCGCGGTGGAGAAGTTCGACTACACCAAGGGCTTCAAGTTCTCCACGTACGCGACCTGGTGGATCCGGCAGGCGATCACGCGCGCCATGGCCGACCAGTCGCGCACCATCCGCATCCCCGTCCACATGGTCGAGATCATCAACAAGCTCGCCCGTGTGCAGCGCCAGATGCTCCAGGACCTGGGCCGCGAGCCCACCCCGGAGGAGCTGGGCAAGGAACTCGACATGACCCCCGAGAAGGTCATCGAGGTCCAGAAGTACGGCCGCGAGCCGATCTCGCTGCACACCCCGCTGGGTGAGGAGGGCGACAGCGAGTTCGGTGACCTCATCGAGGACTCCGAGGCGGTCGTCCCGGCCGACGCCGTGTCCTTCACCTTCCTCCAGGAGCAGCTGCAGTCGATCCTGGGCACGCTCTCCGAGCGTGAGGCCGGCGTGGTCTCCATGCGTTACGGCCTCAACGACGGCCAGCCGAAGACGCTGGACGAGATCGGCCGCGTGTACGGGGTCACCCGTGAGCGCATCCGCCAGATCGAGTCGAAGACGATGTCGAAGCTGCGCCACCCGTCGCGTTCGCAGGTGCTGCGCGACTACCTGGACTGATCCGCTCCCGGTACCGGCACACACCGGAGGCCCGCGCCGTACGGCGCGGGCCTCCGCGTTTTCCGCCTGGGCACCGGGGCTGTCCGCCGCTGACAGCGGCGGACAGCTGCCGGTCAGTGCTCCAGCAGGTGCTTGAGCTTCTCCTCGTTGCGGGGCATCTCCTTGCGCATCCTGGGCTTCACCACGAGGGGGACGAGGCCCCTGCCCAGGCCGTGGCCCTCGAAGTCGACGGAGAGGGTGACGCGCGAGCGGGTCCCGTTGTCGAGGGGCTCGATCCTGCCGCGCACGTGCGGCCTGACCGGGCCGTCGACGCCGTGGACGTGCCAGCTCCTCGGCGGGTCCAGCTCGGTGAACTCCAGGGTCGTGGGGATCCTCCGCCTGCCGTACCGCCGGGTGACGGCGACCCTCGAACCGACGTGCACGGGCAGGTCGCCCATCGGGACGGCGGACACGGCGCTGTCCTGCCACTCCGGCAGGTGCGTGGGGTCCGTCACGTACGCGAAGACCTCCTCGGGCCTCCGGTCGATGTCGATGGTGTTGCTGATCGCTGACATGGCGACCCCTTAGCGCCCCCCTGGCCGGCCTTTCCTTCCAAATTACTCCCCGGCCGAAACGGCCGCGCGCCCCTTGCGGGCCGCCATCAGCGCGTACACGAGGACGCCCGCGAAGAGGAACAGCACGCCCTGGTAGACGGCCGCGTAGCCGGAACCGGCGACCAGCCACATGGAGAAGGCGAAGGCCACGCCGGCGAGGACGGCGTCGCGGACCAGCTGCCCGCGCCGGACCCGCTCCGACTGGCCCGACGCCAGGAAGTAGAGCTGGGCCGCGGTGGAGAGCAGGTACGGGACGGTCGCGGTGAAGGTGGTGACCAGGACCAGGATCTCGAAGACCCGCGCGGAGCCCGCGGTGTAGTTGTAGACGGTCAGGCAGGAGGCCAGGACGACCGTGACCAGCACTCCGACGACCGGGACCCCGCGCTGCTTCTTCTCGAAGACCTTGGGGAAGAGCCCGTCCTTGGCGGCCGCGTACGGGGTCTGCGCACTGAGCAGGGTCCAGCCGTTGAGCGCGCCGACCATCGAGACCACGGCCGCGCCGGCGACCAGGGTGCCGCCCCAGGTGCCGCCGAAGACGGCGTTGACGGCGTCGGTGAAGGGGGCCTGGGAGGAGATCAGCTTCTCGTGGGCGACCAGCCCGAAGACGGACAGGGTGCCGAGCAGGTACACGACGGCGGCGCCGACGGTGCCGAGGACGGTGGCCCGGCCGACGTTGCGGGCCGGGTCGCGGACCTCGCCGGCGCTGACGGCGGCGGACTCGACGCCGATGTAGCTGAAGAGCAGGATCGCGGCGGAGGCGGAGACGGCCCCGATGGTGCTCTGCCCGGCGGCCTGGAAGGGGCCGAGGTTCGCCGGGTCGAAGAAGAACAGGCCGCCCACGGCCACCAGCAGCAGCGGGACCAGCTTCAGGACGGTCGACACCACCTGGACGGCGCCCACGTAGCGGGTGCCGGCCAGATTGGCGAGGGCGGGCAGCCACTGCACGGCCAGCGCGGCCAGACACATCGACCACCGGTGCTCGCCCACGGCCGGGAAGAGCACGGCGAGGTAGCCGACGGAAGCCACGGCGAGGGCGGCGTTCGAGACCCAGGCGGTGATCCAGTAGCTGTACGCGGCGAGGAAGCCCGCGAAGTCGCCGAAGGCGGCGCGTACGTACACGTAGGGGCCGCCGGTCCGCGGGTGGCGTTCGGCGAGGCGGCCGAAGACCAGGGCGAGGGCGATCGCGCCGACGGTCAGGATGCCGAAGGCCAGCAGGCTGACGGTGCCGAAGGGGGCGACGGAGGCCGGGAGCAGGAAGATCCCGCCGCCGATGATGTTGCCCATGACCAGGCAGACGGCCACCGGCAGTCCGAAGCGGCGGGTGTGCCGGTCGCCCCGGGGGCCGGCGGCCAGGGGGATCCGTACGGCGGCCCCGGGGGCGGTGCTGTCCTCGACGGCTGGGGCTGCGGTGCTGGTCATCGGTGGTGCGCCTCTGGGTGTCTCACATGGTGGGCAGGTCAGCACATGGTTGACCACGGCGGAGTGCGCGACAAGTCACCGGGTTTCGTCCGGCGCGGGCACCCCTGCGGAAGGAAGGGTTCCACCCGATCCGGCCCCGGGCCGCGAATCCTCCCGGGCGGCCCTCGCGGAGCGTTCGCCACCGGGCTCCGCGTTCTCCCGGCCTTCGTGGCCCTCCCCGCCCTCCCGGCCTGCGGCCGCCGGCACCGGCTGCCCGGGCTTCTCCGCGGGCCGGCCGTCCAGCGGGACCTGGGGGCCGTCGGCCTCGCGCAGCCAGCGGCGCAGCACCGCGTGCACGGCCTCGGCTCCCACCAGCTCCGGGCCCGGCTCCGACAGCCCCGTCGGCCACATCAGGAAGGGACGGGCCTGCTCCCCGCCCAGCCCGCCGTGCGAGCCGATCTGCTCCTCGAAGGCGTGCACGGCACCGGTCGCCGGGTCGTACGCCGAGTTGACCATGATGTCGGCCACGTGCGGGAAGGAGTCCGTCCGGCGCACGGCCCGCGCCGCGCCCGGGCCGAAGGGGGCCAGCAGTTCCTCCGCCTCCCCCGGTACGTCCAGCCGCGCCACCGCCCCGTCCCGGCCCAGCACCTCCCCGTCCACCAGCAGGAAGCCCACGCCGGGGTGGTTGGCCAGGGTGGGCAGCAGCGCGGGGTGCGCCCGCTCGATCCGCGCCCTCGACGCCCGCCCCGGCACGTCGGGGAAGGAGATCAGCCCGAGGTTGCCCGAGGCCAGCACCACCGGACCGCGGCCGGGTCCCGGGTGGGCCTCCTCCCCCTCCTCCTCCACGGGCCGGTGCAGGGCGGCCAGCACCGCGGCCCGGGCCTCGGCCCCGCTGCGGGTGCGGCCGGCCCGGCGGGAGACGGGCAGCCCGCAGCCCGCCCGGACCAGGTCCTTCAGGCTGAGCCCGTACCGGCCGAGGAAGGTCTCCCCGGGGCTCTGGCCGTGGTCCGACAGCAGCACGACGCGGTACTCGCGCGGGGCGTGCTCGGCGACCCTGGCGATGAGGGCGAGACTCCGGTCCAGCCGGGCCAGCACCCGGTCGGCGTCCCGGCTCTGCGGGCCCGAGTGGTGCGCGACCTCGTCGTAGGCCACCAGGTCGGCGTAGACGGCGGCACGGCCCGCCAGCATGTCCCCGATCACCGCGGCGACGACCACGTCCCGCTCGACCACCGTCGCGAAGGCCCGGATCAGCGGGTAGAGCCCGCCCCGCGCCACCCGGGGGCGGTCCCCCCGGACCCGTGAGCGCAGCGACTGGCCGATCTCGCGGCCCACCTCGGCGACGAAGGACAGCGCGGTGCGCACGGCGTTGGCCGGGTCGGAGAAGTACGCGAAGTACCCCGCGCGGGAGCGGTGGGCGCGGCCCCGCCGGGCCGCGACGGACAGCACCAGCGCCAGCTGGTCGGCGCCCCCGCCGAACAGGTTGCCCCGGCTGGCGCCGTCCAGGGACAGCAGCCCGCCGTCACGGGTGCGCGCGACCGCCCGGCGCTGGAGCTCGGCGGCGCTGGTGGGCCGGTTGCAGACCATCACCTCGCCGGTGTCCTTCTCGTACCAGCGGAAGGCCGGCACGTCGAAGTTGGAGCCGTGCAGGATGCCGAGCTGGCTGGCGCCCGTCTGGCTGGACCAGTCCGTGTGCCAGGGCATGACCCGGTGGCTGCGCTCCAGCCAGCCGGCCGCCGTGGGCATCAGCCCCTCGGCCGCCGCCCGGCGCAGCGCCTCGTACCCGACGCCGTCGAGCTGGAGGAAGACCACCCCGGAGCTGCCGCCGGTGGGCGCCCCGAACCGGCGGCGGCGCCGGTCCGCGAGCCGGTACAGCCGGCGCCGGTAGGCCTCGTCGTCGCGCACCGCGAGCGCGGTGGAGGTGGCCGAGGCCACGGCGGACATCGCGGCGGCGACGACCACCGCCGTCTCGGGCGCGACCGCCGCGCCCCGGCCGGCGGGGATCAGGCTGAGGGCCATCAGCAGCAGCGAGCCGTTGAGGAAGAAGACGAGCAGCCCGAGCACGAGGGCGGGCACCAGCAGCAGGGCCCGTACCAGGACCGGCCACACCAGCGCGCTCAGCACGCCGAAGGCCCCGGCGCCCCAGGCCGCGGTCAGCCCCGTCCGGGTGATGCTGCCACCGTCGGCGGACTGCAGGCGGAAGTCCGGCAGGATCCCGGCGAGCGCGAGCATGGTGAGGGTCGACGCCGCCCAGACGAGCACCACGCGTACCAGTGCCCGGCCCGCGGGCCGCCAGCGCAACCGCTCCCGCCACACGCCGCACCCGCCTCGCTCCCCGGCCCGCGCCCGGCCCGCGGTCCCCTCGCCAGCGTCGCACAGGGCGGCGGGAGCGACCGGTCGACACGGGTGGCGCACGGGAGTACGGGCCCGGCGGGCGGCGGCGGTCAGGTGCCGTCGTAGCCGGCGGTCGGCATGGACAGCCGGCGGTGCACCTCGGCCTTCATGGCGGAGGTGTAGGCCGGTTCGTCCAGCCCGGCCGTCTCCAGCCGTACGCCGCGCCGCGCGCACTCGGCGGTGAACTCCTCGACGGAGCGCAGGGCGCGGGCCAGGACCCGGTGGTTCGGGGCGACGAACAGGTCGACCTGCCCGGCGTCCACGTCGCGCCAGAGCCCGCAGTGGTCGGTCCGCAGTCCGTAGAAGAGCAGCTGCCGGGTGACCACGTACCCCTGCTCGGCGGCCCACCGCACGCACATGGCGTGCTGGCTGCGGGTGTCCACGGTGAAGGGGTCGGCGTCGAGGTCCTCGAGCGGGGCCAGGCTGGCGATAGCGGCCACGCGCAGCGCATCCATGGCGCCCGACCCTACTCCGATCCGGGCCCGGGGAGGAGGGGGCCGACGGGTTCCGCTTCCGCGCGGGCGGTCGGGCGGACGGTCGGGCGGTCGGGCGGGGGAGGTCCTAGGCTCGTCCTGTCGAGGGAAGGGGGTGCGGGGGTGCCGGTGGAGATCACCTGGTGGGGTCATGCCACGTGCGCGGTGCGGGACTCCGGGGTGCGGGTGCTGACCGATCCGCTGTTCGCCCGGCGGCTGGCACACCTGCGGCGGCGGCGCGGTGCGGTGCCCCCGCCGGAGGCGGCGGAGGCGGACGTGGTGCTGGTGTCGCACCTGCACGCCGACCACCTGCACCTGCCGTCGCTGGCGCTGCTGGCTCCGGGCACCCGGCTGGTGGTGCCGCGCGGGACGCGCCGGGCGGTGCCGGGGCTGGCGCGGCTGGCGGGGACCAGGGGGCTGGTGGTGACGGAGGTGGTCCCGGGCGAGGAGGTCGGCGTACGGGAAGGGGTACGGGTGCGGGCGGTGAGCGCCCGGCACGACGGGCGGCGGGTGCCGTTCGGGCCGCAGCGGGCGCCCGCGCTGGGGTACGTGGTCGAGGGTTCGGCGCGGACGTACTTCGCCGGGGACACCGGGCTGTTCGCCGCGATGGCCGAGGAGGTCGGTCCGGTGGACGTGGCGCTGCTGCCGGTCGGCGGCTGGGGCCCGTACCTGGGTCCGGGGCACCTGGACGCGGAGCGCGCGGCGAGGGCGGTGGCGGAGCTGGCTCCGGCGGCGGCGGTGCCGGTGCACTACGGGACGTACTGGCCGATCGGCATGGACGCGGTGCGGCCGTACGAGTTCCACGCGCCGGGCGGGGAGTTCGCCCGGCGGGCGGGGCTGCTCGCGCCGAAGGTGGCCGTACGGGTCCCCGCGCACGGGGAGCGGGTGCGGCTGCCGTGACGCCGTGGCGGGTGGCGGCGGACGTGGTGGGGCGGGTGCCGCCGGAGACGACCCAGCAGGCGGTCGGCTACCCGGCGTTGTTCGTGCTGGTGGCGCTGGGGGCGCTGGTGCCGGTGATCCCGACGGGGGCGCTGGTGAGTTCGGCGGCGGTGGTGGCGCTCCATCAGCGGTCGTTGTCCTTCGGCGTGATGCTCGTCATCGTGGTGGCCGCGCTGGCCGCCTTCGCCGGCGATGTCGCGCTGTACTGGCTCGGGTCGCGCGGGGTGCGTTCGCGGGGCGGCTCGCGGTGGCTGGAGTCCCTGCGGGGGCGGACCCCGCCGGAGCGGCTGGAGCGTGCGCGGCTGAAGCTGGACGAGCACGGGGTGCTGGTGCTGGTGCTGTCGCGGCTGGTACCGGCGGGCCGGATCCCGGTGATGCTGGCCTGCCTGCTGGGCGGGCTGCCGCTGCGCCGGTTCGCCCGGGGTGACGCGCCCGCCTGCCTGGCGTGGGCCGCGACGTACGGGCTGATCGGGATCCTGGGCGGCTCGCTCTTCTCCGAGCCGTGGAAGGGCGTGGTGCTGGCGGTGGCCCTGACGTTGCTGATCGGCGTGGCTCCGGGGGTGTGGCGGCGGCTGCGGCGGGGCAGGGTCGGGCCGTGAACTCCACCTCCTGGGACACCGTCCGCGCTCTCGCAGACCGCTTCGAGGTGGCCGCGGCCGCTCGCGGGGTGCATCCTCCGCAGAGCCACCTCCTCCAAGTGCTGAAGATCGGCGAGGAGTTCGGCGAGGCGGCGCAGGCGGTGATCGGCGCCACGGGGAGCAACCCGCGCAAGGGGTACTCGCACAGCTGGGACGACGTGCACGACGAGGTGTGCGACGTCATCATCACCGGCATGGTGGCGCTGGCCCGGATGCGGCCCGACGCGGCGGCCTACTTCGGGGACCAGCTGGCCCTGAAGGCGGCCCGTTTCCTGCCGGAGCGCGCGCCCTGAACCCGCCGGGCGGGCGCCCGGCGGCCCCGTGTTGCCGTTTTCGGGACGGTCGGATGGAATGCCCGCATGGATGCGCGCCCGGATGCCCACACGCACGCCCGCCCGGACGGACCGCCGTCCCACCGCGCCGTCCTCGACGAGGTCGGCCCCCGCCTCAGGCGGCTGCGGGACCGGCACGGTCTGACCCTGGCGGCGCTGTCGGAGGAGACCGGCATCTCCAAGAGCACCCTGTCCCGGCTGGAGTCGGGACAGCGCCGGCCGAGCCTGGAACTGCTGCTGCCGCTCGCCCGTGCCTACCGGGTGGCCCTGGACGACCTGGTCGGGGCGCCCCCGGTGGGCGATCCCCGCGTGCGGCTGACGCCCCGCGCGATGCGGGACGGCGGTACGTCGGTGGCACTGACCCAGGGCCTGGGCCCGCTCCAGGCGTACAAGATGGTCATCCCGGACCGGGGCACCGAGCCGGACCTGCGCACGCACGAGGGCTACGAGTGGCTGTACGTCCTGAACGGCCGCCTGCGCCTGGTCCTGGCCGGGCACGACCTGGTCCTCGGCCCGGGCGAGGCCGCCGAGTGGGACACCCGGACCCCGCACTGGTTCGGCAGCGCCGACGGCCGGCCCGTGGAGATCCTCAGCCTGTTCGGCCGGCAGGGCGAGCGCATGCACGTGGTGGCGAAGCCGAAACCGAAGCCGGCCCGGCAGTGAACTGAGCCGGAGACGGGTCGAGGAAAAGCGGGTGCGGGCCACCGGCTCCAGAATGTTTCCTCGCCTCATGAACACGACGAGACTCGTGCGTCTCCGACCTTGGGCGGACGACGACCTCTGGCTGCTGCGGCGGCGCAATACCGCGGAGATGACGGCTCACCTCGGCGGCCCCGAGGCCGACGCCGCACTCCTCGCCCGTCACCGCCGCTGGACGGTCATGAGCTCGAACGCCGCACACGAGGGGCGGGTGTTCCGGGTTGAGTCTCCGGCGGGGGACACGGTGGGTACGGTGTCCTTCACGCCGAAGGAGTACGGGGGAGAGCCGATCTTCGAAGTGGGCTGGGGCGTCCTCCCCGAGTACCAGCGCCAAGGCTGGGCGACAGCCTCCGTCCGGGCCCTCCTCGACCATCTGGCCGCCCTCCCCGCGGCGCACCGCCGGCCGGCGGTGCACGCCTTTCCCCGTGTGGCGAACTCGGCCTCGAACGCGGTCTGCCGGGCGGTCGGCTTCACCCTCATCGGCGAAACGGTGCACGAGTACCCGCCGGGCCGGCATCACGCCAGCAACACCTGGCGCTTCACCCTCACGTGACGGCCCGAAACGACCTCGGTCGTCCGGTCGTGTTCAGAGGGTTCGGGAGGCGCCGATCGGGAGGTCCCAGAGGTCCTCGCGGGGCAGGCCCGCGCGGGTCCAGGCGGCGCGGGTGCGGTGCAGGGGCTCCGTGACGGGTTCCGCCGACAGGACGAAGGTGGCCCAGTGCATCGGGGCCATCCTGCGGGCCCCGAGGTCCAGACAGGCCCGCACCGCTTCCTCCGGGTCGGCGTGCACGTCGCGCAGCCACCAGCGCGGGGCGTAGGCGCCGATCGGCAGGAGCGCGAGGTCGATGCCGGGGTGGCGGCGGCCGATCTCGCCGAACCAGTGGCCGTAGCCGGTGTCCCCCGCGAAGTAGACCGTGCGCCCGGCGGCCGTGTCGGTGAGCACCCAGCCGCCCCACAGGGTGCGGCAGGTGTCCAGCAGGGAGCGCTTGGACCAGTGGTGTGCCGGGACGAACTCGAAGCGTACGCCGCCCAGTTCGGCGTACTCCCACCAGTCGAGCTCCGTCACGCTCGTGAAGCCCCGGCGGCGGCACCACCGGGCGAGTCCGGCCGGGACGAAGAGCGCGGTGTCCCGGGGCAGCCGCCGCAGGGTGGGGGCGTCGAGGTGGTCGTAGTGGTTGTGGCTGATCACCACGGCGTCCACGGGCGGCAGTTCCTCCCACGGCACCCCGACGGGTGTCATCCGCGCAGGGGTCCCCAGGATTCGCCGGGACCAGACCGGGTCCGTGAGCACCGTCAGGCCGCCGGTCCGCAGCACCCAGCTGGCGTGCCCGGCCCAGGTCACGGACAGCGTGCCCGGCGGCGCCTCCGGCAGCGGCGCGGGCTCGTACGGCAGGTCGGGGATACCGCTCAGCCCCTCCGCGCCGGGCCGGAACGCGCCCTCGCGCGCCAGCCGGGCGAAGGCGCGCAGCCCGGGCAGCGGGGTGGTCAGCCGGTCCGCGAAAGAGCGGGGCCAGAGCCGGTGTTCGCCGAGCGGGCGGGGTGCGGACGGGGCGGCCGGGGGGCCGGGCGGGGGTGCGGAGGGCGCGGCGGGGGCCGGCGGGTGCCTGGGCGGGTGGCCCGGCAGCGCGGGGACGGCGTCGCCGGGGCCGCCGGCCGGCGGAGCGGTCGTCACGGGGGCGTCCGGCTGGTCCCTCATCGCGAAGTCTCCGTTCGGCGGCGGCCGGCTGGCGCGGGCCGCACGTCAGTCGGCCAGTCCGGCGAGCGCCGACCGGAGCCGGTCGAGCGCGCCCCGGACCTGCGGCAGCGTCAGCGGATCGCGGGCGCCGAGAGCGGCGAGCCGCTCCTGCGGGGTGGCCCCCAGCAGCGGTCCGGTCGACAGCCGTACCCGCAGGGCGCCCAGTTCGTCGGCGAAGCGCTGCCCGCCGGGTGTCGGCGTCCCCAGCCGGGCGCCGAGCCAGTCCTCCAGTTCCATGGCGTCGCCCACGCCGTGCCGGGCGAGTCCCGCGCGCAGCGGGGTGAGGTCGGCGTACAGGTGCCGGCCGGCCTGCGGGGGCCGGGCGAGGGCGCCCGCGGCCAGCAGTTCCCGGTGGGCGGCGGC
The DNA here is from genome assembly GCF_055575675.1 of Streptomyces sp. NPDC034043. Taxonomy (NCBI): domain Bacteria; kingdom Bacillati; phylum Actinomycetota; class Actinomycetes; order Kitasatosporales; family Streptomycetaceae; genus Streptomyces; species Streptomyces sp. NPDC034043. The sequence continues at coordinate 629,378 of NZ_JBVISF010000002.1, forward strand.
GGCCACCGCGCCGTGCAGGGCGGCCGCCGCGTAGGCGCGCCCGGCGACGGCGTCGGTTTCGTCGAGGGCGTGTGCGGCGGCCACCGCGACGGGGCCCGCGACCAGGGCGCCGGTGGCGGTGAGGACGTCGAGGGTGCGGGCCCTCAGCCAGGTGCCGCTCGGGGTGCCGGGGAAGCGGACCACGGCGGCGGGCCAGCCGGCCGGGAGCAGCGCTCCGGCGAGGTCCACGAGTACGGCCGCCCGGTCGGGGAGCATCTCGGCGGGGCTCAGCACGAGCGTGTCGTGCGGCCGGTGCACGGTGTCGCGCCAGCTCTCGTCGCTGACGACGAACAGGCCGGCGGCCTCGGCCGCCTCGCAGGCCTCGCGCAGCATTTCGGGCGGCGGCACGCTCGCGGTCGGGTCGTCGGCCACCGAGAGCAGCAGGACGCGCGGGTCGCCGCCCTCGGCGCGGATCCGCCGTACGGTCTCCAGCAGGGCGTACGGGTCGGGGACGCCGCCGCACTCCGCCGGGGTGGGTACGTGGTAGGCCCGCCGTCCCAGCAGCCGGACCTGCGGGGTCCACCAGGCGGGACAGGGTCTGGGCAGCAGCACGTCGCCGCCGTACGCGCCGAGGAGCGCCAGCAGCAGGGCGGGCGCGCCGGGGCCGGCGGCCACGTTCTCGGGGGCGGTGGGGAGCCCGCGCCGGGCCCAGTGGCGGCAGGCGGACTCGCGCAGGGGCTGTCCGCCGCCGGGGGGTTCCGGAGCGGGCCTGTCCGCGGCGGCGGCGAGTACGGAGGTCAGCTCGGGCAGGACCGGGAGTCCCGGTTCGGGGGCGGGCGGACCGTACCTGACGGGGCCGCGCCCCTCCGGGGCCGGGCGGTGCCAGAGCCCGGCGAGCCCTTCCGTCATGCCCTCGGCCATCCCCGACACGTGCCCCGCCTCCCGTTCTCCGCCACCAACCGATCTGCCCTTTATACGATTATTTACACGGATACGCCCGTTAACCGTGTCGCCTTGCCCTGGCGTCCCCGCGGCCTTTCGCCGCTCAGCCCTTCCTGCCCAGGAGGGCGAGCAGCCGGGTCTGCGCGTCGGCGCCGGGCGGAACCTCCAGCGGCTCCGCGTACATCCCGCCGGCGGCGAGTCCGTCCGCGTACGGCATGACCTCCTTGATGGAGAACTCGACCAGGTCGTCGGGCAGCCGGTCGTCGGCTCCGATGGCCCGCGAGAGGTCCCAGGCGTGCACGACGCAGTCCGCCGTCAGCTCCGAGCAGTACGCCGACACGCGCGTGGGCCCGTACGAGAGCGTGACCGTCCGCTCCAGCGCGCCGGGCGCGGCGAAGGCGGCGTGCCCGGCTGCCGCCGCCCGCTCCCAGGCGGCCGGCGGGTCCTCGCCCAGCAGGTCGCCGGAGAGCTCGTCGCCGACGTCCGCCACCGTGCGCCCCTCGGTGACCAGCGGCGGGATCCAGAGCTGCTCCCCGGTGACGTGGTTGACCAGGTCCCGCACGGTCCACTCGGTGCAGGGGGTGGCCGCGCCCCACTGGGAGGCCGTGACCGCCCGCACCCGATCGCCGAAGAGCCTCAGCGCCGCGGCGTGCCATTCCAGCAACATCTTCGGCATGGGTCTCACCGTCCTTCGCCTCGGGGTGCGCCGCCCCCGGGGCCCACTGTCCTCGCCCCTCCTCTGCCCTGCCACCGACCCGGCCAATCCCCTTGCGCCACACCGGTGGTGTCCACATGTCGAAACGCATATCTCACGGGCCGGGCCGATCCCCTACGGTGATCACCACGCCCGGCGATCCGCCACGACGACGAGGAGTGAGCCATGAGCACCGCCGCCCACGGCACGCACGGAGCCCGCGAACCCCACGAGACCGCCGTCTACACCCACGGCCACCACGAGTCGGTCCTGCGTTCGCACCGCTGGCGCACCGCCGCCAACTCGGCCGCGTACCTGATCGGCGAACTGCGCCCCGGCATGCGCGTGCTGGACGTGGGCTGCGGCCCGGGCACCATCACGGCCGACCTGGCGGAGCTGGTCGCGCCGGGCGGCCACGTCACCGCCGTCGACGCGGCGGCCGGCGTACTGGACCAGGCGAGCGCCCACGCGGCGGAGCGGGGGCTGTCCGGGGCGGTCGACTTCGCCACGGCGGACGTGCACGCGCTGGAGTTCCCCGACGGCTCCTTCGACGTGGTCCACGCGCACCAGGTGCTCCAGCACGTCGGCGATCCCGTGCGGGCCCTGCGCGAGATGCGCCGGGTGTGCCGGCCGGGCGGGATCGTCGCGGTACGGGACGCCGACTACGCGGCGATGACCTGGTACCCGGCGACGCCGGGCCTGGAGGAGTGGCTGGACCTTTACCGGCGCGTCGCCCGGGCCAACGGCGGCGAACCGGACGCCGGGCGCAGGCTGCTGTCCTGGGCGCGGGCGGCCGGGTTCACCGACGTACGGGCGTCGGCGACGGCCTGGTGCTACGCGACGCCGGAGGAGGTCGCCTGGTGGTCCTCCCTGTGGGCGGACCGCACCACCGCCTCCTCCTACGCGGCCGCCACCACGGACGGCGGCCACGCCACCCCGGAGGCCCTGGCCGCCGCCGCCCGGGCCTGGCACGCCTGGGGTGCGGCGCCGGACGCGTGGTTCTCGGTCCTGCACGGCGAACTGCTGTGCCGCGCCTGACCGTCTGACCGCTTCGGCGGCCCCGCCCGCCCCGGCTGCTCCGCCCATCCCGGCGGCCCCGCCCATCCCGGCTGCTCCGCCCATCCCGACCGCCTCAGGCGCCCCGACTGGCTCAGGCGCCCCGCACGCACCGGCCGCCTGCGCAGCCCCCGCAGCCCCGCCCACACCGGCGGCCCGGCCCGTCATTCTCGCGGCGGGCGCATCCGGAAGTCGTACTCAGGCGGCAGCGGCCGGTCCGTCAGGGCGGCCCACACCTCGGACAGGGTCTCCTCGCCCTCCCGCAGGTCGGCGATCTCGAAGCCGTCCTCGAAGACGCGCCGGGCCGCCCCTACGTGGCCCTCGGCCGCCAGCAGCCGGGCGGCGAGCAGCCGGAAGCGGCCCTGCTCGCGCAGCGACGGGCGCAGCCGGTCCCAGACGGCCCGCGCCGCCGCGAGGCGTCCGGCGCCGAGCAGGGCGGTCATGGCCTCCCGCCCCAGCGCGGCCTCGGCGGCCGTCCAGGCCCCGCCGCCCCGGCTCTCCCCCGCCAGGCCCTCGAAGGCCGCCGCGTACCGGTCGGCGGCCCGCTCCGCGTTCCCGGCCAGGGCGTCGGCCGCCGCCAGACAGCGCAGCAGCGGCCAGCGCGAGGGCGCCTGCGCCAGCCCGCGCTCCCAGCTGCGTACCGCCTGGGCCACGTCACCGGCGTGCCACTGGGCCACCCCGAGGTGGTACTCGGTCAGCGGGTCCGCCGGGGCGGTCTCCAGCATGTCGCGCCAGTGCGGGGCCACCAGGCCGGGACCGGGCGGGGCGGCCGCGCGCGGCGCCGGGAGGACGCCGGTGCGCCACAGCTCCAGCCAGGGCTGCTGGTCCTCCTCCAGGGTGGACTCCGGGAAGGGGGTGCCGGGCAGGTCGAAGCCCCCGCACAGCACCTCCAGCGCGCCCCAGCCCGAGCCGTCCGCCAGCCGCTCCCCCGGTTCGGTGTCGGCCTGCCCGCGCCACGCCTTGTGCGCCGCGTCCAGGGCCCCGGCCGGCAGGGCGGCGTCGAGCGCCGCGGACGCGGCCCCGCGCGCCGCCGTCCAGTCGGCGCCGTGCACCGCCGAGGGCTCCGCCGACAGCGGCCCGTACGCCTCCAGCCAGCTGACCTCCGAGCCGGCCTCCAGCCGTACGTGCTCCAGCTGGGTCCGTGCCAGCCCGGCCTGGATCTCGGCGTAGCCGCCCGTGCCGGGCTCCGTCAGCCACTCCTGCCAGCGCCGGCCGCCCGGTCCCGCGCCCCACACGAACAGCTTGCGCCCGCGCAGCCGTGCGGTGGAGGCCTGCACCAGGCCGTGCCCGTCGGCGTCGAGGGAGGCGATCCAGGGGCGGTCCGCGTCCTCGGCCAGGACCTCGTAGAAGAAGTCGGCGGGGTAGGTGCTGTTCAGCGGGTACGTACGGTCGGCGTCCTGCCAGTGCGGCACGGGGACGCGGCGCAGCGTGCGCTCGTAGCCGAAGTGCCAGGCCTCCTCGGCGGGGGCCAGGACGCGGGTGCCGGCGTCCTCGGGGACGGCGGTGTTCGACCACCAGTAGAGGGGGGCGGGCCGTTCGTGCGGATTGCGCACGCGGACGCCGACGTACAGGAAGTCCGAGTCCGCCGGCAGCCACAGGTCCACCTGGAAGGGCAGGTCGCGCAGCCGCTCCCACTCCCACAGCCGCACCATCACGCCCCCGTCGGGCGCCGGCACGAGCGCGGCGTGCAGCGGGGCGCAGGACAGGGCGGTGTGTCCGGTGGCGCCGATGTTCCATTCCACGCCGCCGGAGTACCAGGCTCCGTTGAGCGCGAAGTGGGCCGGCTGGAACACCGGGTTGCGGTAGAGGAGTTCGCGCCCGGTGGGGAGGTGGACGAGGGAGTGGATCCGGCCGCCGAGGCCGGGCAGGACGGTCACCCGCAGCCGCCCGTTCTCGATGACGACCGCCTCGAACTCCCGCTCCTCGCGCCGCCGTCCATATCCGTCGCGGAGCCGGACGGGCAGCAGGGAGCGCAGCGGTTCGTAGCCGATCTGGCGCGCCATGTCGCGCGGCAGCCCGTGGCGCGAGCGCTCGTCCAGTTCGTGCACCCCGTCGGGGGCGCGCAGCGCGGGGAGCGGGTTGTCGGGGCCCAAGGGGGCGGCGGGGAGGGTCAGCTGGGCACGTCGGACTGTGGTGGCCATGGGGGAATGGAACACTCGCGTGCGGCCCCGTGCACAGGGGTTCCGCACATCACCACCGGTCAGGATTACGCAAAGGCCCGCGCGGCCGGGCCGTCGGGGCGGCCGGATCCCGCCCGAGGCGGAAGCAGGCCGGAGGCCGGGCGGGAGGGGAGGCCCGGCGGCATCGCGGCGCGGCACGGCCCCGCCTCGCCGGCGCGGCCCCCACCCCACCGGCGCGGCCCCCGGCGCCGCCCTCACCCCGCCGGCGCCGTCAATGCCCAGCGTTCGTGGTCGCGCCAGGCGCCGTCGACGTACAGGAACTCCGGGGAGAGGCCCTCCAGGCGGAAGCCCCGGCCCCGGACCAGGCCGATGGACGCGTCGTTGCCCGGCTGGATGTTCGCCTCCAGGCGGTGCAGGCCGAGACCCGCCCCCGGCTCGGCGAAGGCGTGCGCCAGCAGCAGGTCGAAGCCCTCGCCGAACAGTCCGCACCCCGCGGCGTGCGCGAAGGCCCCGTAGCCGAGCGCCCCGCACTGGAAGGCTCCGCGGACGATGTTGTTGACGTTGACGAAGCCGGCGGCGGCCCCGGTGGCGAGCTCGCAGACGAGGAACCCGGCCCGGCTCCCGTCGCCGCCGGTCAGCCGGGCCGCGTACGGCCCGTACTCCTCGGGGGTCTGCGGCGGGAACAGCCAGGGCCGGTGCAGCGCACGGCTCTCCCGCGCACGGGCCGTGAACTCGGGGCCGTCGGCGGGCGACAGGGGCCGCAGGCCGACCCGCCGGCCCGTGCGGACGTACTCGGTGGAATAAGGCATCGCCCCAGGTTAAGCACTGTGACAGCATCCCGGAGTGACCATCATCCCGAGCACCGGCGGGCTGCTGCGCGCGGCCGCCCGCAACAACGCCGAGTGGTGCGCGGCCGTTTCCCGCGCCGGCCACTTCCGCGACTCCCTCTGGTGCAGCCCGAGGCGTACCCCGCCGCTCTACCCCGACGCCGTCACCCTCGCCCCCGACGCCACGGCCGCCGACGTGCTGGCCGGTGTCGACACCGCCGCCCCCGGCTGCTCGGTGAAGGACAGCTTCGCCGCGCTCGACCTGGCCCCGGCCGGCTTCGAGGTGCTGTTCGAGGCCCAGTGGATCCACCGCCCGGCGGGAGCCGCCGTTCCCGAGGCGGCGCGGGGCGGCCGGCTGGAGTGGGACGAGGTGGAGAGCCCTGCGGAGCTGTCGGCCTGGGAGGCCGCCTGGGACGGCGAGGGGAGCACGGGCCTGTTCCACGAGGGGCTGCTGCGGGAGGGGATCGTCTTCCTCGCGGGCCGCGACGGGGCCCGGATCACCGCCGGGGCCGTCGTCAGCACCGGCGGCGGGGCCGTCGGCGTCTCCAACGTGTTCGCCCACGACGACGCGGACACCGGCGCCGCCTGGACTGCCGCCCTCGACGCGGCCGCCCGCCACTGGCCGGAACTGCCGGTCGTGGGCTACGAGCACGGCGAGGACCTCAACACGGCCGTACGCGCCGGGTTCACCCCACTCGGCCAGCTGCGGGTCTGGCTGCACACCGACTAGGCGTATCCGTTCGCCTCTCGTATACGCTTCCGGACGACGACGTACCAACAGCCGGATGGCACCTGGGACTCGACCCTGTCGGCCCGGGAGTTCGCCGCGGTCACCGGCGTCGGGTTCGCACCGGTCGGGCAGGTGATGGGCACGGCCGTCTTCCACCTGGGCGACACCGGTGCCTGGGGATGTCCCGGCGCGTGGACGGCTGCCAGCGGCCCCTCGGGGCCGTCCTCGCCCTCGAGCCCCTCCCTGGCGCCGTTGACGAGGGCCGTCTCCGCGGCGCGCAGGCTGGCGCTGAGCCGCGCGGTGGCCGAATGCCGCGCGCTGGGCGGCGACGGGATCGTCGCGGTACGGCTGGTGTCGCGCGAACACCTGGGTGACGCAACGGAGTTCACCGTCATCGGCACCGCCGTCCGGGCGCGCTCCCGCGTCCGCCCGCGGCAGCCCTTCACCTCGCACCTCGGCGGACAGGACCTCGCCCGGCTGCTGCACGGCGGCTGGGTCCCCACCGGCCTCGCGTTCGGCGTTTCACTCGCGATCCGGCACGACGACTGGCGCGCCTCCCGGCTGGCCGGCCGCCGGTTCGTGGGGAACCAGGAGGTCGACGGCTACACCCGGCTGACCGACCACGTCCGCCAGGACGCCCGTGCCCGCCTCGCCCTCGACGCCCGCAAGCACGGCGGCGGCGCCGGCGACGGGGTCGTCGTGGACGAAGTCGGCCTCCGGCTGCGGAGGACCGAGTGCCTGGGCTCCGAGGGCGGGGGCGCGCGGGACGTCATCGCGGAAGCCGTCTTCGTCGGCACTTCCATCACCCGGTTCGGCCGGTCCCGGCGGCCCGCCGCGGCAGGGCCGCTGACCATCATGAGACTGGAGCGCGAGCACTGACATGACCGGGCAGAACACGACCGGGGAAACGGAACGGATACCGGACGGGCGAGACCTGTCCGAGGACGCGATGCGGCGCCTGGCGCAGCTCCGGCCGGACGACGACAGCGGCCCCATGTTCACCTCGGACCTCACGGTGAACGAGTTCCTGCTGGTGCGGGAGGCCGGCTTCCGCCCCCTCGGCCTGGTCCTCGGCTGCTCCGTCTACCACGTCGGCTTCCAGGTCGGCCGCTGGTCGAAGAACCAGGAGCTGACCAAGCTGTCCCAGGCCATGTACGACGCCCGCGAGCTCGCGATGAGCCGGATGGAGGCCGAGGCGAGCGCGCTGGGGGCGGACGGGATCGTCGGCGTCCGGCTGGACATCGAGTTCAAGGAATTCGGTTCGGACCTCGCCGAGTTCATCGCGGTGGGCACGGCCGTCAAGGCGGCGGGCGCCGACCCGGGGCCGGCCGGCACCTGGCTCAACAACAAGGGCAAGCCGTTCACCTCGGACCTCTCCGGCCAGGAGTTCTGGACGCTGGTCCGCGCCGGGTACGCCCCGCTGGACCTGGTCATGGGTTCCTGCGTCTACCACGTGGCGCACCAGGGCTTCGTGCAGGCGCTGGGCAACACGGGTCGCAACGTCGAGATCGAGCCGTTCACCCAGGCCCTCTACGAGGCCCGCGAGCTGGCGATGAGCCGGATGCGGGCGGAGGGGAAGGCCCTGGGGGCCGAGGGGATCGTGGCGGTGCGGCTGAAGCAGCACTCGCACGGCTGGGGGTCGCACACCACCGAGTTCTTCGCCGTCGGGACGGCTGTGCGGCCGCTGCGCGAGGACCACGTCATCGACCGGCCGGCCATGGTGCTGGGCCTCGATGACTGACGGGAAGGGGACGGCCCGGGTGGACGTGGGACTGCTGGCCGCGGCGCTGCGCCGGGACAGCGCCGACCTGGAACTCTATGCCGGCGTGCTGTCGGCGACCCTCGCCGACTCGCTGCCGCCCGGCGCCGTCCGGGTCAGCCGCAGGCGTTCCGTGGCGCGGCGGCTGGCGGGGCGGGAGGGGCCGGTCGAGGGACTGGACGTCGTGCTCGGGGAGCAGCGGCTGACCCTGCGCACGGACCGGGGCCGGACCATCGGCGAGGTCTGCCACGAGGTGCGGGGGATCGTCCTCTCGCGGCGTCCGGTGGGCCTGGACGAGTGGATCGGCGCCCTGGCCGGGGCCCTGGCGGACGCCGCGGCCTCGAACGCGCGCGCCCGGGAGGCCCTCGAACGGTTCCTGTCCTAGGCCGTTTCCGAACTCACTCCGTACGCAGCTCCAGCCGGGGCACGTCATCGCGCTCGATGCCGAAGACCTGCGCGTACAGCGACAGCTCCGCCTCCAGGGCCCGCACCATCGTGTCCGCGCGGCGGAAGCCGTGGCCCTCGCCCTCGAAGGTGAGGTACGCGTGCGGGACCGCCGGCTCGCGGCCGCGCAGGGCGGCCAGCAGGCGTTCGGCCTGCGCGGGCGGGCAGACGGGGTCGTCCAGCCCCTGGAGCAGGATGAAGGGGGCGGTGATGCGGTCGGCGCGGGCCACCGGGGAGCGTTCCCGGCAGCGGACCGCCAGGGTGCCCGGCGGTCCCGCCAGGCCGTCGGCGTAGTGGGACTCCAGGTCGTGGGTCTCGGCGGCGAAGCCCCGCAGGTCGAGCACCGGGTAGATGACCGCCGCGCAGGCGTACAGGTCGGTGGCGGCCAGGGAGGCCGCCGCCGTCCAGCCGCCCGCGCTGCCGCCGCGGATCGCGAGCCGGGCGGGGTCGGCGGTGCCCTCGGCGGCCAGTGCCCGCGCCACGGCCGCGCAGTCCTCCACGTCCACCACGCCCCACTGTTCGCGCAGCCGCTCGCGGTAGGCGCGGCCGTAGCCGGTGGACCCGCCGTAGTTGACCTCGACGACGCCGATCCCGCGTGAGGTGAAGTAGGCGATGTGCAGGTCGAGTACGGGCGGCACGTGGTCGGTGGGGCCCCCGTGCGCCCACACCACGTACGGGGGCAGCTCGTCGGCGGGCGGCCGCAGGAAGGGGTGGTGCGGCGGGTAGACGTGGGCGTGGATGTCCCGGCCGCCGGGGCCGGGGAAGGTGCGGCTCTGCGGCTCCGGGTAGTACGCCGGGTCCACCGGGTCGGCCGCGCGGGCTCCGACGGCCCGGGCGTGGCCGGTGGCGGTGTCCAGCTCGACGACCTCGTAGGCGCTGCGCGGGCTGGCGGCGACCCCGTAGACGCGGGTGCCGCTGACGGCCAGGGCCGGCTGCCAGGCCGTCCAGGGCCCGGCCGCGTCGACGAGGTCGCCGGTGCCGGGGTCGAGGACGCCGAGCACCGGGGCGCCCAGCCCGTGCAGGACGGCCACCGGCCCTTCGGGCAGCGGGGCCAGCCAGCTGAGCCCCGGCTTCCACAGCGGGCCGCCGAACTCCTCCTCGCGGGGGCACAGGTTGACCGCCTCCCCGCTGTCGGGGTCCACCCGGTACGGGTTCCACCAGCCGCTGCGGTCGCTCACCGCGAGCAGGGTCCCGTCGGCCGCCCACGCCACCTGGGCCACGGCCTCGGCCGGCCCGCCCAGCACGGTGCGGGGCGTGCCGAGCGTGCCGTCGGGGCGTACCGCGGCCAGCTGGAGTTCCGTGCCGTCCCAGGGCATCCGGGGGTGGTCCCACACCAGCCAGGCCGCGCTGCGCCCGTCGGGGGAGAGCTTCGGCCCGGTGCGGAAGCGGTGCCGGTCGTCGGTGAGCTCCCGTACGGCGGCCCGGTCCCCGGCGGCGGAGCCGTCCAGCGGGACGGCGGCCGCCACCCGCCGTACGTCGGTGGGGGCGGGGCCGGTGAACTCCTCCAGTACGCACCAGACCTCGCCGCCGCGCAGCACCGGGTCGGCCCAGCGCAGCCCGCCGCCGACCGCCGGGACGGGGGTGAGCGGGCGCGGCCGGGGGGTGCCGGGCGCGTCGGGTTCGTACGCGTACAGCCGTTGGTCGGCGTGGTGGACGAACACCACCAGTGGGCCGCCTTCGGCGCGTTCGGTGCCCGCCCAGGGCAGGCCGCCGTACTCGGTGAGGCGGCTGCGCACGTTCCACGGCGCGGGCAGCACCGACCGGGGGGCCGCGCCGCCGGCGGGCCGGCGCACCAGGGTGCGGCGGCCGCCCTCCGCGGGGCGGGGCTCGGTCCACCACACCTCGGCCCCGACGGTGCCCACGTACTCGGGCCGGCCGTCGTGCGCGGCGGCGTGCGCGGCGGCGATCGGGGAGGGCCAGCTGCCGTAGGGGCCCGCGACGCCGGCCGCCGCCCTCACCGGGGCCCCATCACAGGGCCCGCAGTGCGCGGTCGAGGACGCGGACCCCGAAGTGCAGGGCGTCGACGGGGACGCGTTCGTCCACGCCGTGGAAGAGGGACCAGTAGTCGAAGCCCGGCGGCAGCTTGAGCGGGGAGTAGCCGTAGCCGGTGATGCCGAGCCGGGAGAACTGCTTGGCGTCGGTGCCGCCGGCCATGCAGAAGGGGACCACGTGCCCGTCGGGGTCGAAGTGTTCGACGCACTCGCGCAGGACCTCGTACGTCCGCCCGTCGACCGGGGCCTGGAGGGCCACCTCGCGATGCTCGAACTCCCAGTGCACGCCGGGGCCGGTGAGCTCGTCGAGGGTGGCGGTGAACTCCGCCTCGCCGCCGGGCACCGTGCGTCCGTCGACGTGGGCGGTGGCGTGGCCCGGGATGACGTTGATCTTGTAACCGGCGCTGAACATCGTGGGGTTGGAGCTGTTGCGGATGGTCGGCGCGACGAGGGCGGCGGCCGGGCCGAGCTTGCCGAGGAGGTCGTCGAGGTCGGTGCCCGGGGCGCGCGGGTCGACGGTGAGGCCCTGGAGGGCGGCGAGTTCGGTGATGCAGGCGGTGACGGTGTCGGTGAGGCGGACCGGCCAGTCGTGGGCGCCGATGCGGGCCACGGCGGCGGCGAGCCGGCTGACGGCGTTGTCCCGGTTGGGCTTGGAGCCGTGCCCGGCGGTGCCGTGGGCGGTCAGCTTGAGCCAGGCGGTGCCGCGTTCGCCCGCGGCGATCGGGTAGAGGGCCTGGCCGGGCCGGGGGTGCACGGTGAAGGCCCCGGACTCGCCGAGGCCCTCCGTGCAGCCTTCGAAGAGGTGCGGGTGCTCGTCGGCGAGGTAGCCAGACCCGTCGACCGCGCTGTCCTCCTCGTCGGCGGTGAAGGCGATGACGACGTCCCGGCGCGGCCTCACCCCCCGGCGCGCCCAGGCGCGTACGACGGCCAGCACCATCGCGTCCATGTTCTTCATGTCGACGGCCCCGCGGCCCCAGACCACCCCGTCGCGGACCTCTCCGGAGAAGGGGGCGACGCTCCAGTCGGCGGCCTCGGCGGGGACCACGTCCAGGTGTCCGTGGACGAGGAGGGCGGGCGCGGAGGGGTCGGTGCCCTCGATCCGGGCCACCACGTTGGTGCGGCCCGGGGTGCGTTCCAGCAGTACGGGTTCCAGTCCGGCCCCGGCGAGGCGCTCGGCGGCGTACTCGGCGGCGGGCCGCTCCCGGCAGTCGCCGCCGCCGCGGTTGCTGGTGTCGATCCGGATGAGGCCGGAGGTGAACTCGACCACCTCGTCGAGGGCGGCGGCGTCGAGGCCGCCGCCGGGGCCGCCGTCCCGCGGTGCCGTTCCTCCGTGTTCCGCGTGGGCGACCTCCCGGGGGGCGCCTTCCACCCGCTGCATGTCAGCCATACTGCTCCTCCACGGCCGCCGAGACGACCGTCGTGACCGCTTTGAAGGTCCGGATCCCCTCGTACATCGTCCCGCTGGTGTACGCGACCCTGCGCTCCGCGGAGCGTTCGACGCCCGGGACGACGGTCGCGGCCATCGACAGGTGTTCGGCGTCGAACTCCACCTCCATCGCGAAGGGGCCGCCGCGCACCGGCTCGTGCCGTACCGCGAGCTTGACCGCCTCGGTGGCGGCGGCGCGGATGTCCGCGGCGGTGCGGGCCGGGGTGCGGCAGACGGCCGCGTAGCGCGAGACGTGGTCCTTGACGGCGACGGTACGGGCGTCCGGGGCGTATCCGGCGGCGTCGGCGCAGGTGAGGTCGTCCCCGGTGACCAGGATGACGGGTACCCCGTACTCGGCGACGACGTGGGCGTTGAGGACGCCCTCGCTCGCGCGCAGGCCGTTCAGCCAGACGCCGGTGATGGAGTTGGCGAGGTAGGTGTGGGCGAGGACCCCTTCGCTGCCGGCGCCGGTGTGGTAGCCGACGAAGGCGATGCCGTCGACGTCGCCGTGCTGGACCCCCTCGACCATGGAGAGGGACTTGTGGCGGCCGGTGATCATCTCGGCGCGGGCGTCGAGCTTCTCCAGGAGGAGGTTGCGCATGGTCCAGTGGGCCTCGTTGACGAGGACCCGGTCGGCGCCGCCGTCGTAGAAGCCGAGCACGGCGGCGTTGACGTCGGAGGTGAACATGCCCCGGCAACGCTCCCATTGGGGGGTCCCGGGCAGCACGTCGGCGGGCCAGGTGACGCCCGTGGCGCCTTCCATGTCGGCGGAGACGAGGATCTTCAACGGGCCCCCCGGTGGGTCGGGTCGCGGAGCCCCACCCTAGCCCCCCGGCGCCCCGCGGGCCCTGGGCCACGCCCGGGCCGGGCGGTGGCGGGCGCCGGTTCGGGGGCGGCTCACTGCGGGCGGGAATTCCACCCGAACCGGTGAGCCGTCCCCGGGGGTTGTGCCGCCGTCGGCCCCGGCCCGCGCCGGGTCCCGCCGGTCAGCCCTTGACTTCCTCGGCGAGGTTCTCGAGCACGGTGTCGTAGATGCGGCCGAGGCCCTTGGGGGCGAAGGTGCGCTCGAAGAAGCCGCCGATGCCGCCGGCGCCGTTCCACACGGTGCTGACCACGGCCCGGGAGCGGCCCTCGCCGGCGGGGGTGACGGTCCAGGTGGTGACCATGGAGGAGTTGCGGTCCTTCTCCACGAGCTGGCCGTCCGTGGGCTCGGTGACCTCGAGCAGGCAGTCCCGGACGCGCTTGCTGGTGGCCTGGAGCTTCCAGTGGACGAGGGTGCCCTCGCCGTCGCCGCCCTCGCGCACCTCGTACTCGCTGAAGTGCTCGGGGAGCAGCTTGCCCCGGGTGCCGGTGTAGTCGGCCAGCGCGTCGAACACGGTGTCCGCGTCGGCCTCGATGATGCGCTCCGTGGTGGCCTCGACCTGCGCCATACCTGTTCCTCCAGCAGTTGGGATCGTGCGTCGCGGCAAGCCAACCACCTCCGGGGCGGCCGCCCAAATCCGGGGGCGGCGTCCCGCCCGGCCGTACGGGCCCCTGCCCCGGATCCGGGCCCGGCCTCCGCCCCCGCCGCCCCTGGGCGAAGCCTCCCGCACGATCATGGGAACATTTGTTCTATTCTCGGGAGCCCGTCACCGAGGAGGCATCATGCGCTGGGAGAATCTGACCGGGACACCGGGCAGCGGTCCGGCGGCCCTGTTCGGGGCCGGCTCCGTCGTCACCCGCACCTTCGACACCCCCGAGTTCCGCGGGATCACCTTCCACGAGGTGCGGGCGCGCTCGGTCCTCAACCGGGTGCCCGGCGCCTCGCGGATGCCGTTCGAATGGACGGTCAACCCCTACCGCGGCTGCAGTCACGCCTGCGTCTACTGTTTCGCCCGCAAGACCCACGGCTACCTCGACCTGGACACCGGGACCGGCTTCGACTCCCAGATCGTCGTCAAGGTCAACGCCCCGGAGCTGCTGCGCCGCGAGCTGGCCGCGCCGCGCTGGACCGGCGCGCACATCGCGATGGGCACCAACGTCGACTGCTACCAGCGCGCCGAGGGCCGCTACCGGCTGATGCCCGGGATCATCGGGGCGCTGCGCGAGCGCGCCAACCCCTTCTCCATCCTCACCAAGGGCACGCTGATCCTGCGCGACCTCCCCCTGCTGCGGCAGGCCGCCGAGGTCACCGAGGTCGGCGTCTGCGTCTCCGTCGGGTTCACCGACACCGGCCTGTGGCGGACCGTGGAGCCCGGCACCCCCTCCCCCGCCGCCCGGCTGGCCGCCGTACGGGCCCTGACCGACGCCGGGCTGGAGTGCGGGGTGCTGATGGCGCCGGTGATCCCCTTCCTGGGCGACTCCCCCGAGCAGCTGCGGGCGACCGTCCGGGCGATCGCCGCGTCGGGGGCGACGTCCGTGACACCCCTGGTACTCCATCTGCGGCCCGGAGCGCGCGAGTGGTTCACCGCCTGGCTCGGCCGGCACCACCCGCACCTGACCGGACGGTACGAACGGATGTACGCGGGCGGGTCGTACGCCCCCACCTGGTACCAGCGCCGGATCACCCGCCAAGTCCACGAGCTCGCCGCCGAATTCGGCATCGGCCCCGCCCGGCGCGGGGCGGCACGGGCCGCCGCCGCCCGGGAGCGGACGGCCGGCCCGGCCCCCGCCGGACCGACGCAGCTGACGCTGATGTGAGCGCGCCGCGCGCCGCGCCCTGACCCGGACGCCTCCCGACGGGTCATCACATCGGGCCAATGAGCGGCCCAATCCCGTCTTCCCGCCAGGGTTTCCGGGACGATTCCGCCCAGAACCCTCGGCTGGGAGGCCCCATGCTCCACCCCTCGAAGCTGCGCCCCGCGAAGAAGCGCGCCGCCGTCCTGCTGGCGATCTCCACCGTCGCCGCCGCCCTCGCGACCCCCGTCACCGCCGCGGCACCCGCCGCCGCGCCCGCCCCGGCGGCCGCCGCCGGGCTGAACTGGACCGGCTGCGCGACCCCGCGTTACCCGACCCTGCAGTGCGCCTCCCTCAAGGTCCCGCTCGACCACGGGCAGCCCGCCGGGCGGCAGATCTCCCTGGCCCTGACCCGCGTCCCGCACACCGCGGCCACCTCCCAGGGGCCGCTGCTGGTGAACCCCGGCGGCCCGGGCGGCAGCGGCCGCGCCCTGGCGGGGTTCGTCGCCTCCGCGCTGCCCAAGGACGTCGCCGCCCAGTACGACGTGATCGGCTTCGATCCGCGGGGCGTGGGCAAGAGCGAGCCCGCGCTGGACTGCGGGCCCGGCCACTTCACACCGGTACGGCCGGACTCCGTGCCCAGGGACGGGGCGACCGAGCGGGCCAACCTGGTGCGGGTGCGCTCCTTCGCGGTGTCCTGCCAGGAGAAGCACGCGGACGTGCTCCCGCACGTCGGCACCGTCTCCGCGGCCCGCGACATCGAGGTGCTGCGCACCGCCCTGGGCGCGGCGAAGCTCAGCTACTTCGGCTACTCCTACGGCACCTACCTGGGCGCCGTGTACGCCAAGCTGCACCCGGAGCGGGTGCACCGGCTGGTGCTGGACTCCGTGGTCGACCCGGGCGGCGTCTGGTACGAGGACAACCTCGCGCAGGACCTGGCCTTCGACGCCCGCCACAAGGCGTTCCTGGCCTGGGTGGCCCAGTACGACTCCACGTACCACCTGGGCACCGACCCGGCCCGGGTCGAGGCGCGCTGGTACGAGATGCGGGACGCGCTGCGCACCGCCCCGGCGGGCGGGAAGGTGGGCCCGGCCGAGCTGGAGGACACGTACATGCCGGGCGCCTACTACAACGGCTACTGGCCGTCGCTGGCCGAGGCCTTCTCGGCGTACGCGGTGAAGCGGGACGCCAAGCCGCTGGTGGCGGCGTACGAGCGGCTGGGCGCGGTGGACCCGGCGGCGGGCAACAGTTACAGCGTGTACACGGCGGTGCAGTGCCGGGACTCGGCCTGGCCGAGGGACTGGAACCGCTGGCGGGCCGACATGTGGCGCACGCACGCGAAGGCGCCCTTCATGACCTGGAACAACGCCTGGTACAACGCGCCGTGCGCGTTCTGGCCGGCGCAGCCGCTCCAGGCCACGGACGTGACGAACACCGAGCTGCCCCAGGCGCTGCTGTTCCAGGCGACGGAGGACGCGGCCACACCCTACGAGGGCGCGGTGAGCATGCGGACCAAGCTGGCGGGCTCGGCGCTGGTGGTGGAGGAGGGCGGCGGCAACCACGGCATCGCCCTGAGCGGCAACAAGTGCCTCGACGAGAAGCTGGCGGCGTACCTGAGGACGGGCCGGGCGGCGGACGCGACGTGCCCGGCGCCGCCGGCCCCGAAGCCGACCACGGCGACGCGCGCGGTGCCGCCCTCGGCGGGCGGTGCGGCCCTCCACGGCCTGCTCGGCTTCCGCGGCTGACACCTGGCGGGCAAGATCGTCCGCATGACCTCGTTCGAACAGAGCAGCAACAGTGGTAACAGCGGCAACAGCCACCTCACCCGTATCGCCGCGCCCGAGGGCGTCAGCCCCGGCACCGGGTACAGCCACGTCGTCTGGGGCACCGGGCGGTTCGTGGCCGTCTCGGGGCAGTGCGCCTTCGACGAGAAGGGCGAGGTGGTCGGTGAGGGCGACCCCGCCGCGCAGGCCCGGCAGGTGTTCGAGAACCTGCGGCGGTGCCTGGCGGCGGCGGGGGCGGGCTTCGATGACGTGGTGAAGCTGACGTACTTCGTCACGGACGTGGCCCACCTGCCGGCGGTCCGGGCGGCCCGGGACGAGGTCATCGCCCCGGACCGGCTGCCGGCCTCCTCGGCGGTCCAGGTCGCCGCCCTGTTCCGCCCGGAGCTCCTGCTGGAGGTCGAGGCCTTCGCCGTGGTGCCGGCGGCCGGGTAGGTCCCTGCGTCCGACCTACGCGTCCGGGTGCCGGACCGTCAGCCGGTTCAGGGCGTCCGTCGCCGCCAGGGCGAGCCGGGGGTGGGCCTGGGCGCGGACCAGGACGTCGCGGGCCCGGGCGTCGGCCAGGGTGCCCAGGCCCTCGACGCAGGCCAGGGCCACCCGCCAGTACGGGTCGTGCGGGGCGAGCAGCCGCGACAGGGTCTTGATCAGGGCCGGGGCCGACTCGGGAGCCCGCAGCGCGGTGAGCAGCCTGACCGGGTGCAGGGCGTAGGCCGTGCGCAGGGAGTTCGTCGCCAGGGCGGCCGCCGCGCGGGCGGTGCGCGGGTCCCCGAGGACGCCGAGCGCCTGCGCGGCGGCGGCGCAGCGGGCCGGGTCCCGGTGGTTGAGGAGCAGGACCAGGGGCTCGAAGGCCCGCCGGTCGCCGCCCATCCCCAGTCGGTAGGCGGCCAGTTCGCGGGCCCACAGGGGCAGCCCGGCGGAGGTCAGGGAGGCGGCCAGCGCGTCCGGCTCCGCCGCGCACAGTTCCGCGTACGCCGCCGATCCGCCGGCCTCCGCCCGCAGGCGTTCCAGGACGTCGTTCACGCCGCCACCCTAGGGGTACGCGGGCCCCGGCAGGCCGCCTTCTGCGGACCTCGTTGATCGATGATCGATGATCGGTACATTTGGGCGGTACAGGTCACATCTCCGCGCTCTGGCGGACCAGTTACCACCGGGTTAATGTCACTCCACACGTACGGAGCCGGCCTGGTGACGCAGCCGCCCCGTACCAGTCGGTTCGTCCGCTCGTCCGTTCCACCGCTACGGCTGGACCCCGGGACAGGGTTCCGCCGTTCCGCCCGCCGCGCCCCCTCTCCCTCTCCGGGCGCACCGCCGGGCGTGCTCCGCACGGCTCTTCCGTACGGCATCCGCGCGCGCTGTGCGCCGCGCGCTCCCCAGTCGTCACCCTCTTCCACTGGAGTCCCGCGATGGACCTTCCGTCCACGTCCAGTCATTCCTCCCTCCGCACCGTCGCCGTCGTCGGCCTCGGCACGATGGGCACCGGCATCGCCGAGGTCCTCGCCCGGGCCGGCCGCGAGGTCATCGGCATCGACGTCAGCGAGGCCGCCACCCGCCGCGCCGCCGGGTCCCTCGCGGCCGCCACGGCCCGCTCGGTGGCCAAGCAGAAGCTCACCGAGGAGGAGCGCGAGGCGGTCCTGGCCCGCTTCCGCGCCTTCACGGACCTCGGGGCGGCCGCCGAGGCCGACCTCGTCATCGAGGTGGTCCCGGAGGACTACGACCTCAAGCGCCGGGTGATCGGCGAGCTCGACGCGATCGTCCGGCCGGACGCCGTGCTGGCCACCGGCACCAACGCGCTGTCGGTGACCCGGCTCGCCGCCGAGTCCCTGCACCCCGAGCGGGTGCTCGGCATGCACTTCTTCAACCCGGCCCCGGCGATGAAGCTCGTCGAGATCGTTTCCAGCGTGCTGACCGCGCCGACCGCCGTGGAGGCCGTCACCGGGCTGGCGCTGGAGCTCGGCAAGCAGCCCGTCGCCGTCGGCGACCGGCCGGGCTTCGTCGCCGACGGCCTGCTCTTCGGCTACCTCAACCAGGCCGCCGCGATGTACGAGGCCAAGTACGCCTCCCGCGAGGACATCGACGCGGCGATGAAGCTCGGCTGCGGTCTGCCGATGGGCCCGCTCGCCCTGCTCGACCTGGTCGGCGTCGACACCGCGCGCACCGTGCTGGAGGCCATGTACGCCTCCTCCGGCGACCGGCTGCACGCCCCGGCGCCGATCCTGGGCCAGCTCGTCGAGGCGGGCCTGACCGGGCAGAAGGCCGGGCGCGGCTTCTACACGTACGAGGCTCCGGGCAGCCCGGTGGTCGTCCGCGACCTGCAGACCCCGCTGGACGGGTCCCTGCTCGGCGCGGGCCGTCCGGTCTCTTCGGTCGGCGTCGCGGGCTCCGGGACCATGGCGAGCGGCATCGCCCAGGTCTTCGCCCAGGCCGGCTACGACGTGGTGCTGGCCGCCCGCAGCGAGGAGAAGGCCGGGGCCGCGAAGGCCGCGATCGGGAAGTCCCTGGACCGTGCGGTGTCCAGGGGCCGCCTGACCGAGGAGGCCGCGGCGCGGACCCTGGAGCGGATCACCCCGGCCGGGTCGCTGGAGGCCTTCGCCGACGTGGACCTGGCTGTCGAGGCGGTCGCCGAGGACCTGGAGGTCAAGCAGCAGCTCTTCGCGGGCCTGGACAAGGTCTGCAAGCCCGGTGCGGTGCTGGCCACCACCACCTCCTCGCTGCCGGTGATCGCCGTCGCGCGGGCCACCTCGCGTCCGCAGGACGTGATCGGCATGCACTTCTTCAACCCGGCGCCGGCCATGAAGCTGGTCGAGGTGGTCCGGACCGTCCTGACCGCCGACGACGTGCACGCCACGGTCCGCGAGGTCTGCGCCAAGGTGCGCAAGCACCCGGTGGACTGCGGGGACCGGGCCGGCTTCATCGTGAACGCGCTGCTGTTCCCGTACTTGAACAACGCGATCAAGATGGTCGAGCAGCACTATGCGGGGATCGACGACATCGACGCCGCGATGAAGCTGGGCGGCGGCTACCCGATGGGGCCCTTCGAGCTCCTCGACGTGGTCGGCCTGGACGTGTCGCTCGCCATCGAGAAGGTCCTCCACCAGGAGTTCCGCGACCCGGGCCTGGCACCGTCGCCGCTGCTGGAGCACCTGGTGGCGGCGGGCTGCCTGGGCCGGAAGACCGGCCGCGGATTCCGTGAGTACGCCCGCCGGTAACCCCCGGCCGGGCCCTGAGCAGGATGCGTGGGGAGGGCTGCTCGGGTCCGCCGGACCCTCACGGCGGACACACCCTCCCGAGCCCAGTGCGGGCCCTCCCCCGCATCCACCCCCCTCTCACCCCCCTCCGGCGCGCGCGCCTGCCCGAATGAAGTACTTTCGCTCTATGTCCCAGCCCGCCAAGACCTCACCCCGCGCCGCCTCGGCCGGCGACTCCCAGGAGAGCGCCGCCGGCACCCGGGCGGCCGCCCAGCGGCTCAAGATGCGCCGCGAGCTCGCGGCCGCGGCCATGGAGCTCTTCGCGACCAAGGGGTACGAGGCCACGACGGTCGACGAGATCGCCGCGACCGCCGGGGTGGCGCGCCGGACCTTCTTCCGGCACTTCCGCTCGAAGGAAGAGGCGATCTTCCCGGACCACGACGACACCCTGACCCGTGCCGAGGCCGTTCTGGACGTGGCCCCGGCGCACGAGCACCCGCTCGACACGGTGTGCCGGGGGATCAAGGAAGTCATGAAGATGTACGCCGCCTCGCCGGCGGTGTCGGTGGAGCGCTACCGGCTGACCCGCGAGGTGCCGGCGCTGCGGGAGCGGGAGATCGCCTCGGTGGCCCGCTACGAGCGGCTCTTCACCCGCTATCTGCTGGCCCACTTCGACGAGACCGACCACCACGACGGCAACGACGACCCGCTGCTGGCCGAGGTGGCCGCCTCGGCGGTGGTGACCGCCCACAACCACGTGCTGCGGCGCTGGCTGCGGGCGGGGGGCCAGGGGGACGTGGAGACGCAGCTGGACCACGCCTTCGCGATCGTCCGCAAGACCTTCGGCTCCGGGATCGGCGCCGGACGCACGCCGGGCGCGGGTGCCGGGGTGCCGAGCGCGGCGGTGCGCACGGAGGGCGAGGTGCTCGTCGCGGTGGCGCGTACGGACGCTCCGCTCGACGAGGTCATGCGGGCCATCGAAGAGGCGCTCAAGAACAAGTAGGCGGTCGCCCCCGGAGCACCACCGGGCGACCCTCGTCACAGCGGCCGCTCCCGTTCCGGGGGCGGCCGTTTTCGTTTGTCCGAGTTGCCCCTACTCGCCGGTAACTCTGATCGATCATCGCTCATCTGCGCAGGTCAATCGGCAAGTGAGAGAAATTTTTGGCACGCAGTGCCTTGCCGAGTGACACGGGGTGCCATACGTTGAGTCCCGTCCGGATGTCCCCGCGGCCCGCGCCCACTCGGCAAGGAACGCGCCCCGGATGCCTGCGTCACCAGGCCCCCGCCCGCCCCACCACAGGCGCGCCAGCACCACAGCTCCTCCCCCGGTCCTCGGCCGGGGACCCCAGGACCGACGGCACCCGCAACACCCGTCACACACGCACCCGCGTATCCCTCAGCGCACCCTCATCAGCGCCCTCCCCCAACTCCGTCCGGGGAGACCCTCAGGAGGCAATACCGTGAAGGACATCCTGGACGCGATTCAGTCGCAGTCCGCCACCGCCGCAGACTTCGCCGCGCTGCCGCTCCCCGACTCGTACCGCGCGGTCACCGTGCACAAGGACGAGGCGGAGATGTTCGCGGGGCTCGCCACCCGCGAGAAGGACCCGCGCAAGTCCCTGCACCTGGACCAGGTCCCGGTTCCGGAGCTCGGTCCGGGCGAGGCCCTGGTCGCCGTCATGGCCTCCTCGGTCAACTACAACTCGGTGTGGACGTCGATCTTCGAGCCGGTGTCCACCTTCAGCTTCCTGGAGCGCTACGGCCGCCTGTCGGAGCTCACCAAGCGCCACGACCTCCCGTACCACGTCATCGGCTCCGACCTCGCGGGCGTCGTGCTGCGCACCGGCCCCGGCGTCAACTCCTGGAAGCCGGGCGACGAGGTCGTCGCGCACTGCCTGTCGGTGGAGCTGGAGTCCTCCGACGGCCACAACGACACGATGCTCGACCCCGAGCAGCGGATCTGGGGCTTCGAGACCAACTTCGGCGGCCTCGCCGAGATCGCCCTGGTCAAGTCGAACCAGCTGATGCCGAAGCCGGGCCACCTCAGCTGGGAGGAGGCCGCCTCCCCCGGCCTGGTCAACTCGACCGCGTACCGTCAGCTGGTCTCCCGCAACGGCGCCGGCATGAAGCAGGGCGACAACGTCCTGATCTGGGGCGCCAGCGGCGGCCTCGGCTCGTACGCCACCCAGTTCGCGCTGGCCGGCGGCGCCAACCCCATCTGTGTCGTCTCTTCCCCGGAGAAGGCGGAGATCTGCCGCAAGATGGGCGCCACGGCGGTCATCGACCGCAACGCCGAGGGCTACAAGTTCTGGAAGGACGAGCGGACCCAGGACCCGCGCGAGTGGAAGCGCTTCGGATCGAAGATCCGCGAGCTGACCGGCGGCGAGGACATCGACATCGTCTTCGAGCACCCGGGCCGCGAGACCTTCGGCGCCTCGGTCTACGTCACCCGCAAGGGCGGCACGATCACCACCTGCGCCTCCACCTCGGGCTACATGCACGAGTACGACAACCGCTACCTGTGGATGTCCCTCAAGCGCATCATCGGCTCGCACTTCGCCAACTACCGCGAGGCGTGGGAGGCCAACCGCCTGATCGCCAAGGGCAAGATCCACCCCACCCTGTCCAAGGTCTACTCCCTGGAGGAGACCGGCCAGGCGGCCTACGACGTCCACCGCAACCTCCACCAGGGCAAGGTCGGCGTCCTCGCGCTCGCCCCCGAGGAGGGCCTCGGCGTCCGCGACCACGAGATGCGGGCCGAGCACCTCGACGCCATCAACCGCTTCCGTAACGTCTGAGTCCGCTCAAAGGCCATAAGGATCGCCTGAGATGACAGAGCGCCAGAAGGACCGTCCGTGGCTCATGCGGACGTACGCCGGCCACTCCACGGCCGAGGCGTCCAACGAGCTGTACCGCCGCAACCTCGCCAAGGGCCAGACCGGCCTGTCGGTCGCGTTCGACCTCCCGACGCAGACCGGCTACGACCCCGACCACATCCTCGCCCGCGGCGAGGTGGGCCGGGTCGGGGTCCCGGTCTCCCACCTGGGCGACATGCGGCGGCTGTTCCAGGACATACCCCTGGAGCAGATGAACACCTCGATGACGATCAACGCCACGGCCATGTGGCTGCTGGCGCTCTACCAGGTGGCCGCCGAGGAGCAGGGCGCCGACATCTCCCAGCTCCAGGGCACCACCCAGAACGACATCGTCAAGGAGTACCTCTCGCGCGGGACGCACGTCTTCCCGCCCGGGCCCTCGCTCCGCCTGACGACGGACATGATCGCGTACACGGTCAACCACATCCCGAAGTGGAACCCGATCAACATCTGCTCGTACCACCTCCAGGAGGCCGGGGCCACCCCGGTCCAGGAGATCTCGTACGCGATGTCCACCGCGATCGCCGTGCTCGACTCGGTCCGCGACTCCGGCCAGGTGCCCGAAGAGCGCTTCGGCGAGGTGGTCGCGCGCATCTCCTTCTTCGTGAACGCGGGCGTCCGCTTCATCGAGGAGATGTGCAAGATGCGCGCCTTCGGCCGCATCTGGGACAAGGTCACCAAGGAGCGCTACGGCATCGAGGACGCCAAGCAGCGCCGGTTCCGCTACGGCGTCCAGGTGAACTCCCTCGGCCTGACCGAGGCGCAGCCCGAGAACAACGTCCAGCGGATCGTGCTGGAGATGCTCGCGGTCACCCTCTCGAAGGACGCCCGGGCGCGCGCGGTGCAGCTGCCCGCCTGGAACGAGGCGCTGGGCCTGCCCCGGCCCTGGGACCAGCAGTGGTCGCTGCGCATCCAGCAGGTCCTGGCCCACGAGAGCGACCTGCTGGAGTACGAGGACATCTTCGCCGGCTCCCACGTCATCGAGGCCAAAGTCGACTCCCTGGTCGCCGACTGCCTGGCCGAGATCGACCGGATCCAGGAGATGGGCGGCGCGATGGCCGCCGTCGAGTCCGGGTACCTGAAGTCGCAGCTGGTCTCCTCCCACGCCGAGCGCCGCGCCCGGATCGAGGCGGGCCAGGACAAGATCGTCGGGGTGAACTGCTTCCAGCAGACGGAGGAGAACCCGCTCACCGCCGACCTCGACGGCGCCATCATGACCGTCGACCCCGCGGTGGAGGCGCTCACCGTCGAACGCATCGTCCGCTGGCGGGCCGAGCGCCAGGAGTCCTCCGACCGGCAGGGCGGCGGCGACCCGTTCGTCTTCCCGACCGCCGGGCAGGCCCTGGACCGGCTGAAGGAGGCCGCCGCCGGTACCGAGAACCTGATGGAGGCCACCCTGGAGTGCGCCCGCGCCGGTGTCACCACCGGCGAGTGGGCCGGTGCCCTGCGGGAGGTCTTCGGCGAGTTCCGCGCCCCGACCGGGGTCTCCTCGGCCCCCGTCGCGGTCACCGCCGAGGAGGGCACCCCGCTGGCCCTGGTCCGCGAGAAGGTCGCCCGGACGGCGGACGAGCTCGGCTCCGGCCGGCTGCGCCTGCTGGTCGGCAAGCCCGGCCTCGACGGGCACTCCAACGGCGCCGAGCAGATCGCCGTGCGGGCCCGCGACGCCGGCTTCGAGGTGGTCTACCAGGGCATCCGGCTGACCCCCGAGGAGATCTCCTCGGCGGCGCTGGCCGAGGACGTGCACTGCGTGGGACTGTCCATCCTGTCCGGTTCGCACAGCGCTCTCGTCCCGGACGTCCTGGAACGCCTGCGGGCGGCGGGGGCGGGCGACATCCCCGTCATCGTCGGGGGCATCATTCCGAACGCCGACGCCGTCACGCTGAAGGCCGCCGGGGTGGCCGCCGTGTTCACCCCCAAGGACTTCGGCATCACGGAGATCATCGGACGTATCGTCGACGAGATCCGCAAGGCCAACAAGCTCCACCCCCTCACCATCGCTGAAAGCACGGAGGTCCCCGCATGACCACGCCCCTCTCCCCCGTGAACCGGCTGCGTCCGCGCCGCTCCTGCCTCGCGGTCCCGGGCTCGAACCCGCGGTTCCTGGAGAAGGCCCAGGGCCTGCCGGCCGACCAGGTCTTCCTCGACCTGGAGGACGCCTGCGCCCCGCTCGCCAAGGAAGGCGCCCGCCACACGATCGTGGACGCGCTGAACAACGGCGACTGGACCGGCAAGACCCGCGTGGTCCGCGTCAACGACTGGACCACCCACTGGACGTACCGCGATGTCATCACCGTCGTCGAGGGCGCCGGCCAGAACCTCGACTGCATCATGCTGCCCAAGGTGCAGGACGCCCAGCAGGTCGTCGCCCTGGACCTGCTGCTGACGCAGATCGAGAAGACCATGGGCTTCGAGGTCGGCAAGATCGGCATCGAGGCGCAGATCGAGAACGCCAAGGGCCTGGTGAACGTCGACGAGATCGCCGCCGCCTCTCCGCGCCTGGAGACGATCATCTTCGGCCCGGCCGACTTCATGGCCTCGATCAACATGAAGTCCCTGGTCGTGGGCATGCAGCCGCCCGGCTACCCGGCGGACGCCTACCACTACATCCTGATGCGGATCCTGATGGCGGCCCGTACGCACAACCTCCAGGCCATCGACGGCCCCTTCCTGCAGATCCGCGACGTGGACGCCTACCGCGAGGTCGCCGGGCGCGCCGCGGCCCTCGGCTTCGACGGCAAGTGGGTGCTGCACCCGGGTCAGGTCGACGCGGCCAACGAGGTCTTCTCCCCCTCCCAGGAGGACTACGACCACGCCGAGCTGATCCTCGACGCGTACGACTGGTGCACCTCCGAGGCGGGCGGCAAGAAGGGGTCCGCGATGCTCGGCGACGAGATGATCGACGAGGCCAGCCGCAAGATGGCCCTGGTCATCGCCGGCAAGGGCCGGGCGGCGGGGATGCAGCGCACCAGCAAGTTCGAGATCCCGGAGGGCTGATCCCATGCAGTTCGGACGCACGTACGAGGAGTTCGAGGTCGGGGCGGTCTACAAGCACTGGCCCGGGAAGACGGTCACGGAGTACGACGACCACCTCTTCTGTCTGCTGACCATGAACCACCACCCGCTGCACATGGACAGCAATTACGCCGAGAACACGACCGACTTCGGCAAGAACGTGGTCGTGGGCAACTACATCTACTCGCTGCTGCTCGGCATGTCCGTGCCGGACGTCTCCGGGAAGGCCATCGCCAACCTGGAGATCGAGTCCCTGCGGCACGTGGCGCCGACCTTCCACGGCGACACGATCTACGGCGAGACCACGGTCCTGGACAAGACCCCGTCGAAGTCCAAGGACGACCGCGGCATCGTCTACGTGGAGACCAAGGGCTACAAGCAGGACGGCACCCTCGTCTGCGTCTTCCGGCGCAAGGTGATGGTCCCGACCGAGACGTACATCACGGCGCGCGGCGGCGAGCAGCCCGGCCGGCCTCAGCTGAAGGAACAGGGGAAGTAGCCATGGCACGACTCGCCCAGACCGCCGGGCTCACGGACGTCCAGCAGGAGATCCTCAAGACCGTCCGGGAGTTCGTCGACAAGGAGATCATCCCGGTCGCGACCGAGCTGGAGCACCGCGACGAGTACCCGCAGCAGATCGTCGACGGCCTCAAGGAGCTCGGCCTCTTCGGCCTGATGATCCCCGAGGAGTACGGCGGCCTGGGTGAGTCGCTGCTCACCTACGCGCTGTGCGTCGAGGAGATAGCGCGGGGCTGGATGTCCGTCTCCGGCATCATCAACACCCACTTCATCGTCGCGTACATGCTCAAGCAGCACGGCACGCAGGAGCAGAAGGACCACTTCCTGCCGCGCATGGCCCTGGGCGAGGTGCGCGGCGCCTTCTCGATGTCGGAGCCCGGGCTGGGCTCGGACGTGTCGGCCATCACGTCCAAGGCGGTGAAGGACGGCGACGAGTACGTCCTGAACGGCCAGAAGATGTGGCTGACGAACGGCGGCTCCTCGACCCTCGTGGCCGTTCTGGTCCGGAGTGACGAAGGACACCCCGAGGGCACGGCGCCCCACAAGTCGATGACCACCTTCCTCGTCGAGAAGGAGCCGGGCTTCGGTGAGGTCCGTCCGGGCCTGACCATCCCGGGCAAGATCGACAAGATGGGCTACAAGGGCGTCGACACGACCGAGCTCATCATGGACGGACTGCGCATTCCGGCCAATCGGGTCCTCGGCGGCCGGACGGGCCGAGGGTTTTACCAAATGATGGACGGCGTCGAGGTCGGCCGGGTCAACGTGGCGGCCCGTGGCTGCGGCGTCGCACAGCGTGCCTTTGAGCTGGGTGTCTCGTATGCCCAGCAACGTCACACTTTCGGCAAGGCGATCGCCGAGCACCAGGCCATCCAGTTCAAGCTGGCCGAGATGGCTACCAAGGTCGAGGCCGCCCATGCCATGATGGTGAACGCGGCACGCAAAAAGGACTCCGGGGAACGAAACGACCTCGAAGCCGGGATGGCGAAGTACCTCGCCTCCGAATACTGCAAGGAGGTCGTCGAGGACGCCTTCCGTATCCACGGCGGGTACGGGTTCTCGAAGGAGTACGAGATCGAGCGCCTCTACCGCGAAGCACCGATGCTCCTGATCGGTGAAGGAACCGCCGAGATCCAGAAAATGATCATCGGGCGACGCCTGCTCGAGGAGTACCGACTCCAGGGCTGAATGTCCCTTTTGCGGTGGATCATCCGATGATCCACCGCAGAAGAGTCACCAGCAGTCACTGGCCGACGGCCATCGACTCGGCTTCTGGCTTGCCCAGTTGTTGCGCGCAACCGATAGCATTCCAGTAAAGCCGCCGTCCCGTCCCCCCGTTTGCGGCGCGGCAATCACCCGCTACGAAGGTCATCCATGCCCCACAGCCAAACCTCTGCACACCGCGACAGCCTTACCGGCGTACGCCTCGCGCGCGGAGCATCGCCGTGGCTTCTGCCGACCGTCGCCACCGCGGCGCTCAGCCTCACCCGGGCCCGCAAGTCCGGACGCTGGGCCGCGGCGGCCGTGCCCGTCACCGCTCTCGCGGCGGGCATGCTGTGGTTCTTCCGCGACCCCGAGCGCGAGATCGCCCAGGGCCGTGTCATCTCGCCCGCCGACGGTGTGGTGCAGAGCATCATGCCGTGGAAGGACGGGCGCACCCGCGTCGCGATCTTCATGAGCCCGCTGAACGTCCACGTCAACCGCGCGCCCCTGGCGGGCACGGTGACGTCCGTGGAGCACATCCCCGGCGGGTTCGTCCCGGCGTTCAACAAGGAGAGCGAGAACAACGAGCGCGTTGTCTGGCACTTCGACACCGAGCTCGGCGACATCGAGATGGTGCAGATCGCCGGCGCCGTCGCGCGCCGCATCGTCCCGTACCTGCCGGCCGGAACCAAGGTGGAGCAGGGCGAACGCATCGGTCTGATCCGCTTCGGCTCCCGCGTCGACATCTACCTCCCGGAGGGCGTCGAGGTCGCGGTCGAGGTCGGTCAGGCCACCACCGCGGGGGTGACCCGAATTGACCGTGACTGACCCCGAGACTCCTGCCACCAGCTGGGTGCCCGAATCCGCGGAGGAGGAGTCCGCCGAGGACGACATGCCGCTCTCGCTGCGGCTGTCGATAGCGGACACCCTCACCCTCGGTAACGCCACGTGCGGATTCATGGCGGTGTACTTCACCACCACCGGAATCCTCATCCCGCACCTCACCGGCAGCGGCGAGTCGGGCATGGCCCGGCACAGCGCGGCGACCGCGGTGATACTGATGCTGCTCGCGGCGGTCTTCGACCTCTTCGACGGCATCGTCGCCCGCAAGCTGCGCAGCTCGCCGATGGGCGCGGAGCTGGACAATCTCTCCGACCTGATCAGCTTCGGGCTGGCGCCCGCGTACTTCGTGCTGGTCTACGGCATGGTCGCCGACGACGCGCACCAGAAGATGTCGGCGCTCGCGGCGATCGTGGTCCTGCTGGCGGTCGTCCTCAGGCTCGCGAGATTCAGCTGCGTGACGATGAAGGACGGCATGTTCCAGGGCATGCCGAGCCCCTTCGGCGCGCTGACGGTGGTCTCCATCGTGCTGCTGGAGCTCCCGTTCATCCCGACGCTGCTGGCGATCATCGGGGTGGCGTGGCTGATGGTGAGCCGGGTCGAGTACCCCAAGCCGCGGGGTGTCCTCGCGGCGGCGATGCTGAGCTGGATCGTCGGGGCGATGGGCCTCCTGGCGGCCTGGGCGTTCGACGCCCCGGGCGGCCAGCTGCTCCTCCAGACCGGCTGCGCCCTGCAGATCGCCCTCGCGGCGACCATCCCGCTGTTCGCGACGACCCGTCGCGCGAACACGTTCCGCCACAACCGGCGCGAGGCACGCGCGGCGCAGCTGCCGTAACGCCGCGCCGAGCTGTACACACGAGGGCCCCGGACGCCATGAGGCGTCGGGGGCCCTCGTCGTATCAGGACACACTCCAACCACAGCGGAGCGCAGCACCCATCAGACCTCCAGGACCGCGCGGCACAGCAGCACGGCAAACTTTGCGTGCTGCCGAATGGATACTCCTGTCCGCGGGGCTAGCGCTCGGCGGTGGGTTGTTTAGCATTCGCAGCACAACGAAGCACTCGTCCTGCCCCGGGGGAAGTCACGTGAACAGAGCCGTGATCGTAGGGATCGACCGTTACGGGGAGGCCCCCTTGGCGGGGTGCGTCAACGACGCGAGGGACATGGCGACCTGCCTGTCCTTCCCCGAGTTCGACTTCGACTGCAAGCTGCTGGTCGATTCGCAGGCCACTCGCGGCAACATCGTCCGCGCCCTGTCCGAGCTCGCCTACGGCGAGGAAGAGGGTGAGACCCTGCTCTTCTACTTCGCCGGACACGGCGCGGTGCTCGGGCAGGCAGGACATCTGGTCACCTACGACGGGGAGGCATTCGACCTCGGCATCTCGCTGAGCCACCTCGGTCAGCTGATGGAGTCGGCGAGTCACCGATACAAGCACGTCGTCACCGTCCTCGACTGCTGTCACTCAGGTTCGGCCTTCACCTGGACCAGCAGCCGGCCGCTCCAAGCCGGGGACATCGAGCGCGAGGTACCGGCCGTCAATGAAAGCCGCTGCATCCTCGCTGCCTGCCGCCCCGAACAGACGGCGCTGGAGCTCTCCGGACGCGGCGTCTTCACCACTGCCCTGACCGAGGCCCTAATGGGGTCGGCCGTGAACTGGAGCGGCGAAGTCACCCTCCTGGGCGTCTACGACTACGTGGCCGGGGTCGTGGCGGAAGACATTCAGACGCCTGTCTTCAAGGGCGACATCGCCGGCACCGTCGTCCTCGGGCGAGGCTTCCCGCCCAGGGAGGGGCCGCCCATCGGCAAGGACGAGCTCGCGCACAATCTCGCCAAAGCCCACTCCCTGGTCGATGAGTACCACTACCTTCAGCTGAGCGAGCTGTCAGAACGCAACGTACGGCTCAAATACGGCGCCAAACACTGTTCGGCCCAGCTGGTCTCCCTGGTCAAGTGGTTCGACGACACCGAAAAGGCGCTGCCGGACGTCAAGCGGAACCCCGACTGGCAGTCCCTGACAGCCCGCGTACGGGAGTTCCGCAAGAATCTCGGGGACCTCAGCGTGGGTGAGGAGACCAGGTTCGGGCGGGTGGTCCGACCTCTCGGCCACGGCGGCTACGGCCACGTGTGGCTGCTTGAGGACCAGGATGGCAAGGCCTACGCATTGAAAGTCTTCCACGGCAACGAACTCGACGACGAGGTGAAGGTCCGCCGCTTCGCCAACGGCTACCACAACATGCGCAAGCTGGCCCACCCGCACATCGTGCGGGTGCACGAGATGATCTCGGCACCGTACGGCTTCCTGATGGACGCCATCCCCGGCGACAACCTGCGCAAGGCCTACATCAACCGTGAGGAACCCGAAGTGGTTCTCCAGCTGATGATCGACATCTGCGAAACGGTCAGGCACGCCCACTCGCAGCAGGTCCGTCACCGGGACATCAAACCTGAGAACATCATCGCCACGTACGACGGCGAAACCGGACGGCTCCAGCCGTATCTGACCGACTTCGACCTCGCCTATCACGAGACCAACAGGACCGTCACCACCAACATCGGTGTCGGCGGAGTGATCAATTACGCCGCACCAGAACAGTTGTTCGAACCCAATGCCAAAACCGCCCGTAGCGAAACCGTGGACGTTTTCAGCCTGGCCCAGCTGATGTTCTTCGTGGTCACCGGCCGGGACCCGAGCGGAGAGAACTTCACGAAGAACATCGAGATCCTCACCCGCGACCTGGGCGAATGGATCGACGACCGGGCCGCCGACGCCTTGATCGGCCTCTACCGACAAGCTACGGACAAGAACCCCGGCCAGCGTCCGGAGAACGTCGGGCTCTTCGTCAGCGTACTGCGCGAGGCAGAGTCCATCATCCAGATGGCCAGCGGCACGGACGCCGTCCCGGAGCAGGACCTGTGCCGGCGGATCGGGCACCTGTACGCCGGCATGAACGAATACGCCGCCAGCGAGGGCGAGTGCCGGATGAACAGCCGGTCCCGTCAGGTGGAAATCGTCGTACGGATCAAGAACTTCACCAGTCTGGGACGCGCGTCACTCGAAATCGAGCTCTCGGTCACCTCCGGGATCCCCGTCCCCTCGCTCACCTCGGGCAAGTCCGCCCGCCAGTCGATAAATCTGCGCCTTGACCGGATCGTGAGCAAGCTGCCGGGAGTACGGCGCAGCGCGGGGAACAAGGGCGCCTACCAGTGCTTCCTCACCGTGGACAACGTCACCCTCGACGTGGCCGGGGTCAACCAGGTGGTGGAGGTGATCTCGCAGACCGTTGCCGGGATCGAGCAATGGTGACACAGGCCTGACGGTACGGCGGGCGTAGTCTTGATGTCGGAAAACCGCCAGCCCCGGCCGGGGGCGGACGGGATGCTGGAGCCATGTACACCGACACCGACCGCTGCGTCAGGGCCGTGCAGTCGAAGGACGCCCGGTTCGACGGGTGGTTCTTCACCGCGGTCCGGACGACCGGCATCTACTGCCGGCCCAGCTGCCCGGCCGTTCCGCCCAAGGTCGAGAACATGAGCTTCCTGCCCAGCGCTGCCGCCTGCCAGCAGGCCGGGTACCGGGCCTGCAAGC
This sequence comes from Streptomyces sp. NPDC034043, assembly GCF_055575675.1. Classification (NCBI taxonomy): domain Bacteria; kingdom Bacillati; phylum Actinomycetota; class Actinomycetes; order Kitasatosporales; family Streptomycetaceae; genus Streptomyces; species Streptomyces sp. NPDC034043. Next base: position 661,005 of record NZ_JBVISF010000002.1, read on the forward strand.
GGTGCCGGCCCGACACCAGCCCGGGGTCCCCCGAGTGGAACGCGCGCGCCGACGCCGTCGCCCGCGCCATGCGTCTGATCCGGGACGGGGTGGTCGACCGCGAGGGGGTCCCGGGCCTGGCCGTGCGGCTCGGGTACTCGACCCGGCAGGTGGAACGGCAGCTCAACGCCGAGCTCGGGGCCGGGCCGCTGGCCCTGGCCCGGGCGCAGCGCGCGCAGACCGCCCGGCTGCTCATCGAGACATCCGAGCTGCCGATGGGCGACGTCGCCTTCGCGGCCGGCTTCTCCTCCATCCGGAACTTCAACGAGACCGTACGGGAGGTCTTCGCGCTGACCCCCGGCGAGCTGCGGCTGCGTGCCGCGCGGGCGGGGCGGCGGGAGCCGCGGATCCCCGGGACGATCAGCCTGCGGCTGCCGTACCGGGCCCCGCTCAACCCCGACAACCTCTTCGGGCACCTCGCCGCGACCGCCGTCCCCGGGGTCGAGGAGTGGCGTGACGGGGCCTACCGGCGGACGCTGAGGCTCCCGTACGGCTCCGGAGTGGTCGCGCTGTCGCCCGGCCCCGATCACATCGGCTGCCGGCTCGCGCTGACCGACCTGCGGGACCTGACCATCGCCATCAGCCGCTGCCGGTGGATGCTGGACCTGGACGCCGACCCGGAGGCCGTCGACGGTCAGCTCCGCACCGATCCGCTGCTGGCCCCGCTCGTGGACCAGGGCCCCGGGCGCCGGGTTCCCCGTACCGTCGACGCGGCGGAGTTCGCCGTACGGGCGGTCCTGGGGCAGCAGGTGTCCACCGCGGCCGCGCGTACGCACGCGGCCCGGCTGGTGACCGCGTACGGGGAGCCCGTCGAGGACCCGCACGGCGGGCTGACCCACCTGTTCCCGTCCCCCGCGGCGCTGGCCGCCATCGACCCGGAGGCCCTGTCGATGCCGCGCAGCCGCCGCACCACCCTCACCACCCTGGTCGCCGCCCTGGCCGACGGTTCGCTGCCGCTCGGGATCGACAGCGACTGGGAGGCGGCCCGCGCGCGGCTGTCCGCGCTGCCCGGCTTCGGGCCGTGGACCACCGAGATCATCGCGATGCGGGCGCTGGGCGACCCGGACGCCTTCCTCCCCGCCGATCTGGGGGTCCGCCGGGCGGCCCGGGGGCTGGGGCTGCCGTCCACACCCGCCGCCCTGACCGCCCGCGCGGGCCACTGGCGGCCCTGGCGCGCGTACGCCGTCCAGTACCTGTGGGCCACCGAAGCCCACCCGATCAACCGCATGCCCGAACGAGGAGCACAGTCGTGAGCAGCACCGGCAGCAAGCAGTACACCGTCGTGGACAGCCCCTACGGGTCGCTCACCCTGGTCGCCACGGACGGGGTCCTCAGCGGGCTCTACATGACCGGCCAGCGCCACCGGCCGGCCGAGGAGTCCTTCGGCGAGCGGGTCTCGGCGGCCGAGGAGCCGTTCCCCGAAGTGGTGCGGCAGCTCGCCGCGTACTTCGCCGGCGGGCTGACCGAGTTCACCGTGCCGGTCCGGCTGGAGGGCACCGACTTCCAGCGCAGCGTCTGGGAGCAGCTCGTACGGATCCCGTACGGGCAGACGTGGTCGTACGGGCGGCTCGCGGCGGAGCTCGGCAAGCCGAACGCCTCGCGCGCGGTCGGCCTGGCCAACGGCAAGAACCCGGTCGGGATCATCATCCCCTGCCACCGGGTGATCGGGGCCTCGGGCTCGATGACCGGATACGGCGGTGGCATCGAGCGCAAGGTGCGGCTGCTGGAGTTCGAGAGCGGCGCGGCGGCCCTGGGTCAGATCACCACCAGCGGGACGAGCAGCGCGAAGCCGGCGCCGGCTTCGACGGCGTAGGCGTAGAGGGACGGGTGCTGGACGGGGGCGGCGAGCAGGACCACGCTGTTCTGGGTGGCGGCCGCCTTGATCCAGTCGTCGTCGGCGCCGAGCCGGCCCTGGTACCAGCCCTCGCAGGTGCCGGGGCCGGTGACGGCGAGGACGTCGTCCTCGCGGCGGTAGAAGGCCTGCCAGCCCTCGGCGGGCGCGGACCAGCCCTCGAAGTCCTCGAAGGAGGACCAGCCGCCCTCGCGTATCGCGGTGTCGAACAGCCAGACCGGCATTCCCTCTTCGGAGACCTCGCCGCCCGACTGTTCGTCGGTGGTGAAGTGGACCATGGGAAGGGCGTCGGGCCCGTCGGCCGTGCTCGGCCAGGCGTACATCGTGATCATCTGTTGATTCTGCCCTGGTCGCAGGAGTGCGGATGCGCGGGGTTCAGCGGTTGACGGGCCTTCGGCCGTTCTCCAGTTCCACGGTGCCCTCGCCCGACTCCAGGACGCGGTACGCCTCTTGGGCGCGCAGGCCGAGCGGTCCGAGGAGGTAATGGGTGAGCTCGTCGGGTCCGACGAGCTTCCAGGAGAGCAGTTCGTCCTCCTGGAGGGTGATGGAGGCGAGCTGTCCGGCGTCGAGCACGCCGCCGTCGTAGAGGTAGGCGACCAGTGGCGGGCGGCCGGCTCCCAGGCTCCAGTCGACGGCGAGGAGCCGGCCGAGCGGGACGTCGATGCCGATCTCCTCGGCGCTCTCGCGCCGAGCGGCCGTCCGGGGTGACTCGCCCCGGTCCGACTCGATGGTTCCGCCCGGCAGGGCCCAGCCGTCACGGTAGTTGGGCTCGACGAGCAGGACGCGGCCGTCGGCATCGCGGTAGAGGGCGGCGGCGCCGGCCAGCACCCGGGGCAGGCTCGCGACGTAGGTGGCGAAGTCATCCGTGGTGGTCACGCGGCCACCCTAGCCGCCGTCCGGAACCGCCGTCCCGGGCGGGCCCGCGCCGATCTCCGCGCAGGGGGTCTAAGGGGTGTCGCCGCCGTCCTCGCGGTCCCGTCCGCGGGATTCGGCGACGCGGCGCAGCCGGGGGTGGCGGGTCTGGCCCTGCTCGGTGATGGCGTCGCCGACCACGGCCTTGACGGCGTCCCGCAGTCCGTGGAGGGCGGGGTGGCGGGCCGGTCCCGCGCCGGGGTCCGCGCGCAGTTCCTTCAGCAGGGCCCAGCACAGCAGCAGCATGACGATCACGAAGGGCAGGGCGACGAGGATGGTCGCGGTCTGCAGGGATTTCAGGCCGCCCGCGACGAGCAGTACGGCGGCCACGGCGGCCATCAGCACGCCCCAGGTGACGACGAGCCAGGTCGGCGGGTGCAGGGAGCCCCGGCTGGTGAGGGAGCCCATGACCAGGGAGGCGGAGTCGGCGCTGGTGACGAAGTACGTCATGACCAGGGCCATGGCCACCCAGGAGGTGAGGGTGCCGAGCGGAAGCGCGTCGAGCATGGCGAACAGGGAGGCCTCCGCGCCCTCCTTGACCTTGGAGGCGAGGTCCGCGGCGCCGGTGGAGTCGAGGCGGATGGCGGTGCCGCCCATGACGCAGAACCAGACGACGGTGGCTCCGCTCGGGACGAGCAGGACGCCGACGAGGAACTCCCGGATGGTGCGGCCGCGGGAGATGCGGGCGATGAAGGTGCCGACGAAGGGGGCCCAGGAGAGCCACCAGGCCCAGTAGAAGATCGTCCACGCGCCGAGCCAGGCGCTGTCGGTGAAGGCGCCGGTGCGGGAGGCCATGGGCAGCAGTTCGTGCAGGTAGCTGCCGACGCCGGCCGGGATGACGTCGAGGACGTAGACGGTCGGGCCCAGGACGAAGACGAAGAGCATGAGGGCGGCGGCGAGCACGATGTTGAGGGTGCTGAGCCATTTCACGCCCCGGTGCAGGCCGGAGAAGGCCGACAGGACGAAGGCGGCCGAGAGCGAGGCGATGATGATCAGCTCGACGCCGGTGGTGTCCTGGATGCCGGTGGTGATGTTGAGGCCCTTGGCGACCTGGAGGGCGCCGAGGCCGAGGCTGGTCGCGGTGCCGAAGACGGTGGCGAAGACGGCGAGCAGGTCGATGGCCCGGCCGGGCCCGCCGTTGGCCCTGGCCTCGCCGATGAGGGGGACGAAGGCGGAGCTGAGGCGGTTGCCGCGGCCCTTGCGGAAGGTGGCGTAGGCGAGGGCGAGGCCGGCGATGCCGTAGATGGCCCAGGGGGTGAGCGTCCAGTGGAAGAAGGAGTAGTCCAGGGCGGCGCGGGCGGCGGCGCCGGTGCCGGGGGCGGCGCCGCTGGCGGGGGGCGGGTTCAGGTAGTGGGTGAGGGGCTCCCCCACCCCGTAGAACATCAGGCCGATGCCCATGCCCGCGCTGAACATCATCGCGATCCACGCGAGGTTGCCGAATTCCGGTTCGGAGTCGTCGGCGCCGAGCCGGATCCGGCCGAAGCGGCTGATGGCGAGGACGACGCACATGACGAGGAAGACGTCGGCGGCGATCACGAACAGCCAGGCGAAGTTGTTCAGCACCCAGGCGAGCGCGGTGCCGGAGGCGGTGTCGAAGGATTCCTTGCCGAGGGCCGCCCAGGCGACGACGGCGAGCACGGCGAGCACTCCGACGGTGACGACGCCGAGGTCGGGGGAGCCGTCCGCCGGGCCGCCGGGCCCCGCTGCGGGGGCGTCCGGAGCTGCTTGTTCCAGTGATTCCGCGCTCATGCGGCCACACTATGCAGGCATATATCCCTATTTACCTGTATGGCGCGCCGCATGTGGCCCAGGCCACTCGTGGGCATAGGAGGATCCTCCGGATAAGCTCATGGTGGCGCGACTGCACTGTTCGATAGCAAGGGATAGCAAGGTGACGGACGGAGCAGTAACTGAGGCCGCGCGCGTGCTCATCGCCGCGGACAAATTCAAGGGTTCGCTCACGGCCGTTCAGGTCGCCGAGCGGGTGACGGCCGGCCTTCGCAGGGCCGTCCCGGGCGTGGAGGTCGAGACCCTCCCCGTCGCGGACGGCGGCGACGGTACGGTCGCGGCCGCCGTCGCGGCCGGTTTCGAACGCCGGGAGGTACGGGTCACCGGACCCCTCGGCGAGCAGGTCACGGCCGCTTTCGCGCTGCGCGACGGCACCGCCGTGGTCGAGATGGCGGAGGCCTCCGGGCTCCAGCTGCTGCCGGCGGGTACCTTCGCCCCGCTGACGGCGACCACGTACGGCTCCGGCGAGCTGCTGAAGGCCGCGCTGGACGCCGGTGCGCGCTCCATCGTCTTCGGCGTGGGCGGCAGCGCCACCACCGACGGCGGCGCGGGCATGCTGGCCGCGCTGGGCGCCGTGTTCCTGGACGCGAACGGCGAACCGGTCGGCCCGGGCGGTGGCGCGCTGGCGTCCCTGGCGTCGGCGGACCTCTCCGGTGTCGACCCCCGCTTCGCGGAGGTGGACTTCGTCCTGGCCAGCGACGTGGACAACCCGCTGACCGGCCCCAAGGGCTGCGCGGCGGTGTACGGCCCGCAGAAGGGCGCTTCGCCCGAGGACGTGGCCACGCTCGACGCGGCGCTGGCGCACTTCGCGGTGGTGCTGGAGAAGTCGATCGGCGCGAAGGCCGCGGACTGCGCGGTGCTCCCGGGCGCGGGCGGCGCGGGCGGCATCGGCTACGGGGCCCTGCTGCTCGGCGCGACGTTCCGGCCCGGCATCGAGCTGATGCTGGAGGTGCTGGGCTTCGCCCCCGCGCTGGAGCGGGCCACGCTGGTCATCACCGGCGAGGGCTCCCTGGACGAGCAGACCCTGCACGGCAAGGCCCCGGCCGGGGTCGCCGCCGCGGCGCGCGCCGCGGGCAAGCCGGTGGTGGCGGTCTGCGGCCGGCTGCTGCTGGACCAGGAGGCGCTGGAGGCGGCGGGCATCCGCAAGGCGTACCCGCTGACGGACCTGGAGCCCGACCCGGCGAAGTCCATCCCGAACGCCGGCCCCCTGCTGGAGCGGGTCGCGGAGCACATCGCCGCCGACGTGCTCTGAGCCCCTTCCGCACCCCGTCCCGGACCCACGAGGCCCGGCGCCCCCGCCCGGGGGTGCCGGGCCTCGGGCGTTCCGCTCCCGGGGACGGGGGCGCGAAGGCCACTACGGGGTCCGAACGGCCGCGGCGGCCTCCAGCAGCCGGGCCGTGGTCACCACGCGGGCGAAGCCGCCGCCCTGGAGGTTCACCGCGGTCGCGGCGGCCAGCTCGCCGGCGGTGAGGGACAGGCCGTCCGGGCCCTCCAGGTCGAAGGTGTGGGTGGCGTCCAGCGGGACCAGCACCTCGTAGCCGAGGTTCCCCGCCATCCGGGCCGTCGTCTCGACGCACATGTTGGTCTGGATCCCGGCGACGACCAGCTGGCGGACACCGTTCCCGTCGAGCCACCCGGCCAGGTCCGGAGTGCCGTAGAAGGCGGAGTTGACGGTCTTGGTGACCAGCAGGGCCTCCTGTCCGCGCCGTTCCTCGACGAACTCCTTGAAGGCGTGTCCCGGGCGGTCCGGGGCCAGTACCGAGCCGGGCCGCGAGGCGTGCCGGACCAGCACCACGGGACGGCCGGTCTCCCGCCAGGCGTCCATGAGGGCGGCGATGTTCTCCTCGGCGTCCGGGTTGTCGCGCGGCCCCCAGAAGGAGGCGTCGTCGAAGCCCTTCTGGACGTCGATGACGAGGAGGGCACTGTCGGCTGCGATCTCGATCGCGTTCTCTGTCATGGCTCCATCGTGTCCCCGCGGCCGCTCCCGCCCCAGGGGCGACGGGGCCGGGAAACGATGAGATCCTGCCAGCTTGGCAGTCGTTTCCCGTCCGGCTCTGGCACAGTGGCCGCATGCAGCGCGTCGCCATCGTCGCCCAGCCCGGGATCCGCAGCTTCGACCTCGCCGTCATCACGGAGGTCTGGGGGCCGGACCGGAGCCGCTCCGGGGTGCCCCCCTTCGAGCTGCGCCGCTGCGCCCTGGACGACGGGCCGATCCGTCTGCCCGGCGGGCTGACCCTGATGCCCGACCGGGGCCTGGACTGGCTCGGCCGGGCCGACCTGATCGTCGTACCGGCGCTGGCCGAACCGGCCGACCCGACGCCCGAGCCCGTCCTCGCCGCCCTGCGCGCCGCGCACGCCCGCGGGGTGCCGGTGGCCGCGCTCTGCGCCGGGGCGTTCGTCCTCGCCGAGGCCGGGCTGCTGGACGGCCGCCGGGCGGTGACGCACTGGTGGCTGGCCCCTCAGCTCGCGGCCCGCTACCCGGCGGTGCTGGTCGAGGAGGCCCCGCTCTTCGTGGAGGACGACGGGCTGTGGACCTCCGCCGGGGTAGCCTCCGGAATCGACCTGTGCCTGCACCTGGTCCGCGAGGCCCACGGCGCCGAGGCCGCCGCCGCCATCGCCCGCTCGATGGTGACCGGCCCCTTCCGGACCGGGGACCACGCCCAGTACCTCGACCGGCCCACCCCGGCGGCGGACCGTACCGCCGAGGCGCTGGCCGCCGTACGGGAGCAGGCCCTGCGCCGGCTGCACGAGCCGCTGGACGTGGCCGCACTGGCCCGCTGGGCGGGCATGTCCCCGCGTTCCTTCGCCCGGCACTTCACCGCCGCCACCGGCACCACACCCCACAAATGGCTGCTGAGCCGCCGTCTGGACGAGGCGCGCAAACTCCTGGAACGCACCGACCATCCGGTGCCCGAAGTGGCCCGGCGCGCCGGGTTCGCCAGCGAGGTCACCTTCCGCCAGCACTTCGGCGCGGCCTTCGGTCTGAGCCCCCGCGCGTACCGGGCGGCCGCGGCCGCCGCTCCGGCGAGCGGCGACAGTGTTAGAAAGGGCTCATGACCGGACGTTCGGGTCGGCACAGGGAGACGCGGCCGGCGAGCCTGCCCGCGCGCCTCTGGCTGGCCCGGAACAGCATCGCCGGCCAGGTGTTCTCCGTCACCGCCGTCATCGTGCTGGTACTGATCACCGCGGCCGCGCTGGCCCTGGTGTTCCAGGCGCGCTACGACAGCCAGCGCAACGCCCGCGACCGTTCCCTGGCCGCCGCCGAGGCCTTCGCCCACGCCCCGGGCCTGCCCGCGGCCCTCAAGTCCCCCGACCCCACCGCCGAGCTGCAGCTGCTCGCCGACGGCGCCCGCCGCGCCTCCGGGGTGGACTTCGTCGCCGTCATGACCACCGACGGGGTCCGCTACACGGACTCCAGGCCCGAGCTGATCGGGCAGCGCGCCACGGGAGACCTCGCCCGCGCGGCGGCCGGGGAGTCCTTCACGGAGGTGTTCACGGGCGACCCCAGTGACGCGGTCCGCGCGGTGGTCCCCGTACGGGACGCCCGGGGCACCGTCGTGGGGCTGGTCGCCACCGGCATCGAGGTGGAGAACGTCGGCGAGACGGTGGAGGGGCAGCTGCCGCTGCTCGTCGGCGCCGCCGCGGGCGCCCTGCTGCTGGGCACCGGCGGCGCCGCCCTGGTCAGCCGGCGGCTGCGGCGCCAGACCCGCGGCCTGGGCGCCGTGGAGATGGCCCGGATGAACGAGCACCACGAGGCGGTCCTGCACGCCGTGCGCGAGGGCGTGCTGATCGTCGGCGCCGATCACCGGCTGCTGCTGGCCAACGACGAGGCCCGGCGGCTGCTGAACCTGCCGCCCGATGCCGAGCAGCGGCACGTCGGCGACCTCGGCCTGGACCCCCGCACCACCGAGCTGCTGCTGTCGGGGCGGGTCGCCACCGACGAGGTCCACCTGGCGGGAGACCGGCTGCTCGCCGTCAACGTACGCCCGACGGAGCCCTTCGCCGGACGGCCGTCGGGCAGCGTCACCACCCTGCGCGACACCACCGAGCTCGCGGCACTGTCCGGGCGCGCCGAGGTCGCCCGGGAGCGGCTCCAGATGCTGTACGAGGCGGGGGTGCGGATCGGCACCACCCTGGACGTGGTGCGGACGGCCGAGGAACTGTCGGAGGTGGCCGTGCCGCGTTTCGCGGACTTCGTCACCGTCGAGCTGCTGGAGCCGGTGCTGCGCGGGGACGAGCCCTCGCCGGCGGCGGGGGTGCACACGGAGATGCGCCGGGCGGCGATGAGCGGCACGCGCACCGACCAGCCGCTCCAGCCGGTCGGGGACATCATCCGCTTCGAGGTGCCGACGGCCCCGATGGCGGCGGCCCTGGCCGACGGGCACGCGGTGCTGGCCGCCGACCTGAACGCGGCGATGGGCTGGCGGGCCCAGGACGAGGCGGGGACGAGGCAGGCCCTGGACTACGGGCTCCACTCGCTGATCTCCGTACCGCTCCAGGCGCGGGGCGTGGTCCTGGGCATGGCCAACTTCTGGCGGGCGGCGGACACCCCGGAGGCCTTCGACGAGGAGGACCTGTCCTTCGCGGAGGAGCTGGGGGCGCGGGCGGCGGTCTCCGTCGACAACGCCCGCCGGTTCACCCGCGAGCACGCGACGGCGGTGGCCCTCCAGCGGAGCCTGCTGCCCCGGGTGCTGCCGGAGCTGAGCGCGGTGGACACGGCCTTCCGGTACCTGCCGGCGAAGGCGGGGGTGGGCGGGGACTGGTTCGACGTGATCCCGCTGCCGGGGGCGCGGGTGGCGCTGGTGGTGGGTGACGTGGTCGGCCACGGGGTGCACGCGGCGGCGACGATGGGCCGGCTGCGGACCGCCGTGCACAACTTCTCCACGCTGGACATGCCGCCCGACGAACTGCTGGGCCATCTGGACGAGCTGACCGACCGGATCGACCAGCTGGAGGACGGCGGGCCCGCCGAGGGCGACGCCGGGGGCACGGGCCTCGCCGGGGGGACCGAGGAGCCGCCCGCCGGGATCACGGGCGCCACCTGCCTGTACGCCGTCTACGATCCGGTGTCGGGGCAGTGCACGATGGCCAGCGCCGGCCACCCGGGGCCCGCCCTCGTGCACCCCGACGGGCGGGTGGAGTTCCCCGAGCTGCCCACCGGGCTCCCGCTCGGGGTGGGCGGCATGCCCTTCGAGACGGCGGGGCTGGTGCTGCCCGAGGGGAGCCGGCTGGTGCTGTTCACGGACGGGCTGGTGGAGGACCGCGGCCGGGACTTCGACAGCGGGCTGACGCTGCTGAGCGAGACCCTGTCGCGGCGCGGCCGCAGCCCCGAGGAGGCCTGCGCGGACGTGCTGGCGGCGATGCTCTTCCCGGCGCCGAGCGACGACATCGCGCTGCTGGTGGCCGACGCCCGGCGGCTGGAGCGGGACCGGATCGCCGAGTGGGACGTGCCCGACGATCCGGCGGCCGTCTCGCGGGTGCGCCGGGAGGCCGCCGCCCAGCTGCGGGACTGGGGGCTGGACGAGGCGTCCTTCACGGCCGAGCTGATCCTCAGCGAGCTGATCACCAACGCCATCCGGTACGCGAACGAACCGATCCGGGTCCGCCTGCTGCGCGACCGGAACCTGATCTGCGAGGTCGCCGACGGCAGCAGCACCTCGCCGCACCTGCGGTACGCGGCCACCACCGACGAAGGGGGCCGGGGCCTGTTCCTGGTGGCCCAGTACGCCGAACGGTGGGGCACCCGCTACACGGAGCGCGGCAAGGTCATCTGGGCGGAGCTGTCACCGTCGGGCGGTGAGGCCCCGCTGCCGCTGGGCTTGGACATGGACGCCCTGGAGGACCTGGGCTGGTGAGCTCGGCCCCGGCGGGCCGTCACCCGGCGGGGGCGGTGCGGGCGGTGCGGGCCAGCAGTACGGCCACGTCGTCCTGCGGGGCGGCGGGCAGCAGCCGCGCCAGGATGCCGTCGCACAGCTCCTCCAGCGGCCGGCCCGCCCCGCTCAGGACCCCGGCGAGGCGGTCCATCCCCTCGTCGAGGTCCCGGTCACGGCACTCGATCAGCCCGTCGGTGTAGAGGGCGAGCAGGCTGCCGGGGGGCAGCGGGACCTCCTCGGTGCGGAATTCCCGCCCGCCGGTGCCGAGCGGGGTGTTGGGCGGGCCCTGGAGGAAGGCGACCCGCCCGTCGGGACCGGCCACGGCGGGCGGCGGGTGGCCGGCGCGGGCGATGACGCAGCCTCCCTCGGCCGGGTCGTGGACGGCGTAGACGCAGGTCGCCATCACGTCCTCGCCGAGGTCGGCCACGACCGCGTCGAGGGAGCGCAGCAGCTGGGCGGGCGGTACGTCGTGGCGGGCGAGGGTGCGCACGGCGGTGCGCAGCTGGCCCATGACGGCGGCCGCGTGGATGCCGTGGCCCATGACGTCGCCGATGACGAGTCCGGTGCGGCCGCGGGGCAGCTGGATGACGTCGAACCAGTCGCCGCCGACGTCGTGTTCGCTGGCGGGCAGGTAGCGCCCGGTGAGTTCCAGGCCGGGCACGTCGGGCAGGGCGCTGTTGGTGAGGCTGCGCTGGAGGGTGAGGGCGGCCTGGCGCTGGCTGGTGTACATCCGGGCGTTGTCGATGTTGAGGGCGGCCCGGGCGACGAGTTCGTCGATGAGTACGCAGTCCTGCGCGTCGAAGGGCTCGCGGGAGCGCAGCCGGGTCACGGCGACCGCCCCGAGCACCTTGCCGCGCGCGACCAGGGGCACCATGCGGGCCGATCCGAGGGTGGCCAGGTATTGGCGCAGGGCGTCCGCGCGCGGGTCGGTGATCAGGGCGGGGATGTCGGAGACGTACAGGTTCATGGGCACGCCGTCGGCGATGACGCGCTCGTACACGGTCCCGGCGGGGATGCGGAAGGTCTGGCCCGGTGCGAGGCGGGAGGTGGGGGCCGAGGGGTCGGGGAAGGTGGCGGCGAGCCTGCGCAGCAGCCCGTGGGTGGAGGCGGCGGCGACGGCGCTCTCGTCGGGGTCGAGCACGGCCTCGAGGAGCTGTACGTCGGCCGAGTCCGCGAGCTGCGGGACCAGCAGGTCGGCGATCTCCTGGGCGGTCTGGCGCAGGTCGAGGGTGGTCCCGATGCGGGTGCCGGCCTCGGCGAGCAGGGCGAAGCGGGACCGGGCCCGCTCGGCCTCTTGCTGGGCCCGCTGGCCCTCGGTGATGTCGATCAGGGAGGCGATCAGGCCGAGGGGGCGGCCGCCGCCGTCGAGCAGGGGGGCGTAGGAGCAGGACCAGGTGCGGTCCTGGTCGGGGTCGGCGGGGGTGCGGCCGGTGCGGCGGACGTCGACGACGGCGGTGCCCCGTTCGAGCACCTGGCGCATCGTGGCCTCCAGGGCGGTGGCGTTGACGCCGGGTACGACCTCGGTGAGGCGTTTGCCGAGGTGCTCGGCGGCGGGGACGCCGTTCATCCGGGCGAGGGCGTCGTTGACGCGGAGGAAGCGCAGGTCGGGGCCGAGGGTGGCGAGGCCGATGGGTGACTGGGTGAAGAGGCTCTGGAGGGCGGCGAGGGAGTCCCGCATGCGCAGGACCTCGGAGGTCTCGACGGCGATGAGCATGGCGCCCGTACGGCCCTGGGGGTCGGCGGCGGGCACGATCCACATCTCCATCGCCACCCGGTGGCCGTCGCGGTGGCGCACGGGCAGGGTGCCGACGACGGTTTCGCCGGCCTGGACCCGGCGGGTCAGGTCGTCGGCGAGCTCGCGGTTGGCCTCGGGGACGAGCACGGCGGTGCCGGGGCGGCCGAGGATGTCCTCGGGGCGGTGGCCCAGCAGGTCCTGGGCGGCCAGGGACCACTCCACGACGCGGCCGTCCGCGTCCTCACGCCACAGGGCGATCGGGAGCAGTTCGCGCAGTACGCCGGCGTACCCGACCGCCGCCGTCGGCGGATCGGGCACCTTGCTCGTCGACTGGTAAGTGTCCAATGCACCGACCTCACCCCGGGGGGCCTGATTCGTACCGATTCACCCTATCCGAGGGCCCGGCGCGGGGCTCTGCGTCGAGCGCCCGGCACCCGGTGCGGGCGGCCGGCGGCCTTCGGCGCCGCGGCCGGTCGGCCGGTCGGTCGGCGCCGCGGGCGGCACACGGGTCGGCCCGTCGTGGCGATCACCGTACCCGGCTTTCCGGGCCGCGGGAAGCGGCCGGTGCCACCGCCGACGGGCGGCACGGCGCGGGGTGGCGGACGGCCCCGGTCCGCGGGTGCGCGGACCGGGGCCGCGCCGGAACGGCGGTCGTCCTCCGACGGCCCTGGACCGGTCGTCCGTCAGAAATCGACCGCCGCCCGCACATCGGCCCGGCCGACCGACTCCAGCTCCCACATCGTGCAGTAGAGGTTGCGGATGTACTCGATGTCGGCGTTCCGGGCGTGGGCCTCGCGCACCGGGTACATGACCGTCAGCTCGTACGATCTCTCCCGGTTGATGTCGCCCTCCTTGTCACGCCACTGGCCGCGGCCCTCCTGAAGGGTCAGCCCGGAAGGAAAGCGCGGCGTGACCACGTCGGCGATGAACCGGTTGAACTGCTCCTCGGTGATGGGCGGGTGCCCGTTGTGCCTGCCCGTGCCGAAGTAGAGGTGCGTCGAGATGTACGCACTCCCCGTCGCGGCGGCGTCCGCCTCCGCCGACGCCGCCGAGGCGGTGCCGGTGCCGAGGGAGGCCTGTGAGACCGGTCCGCCGAAGGCGAAGAGGAGCGCGGCCGCCGCCAGCAGGCCGGCGGCGGGCGTGGAGATCCTTAAGGGGCGCATGAGGTCGTCCTGTCTGTCCGTGTGTTGTCCGGTGATCCGCGCACCTGCTGGTCCGCGGCCCCGCCCGACGGGCGGTCCGGCTGCCGGTCCTGCGGGGTTCTATGCGGGCAGCGATTCCTGGAGGAAGGCCGCCGCGTCCCGCAGCCGGGCCGGAACGCCCGCGTCACGGCGGAGGGCGCGCGCCGTCCCGCCGAGGGTCTCGGTGGTCCGTACCGACCCGATGGCGGCGGCGCCCGGAGCGACCCGTGCGATCAGCTCCTCCGCCTCGCGCCAGTCCCCGGCGCCCGCGAGGGCCGCGAGCAGCTGCGCCGTGAACAGGTGCCGGTAGGAGGGGCCCGGGGCGGTGGCCGCCCGGTGCAGCAGCGGGACGGCCCGGTCCCAGCGGCGCAGCCTGGCCTGCACCCAGCCCTCGTGGCCCAGCAGTTCGGTCTCGTCGATCCACCAGGCCCAGTGGGGATCCCGGCGGGAGACGCCGTCGAGGAACCTGCTGCGGGCGCGGGACACCAGCTCCAGCGGCTCCTTCCGGCCGCCGAGCAGGGCCGTCGCGTGGGCCTGCCGGATCAGGACGAGGCTCGCGACCCTCGCGGGGAGCGGCCGTGGCCCGCCCACCCGGGCCGCGGCCTCCAGAGCGGCGCGCGGCCGTCCGGTGTGGGCGGTGAGCATGCTGTGGTTCAGCAGGACCAGCCGGGCCGTCCAGCGGTCGCCGCAGAGCTCCGCCAGGGCCAGTGCCCGGGCGTTCATGCGGCCGGCCTGCCGGTAGCGGCCCGCGTCGAAGAGGATCCAGCCGATGACCTCGCTCAGCTCGGCGAGGGCCGCGAGCCTGTCCGGGTCGTACGCGCGCAGGGCCGGGGGGCCGGCCGCCAGTTCCGGGATCCGCCGCACGGCCTCGCGTACGGCGGGCAGGGCGGCCGTCGCGCCGCGCTCGGTGTCCAGGGCCACGAGTCGGCCGATGGTGCGTACGGCGAGCCGGACCGCCGCGTCACGGGCCTCGGCGCCGCCCGGCGGGCCGGCCGGCGCCGTCATGACAGCAGGCCGGCGTCGACCCCGCCGACGCGGCGCCGGCCGAGGTCGTCGAAGGAGGAGGCCACCTTGCTGAGCCAGTCCACCTCGTCGCGGAAGTCCTCGTACGGGGGCCGTACGGGGATGTCGGAGGTGTCGGCCCGCTCGGCGCGCTCCGCCCGCTCCTCGGCCGGGCGGCTGAGGACGGCGCGTACCTGGAGCGCCTCGCCCAGGGGGGAGGTGGGGTCCTCGGGGAGGTCCAGGGAGCGGGCCACGCGGACGAAGTCCTCCAGGGAGAGGGAGGTGCGCAGGATCAGCTGGCCGTCGCGTATCTCGATGACGCGCCGGTAGAGGCGGTAGTGCGGGTCCCGGGGCGGCACCAGGTCGCGCAGCCAGGAGCGCGGCGGGTCCAGCGCGATGTCGGGCGTGGCCTCGTACAGCGCCCACCACAGGGGCCGCAGCCGCCGGTAGGAGCGGTAGCTGCGGGCCCAGCCCCGGGCGCGGGTGATGCGGATCCCCCAGGAGGGGATGGTCCAGCCGGCGATCTGGAGGAGGGCGCCGACGCTGCCGCAGGTCCACTGGATGGGGTCGAGCACGGCCGCGTCGTAGTCCAGGCGGGTCCCGGCGATCTGGATGCCGCGGGTGACGCAGTAGACGAGGATCATGCTGGCGCCGACGGTGACGGTGCGCATGCCGACCTTGAGCCACTGCCGGTTGGCCATCGTCGTGAAGCGCAGCGACAGCCGCACCGTCTCGAACTGGCCCACGGCGCAGATCAGCAGGTAGAAGGACATGTAGAGGGCGTAGCTGCCGTGCTGGATGCTGAGCAGGATCGTGGAGGTGGCCGTCTCCGAGTGCGCCACCGGACCGACGGCGAAGGAGCTGACGACCAGGACCGCGAGGGCCGCTCCGAAGAACAGGACGCGGTGGCGTGCCATGCGCCGGGCCTCGGCGGGCGGCGAGGACCAGTACACGAGGACGACCTGCTGCGCGGCGGTCAGCACCACCACGGCGGCCTGGGTGATCAGGGAGGTGATGTTGGGCAGGCCGAAGAAGGCGGAAATGTGCAGCCTGAGCTGGTCCAGGTCGACGAGGAAGCTGATCCCGGAGCACAGGAAGTAGGTGCACAGCGCCCACAGGGCGATGTCGTTCCTCCGGCGCAGCAGGTCCGGGAGCCGGTAGGCGAAGGCCGCGAGGCCCACGAAGGCGCAGACCCACGCGAGGACGGTGTAGATCACGCGGGCCCCTGGTCGGGCCTGCCGAGCCCGCTCTCGATCCGGGCCACGATCTCGGCGGCCTCGTCCGGCACGCCCCAGGCGCGCTCGGTCCAGCGCTTGGTGGCGCGGGCGAGGATCAGCGAGGCCATGGTCTCGGCCTCCTGCTCCTCGTCGTCGCTGTAGCGGGAACGCATCAGCACGCCGCGGACGGCGTCCGGGTCGACGTCCGAGAACAGCCCGCCGGAGCCGTCGGCGCCGGCCGCCGGGGCCTCTGGTGCCGCGCCGGGGCCACCGAGCTGATCGAGCTGGACGGATCCGTTGTGGTCGAAGGCGATGTGGGCGAGCTCGTGGGCAATGATGTGTTCCTTGTGCGACGCCGAAGCGGCCTTCTCGAAGGCGATGATGTCGAAGTCATCGGTTTTCAGCCATACGCCGAAGAGATGCCGCTCGGGGAAGGCCGTCGGAATCAAATGGATGGGGCGTCCGCGCTGCTCGCTGAGATATGCGTGGAGTTCGTCGATGCCGCATCCGTGCTCCATGCCCCACTGCGCGAGCAGTCCCTCGCAGGTCTGGCGGACCTTCTTGAGACGGCGCCTGAGCCGCCTGTCCTCCGACGCCGGTAACGCGGAGCCAGGTAACTTCATCCCTCAGTCCTCCGGCGAACCCAGCGGTCGGACAATGCGGCCATGATGCCACACCCCAACTCAGCCCTGCGCAAGGCCAGTTCTATCCGGCCATTCGCTCCTGGATTTCATCCGCCCATTCCCCTTGACTATGGGATGACGCGGAGGAAAATCGGTGATACACCGGAATACCGGAAAGAGCCGCACCTCCCTCGGGAGACGTCCCGGGGCCCGCGTGACCCTTGTCCAGGCTCTGGCCAGGCCCCCGGCCGTCCTCGCGGACCACGGGAGCCATCGGCGACGGCGGATGGCTCATGGCACCGGCGAGGCGACCGGGGACTGTCACGTCGGGGGTGCCTGCGGAACGGGTTGCGCGTTCCCTCACTTCCGCGTTCCGCCGCCCGCGTGCCCCCCGGCGCTCCCGTTCCCCGGCACCCGCCGCCCCCCTCGGCGCGTCAGCGGCCCGCCAGCACTCCCCCGATGCCCCGCGCGAGGCAGGGGATCCGGTCGGCCGGGATGCCCGCGATGTTGATGCGCCCGGCGGTGGTCCCGTAGATCGCGTACTCCCGGCGCAGCCGGAGCATCTCCTGCGCCGTCAGCGGCAGCATCGAGAACATGCCCCGCTGCCGGGCGAGTGAACGCGCCTGCGCCTGGTGCCCCATGGCGTCCAGGCGTGCGGTCAGGTCCGCCCGGTTGGCCTCGATCCGGCCGCGCATCGCGTCCAGTTCCGCGCGCCAGAGGTCCCGCAGCCCCGCGTCGTCCAGGATCGTGGTGACGACGGCGGCCCCGTGCTCGGGCGGCATCGAGTACAGGGTCCGGGCGGCGTTCTGCAGGGCCGTCTCGGCGTGCCGCACCGCCCGCGCGGACGCGCCGAGGACGATGGCGCAGCCGGTGCGGTCGCTGTAGAGGCCGAAGTTCTTGGAGCAGCTCACGGCGATGAGCATCTCCGGGACCCGCTCGGCCAGCAGGCGCGTGGCCGCCAGATCGGCCTCCAGCCCGTCGCCGAGTCCGTGGTAGGCGAGGTCGATGAAGGGGACCCAGCCGTTCCGGGCCGCCAGCTCCGCCAGCGCCGCCCAGTCCCGCGGCGCGGGGTCGGCCCCGGTCGGGTTGTGGCAGCACCCCTGGAGCAGGACGACGTCGTCGCGCCGCGCCCCCGCGAGGCCGTCCAGGACCCCGGCGGCGTCGAAGCCGCCCTCGGCGTCGCACCAGCCGAAGGTACGGACCTCCAGGCCCGCGGCCTCCAGGATGGGGCGGTGGTTGACGTAGGCGGGGTCGCTGATCCACACGGTGGTGCCCGGGCGGGTCCGGCAGATCAGGTCGGCGAGCAGGCGCAGCGCGCCGGAGCCGGCGACGGTCTGCACGGCCGCGGCGCGGTCGGACGGCCCCTGCGGGCCGAGGACCAGGTCCAGCAGGGCCCGGTTGAAGGCGGCGTTGCCCGAGAGCCCCCGGTACTCCTTGGACTCGGAACGCTCGGCGAGGCGTATCTCGGCCTCGCGGACGGCGGCCATGACCGGGGTGCGGCCGGTGTGGTCGCGGTAGACGCCGAGGACCAGGTTCAGCCGCTCGGCCCGCTCGTCGGAGCCGAACTCGTAGGTCAGGTCCCACAGCGGGTCGGTGGGCGGCGGGGGAAGGAGCTCAAGCATCTGCGGGGACCTCGGGGCGGGGACGCGGACGGACGGGGGGACGGGGAGGGACGGGTGTACGGCGGCGGTTGGCCAGCACCACCCCGGCGGTGATCAGCGGTACGCCGACCAGCACGGCCGGGGTCGGGGACTCGCCGAGGACGGGAATGGCGAGGAGGACGACGGCGACGGGGCTGAGGCTGCCGACGACGGAGCTGCGCTCGGCGCCGAGCCGGCGGATGGCGAAGGCGTACAGCAGGCCCGCGCACAGCCCGACCCCGAGCCCCTGCACCACGAGGAAGGTGACGATGTCGCCGCCCGTGGCGTGGGCGAGGCCGGTCGGGAGGACTCCGGTCAGCACCAGCAGCCCGATCACGGCGAAGGAGGGCAGGCACAGCAGCCCGATCGACCCGACGGGGTCGAGGTCCACGTCCCGCAGCCCCACCGTGTACAGCGCCCACAGGCCGCTGGCCACCAGGAGCGTGCCCGCTCCCTCCAGGACGCCGGCGTCCACGGGGACGACGTACCGCCAGACGAGGGCGGCCACCCCGGCCGCGATCAGCGCGAGTCCGGCCACCTGCGTGCCCCTGGGCAGTCCGTGGCCCCGGGCGGCCATCAGCGCGGCGACGAAGAGCGGGACCATGCCGGGGACGATCGATCCGACGAAGGCGGCCGAGGTCAGGGATCCGCCGTGCATGGCGGCGAGGAAGAACGGCACCCCCGCCCCGCAGACGATCTTGACGGCGGCGGCCGGCTTCACGGCGGCGATGCGGCGCCTGCGCCGCCACAGGGCCGGCAGCAGGACGAGGAGCGGGACGCCGAAGCGCAGCAGGGCCGCGTCGGCGGGCTCGAGGGTGGAGGCGCTCAGGCCGCGCGCGCTGAGGGCGAAGGCCGCCCAGATCGCCACGGTCACCAGCAGCGCGGCCATCCCCCGGGCCTGCGGTGACGGTCCGCGCCGGCGAGGGTTTCCGGCCGGCGGGACCGCCGTGTCGTGGGGCGCGGCCGCGCCGGTGGTGTTGGTCGCGACCAAGGAATCTGCTCCAGCCTGTGAGAGCGGGCCGGTCCGGCCCGTTCCATGGCAACGTTAGGGCTTGTGCCGGGGCAGCCGATTGCCAGTTCTGCCGCTCGGACATACGTTTGGGGCAGGATCTGCCAAGGAATGGCGGAGAAGCCCCAGGAGCAACCGTGGACGCGGTCGATCTGCAGATCATCCGGGAGTTGCAGGCCGACGGCCGCCTCTCCAACCAGGACCTCGCGGACCGCGTCCGCCTCTCCCCCTCCCCCTGCCTGCGCCGCGTCCGCCGGCTGGAGGAGGCGGGCCTGATCCGCGGCTACACGGCGGTGGTGGACCAGGTGTCCTTCGGGCTCCCGATCACCGTCTTCGTGCGCATCCGCCTGGAACGGCACACGGCGGAGGCCGTCGCCCTGTTCGAGGAGCACGTCGCCGTCATCGAGCACATCCAGGACTGCTATCTGATGGCGGGCAGCAGCGACTACCTGCTCCGGGTGGTCATCGAGGACCTGGAGGCGTACGAGTCCCTGGTGCGCCACCGCATCCACGCCATCCCCGGCATCGCGTCGATCGAGTCGAGCTTCGCGTACGGCAGCGTGAAGCGGTCCCGCACCTATCCGCGCCCCACCCCGGGCGGCGCCGCGCGGACCCCCTGAGGGCGGGCCGGGCGGAAGGACGCGGCACGGGGGTGCGCGGCTCGGCGCCGGGGGGCGGCGGCCCTCCCCCGCACGGGGGAGCCTGATCGTGCGCCGGTCTGATGCCCGCGCGCCGCGGGTCCCGGACAGTGGTCCACGGGTTGGCCGAGGACGATGAGGAAGCGGGGACATCCATGGCGGTCTGGCTCGGGTCGCTCCCGGCGTTCGTATGCCTGCTGGCCGTGTTCGCCGTGGTGGAAAGCGTGTGGCGATGGTTCACGGGGCTGGGCCTGATCCCGTGGGTACGCAGGCGCACGGGCCGGTCGCTGTCGAGCATCGCCTTCGACGAGTTCACGGCGGTCGTGAACGGGAACAAGACGGCCGAGCTGGAGCAGCGGCGGGTGGAGCTGCTGAGGCGGGACGACGAGAGCGACGGTGCGCCGCCACGCCGCTCCCGCGTCAACCTGACCGGCGGCACGGCGTGCATCGTGCTGCCGCCGGAGGCTCCCAGTCGCATGCCGGGGCCGGATGGTGGCCGCGCCGGCCGCGATGGCCCCGGCGCGTGCGGACCAGCCGGCGACTAGGTCGTGGCGGCTTCGAAGGCCGCGTAGGCGGCGGCGTCGAAGAGGACGAAGCGGACCTCCTCCACCGACGTGCGGGCGGTCCGGACGGTTTCGACCGCGATGCGGGCGCCGTCGTCCATCGGCCAGCCGTAGATGCCGGTGGAGATCGCCGGGAAGGCCACCGTACGCGCCCCCAGCCCGTCGGCGACGCGCAGGGATTCCCGGTAGCAGGAGGCGAGGAGGTGCGACCGGTCCTCCTCCCGTGACCAGACCGGGCCCACGGTGTGGATGACGTGCTCGGCGGGCAGCCGGCCGGCGGTGGTGGCGACGGCCTGGCCGGTCGGGAGGCCCTTGCCGTAGTGGGAGCGGCGCAGGTCCTGGCAGGCGGCGAGGATCTCGGGGCCGCCGCGCCGGTGGATGGCGCCGTCCACTCCCCCGCCGCCGAGCAGCGAGGAGTTCGCCGCGTTGACGATCGCGTCGGCCTCCTCGGCCGTGATGTCGCCCTGGACGAGGGTGATGCGTACCATCAGCCGGCCTTTCGCAGGTGCCGCCAGACCGCCTTGGCGGCGTTGTGTCCGGACATGCCGTGCACGCCCGGGCCCGGCGGGGTCGCCGAGGAGCAGAGGAACACCGCCGGGTGGGCGGTGGTGTACGGGGACAGGGTGAGCTTGGGCCGGAGCAGGAGCTGGAGGCCGGAGGCG
The DNA here is from genome assembly GCF_055575675.1 of Streptomyces sp. NPDC034043. Classification (NCBI taxonomy): domain Bacteria; kingdom Bacillati; phylum Actinomycetota; class Actinomycetes; order Kitasatosporales; family Streptomycetaceae; genus Streptomyces; species Streptomyces sp. NPDC034043. Next base: position 681,739 of record NZ_JBVISF010000002.1, read on the forward strand.
GCGCCGCAGGCGATGTCCCCGCCGACGTAGTTGGGGTTGCGGGCCGCGAGCTGCGGCGGGCCCGCCGTGGCGCGGGCCAGCACCAGGTCGCGGAAGCCGGGGGCGAAGCGCTCCAGCTGCCGTTCGACGGCTTCGGTGAGGTCTCCGTCCCAGCCCGAGGGGACGTGGCCGTACGCCCAGAAGACGTGCTTGCCCTCCGGTGCCCGGCCGGGATCCACCAGGCTGGGCTGGGCGGTGATGAGGAAGGGGGTGCGCGGGGCGCGGCCGCCCGAGGCCAGCTGGAGGGCGGCGTCGATGTCGCGGCTGCCGGGGCCGATCTGGACGGTGCCGGCCCTGCGGGCGGCCTCGGCGGTCCAGGGGACGGGCCCGTCGAGGGCGTAGTCGAGCTTGAAGGCCGCCGCGCCGTACCGGTAGCCGTCGTACGCCCGGCCGAGGCGGGCGATCCGGGCCAGCGCGGTCGGCGAGGTGTCGAAGACGTAGGCGCGGGCCGGGGGCAGGTCGTCGAGGCGCTTGACCTCGAAGCCGGTGTGGAGGGTGCCGCCGAGGTCCGTCAGGTAGCCGGCGAGGGCGTCGGAGATGGACTGCGAGCCGCCGCGCGGCATCGGCCAGCCGCCGGCGTGCGCGGCGAGGGCGAAGACCAGGCCAACAGCGCTAGTGGCGATCCCGTTGAGCGGGGCCATGACGTGCGCGACGAGTCCGGCGAACAGGGCACGGGCGCGGTCGTCGTGGAAGCGGCGCAGCAGCCAGGTGGAGGGCGGCAGTCCGGCGAGGCCGAAGCGGGCCAGGGTGAGGGGGTACCGGGGCAGGGCGGTGTTGGGCAGGGACATGAAGTCCCGGGCGAGGGTGTCCCATGTGCCGAGGAACGGTTCCACCAGCCGCCGGTACACGCCCGCGTCGCGCGGCCCGAGGGAGGCCGCCGTCTCCGCCACGGAACGGGCGAGCACGGCCGCCGTGCCGTCGTCGAAGGGGTGCGCCATGGGCAGCGGGGCGTGCAGCCACTCCAGCCCGTAGCGCGCCAGCGGCATGGTCGCGAACACCGGGGAGCCGGCGCCGAGCGGGTGCACCGCGGAGCAGGGGTCGTGCCGGAACCCGGGGAGGGTCAGCTCCTCGGTGCGGGCGCCGCCGCCGATCGTCCCGGCGGCCTCGAAAACGGCCACCGAGTGGCCCCGGCGGGCCAGTTCGACGGCGGCCGTCAGGCCGTTGGGCCCCGCCCCCACCACGACTGCGTCGAGAATCGACGGCACTGACAACAGCTCCTTCGTCCGGCGACGGCAACTGCCTCCAGCCTAGGCCCTGCCGTCGGAGCCCCTCCCGCGGCTATCGCGGTGAGGTGCTCCGCCGGCAGGTGCTCCGCGGGGAGGTGCTCCGCGGGCCTCGACGTCCGGCGCGGCGGCTACGCGCCCCGCAGCAGCTCGCGGACGCGGACCGCGGTGGCCTCGTCACGGCCGATCGCGAACGGGAGGGCGTTGTCCCGGTCCACCCGGAAGGGGACCCCGTCGACGGTGCTCTGTGCGCCGCCCGCCTCGGCGACCAGCAGCAGACCGGCCGCGTGGTCCCAGGCGGAGGGCCAGGTGAAGGCCAGCGCGTCAATCTCCCCGCGCGCCACCTTCAGGTACTCCAGACCCGCCGAACCGCACGGGCGGGCGGCGACGCCGGGCACGTCGAGCCGGGCCAGGTTCCGCCGGTCCTCCTCGGACGTGTACAGCGGGTGCGCGGTCGCCACGCGCAGCTCGGCGCCGGGCTCGGGCGAACCGCTGTGGATCCGCTCGCCGTTGACGTACGCGCCCTGCCCGCGTACGGCGGTGGCCATCTCGTCCAGGGCCGGGGCGAAGGTCCAGGAGGCGAGGATCTCGCCGCGCAGGGCGAGCGCCACCAGGGTGCAGAAGCCGGGGTCGCCGTTGACGAACTGCCGGGTGCCGTCGACCGGGTCGACGATCCACACCGGGGCGTCGGCGCGCAGTGCCCCGTAGACGTTCGGGTCGGCGTGCACGGCCTCCTCGCCGACCACGGCGGAGCCGGGAAGCAGCCGGGTCAGGGAGGCGGTGAGGTGTTCCTCGGCCTTCCGGTCGGCGATGGTCACGAGGTCGTGCGGGCCGCTCTTCTGGTCCACCTCGTGTTCGGCGAGCTGCCGGAACCGGGGCATGATCTCGACCGCCGCGGCCTTGCGGACGGCTTCGTCGACAGCGGACAGGTCAAGGGCCGGAAATTCATCGATCATGCCCCCAGCAAAGCACGTGCGGCTGACAAACCCATCGCCGTTTCCGGTCGGCGTCCCGTACACGGGGGTGCTGTCCGGTGAACGGCCGGACCGGCACCGGGCCCCGCCCCCGTCGGCTCCGCGTCGGTCTTCTCCGGCCGCCGCCTCCCCCAGGGCGCGGGCCGCCGGGGGGTGGAGGCCTCGCCCGGGGCGAGGGACCACGGCGAGTACTTCAGCAGCGTCCGGGCGAGGGCGTGTGGTCCGAAGCCTGGTCAAAGGCGCCGCGCGTGCGCAAGGATGCCGCGTCCGCACCACGCGGCCGCTCTTTTCTCCGCCATCCCGCACCCCTCACAGGAGGATGTCCATGCCGCGCACACCCCGCGGGTTCGTCGCGACGGCCACCGCCGCCGTCGCACTGTTCGGTCTCGCCGTCCCCGCCTCGGCCACCGCGCCCCGGCCCGCCAACGCCCTGCCGCAGGGCCGCGTGTTCATGGTCAACCCCGTGCAGTCGTCCGGCGACCAGACGCTCAGCGACGCCAAGGACTCCGCCGGCGCGATACCCGCGTCCGCCTACGCCACCGCCGCGCTGCGCAACCTCGACGCCAGTGGCGGCCTTTCGGGCAAGTGGGCCGCCGTCCGCTCGGAGACCGGCGCGCCGGCCTCGGTGGCCGACGCCGCGGGCTACAACCGCTCCGACGACCAGTTCGAGCAGGTCATGGCCTACTTCTGGCTCAACGAGGCGCAGGAGTACCTCCAGAGCCTCGGCTTCGGCAGCGAGCTGCCCGGCGCCAACGACCGCGTCCAGCCGGTCCGCATCAACCAGTGGGGCGCCGACAACTCCTACTTCACCGACAAGAAGGCCGAGATCCGCTTCGGCAAGGGCGGTGTGGACGACGCCGAAGACGCCGAGGTCATCCTCCACGAGTACGGGCACGCCGTGCACCACGCGCAGGTCCCCGGCTTCGGCACTTCCACGGAGGCCGGGGCGATCGGCGAGGCCTTCGGCGACTACCTGGCCGTGGAGGTCGGCGACCACGCCGCCGCCGCGTACGGCTGGCCCCGGGTGGCGGACCGGGCGTGCGTCGCCGACTGGGACTCGGTCCCGTACAGCGCCGCCCCGCACTGCCTGCGCCGCATCGACGGGACGAAGGTGTACGAGGACCGGGTGGGCGAGGTCCACGCCGACGGCGAGATCTGGTCCCGCGCCCTGTTCGACATCCGCGGCGCCCTCGGCGCCAGGACCGCCGACCGCATCATCGTGAACGCCCAGTTCCGGTTCGCCCCGGACACCGGCTTCCGGGAGGCGGCGCTGGCCACGATCGACACCGCCCGGAGCATGTACGGACAGAGCGCGGCGGACGCCGTCCGTACCGCGTTCAAGGACCGCCGGATCCCCGGGGTCCAGTAGGCCCCGACCGCCCGGCGCCCGCCGCACCGGGGGCGGGCGCCGGAATGCTCCGGTTTTCGGTCGTTGAGCGGACATCGATCTCCGCTCCCCGGATAACAGCAGGTCAAATAATTGTTGCGTACCTGTCATTAGGTGGCTTCTCTCTGGCAATCTCCCTGGCGTCCCCCACGACACCAGGAGAGCGAGTGACCCACCCCATGTCCTCTTCCCCCACCTCTCGCAACCGCACCCGCATGCTGCGCACCGCCGCCGTCGTCGCCTCGGCCGCGATGGTCGCGGTCGCGGTCCAGAGCGGCACGGTCAGCGCCGCGGCCGAACGGGAGGCGGGCGCGACCGCCCTCCCGCTGTCGTCCGGCGCCCGCGCCCAGGCGATATCCGCCGCGCAGAGCGAGGCGGCGACCACCGCCCGCGCCATCGGCCTCTCCTCCGAGGAACGCCTCGTGGCGCGGGACGTCATCAAGGACGCCGACGGCACGGTGCACACCCGGTACGAGCGCACCTACGCCGGACTCCCGGTCCTCGGCGGCGATCTGGTGGTCCACCAGAAGAAGGACGGCAGCCGCAAGACGACCAAGGGCACCGAGGCCCGCATCGCCCCGGCGGCCGCACGCGGCCTGAAGCCCGCTCCCGCCGGCGCCCGGCAGGTCGTATGGGCCGCCACCGGCACGCCGGTCTTCGCCTACGAGTCCGTCGTCACCGGCACCGAGCCCGACGGCACTCCCAGCGAGCGCCACGTCATCACGGACGCCGCGACGGGTGCCGAGCTCTACGCGTACGAGGCCATCCACACCGGGACCGGCACCAGCGGCTACTCCGGCACCGTCCCCCTCGGCACCACGCAGAGCGGATCCGCGTACAGCCTGACCGACGCCGCGCGCGGCAGCCACAAGACCTACGACCTGAACGGCGCGGCCTCCACCGCCACCGGCACCCTCTTCACCGACGCCGACGACGCGTGGGGCGACGGCACCCCGTCCAACCGGCAGACCGCCGCTGTCGACGCCCACTACGGCGCGGCCGTGACCTGGGACTTCTACAAGTCCGAACTCGGCCGCAACGGCATCGCCGGCGACGGCAAGGCCGCGTACTCCCGCGTCCACTACGGCAACGCCTACGTCAACGCGTTCTGGTCCGACAGCTGCTTCTGCATGACCTACGGCGACGGCGCGAACAACCAGAAGCCGCTCACCTCACTGGACGTCGCGGGCCACGAGATGAGCCACGGCCTGACGGCGGCCACGGCCAAGCTGAACTACAGCCGCGAGTCGGGCGGCCTGAACGAGGCGACCAGCGACATCCTCGGCACCTCGGTGGAGTTCTTCGCCAACAACTCCTCCGACGCCGGCGACTACCTCATCGGCGAGAAGATCGACATCCGCGGCAACGGCACGCCGCTGCGCTACATGGACAAGCCCAGCAAGGACGGCGTCTCCGCCGACTACTGGTCCAAGACCGTCGGCCGGCTGGACGTCCACCACTCCTCCGGCGTCGGCAACCACTTCTTCTACCTGCTCTCCGAGGGCAGCGGCGCCAAGACGGTCAACGGGGTGTCCTACGACTCCCCGACCTACGACGGCTCCACCGTCGCCGGGATCGGCCGCACCAAGGCGTACAAGATCTGGTACAAGGCGCTCTCCACCTACATGACCTCGACCACCAACTACGCGGGTGCCCGCACCGCGACCCTCCAGGCGGCGGCCGACCTCTACGGCGCCTCCGGCCCGGAGTACCAGCAGGTGGCGGCCGCCTGGAAGGCCGTCAACGTCAACTGACCCACCCCGGGGCTCCTCGAGGACGGGATGGCCGCTCCGCCCGACGCTCCCGTGTCACGGCTGTGGCGAGCCGTGGAACACTCCTCGGTATGGGAGAGCCGGTCGACGTCATGCCTTACGACCCCGCTTGGCCGGCCATGTTCGCCAAGCGGGGCGCGGGCCTACGTACAGCCCTCGGTGATACTGCGGTTCGCATCGACCACATCGGGTCCACCTCGGTGCCAGGGCTGGCGGCCAAGCCGGTGATCGACATCCAGATCTCGGTCACATCGCTGGAGCCGACCGAGGAGTTCCTGGGCCCGCTCACCGGCATGGGCTTCGTGTACCGGGCGGACAACCCCGAACGGACCAAGCGGTACTTCCGGGAACCGCCGGGCCGGCACCGCACACACGTGCACGTGCGACAGCTGGGCACCTTCTCCCAGCAGTTCCCCCTCCTGTTCCGCGACTACCTCCGCTGCCACACGTCCGCCGCGGCCGAGTACGCGGAAGCCAAACGGCGCTGCGCGGCCCGTTTCCGTGACGACCGGCCCGGCTACGTCCAAGCGAAGGACGACTTCGTGTGGGACGTCATCCGACGCGCTGACGCATGGGCCCAGCGCACCGGTTGGACCGCCGGTCCCAGTGACGCCTGAACTGCCGGTCCGACACCTCCGCTGCTGCATGCGCCCGGCGTGCGGTCGTGCGCCGAGCGCACGTACACGCCTGTGCCGATCAGTGGGCCCAGGGCAGACGAACCGCCTCGATCTCGGAGTCGTTCAGCAACGCGTCGATGAGGGCCGGGGGGCCGGCGACCTTGGTGGCCCATAGGTCGTAATCGGTGCACAGGACCCAGGAGTGGTCGTCGGCCCACAGGTTGGACGGGCTGAAATCCGCTTCGGACAGGTCGTACAGGACCTCGGCATCGCCGAGTCGCCCCGCACGCACATGAAGGTTGTCGAAGTCGGCGGCTCCGAGCGTCAGCGGGTTGTAGTAGGCCGAGCAGCGGGTGTCGGGGCCCTCGGGACCGTAATGGGTGAGGACGGCGATCAGTCGGCTCCAGGTCTCACGGTCCAGGCTCCCTTCGGTCGGCGGTACCACGCCCAGCGGCCAGCTGCCCTCCTTCTTGGCCGAGGGGAAACAGCGATAGGAGGGCATCAGCCCGTCGGGCACGATGGGGTCGCCGGTCCGCCGGGCGAGCTCGGCCCAGCGCAGCCGCCGCCAGCCGGGGCCGGGGTGCCGGGCCCGGCCCAGACCCCCTCCGGTGGTGATGCCCACGGCGTCGAGATCGATGTCCCCCACGACGTGGGGCCGGGTGCTCCCGTCGGCAAGACGTGCCTGGTGGTGCTCGTGGTACGACACGTCGAACGGCCCCTGCTCGTGCTCGTACATCGCGTTCAGCACCCACACCGCGTCGGGCATCGCCGGAGGCATGAACCCGGTCAGGCCGTCGCCGCACAGCTCCAGCAGCCAGTCGGCGGCACCGGACGGCGCGGGCGGCCACAGGCAGGAGACATCGGGAGTTCCTCGACTCAAAGCTTGGCCAGCCCTGCGAGGGCTGCGCGCCCGCTCCTCGCGGTCGCGTCTTCCTCAGCCTCCTCCTCGGCTGTGGATCTCACAGCGGCGGGGGTGCACAGCACAGCGGCCGCCGCCAATACGAAGGCCAGGCCGGTGGCGAAGATGCCGAAGATCAGGTGCTTGGTGTTCTCGATCGCCTCGCCGTACATGGCGGTGACGAACTGGGTCAGGGTGGCCCCGCCGAGGCAGATCATCATGGCCAGGAAAGCGCGGCGACGCGGGTTGTCCGGGCTGCGGCGCAGCCACCAGGCGCCGGCCACCACGAGCGCGAATTGGAGGCCGAGCACCCAGCCGCCGCCAAGGGTCCGCAGGAATCCGGTGTAGAGGGCCAGTCGGTGCTCCTGGGCGCCGGCCGGCTTGCCGGCGCTGACCGGGTAGGAGCCGAGGTTGTCCGGCCGGGAGGCGGCGAAGTCGTCCAGCCCGCCGTCGGCGATCCGGAGCGCGACGCCGGGGTGCTTGGCCAGGTAGGTGCCGATGTTGGTGTAGGTGATGCGGTCCCGGACTTCGGGCCAGCGGGGGTCCTTCTGGGGTGCCTTCTCCCCCCACCAGTTCAGCCCGGCGTACTGGCCGAAGTCGGCCGGCAGCCCGAGCTCGACGGCGTCCTTGGCAGGGTCGGGGCTCTTGCCCATGATCCCCACGAAGATCACTTCGGTCCGGTTGATCTCCTTGAAGGCCTCCATCTGGAACAGCAGCGTGTGCGTGCCCGCCGCGCCGATCACCACCGCGGCAGCGAGCGGGAGCACCCGGGCGGAGAACCGGCCGGCGAGCCGGCCGACCGGTACTTCGGAGAAGAGCAGGAGCGCCAGGAGGGGGACAGCCATGGTGAGTGCCTGCATCTTGGATCCCACCAGGGTGACCGACCCGACGGTGAACAGCAGCAGCCCGCCGAGCCTGGCCCGGGGCGAACCGCCGAGGTGGACCGCACCCGCGGTGGCGAGCAGCAACCCGGTCAGCCCGGCCAGCTCACTGAACGGCGAAGCGGCGTACCCCGCCACCACGGAGTCCCCGACCACCAGGAACAGCGCGGCACAGACCAGCAGGCGGAGCAGGAGACGGCCCCGCAGCGCGATGGCGAAGACCGCGAAGGCCACGCCCACCAGGGCGCACCAGAGCAGTGCCTGGGCCCGGAGGTCAATCGCGCCCGGATAGCCGAGCAGGTGGCTCAGCGGCCGGGCCAGCATGGGCATCCACTTGCCGCTGCCCGGGTAGGTGTTCGCGGATGTGCACGCCTCCGGGCTGGCCTGGTCATACCGGAAGTTGGCGTAGTGGAACCACCGCGCGGACCCCTTGTCGAGGTGGACGGAAGTGTCGAGCGCGCACATCCGGGACGGACCGTCACCGTTGTCCGCCATCCCGATCGGGCCGTTGTGGAAGATCCGGAGGGCCATCGCCACGGCGGCGGCCAGGCCGACCAGCGGGCCGAACACCCACCAGCGGCCGAAGGATCCCGCCAGGCGGGCGGAGGCCCCCGCCGCACGACACCCCCACACCCCCGATGTTCGCATATGCGTACTCTGATCTCTCACCCGGACATATTAGTCCAGCTGTTCGATACGCCAGCACCCCCAGGGCCGCGAGCTGGGCTTCACGGGCGAACCCCCGCGTCTGCGTCCTGGAGCTCGGCCCCGCGCTCGAGGCGCTGACGACGGGCACCGGAGGGCAGGTCAGTCGTGGGCGGGGCCCTCCAGGTTCTTGGTGAGCCACTCCAGGGTGTGCGGGATCATCTTCCTGAAGTCCGAGGTGAGGTGCTTGCCGCCGGGCTGCTCGTAGTACTCGATGGACACCGGCGGGACCGCCTTGACCATCCAGCTCTTGACGACGCGCTTCTCGTAGGCGTCGGCACCGCCGGCCGTGACCAGCATCTTCACGTCGGCCTTGCCCTGGGTGACCAGCTGGTCGGGGCTGTTGGCCGCCTTCTCCGCGTCGTGTCCCTGCCACAGGCGCGAGTCCGGGGTGAAGTAGCCGTCGATCGGCACCGCGGCCTTGTAGACGTCCGGGTACTGCAGAGCGAGCTTGGCGCTGCAGAACCCTCCGGTGGAGGCGCCCATGACGCCCCAGCTGTCGCGGCCCTTCAGGGTACGGAAGTTGGCGCGGACCCAGTCCGGGATGTCCTGGGTCATCCAGGTCGCCATCTTGGGCTGGCCGGGGATGTCCGAACAGTCCAGCGTCTTCTTCTCGTCGCCGCTGAAGTTCTGCACCGGCATGATCATGATGAAGGGATGGGCCTTGCCCGCCTTGACCAGCCGCACGTCCTCCTCCTGGATCGGCAGCTCGCTGCCGGCCCAGGTGTTGTAGCCGTTGCTCTGACCGCCCGCGTACAAGGTCAGCACCGGAAAGCCGGTCTTGACGTATTTCGGGTCGTGGTACTCGGGAGGGAGCCAGACCCACACCTGGCCGGTCACGCCGGACTTCGGGCCGACCAGTCTGGTCGTCATGATCGGGCCGACGGCGGTGTCCCGGGCCTTGGTCATGGCGGCGGCCGGACCGGCCGGCATCTGCACCTTCCCGGCCGCGGAGGGGGAAGGGGCCGCGGCGGTCGGGCCGCTCGCCGCCGCGCTCTTCTTCCCCTTGTCACCCTTGGTACTCCCGCAGCCCGCGAGCGCGACGGCCAGAGCCACGGCGGTGGCGGTGGCGCCGGTCACGACGGCACGGGAACGGGAACGCTGTCCAAACACGGCGAGAACTCTCCAGAGCGCTGGGCGGAACGCCCTGTACGGAAGCGCACCTACAGCAGCTTTGCGACAGGGCACGCGATGGGCGGGTTGCGCCGCCGTGGAATCCTAACCTGGTCCATTCGGGTTATCGGACAACCCTCAGGTCAGCTGCCGCGACGCCCCGCACACCTGCGCGGACACGGGATCAAGGCAACGATTCCGGGTCCTGCGGACCGAGCCCGCAACCGCCCCGGGCGGGGCTCACGCGGCGGCCGTCCCGCCGAAGTTCGACAGGGACGACTCCAAGCATCGGCACGCGATCGAGTGCGGGATCAACCGCCTCAAGCGCCACCGGGCCGCCGCCACCAGGCACGACGAAATCGCGGTCCGATACGAGGCGACAGTGCCGGTCGCAGCCATCAACGAGTGGCTGTGAACAGCACTTTCACAACCCGCCCTAGCCGGCGGCGTCCTCCGGGAGGAGGACGCGGAGATCGTCCAGGGTCGCTTCACGGCCGGTGCGTTCGAGGGCGGCGATGCGGCGGGCATGGGCGCTCTTGACCTCGTCGAAAAGTTTTCTGATCTCGCGGGCGTTGCCTTGGGCGAACCTCTCGGGGTCGGCGGCGATCTGGGTTCGGACCGCCTGGAGAGTGGCGTCCGGGGTCTCGAAGCCGGAACGCTCCGCGTGGTGAGCCAGGATGGTGAGCAGTTCCTCAGGGCTGTAGGCGGGGAAGCCGATGGTGGCCGAGAACCGGGAGGCCAGACCGGGGTTGACGTCGAGGAAGGCCGTCATCTCGTCGGTGTAGCCGGCGGCGATTACGACCACCTCGTCCCGGTGGTCCTCCATCAGCTTCACCAGGGTGTCGATCGCCTCCTGCCCGAAGTCGTGTCCCGTTCCGCCCGGGCGGGCCAGGGTGTAGGCCTCGTCGATGAACAGAACGCCGCCACGGGCTCGTTCGAACTGCTCGGCGGTCTGGAGGGCGGTGCTTCCGACCCATGGGCCGACCAGGTCGCTGCGGGACACCTCGACCACCTGGCCACGGGCCAGGACGCCGAGAGCGGCGAGCAGGGAGCCGTACAGGCGGGCGACCGTGGTCTTGCCGGTGCCGGGCGGGCCGGAGAAGATCAGGTGGCTCGGCATCGGGTCGGCGGGAAGGCCGGCCTGCCGGCGTCGCCGGGTGGTGATGATCAGGTCGGTCAGGCCTCGGATCTGCGCCTTGATGTCCTCCAGCCCGACCATGGCCGAGAGCTCGGCGAGGATCGTGTCCAGTTGCGCGGAATCCCTGGCCTCCGCGAACCGTGCGCCCAGTCCGCGATCGACGACTCCGTCCAGGTCGTCGGGCAGGAGCAGGACCAGTTCCTCGGGTGAGGGGGTGTCCTCGCGGTCGGCCAGCCTGAGCGCCTGCTGTTCCAGGGCGGCCTCGAAGATCCGCCGGGCCTCCCGTCCATTGCCGAAGGTCTCGGTCCGCCGGACCTGCTGGAAGTGGGCCGCCAGCGCGGCCCGGGTCGGTTCGGCGAGCAGGAAGCCGTACTGCCCGGCCAGTCGCTCGAAGATGCCGACCAGCTCGTCCGGGCTGTAGTCCTCGAACTCGATGGTCCGGGAGATCCGCGACTGCAGGCCCGGGTTGGCGGACAGGAACTCGCGCATCTCGGCCGAGTAGCCCGCGAAGACGACGACGACTTCCTCCCGGTGGTCTTCCAGCAGCTTGACCAGCGTGTCGATCGCCTCCTGGCCGAAGTCGCTTCCGGTGCCGAATCGGCGGGAGAGGGTGTAGGCCTCGTCGATGAACAGCACTCCGCCGCGCGCCTTGTTGAAGACCGCGGTGGTCATCGCGGTCGTCTCGCCGAGGTGTGACCCGACCAGATCGGCGCGGGAGACCTCGGTGAAGTGGCCGCCGACGACCACGCCGAGCGCGGCCAGCAACCGGCCGTAGACGCGCGCGACGGTGGTCTTGCCAGTACCCGGGGAGCCCGAGAACACCATGTGCCGGCCGATCACCGGCCCTTCGGGCAGCCCCGCCGCCCGGCGCTGTTCGGCGACCCGCAGGAACTTGACCAGCTTCCGGATCTCTTCCTTGACTTCCCGCAGCCCGACCATGGCGTCCAGCTCGGCCAGCAGGCCGTCCATCGCCTCGGCCGTCACGGGCGTCTCCGCCCCGGCGGGCTCGGTCCGCGCGGGCGCCACAGCCGCCGCTGCCGGGGCCGGGGCCTGCGCCGAAGCGGCCGTCGCCACGGGCGAGACCTCCAGGCGGTCTTCGGCCTTGTTGCCCTCCGCCACCAGATCCCGGATCTCGACATGGGAGCCCTGCGCAGTGATGATCCCCGGGCCGTCCGTACCGGTGACCTCACAGCCCTGAATCACCACCCGCGCCCCGGCGTCGACGCCGATGCCGGCCCGGCCGTTGCGCGCCACCAGGGTGCCGTTCATGATCAAGGAGCCGTCGCCGGTGACGCCCACTCCGAGGTCGGACTCCGAGACCACTCCCCTGACCAGGGCCACCCTGCCCCCATCGCCGGCCAGGATCCCGTGCGCGCCGGCCCGCACGACTTCGCAGTCGGTGAGGGTGGCCGTCGACCGCTCGTCCGCCAAGGCCCCGTTGCGTTCGGCGTCCCTGACGGTCATCCGGGCGGCGGTCAGGTTGCCGGAGGTCGTGCACCAGACGCCGTCGACCGCCGGCTCCGCGATGAGGAGGCCGTGGACATCGGCCTGCCCACTGTCGCGCACCACCAGACCGCACTGGGTCGAACGGTGGATCTCGCTGGCACGGATGGTGGCCTGCGCATGCTCCCGCACCAGGATCCCCGCCTGTCCGGTCTCCTCGACCCGGCACTGTTCGATCAGCGCGTTCACTCCCGAGGCCACGAGGATGCCGTGGTCCGCGGCGCCTTGCACCCGGGTGTTGCGGACGCTGACCCGGCTGCCGTCCCGCAGCGCGATACCGCAGAGGGCGGAGCCGATCACCGAGCTCTCCTCGATCAGGCCGGCGGCATCGGAGTAGACGACGGCCCCCTCGCGTACGGTGCTGCGCTGCAGGAAGAGCTCGGCTCCGCCCCAAGCGCTGACGGCGTTGCCGGACTTGGCGAGGAACTCACAGTCCTCCACCACCGCCGTACCGCCCACCGCATTCAGCACCCGTCCGGTCTCGTGCCAGTTGCGCAGGACCAGGCCCCGCAGTGTCATGTGGCCTTCCACCTGGAAGTTGTACGCGGCGGCCCCGTCGATGACGACTGATCCGCGTCCGCCGAGCGCGTTGACGGCGACCGTGCCCCAGCAGCGGAGTGCCTCGGTCCGGTAGTGACCCGGCGCGACGTCGATCAGGACCGGTCCGGTCGGCACGCTCGCCTCGAGCGCATCGGCGATCGTACGCAGCCCCCTCGGGTCCGTCTGCGAAACCAACAACCTGTACATGAGCACCCCGTTTACCGCGACGACCCGCGCTCCTGATCGTATGTCAGAACGCTAGTGGACGCCCGCTTCACCCTGGCCGGGGAGAACGGGCTGACCGTCGAGGTGGACTACGGCGTCCCCGCGGCGAACATGCCGTGGAGCGCGCCAGATGCGGACCCGCTCGCCGACGAGCTTCGCTGGATCGACTACCTCGACTCCATCGGCGCCCCAGCTCCCGAGATGGTCCGCACCTCCCGTAAGGCGGGCTCCCACCTCGCGGGGAACCAGGCCTACCGAGCCGCGTACTACGGCACCCCGGCCGGCGGCCAGACCCCGACGTCCGCACTCACCCCGGAGCAGGTCAACTCCGTGCGCGGTACGTACGGTCTTCCGCCGATCACCCAGTACAAGGCGCAGGTCTGGCAGGACGACGTGTCCAAGCGCGTCCTGCCCGAGGACGAGTGGATCCTCCTCCCGCCGGACCGACATCGGTGGGGCCAGACCCAGTACGGCACCACCGCCGAGTCCCTGGCCCTGTCCCGGGGCACGGCCCGCAGATCGAACGGCAGGAGGCCCCGGGCATCGTGATCACGCGGGATGCCCAGGATGACCCGGTGCAGATCTGGACCGAGGGCGCCGCCGTCGCCATGCCGGTCCTGGTCTCGCCGGACTGCCACATCACGGCGACTGTCCTGTGAGCGCCGCGGTGAAGGCCGTGGGCGTCCTCGCGGCCACGGTGCACGTCCTCGACCCTGAGGAGCGCGTCCCCATCGTGCTGACGGCCGGCACGAAGGTGAGGGACCCGGCCATCGCCGAGCAGATCACCAACCCTGCTTGCTTGGGAAGGCGAGCCGCCTCCGAAGGCCAAGGCACCCCGCAAGACGACGTAGACCGGCTGGGGAGGAGCAGGCGCTCCTCCCCAGTTCCGCATGTGGAGTGGAAGGGAGCATCATGAACAGCGAGGTCCTGCGCTGGCTGATGCCGCGGCTCGGGCCGGACACTGATCCGGCAGACCTGGGCCAGAGGTACGAACGGCTCGGCGCGGCGCGGGCCGTGGCGCAGGAAGTTCTTCACGAGCGGGTCGCGGCCCTGCTGGCTGAGCCGCTGCGGATCAGCATCAACGGTGTCGCCACGATCGACCAGACCAGCAACGTTGCGGCGCTCGAACGCCGTCTGGCTCAGGTATCTGATCAGGTCGCCCCCGACGACGTTGTCGAGACGTCGTTCGTGTCGCTCACCAGCGTCCCCCTGGTGGCTCGACCGCGCCGGTGACGGACAGCGGGGTCAGGGAGGCGTCGAGCGGGGGACGCGCTTCACGCTACGGCACCGAACGAGACGGTCCGGATGGCAGCATCTACGGGCTCCCTGGTGTGCGGCGCGGGCGAACGCGAACGGTCCGGAGCCCTGCGGCTGGTAGTGCCGCGATGCGGCGGGCAGCTCGGTGCCAGGCTGGCACTGGGGCAGTCGCCGACTCCGAACGGCTTCGTGGAAGGCGCGTAGCCGCTGGTCGAGGACAGTTTGGCTACGGTGCTGGAGCAGGGCATCAAGGACCGCGTCCGTGGTGGACCCGACGGCCGGTGCGGGACGAGGGGCCATGGCGACGCGGAAGGCGTGCTTGAGAGAGGCGGCGACTCCGGCGCGGGCGCCGGAGTCGGTTATCAGGCGTCTACTTCTCCGGCCCAGCCGAACTCCAGGAGTTCTTTGGGGAGATACTCGGACTCGACTTTGATCGCCATACCTGCGTCACGGGCCATGCAGGCGATCGCGAGCGGGCCAAGCGCGACCAGGCCTTCGCCGCTCCTCGAACGGGCCTCGTTTGCAGTCCAGTACTCCTTGTGCCATGTGAGCGCCTCGGCCAGGGCCTCGTTGAACCGTTCCTCGTCCCGGGTCGCATACCTGTGGAACAGGTTGAGCGGCGGGCAGAGGATTTTCAGCATCAACTCCTGGCTGGCGATCTGAACGTGTGCGGGGTCGGTGCCCTCTACTGCACGGACCAGGCTGTCCCACGTCTCCTGCCTCCCGAAACGGTGGTTCTGGAGCGTCTCCACCCACGAGTAGATGTACTCGTCGAACTCCGCACCGGACGCGCGGAGGAAGGGCAGGGGAACCTGCGCGAGCCGGTTCATGCGCTCGCCCTCCCGGCAGATCGCCGCCAGGTAGAAGGAGGTGAGCCAGTTGGCGGCGTGCAGGTACTCCTGAGGTCCTGTCGCCGGCAGCTCCTTCTCCTCGTGATTGACGCCGATGCGGCACCTTACGGGCCCTACGGTGGCCTGACCGGCCGTGAACAGCGCGGAGCCGGTCTGCATGGCGAGGATCCAGGCCTCCCATGTCGTGAACCGGTCCGCAATGGGGTCCGCGAGGCAGTGCCACTTGGCTGTGACGAGTGTGAGCATCAGGGCGTCATGACGGTCGTCCCCGGATGTCCCGAGCCCCGCAAGAGCCTCCCCAGCACCCTCGATGATCGGTGCCATGGCCTCGGCCACGTTGTCAGCGATGAACGCGTGACGCGGAACGCGCGTGAGCACACATCCTCCTTCAGCTGATGTCACCGCGCACGGCGGCAGGTTCCATACCGGTCGGCGGATTTCGGACCTGGACGAGCGCCTCACTCCTGCGCTAGTTCCCGTAGCCTCCAGAGCTCGTCCGTCTCGGCCATCTCACACACCTCGGCTCGCCCGGCCACCGGATCTCCAGGATGCACTCCGAGCTGGGCAAGCGCGGCGGCGGGAGACAACGACCGGTCGTATGCCTCCTGCAGCCGGTCCAGGCCAGCCCGGTACCCGTCGAGGTCAGGGCCTCATGGCCGATATCTACGCACTCGAACTTGCCCTCGACCTCGACGCCTCCACCCCGGAGCCGGTGCTCGTCCTGATCCGCGACCACACGGAGCCGTACCCCGAGGAGGACGAGTACGAGGACGCGGACGCGGACGGCGAGTACGTACACCCGCCCTTCAAAGTGCTGGCGGGGCGCCGCCCGGTGTACCGCGTGGGCGGCGACTGCTCCGCCGACCTCACTCGCACTCCAAGGGGCTGGGCCCTCACGGCCCGCCAGGAGATCCACGCCGAGTGCCTCCCGCACGTGGAGGCCTTCCTCGCTGCCCTGACCCCGCACCTCACCACCTCGGCGGACCGCCCGATCGGCTCCCTGCGCTTCTACGAGGACACCGACCCGACCCCGACCACCCCGGACGCGTCGGGGGCGGTCCGGCTGTCTTGGTGAGGGACCAAAGGGCCGCTGTCAGGTCGGAAACTCTCCGGCCCATGCGCGTTCCAGCAGGTACTTCGGCAGGTAGTCCGAGCGGACTTCGACGGGGAAGCCCGCGTCGTAGGCGAAGCAGGCCATGGCCAGCGGGGCGAGCGCGACGAGACCGCTCGCTTGAAGGGCCCGGTCCTCGTCGCTCCAGTAGTCCTTGTGCCAGCGGAGCGTTTCGTTCAGTGCCCGGTTGAAGTTGTCGTGGTCCTCGCGCACCAAGCGGTGAAACAGCTCCATTGGCGGATAGAGGATCTTCGCCGTCACCTCGTGGTCGGCGATGGTGACGACCGACGGGTCGGTGCCGTCGACTGCGGCGACCAGCTTGCTGACCAGCTCGGAGTTGCCGAGCCAGTATGTCTGAAGAGTGTCCACCCATGCGTAGACGTACTCGTCGTACGGGGCCTCAGCCTCGCGGAGGAGAGAGATGGGGATCTGGCACAGGGCAGTCAGCCGCGCTTTCTCTCGGCAGACGACTGCCAGGTAGAAGGCCGCCAGCCAGGCTCCCGCGTCGGCTTGACGATGAGCGCCCATCGCAGGCAGGACCCGGTCCTTATCCGCGATGCGGCAGGTTACGGACCCTTCGCCCGCGGTGGCCGCGGCGAACAGCGCGGAGCCGGTCTGCATGGCGGTGACCCAGGCCTCCCAGGTGGCGAGCTCGCCGGCCTCGGGGTCCAACAGGCAGCGGGACTTCGCCAAGGTGAGCGTCAGCCGCAGGGCATCACCTAGATCGGTGGGGGGCTCCTCCAGGTCATCGATCAGCCGACCCGCACTTCTGGTCAGTACCGCAAGACCCTCGGCGGCATGTTCCGTAGGGAACGAGTGCCGGGAAACGGTCACAGTCACCTTATGACTCCTCGAATATCTTGAAGTACTTCAGCTCGGCTCCAGCATACCTTCCGCTGTTCTCGGCGGCCGTGACGAGCACGTATTGCAGGGTCTCATTCTTGATGGCGATGCGGAGTTCGTCCGCGTATTCGGCGTCCTTCGGGGATGTCATCGCGCGATCCTCCATATCGGTCACGACGGTGCGAACGTATCCGAGCGTCCCTTGCTTCACTTGGGTTTGCGCATCTAGTGCCCCATTTCCTTGGCGCCATTTGAGCGTCCCGTTGGGAGCCTTGGCCTCGACAATGAGTAGATTGCCGTCCTTTGTCCGCCAAAGCTGGTCGAAACGGCGTGATCCGTTGGGTGTTTCAGGAAGATCTGTGATCTCCCTCGCTCCTTCGAACTCCTTCAGTAGCAGCATGTGGTGTCTCGCGGCCTCCTCGCCGAGAGCTTCGCCAAGCTTGGTGTTGTTTGCTACCCCACTTCCTACCCTGTCGTTGAAGGACTCCTTGGCCAGGCGAAGGGCCTCCAGCTTCTCCATGGAAGGATCTGCTTGGAACTTCGCTTGCGCGTCTGTGAGTTCCATACCGGCCCAGCGCCTGTCAGATACGTCGTCGAGATGTTGGAGGCCGGCGTCGTCCGGGACTGTGTTACGCCCTCGCTCCAATGGTTCGAGTCGAAATGCCTCGGAGTCGCCAAATGGGAGGTCGTCGGCATTCATCCATCCGCCCTCCGGCTTCTTGACTAGCTGCGGGAGGATCTGACCATCAACCTCCCGATAAATGCTTAGCCGACGTCTGATTTCGTTGTAATGCTTCTGGCGCCAGGCGTCATCCTCGTTCACGAGTCGCACATGTTCTCTGGTGATGGCGGCCCGTTCCGCGGCGGTCCGCTGCTCGGGGGGCGTCGAACGTGCCCGCTCGTATTCCGTGGGGTGACCGGAACGACTGGCAGGAGCGGAGTCGCCACTGTGCTGATGGGGGCCGTTGCCGTTGCCACCCGATGTGCCGTGACCGCTCGCGGATGGCGTGTCGGTGTGGCCGTCAGCCGGGGAGGTGTCCGCGCCGCCGCGGCCTGCGCCTCCGCCGCCGGGTTCGGTGTGGCTGTTATGCGGCATGTTGTCCGCAGTGCCGCCCGGGGTGTGGGACGCAGCCCCGCCGGGGGTGTGGGTAACCGCGCCGCCGGAGGGATGGGCTATGCCGACTGTTGTGTGGGTGTTGGGGGCGCCGACGGTGACTTCCTGGCGTTTGGGGGCCTCGGCCAGGGGGTGGCCTACACCCTTGGGGACCGTGGTGAGCTCCTGCTTCGGGACGCCTGCCTGGTCGAGGAGCTGGTTGGTGATCTTGTCGTAGTACTGGGGCCGGCCCAGGGCGTCGTCAGGGAGGCGCACCGTGTCCTCGGGGTGCGGCAGACGCACACCGGTCGGGGGTTGTGCCTTGGGGAATGTCTTCCAGACCACGTCGTCGGGCTTCGGGAAGGCAGCGTCACCGCTCGTGGTCAGCTTCGCGAAGAGCTCGCCGACCTTGAGTTTGTTGAAGGTGTAGGAGCCGGCCTTGAAAACGTAAGTCACGGGGTCGATCAGCCTGCCGACCTTGCCGGCCGTTGCGATGGCCTTGGCGACCGTGCCCGTCTTGGCGGCGGTTCCGGCCCCGCCGGTGAAGATGGTGGTGATGACGTTGAAGGTGACCGCACCAGCCGCGCGAGCGGGGTTCTTGCCCCACTCATCCCACGCGACCAGGGCTTTGCCGGTCTCCTTCATCGCCGTGCGCGAGTCGCGCAGCCAGGCGGGGAGTGCCTTGTCGTCAGCCGTCCAGTAGACCACGCCCATGCCCGGCTGGAGGGTGAGGGCCAGTCCCGTGCCCAGCTTCGCAAGGCCCGTCCAGGCCTGGCCGGCCTTGTCCCAGCCATCGACGCCGACAAGGGTTCCGAGGCCTCGGACGGTGCCCACGATGCCGTCGACGACGATGCCGTCCCAGACGAAGGACTTTGCCCAGTGGTCGATCTCGTACCACCGGTGCGTCTGCCCGAACCGGGTACCCCACGGCAACGACTTGGAGGCGTTCAGGTCCTCCAATCGGTAGCCGTACATGTCCTTTCCGTGCGATCCGTCGTCATAGCGGAGCGGGGGTTCACCATGCAGCGCACGGAGCTTGTCAGCGCAGGCCTTCTCGGCAGCCCAGAACGCGGCGACGGTCGCACTGATGTCACGGATCAGTTGACTGTTCTCGTCGGTCTTCTTCTTGTCGTCCTTCCAGTGCTCATCCCCGCTGATCTTGTCGCTGAAGGTTGCGGCCCTCGCCTGGAGCTCCTTCAGCCGCGCCGCGATCGGCCGCGCCTCGCTGACGTATTCACCCAGTGCCTTCGCCGCGTCATCCAGCTGGTCGGCGAAGAAGTCGCTGTCCGTGCGCACCGGATGCGTCGTCGCGAACAGCTGGGCCGCCTCTGGCGCCGAGTAGAACGCGGACAGGCCCTGGAACTCGGAGTCCACGTTGGCTCCCGCGTCACGGAAGGTGACCGCGGCAACCTTGATGGCGGCATAGTCCTGTTCCAGCGCCTCCAGGTCACCCGTGAATGTCGGGACCGTACAGGGGTTGACTGGATGGTCGCCGCTCACTTCTTGACCGCCTCCAAAAAGACGACCTGCGGCGCCTTCAAAGCCTCACGCTGGGCGTTCGCCGCCTGCTCGAGGTTGCCGTTCACGTACGCCGTCGTCGCGTCCATCGCACCCTTGATCGAGGCGCCCGTCCGGGCCCCGATGAACGTCAGACGCACGTTGTGGGACGCCATCAGCGCCGCCAGCGCGGCAGCGATGGGCCCCATCCCAGAACCCTCACCGCCACCGAAGGAGAGGGGCCCCGCGTGCTTCGCCGCGTTTGGCAGCGTCGTCTCCAACGCCTTGCTCGCCTTCTGGAATCCCTCCGCCGCGGTCCCTGTCTTATTCAGGACTCCCCGCACGCCAGACGGCTTAATGTCCCAGTCCATGTCCAACCCCCTCTTCCCCGTAAGCTCGGCGTCAGCCGATGTTGTCGACCGCCGCCTTGGCCCGCGCCAGCGGGCCTGCGCGGTCGCGTCGTTCTGCTCCAGCGTGGTGCGGACGAGTCGGATGAGTCGCGCACCCTCGTTCGCCGCCTTGCTCCAGCGGACTTCCTTGCCGTGCTACTCGTCCGAGACGCCGTCGGCCGTGAACTCGGCCATCACCGCCTTCACCGCCGCGCCCTGGACCCCCACGCAAGCAGCGATGTCGTACGAAGTGCGGCCCTGGTTTGCCATGCGTCTCAGTCCCCGGGTGTCAGCGCGCGCCGAAGCGCGCGGCGTCGAAGTTGGCGGAGCCCATGTTCTGGTGGGCGTTGTCGCCCTGCTCCTGGTCACCGGTGCTGAACGAGGTGTCCATCCCGGCCTGACCGCCGAGGATGGCCCGCAGGGATCCGTTCAGCTCGGCGGTGATCGCGTCGGAGCGCCGCTTGAACGAGTCGAACGCGGTCCGGCCGACGCCGTTGAACTTGCCCTCCAACGGGTCCGCCGCGGCGATCAGCAACTCGATCAGCGTGCCGAGGTCGTCGCTGGAACCGGTCGTGGCCTTGCCCAGCTCGGACAGCGTCGTGCTGCCCATGCCGAACTTCATGCCCCACCTGTCGTTCCGTCACGCGCCCAACACGTCTCACTCTCGTGACCCCCCTGTCTACCTAAGAGATCTTGCGAACACAAAACATGGTTTCGGCCAGACAGCAGCTGGCCGCGCAGGACACTGCCTTCGAGGCCATGCCCGCAGAGCGTGCCGCCTGCTGATCGGATATCCCAGAAACGATCTTTGTGTCGGCCTGGACGGACCGTTCGCTGTTCGGGCCGCGCGCTGCCCAGCGTGGGAGAGGTTGTGCAGCCGGGCGACCCGCACATCGCGTGGGGACGCCATCACCCTTGAGTCCGAAGTCACGCAGGATTGTCCGGATCTTCATCCCGGGCGCAAGCGCGCTCGACCCGAGCACGGACCTTACGGGGGGAGGGACTCGAGCTCGTCCTTCCAAGCGGCTTTCAGTGGGTCAGGACAAGACGCCCAGGTTCGGTCGGCGTGCGCTTGGCGCACCTAGGACTTGTCCCGTAAATGATCTTTGAGTCGCCGGGGTGGGTCGATCGCGGTGCGGTCCGCTTGCCTATCCGGCGAGGGCGAGGTTGTGCATGCGGGCGATGCCGGGCATGGCGTGATGGACGCCGTCACCTTTGAGGCGGCAGTCGCGGAGGATCTTCCAGGTCTTCATGCGGGCGAAGACGTGCTCGACCCGGGCACGCACCTGCTTGTGGGACGTGTTGTGCACTTCCTTCCACTCGGGCAGGTCTTCGCCCTTGCGGCGGCGGTGCGGGATGACGAGTCCGGTGCCCGGGTAGCCGCCATCGGCGATCGTCATGGTCCTTCCGGCCGCGGCTTTGGCGCCGGATTCCTCCCAGGCCTTGCAGTCGTTGCGGTTCCCGGCGAGCGGCCGGCCGACCACGACGACCAGGCGGGTGTCGGCGTCGATGACGACCTGGTGGTTGGTGGAGTACCGGTAGTTCCTCGACTGCGCGGCGATGGTGTGGTCGCGGGTGGGTACCAGGGTGCCGTCCACGATGAGCACGGTGTCCTTGGCGAACCGCTTGCGGGGCTGGAGCGCGAGCATCGGTCCGAGGTGGTCGATGATGCGGTCCGCGGCCGACTTCGACACCCCGAACAGCGGTGCGAGCTGGCGCATGGTCAGGTTCGTGCGCCAGTACGCCGCGACCAGCAGTGCCCGGTCCTCCAGGGGAAGGCCCCACGGCCGGCCCTTGCGGACTGCGTCCGCGCCCTCGCGCCGCAGCACGGTCACCAGCTTCCCGAAAGCACGCGGGCTCAGCCCGGTGAACGGGGCTATCCAGGACGGCTCGGACGCCGTGATCACACCAGCCACATCGAGATCATCTCACCCGTGACCAGCAGTTACGGGACAAGTCCTGGCCACCTTCCTACTCGGGCGGAGCTGACCGCCGGCACCGACCTGACGAACGCGGTCGCAGCGATCGACGGCTGGTCTCTGTCGAACCAGGCCATCGAGACCCCCGACCTGGGGAGCACGTTCGAGTCGAAGATCCCCGGCGTGGACCAGGCCGACGACTCGTCCCTCGGTTTCTACGAGGACAAGGTCGCGGACGAGATCGAGCAGCTGCTCACGAAGGACTCCACCGGCTGGGTGGTGTTCCTGCGCAAGGGCGACGTGCCCGGCTCCCGGTCGATGGACGTCTTCCCGGTTCGTATCGGCTCCCGGTCCCCGCAGTACAGCGTGGACAACGAGGCCGCAAAGTTCACCGTCGCGTTCTCGATCACGGAGAAGCCGCTCCAGGACGCGCCCGTACCGGCTAAGGCAACGACGCCGTAACCACCCCGCCCTCGCCTCCCGGCCGAGCGGTGCGCTTCGCCCGGCCGGGGCTCCCCCACCCTGGAGATCTCGATGACCAGCACCACCGAGACCGACCTCCCCTTCATCACTGGCCCTGACCAGAACCCCGCGGGAGCAGGCGCGGGGATCAGTCGCGCAGCGCCGGGATGACGTGCTGTCCGTACGCGTCGATGGTGGACTCCCTCGCGTCGTGCATGTCGTAGACGGCGAACTGGTCGACGCCCAGGTCGCGCAGGGCACGGAGTTTGTCGATGTGGGCCTCGATCGGGCCGAGCAGGCAGAAGCGGTCGACGATCTCGTCGGGGACGAAGTCGGTGGACGGGTTGCCGGCGCGGCCGTGGTGGCTGTAGTCGTAGTCCGCGCGCGACTTGATGTACTCGGTGAGCTCGTCGGGGACCATCGAGGAGTGCTCGCCGTACCGGGAGACGAGGTCGGCCACGTGGTTGCCGACCATCCCCCCGAACCAGCGGCACTGGTCGCGGGCGTGCTCGAGGTCCTCGCCCACGTACGCGGGCGCCGCCACGCAGATGGTGATCGCGTCCGGGTCCCGGCCGGCCTTGGTGGCGGCGGCGCGGACCGCCTTGACCATCCATTCCGTGAGGTAGAGGTCGGCGAGCTGGAGGATGAACCCGTCCGCCTTCTCCCCGGCCAGGGCGAGGGCCTTGGGCCCGTACGCGGCCATCCAGACGGGCAGCTTTCCGTTCTTGATCCACGGGATGCGGACCGGGTTGCCGTCGACGAGCGCTTCGCGGCCCTCGGCGAGGTCGCGGATGACGTCGATGGCCTCGCCGAGGCGGGCCAGGGTGTTGGGGGCGCGCCCCGCGACGCGCATCGCCGAGTCGCCGCGGCCGATGCCGCAGACGGTGCGGTTGCCGTACATGTCGTTGAGGGTGGCGAAGGTGGAGGCGGTGACCTCCCAGGTGCGGGTGCCCGGGTTGGTGACCATGGGGCCGATGTGCAGCTTCTGTGTGTTGGCCAGGATCTGGCTGTAGATGACGAACGGTTCCTGCCAGAGCACGGCCGAGTCGAAGGTCCAGCCGTAGCGGAAGCCGTTGCGCTCCGCGCGCTTCATCAGGCTGACGACCTGGGAGGCCGGCGGGTCGGTCTGCAGGACGAGGCCGAAGTCCATGGGCGGGCTGCTCCTTGCTGGGGAGTGCGGGTGCCGGGGCGGGCCGCCCCGGCACCCGCTAGAGGTACTGGCAGGTGGAGCGGTGCACGAAGGTGCCGTGCCCGGCCCGTCCGGTGAACTCGCGGCGGTCGATGACCAGTTCGCCGCGGGAGAGGACGGTGTCGACGCGTCCGGTGATCCGCTTGCCCTCGTACGCCGAGTAGTCCACGTTCATGTGGTGCGTCTCGGCGGAGATGACCTGCTCGGCGTGCGGATCGTAGAGGACGATGTCGGCGTCGGAGCCCGGCGCGATGGTCCCTTTCTGCGGGTAGAGGCCGAACATCCGGGCCGGACTCGCGCAGGCGATCTCGATCCAGCGGCGGCGGCTGATGTGCCCGTCCAGGACCGCCTGGTGCAGGAGGTCCATGCGGTTCTCCACCCCCGGCAGCCCGTTCGGGATCTTGGAGAAGTCGCCCCGCCCCAGCCCCTTCTGGCCGCGGAAGCAGAAGGGGCAGTGGTCGGTGGAGACCACCTGGAGGTCGTTCGTGCGCAGGCCGCGCCACAGGGCCGCCTGGTGCTCACGCGGCCGCAACGGGGTGGAGCAGACGTACTTGGCGCCCTGGAAGTCGGGCTCGGCGAGGTTGTCGGTGGACAGGAACAGGTACTGGGGGCAGGTCTCGCCGAAGACCGGCAGGCCCTTGTCCCGGGCCGCGGCCAGCTCGGCGACCGCCTCCTCCGCCGAGACGTGGACCACGTACAGCGGGGCTCCGGCCACCCGGGCGAGCTGGATGGCGCGGTGGGTGGCCTCGGCCTCCAGGAGCACCTTGCGGACCTCGCCGTGGTGGCGGGGGTCGGTTTCCCCGCGCGCCAGGGCCTGTTCGATGAGCACGTCGATCGCGATGCCGTTCTCCGCGTGCATCATGATCAGCCCGCCGTTGGCGGAAGCGCGCTGCATGGCCCGCAGGATCTGCCCGTCGTCCGAGTAGAAGACCCCCGGATACGCCATGAACAGTTTGAACGAGCTCACGCCTTCCTCGACGAGTCCGTCCATTTCCTTGAGCGTGTGCTCGTTCACGTCCGACACGATCATGTGGAACGCGTAGTCGACCGCGCATTTCCCGTCGGCCTTCTCGTACCAGGTGTCGAGCCCCTCGCGCAGCGAGCGGCCCACGCTCTGCACGGCGAAGTCGACGATGGTGGTGGTGCCTCCCCAGGCGGCGGCGCGGGTGCCGGTCTCGAAGGTGTCCGAGGCCGCGGTGCCGCCGAAGGGGAGTTCCATGTGGGTGTGCGCGTCGACCCCGCCGGGGATGACGTACTTCCCGCTCGCGTCGATCGTACGGTCGGCCGTCCAGGCCTCGGCGGCCGCCGAGCCGTGCGCGGCGAGGGCGGCCACCCGGCCGTCCTCGATCAGGACGTCCGCGTGGAGCTCGTCGGCGGCGGTGACGACCAGGCCGCCGCTGATCAGCGTACGGATGCTCATGTGCGTCCCCCTACTGGATGCCGCGCAGCGCCTGTTCGAGGATCCCGGCGCCCTCTTCCGCCTCGGCGACGGTGAGGGAGAGCGGCGGCGCGACGCGCAGCACGCTGGTGTTGTGCCCGCCGCCCTTGCCGAGGAGCAGCCCGCCCGCGCGGGCGGCCTCCAGGACGGCGGCGGCGGCCTGCGGGTCGGCCTGGTCGGTGCCGGGCACGGTCAGTTCCACTCCGGCCATCAGGCCCCGGCCGCGGACCTCCCGTACGGCGGGCACGTGGGCGGCGATGGCGCGGAGCCGTTCCAGGAGCAGGCCGCCGACGCGGCGGGCGTTGCCCTGGAGGTCGTGGTCCAGGAGGTACGCGAGGTTGGCGAGTCCGGCCGCCATGGTGACGGGGGAGCCGCCGAAGGTGGAGATGGAGTTGGAGTCGAGGCAGTTCATCACCTCGGCCCGCGCCACCACTCCGCCGATGGACATGCCGTTGCCGATGCCCTTGGCGAAGGTGAGGATGTCGGGCGGGCCGTTCTGGGCGTGGGCCTGCCAGCCCCAGAAGTGGTCGCCGGTGCGGCCCCAGCCGGTCTGCACCTCGTCGCTGATCCACAGGATGCCGTGCCGGTCGAGGACCTCGCGGAAGGCTCCGTACAGCCCGTCGGGCGGGGAGGTGAACCCGCCGACGCCCTGGACCGGCTCGGCGATCAGCGCGGCCACTCCCCCGCGCGCCTGGCCGAGTACGTCTTCCAGGTCGGCGACGGCCGCGGCGGTGAAGGCGCTGTCGTCGAGGCCGGCGAAGGGGCCGCGGGAGCGGACCGCGCCGTGGACGTAGTAGGTCTGGAGCGGCGAGAGGCTCGTCGGGGACCAGCCCCGGTTGCCGGTGATGGAGACGGTGGAGAAGGACCTGCCGTGGTAGCTGTTGCGCATCGCCAGGATCTGGTTGGAGCGGCGGTACGTGGTGGCGAGCAGCAGGGCGGTGTCGTTGGCCTCGGTGCCGGAGGTGGTGAAGAAGACCCGGGCGTCGGGGATGCCGGACAGGGCGGCGACCCGTTCGGCCAGCTCGATCATGGGCCGGTTGAGGTACAGGGTGGAGGAGTGGATGATCCGCCCGGCCTGTTCGGCGACGGCCTTGGTGACCTCGGGCAGGGCGTGGGCGGTCATCGTGGTGAGGATGCCGCCGAAGAAGTCGAGGTAGCGGTTGCCGTCCGCGTCCCAGACGTGGCGGCCCTCGCCGTGCGTAAGCTCGATGGGGCGGTCGTAGTAGAGCGCGAGCCAGTCGGGCAGGACGGTGCGGTGGCGGCTGTGCAGCGGGATGGGGTTGGTCACGGCTGTACGAGTCCTCCGTAGGCGTCGGGTCGGCGGTCGCGGTAGAAGGCCCACTGGTCGCGGACCTCCTTGATCAGGTCGAAGTCGAGGTCGCGGACGAGGAGTTCCTCCTCCTTGTCGCTGGCGACCTCGCCGACGAACTGGCCGCGCGGGTCGACGAAGTAGCTGGTTCCGTAGAAGTCGTTGTCCCCGTACTCCTCCTGGCCGACGCGGTTGATGGCGGCGATGAAGTACTCGTTGGCGACGGCGGAGGCGGGCTGTTCCAGCTGCCACAGGTAGGCCGACAGGCCGCGGGAGGTGGCGGACGGGTTGTAGACCAGCTGGGCGCCGCCGAGCCCGAGTTGGCGCCAGCCCTCGGGGAAGTGGCGGTCGTAGCAGATGTAGACGCCGACCTTGCCGACGGCGGTGTCGAAGACGGGCCAGCCGAGGTTGCCGGGGCGGAAGTAGAACTTCTCCCAGAAGCCCTTGACCTGGGGGATGTGGTGCTTGCGGTACTTGCCGAGGTAGCTTCCGTCCGCGTCGATGACGGCGGCGGTGTTGTAGTAGAACCCCTCGCTCTCCAGCTCGAAGACCGGGACGACGATCACCATTCCGGTCTCGCGGGCCAGGTCCTGCATCCGGCGGACGGTGGGGCCGTCGGGGACGGGCTCGGCCCAGCGGTAGTGCTCGGGCTCCTGGACCTGGCAGAAGTACGGGGCGTTGAACACCTCCTGGAAGCCGATGATCCGAGCGCCCTGGGCGGCCGCCCGGCGGGCGTGCGCCTCGTGCTTGGCGATCATCGACTCGGTGTCTCCGGTCCAGGTGGCCTGGACGAGTGCGGCGCGGACGACTTGGGCCATGAGCTGCTCCTCGCGACGGGAACGCCGGCTTCTACGCACGTAGAGGGTGTCCGTAGGGAGTCGAAGGTAGGCCTCGTCACAGCCTGGGGCAAGACCACCTTGCGCGGTTGGAGTAGTCGATCACGTTACGACGCCACGCGGTCGTTTGCGGTCAGCGGACGGGCGGTTCAGGGCACCGGGATTCCCGCCACCCTCAGGGCGTGCGCCAGATCGCGGTGGCGGGTCCCGGACAGGGCCCGGGCCGCGCGCAGCAGCCGGGGGGCGAACCAGTGCGGGTCCCGGCGGGCCAGGCCGGCCGCCTCCTCCGCGGTGCGCAGCCGGACGAAGGCGCCCAGCAGGGCCTGGGCCTCGCGGTCCCGGCCGGCCGTGCCGAGGGCGAGGGCCGCCTCGGCCACCTCGGCGGCCGGGCGGGCCACGCCCTGGCGGAGCAGGCCGTCGCAGTCGGCCTCCCGGCCCGCCTCGCCGAGGGCGGCGGCGGCCGCGGCGAGCCGGTCGGGCGGGAGCGAGGCCGCCTCCCACAGGAGGGTGGCCCAGTCGGCGGCCAGGCCGGCGCGGCCCAGTTCGGCGGCGAGGGCGGGGAGTTCGGCGGCGGGCCAGGCCGCGGCCTCGCAGAGCAGGGCGTGGGCCTCGCCGCCGCGGCCCTGGGCGCGCAGCGTGAGCAGCTCGGCGGTGAACCCGCCGCGCGGGCCGGGCGCCGGGGTTCCGGCCGGGGTGTCCCGTACGGAGGGCGCGTCGGGGCCGGCGGGGGCCGGGGCGGGGTGCGCATCGGGGTGCGGGCCGGGGTGTCCGGCCCGGGTGGCTCCGGCCGCGGCCGGTGCGGTCCCCGGCGCCGGGGAGGCGTCGCCACGCGCCGGCGGGGTCCGGCCGGCGGCCGGGCGGATGTAGCGGGCGCCGCGCGGGGCCGGAACGGGGAGGTCCGGGACGGCCGCCGCCGGGACCGGCTCCCCGGGCGCGGGCAGCGCCGCCGACGGTGCGCCCGCGTACCGGGCTCCTCCGGAGCGCCGGGCGCCGCGCAGCCACCGGCCCTCCCGCTGCGGCGAAACGGCCGGCAGCGGCTCGGGCGACGACGGCGGCTCGGGTGACGGCTGCTGCGGCTGCGGCTGCGGCTGCTCGGGCGACGGCGGCGGCGACGGCGGCCCCGACTGCGGCCAAGGCGGCGGCGACGGCTGCGACAGTTGCGACCCCGGCCGCCGCTGCGGCAGCTCCGGCAGCCGGGCCCCCGGCTGCGACGACTGCGGCTCCTGCGCCCCAGCCCCCGGCCCCGGCCCCGCCCGGAGGGCCGCCAGCCGGGCCGCCAGGTCCGCGTGCCGCGCGGCCGCGCGGGCCGCGTCGTCCCGGGCCCAGGCCAGCTCCCGGTCCAGGGCGGCCGCCTCCGCCGGGTCGCCGGCACCGGCGCGCCGGGCGGTCAGGCCGCGCAGCGCCTCCTCCAGGGCGGCCCGCTGCGCCACGGCCGCGTCGAGCAGGGTCCGCAGCTCGCCCTCCCCGCCCGGCATCGCGTCCCACGCGGCGACGGCCGCCGCCCGCAGCGCGGCCGCGTACACGGCCTCGCCCGCCGCGTCGCCCGCCTCCCGCGGCAGGTCACCGAGGAGCGATTCCAGTACGTCCCACGGCGGCATCGCCACCCCGTCGAGGCAGGCGCGCATCCCCTCCGGGTCCCGCCGCAGGAATTCCCCGTACCAGCCGGCTCCGGGATCCAGTCTCCGCGTCAAGCCCCTCAGGTAGTCCGTGAGTTGCCCGATCACCCGCGCAGTCGGCGTCTCCATGCACGCATTGCATCCCACCCGCGTTACGGGCGGGCTACGGAAATCTCAAACCTTGACGGCGAAGGCGCGTCCGCGGCGCTCCCGCCGGCCGTGAGGAAGCCGTCGTGCGGGGCCGGGGGCAGGGCGCCGGTCCGCCCTCCGGGGTTGGAGCAGGCGGCGGCCAGCAGGCCGGCCGCGAGGAGGGCGCCGAGGAGTGCGAGGCCGAGGCGTTTCGTTGCGTTCATCACTGACACGCCTGCACCACTGCCCCCGGTCCCGCCCCTCGCACCGCCCATTGGGCCGTCCGGCCGCCGGACACGCCCCGTGAGGGGCCGGGCCGGCCCGTCAGGCGGGCACGAGCGCGCAGCGCCGTACGACCTCGTCCAGGGAGAGTCCGAGGACACCGGCCAGGGCGGCGACCGTGAAGAAGGCGGGGGTGGGCGCCCGGCCGGTCTCGATCTTGCGGAGGGTCTCGGCGGAGAGCCCCGCGCCGGCCGCGACCTCGACCATGCTGCGGCCTGCGCGTGCTTCGCGCAGCAGCGCGCCCAGGCGCTCGCCGCGCTCGCGCTCTTCGGGTGTCAGGGGGGTACGGACCATGCCCCCCATCCTACCCCGGAGCCCAATAACTATCCCGGTAAACTTATACCGGTATAGTTATTGGCATGGTTCAACTCAAGACGGATCGAGCGATCGACGAGATGCGCGCCGCCGGCCGGGTGGTCGCCCACGCCCTGGCAGCCGTACGCGGGGCGGCCCGGGTCGGGGTGTCCCTGCTGGAGCTGGACGCGGTGGCCCGCACGGTCCTGCGCGAGGCGCGCGCCACCTCTCCCTTCCTCGGCTACCGGCCGCACTTCGCGCCGGTGCCCTTCCCCGGGGTGGTGTGCGCCTCGGTCAACGACGCGATCGTCCACGGGATCCCCGACGGCTACCGGCTGCGCGACGGCGACCTGGTCAGCATCGACTGCGGCGCCCGGCTGCGCGGCTGGGTCGGGGACGCCGCCGTCAGCTTCACCGTCGGCCGCCCCCGCCCCGCCGACCTGCGCCTCGTCGAGACCGCCGAACGGGCCCTGGCGGCCGGCATCGCCGCCGCCGCGCCCGGCAACCGGATCGGCGACATCGCCCACGCCATCGGGACCGTCTGCCGCTCCGCCGGTTACGGCATCCCCGAGGGCTTCGGCGGCCACGGCGTGGGCCGCAGCATGCACGAGGACCCGGGCGTCCCCAACGAGGGCCCGCCGGGGCACGGCATGAAGCTGCGCCCCGGCATGGTCATCGCGATCGAGCCGATGCTGATCGCGGGCGGTACGGACGACTACGCCTGCGACCCCGACGGCTGGACCCTGCGCACCACCGACGGCTCGCGCGCCGCCCACGCCGAACACACGGTCGCCATCACCGCCGCCGGCCCGAGGATCCTCACGGCGCTGTAGGAACGCGGGCCGGACACCCCGGCCGAAACGGCGGGAACGGCCGGGGCGGCCCGAGTGCTACGGCTTGCCGTGCGGGCGCACCACCATCGCCGAGCCGCCGCCCCTGCGGGTCGTCTCGGCCGCCGCCAGCCAGCGGCCGTCCGGCAGCCGTTGGACGCCGGTGGCGGCGCCGATCTCCGGGTTCTGCCGGAAGGCCTGCCCCAGGCCCTCCAGTTCGGTGCGCAGCGGACTGTTCCACAGGCCCGGCTCCAGCTCGGTGGTGGTCTGGTTGCGCTGGCTGGCGCGCGGGGCCGCGATGGCGTCCACCAGGGGCAGGCCCCGGTCCAGGTGGCCGGTGAGGGTCTGCAGCACGGTGGTGATGATCGTGGCGCCGCCCGGGGAGCCGACCGCGAGGAGCGGACGGCCGTGCTCCAGGACGATGGTCGGGGACATGGAGGAGCGCGGGCGCTTGCCCGGCCCGGGCAGGTTCGGGTCGGGGACCCCGGGGGCCGCCGGGGCGAAGGAGAAGTCGGTCAGCTCGTTGTTGAGCAGGAAGCCCCGCCCCGGGACGGTGATGGCGCTGCCGCCGGTCGACTCGATGGTCAGGGTGTAGGAGACCACGTTGCCCCAGCGGTCGGCGACCGTCAGGTGGGTGGTGTTCTCCCCCTCGTAGGTGGTCGGGGCGGCCTCGCCCGTGGTGGCGCACGGGACGGGATTGCGGGGGTCGCCGGGGGCCAGCGGGCTGGTCAGCGCCCGGTCGGGCCTGATGAGGCAGGCACGCGAGTCCGCGTACCGCTGCGAGAGCAGCTCGCGCGTGGGGACGGGCACGGCGGCGGGGTCGCCGACCCAGCGGCCCCGGTCGGCGAAGGCGATCCGGGACGCCTCGATGTACCGGTGCAGGTACTGCGCCGGGGACAGCTTCGACAGGTCGGTGCGCTCCAGGATGTTCAGCGCCTCCCCGACGGTGGTGCCGCCGGAGGAGGAGGGGGCCATGCTGTAGACGTCCAGGCCCCGGTAGGAGATCTGGGTGGGGGCCTGCCGCTTGGTCTCGTACGCGCGCAGGTCGGCCGTGGTCAGGTCGCCGGGGCGGACGTTGCGGGTGGCGGCCGGGTCGACGGGGGGCTTGCGGACGGTGTTGACGATGTCCTGGGCGATCGGGCCCCGGTAGAGCGCGCCGGTGCCCTTGCGGGCGAGTTCGGCGTAGGTGGCGGCGAGGTCCGGGTTCTTGAAGGTGGAACCGACGACGGGCAGCTGCCCGCCGGGCAGGAACAGCTCGCGGGTGGCGGGGAAGTCCTTGAAGCGGTCCTGGTTGGCCTCGGTCTGGGCGCGGAAGGTGCCGTCGACCTCGAAGCCGTCGCGGGCCAGTTTCTCGGCGGGGCGCAGGAGCTGGGCGAGGGGGCGGCTGCCCCAGGCGTCGAGGGCGCTCTTCCAGGTGGCGGGGGTGCCGGGGACGCCGACCGAGCGGCCGCTGGTCTGGCCCTCGGCGAAGGGGATGGGGGCGCCGTTCTCCTGGAACAGGGTCTCGGTGGCCGTGGCCGGGGCGGTCTCGCGGCCGTCGATGGTGTGCACCCGGCGCGAGGAGGCGTCGTAGTAGACGAAGTAGCCGCCCCCGCCGATCCCCGCCGAGTACGGTTCGGTGACCCCGAGCGCGGCGGCGGTGGCGATCGCCGCGTCCACGGCGTTGCCCCCGGCGCGCAGCACGGCGATGCCGGCGGCGGAGGCGTCGGCGTCGACGCTGGCGACGGCCCCGCCGTAACCGGCTGCGACGGGCACCTTGGGCGGGACGGGGAGCTGCGAGGGCGGGGCGGCGGCCCCGGTGGAGACGAGCGCCCCGGCGAGGGCTGCGAACGCTAACTGACGTGCGGCGGAAGCGCGCATCCGGTTCCTCCAGTCGACGGCCGGTCAGACCCGGGCCCGTCGTCGGAGCAGCCCCCGGCCCGGTGCTGCTCCGACGACGGGTCCCAGGCCCGGCAGCCTAGTCCGCCCCGCCCCCCGCGTCAGGAAGGCGGCGCGGCGGCTACCATCCGCCGCATGAACGACGACGTCCGCAACATCGTGCTCGGAGTGGTGGCCACCGCCCTCAGCGGTGGATTCGGCTGGTTCACGCGGACGTACGTGTGGCGCCGCGCGCTCCGCCGCAAGCAGGCCTTCTTCGGGCTCCCGGCCGGCTCCGACTGCCTGTTCGTGGTGAACCGCCAGATGGGCGGCAAGGAATCCTCGCTGCACCGCAACGACGCCTTCGCGCTGCTGGAGATATCGTCCCTGATCAAGGACTGCGGGGCGACGGTGCAGATCGTCACCCACGAGGCGCGGCAGGGCTTCGGCGAGCGCGCCGAGTTCTGCGTCGGCGGTCCCTCGTCCAACTCCCGTACGGCGGCGCACCTCCACTCCCTGCTCCCCGGGGTCCGGGTCGAGGTGTCCTCCGAACCCGGCCCGGACCGGGGCATGATCACCGTCGGCGGGGAGGCGTACCGCTGGGAGCCGGGCCTGGTCGAATACGTGCTGCTGGCGCGGCTCACGACGGAGCAGGGGTCGCGGCCGGTGTTCCTGCTCTCCGGGCAGACCGCCAACAGCAATCAGGCCGCGGCCCGTTATCTCGCCCGCAACCACCGGCAGCTGGCGCGCGACTACCGCGGGAAGTCCTTCTGCCTCATGCTGAAGGTGGTCAACTCCAACGCCTACGGGCCGGACGTGACCGAACTGGTCGCCGATGTCACCGTCGCGGCCCGGACACCCGCAGCGGCAGTCGCGTGATGCCGTTGATGAAGTTGGAGACCAGCCGGCGGGGCGGGCCCGCGAGTTCCGGAGCGGGCATGGAGTCGCGCCACTCCTCGTAGAGGGTGCGCAGCTGGAGCCGGGCGAAGTGGGCGCCGAGGCAGACGTGCGGGCCGTCACCGAAGGAGACGTGGGGGTTGGGGGCGCGGTGGGGGTCGATCCGGTGCGGGTCGGCGAAGACCCGCTCGTCGTGGTTGGCGGAGGCGTGGAAGACCACCACCTTGTCCCCGGCCCGGATCGGGGTGCCGGCGAGCTCGGTGTCGCGGGCGGCCGTGCGGCGGAAGCTGAGCACGGGCGGGTGGACGCGCAGCAGTTCCTCGACGGCCCGGCCGGCCGGGGCGGTGCCGTCGGCGAGGCTCCGGTAGGCGTCGGGGTGGCGGGCCAGGGCCAGGAGGCCGCCCGGCGCCGCGCTGCGTACGGTGTCGTTGCCGGCGACGGTCAGCAGGAAGAAGAACATCTCCAGTTCGGCGGACTCCAGTCCGGCCTGTGCGAGGGCGGTCATGACGTCGTCCCCGGGGTGGGCGCGCTTGTACGCGGCCAGTTCGCGGGCGTACCCGAACATCTCGCCGAGCAGCGCCGGGGAGCGCGGGTTGAGCGGCTTGCCGTCCGGGCCGAGGAGGGGCGCGGGGGCGTCCTCGGGGTCCTGGTAGCCGATGATCCGTACGGTCCACTCCAGCAGCAGGCCCCGGTCGGCGGGCGGGACGCCCAGCAGGTCGGTGAGGTTGAGCAGGGCGTATTCGTCGGTGACGGCGCGCACGACGTCGGCGGTCCCGTCCTCGGCGCCGTCCCGCGCGGCGGTGAGGAGGGTGCGGGCGCGTTCCCGGACCCGGTCCGCGAAGGCGTCGACGCGTGCGGGGGTGAAGGCGCGGGAGACCAGGCGGCGCAGCCCGCCGTGGCCCGGCGGGTCCTGGTTGAGCATGGTGCTGCGCAGGAACGGCAGGTCGGCGGGGTCGGGGTCGCGGATCTGGGTGGCGCCGAGCCAGGAGGAGTACGAGGCGTGGTCGCGCAGGACGCGGACGACGTCGGCGTGCCGGGTCACGGCCCAGAAGCCGGGGCCGGCGGGCCAGCCCTGGACCTCGGGCTCCTCCTGCCAGGCCACCGGGTGGCGGTCGCGGAGCAGGCGGTAGCGCTCGTGCGGGACGGCCTCGGCGTAGAGGCGGGGGTCGAAGACGTCGGGGATGCCGGGGGGCCGGGCGGCGCGTTCCATGGTCCACACGGTGGCGGGACACCGGGGGCGCCGCAAGGGGCCCTCGCCGGCCGGAGCCGAGGGGCCTCTCGCCCCCTCACCTCCCGACCCCTCACCTCCCGGCCCCTCAAGCCCCTCCGCCCCCCGTTTCGCAGCGGGCCGCCTCCAGCGCCGTGTCCGAGCCGCGCAGCACCACGTCGAAGGCCGGGGCCAGGGTGGACAGGGCGCTGCACACGAGCTGGCGGCGGGCGACGGGATCCAGCCCGGCCACGGGGAAGGGGAGCCGTGCCTCGACCCGGTCCCGGGCGGTGAAGCCGGCCCCGACCTCCGCGAGCCGCCGCTCGTCGACCGGGGGCAGCCTGGTGCCCAGTCCGGCCTCCAGTTCCGCGGCGCCGGGGCCGCTCAGCAGTCCCGTGAGGCTGCCGCGGGGGCCGTCGCGGGTGTGCTCGGGCCGCGGCGAGGGGACCAGTCGTCCCTCGGGGGTGACGAAGTAGGCCATCGAGGCGCGGGCGGGCGCGGCGACGGCGACCTTGGCGGCCGCGCCGCTCTCCACGACTCCGGTGGGCTTGATCCCGCAGCCGGTGAGCAGCAGGGGCGGCGCCAGCAGGGCGGCGGCCGACGCGAGCGCCCGCGTACGGCTCATGCGGCGGCCTCCAGGGGCATGTCGAGGGTGAACACCGCTCCGCCGCCGGGGGCGTTGGAGGCGCTGAGGCCGCCGCCGTGCAGCCGGACGTTCTCCAGGGTGATGGCGAGCCCGAGGCCGCTGCCGGCGGAGCGGGTGCGGGCGGCGTCGGCCTTGAAGAACCGGTCGAAGATGTGCGGCAGCACCTCGTCGGCGATGCCCGGTCCGCTGTCGGCGACCTCCAGCAGCAGGCGCGGCCCGCCCGGGTGCTCCCGGGTGCGTACGGTGATCCGTACGGGGGCCTCGCCGTGGCGCAGCGCGTTGCCCACGAGGTTGGCCAGGACCACGTCGAAGCGGCGCGGGTCCAGCCTGGCGCGGACCCCTTCGGGCAGGTCGGCGGTGACCCGGCCGTCGTCCCAGTGGCGGCGCTCCAGGGTCTTCCCCACGGCCTCGGCGACGTCGACGTCGTCGGGGTTGAGTTCGGCGGCGCGGGCGTCGAAGCGGGAGATCTCCATCAGGTCCTCGACGAGGACGGCCAGCTTCCCGGTCTCGGCGCTGATCAGCCGCAGCGCCTTGGCGGTGTCGGGGTCGAGGCCGGCGGCGTCCTCGTCGAGCACCTCGGTGACGGCGAGCATCCCGGCGAGCGGGGTGCGCAGTTCGTGGGAGACGTCGGCGGCGAAGCGCCGGGCCCGGGCCTCCGCCTCCCGCAGTTCGGTGACGGATTCCTCGAGTGCGCCGGCGGTCTCGTTGAAGGTGCGGGCGAGGCCAGCGAGTTCGTCGGTCCCCCTGACGTCGATCCGGGTGTCGAGGCGGCCCCGGCCCAGGTTCCGCGCGGCGCGCCGCATGTCGCGTACGGGGCGCAGGACGCTGCGCGCGGCGAGCAGGGCGGGTACGAGGGCGATGGCCAGGCCCGGTACGGCACCCTGCTTGGCGGCTTCGACCATGGCGTCGACGGTCTGCTGTTCGCCGGTGAGCGGCATGACGGCGTAGACGGTGACGCCGGTCGGCTCGCGTTTGCCGTCGCGGGCGAAGACGGCGGGCATGCCGATGGTCAGGTAGGGCTCGCCGCGGGCGTCCTCGACCCGCTGGAATGCCCCGTGCGGGTTCGCCGCGACCTGGTCGCGCAGGGTGTCGGTGAGGACGGCGGAGGTGGTGGGGGTGCCGTTGGAGGAGGCACGCAGGGTGCCGTACTCGCCGTAGACCACCCAGGAGTGCGGTTTGCCGCGCTTGCCCAGGTCGTTGACGAGGCGCTGGAGTTGCGGGCGGTCCATGGGCAGGCTCATGCCGCGGCCCTCCAGCTGGTCGCGCAGGGTGCTGACCGCCGTGTCCTGGCTCTGCGTCAGGACGGCCCTGCGGGCCTGCCGGTAGGTGAGGGCGGCCGTGCTGACGGCACAGATCGTGGCGACCAGCAGGAACGCGGCGATCAGCCGGGTGCGCAGTCCGAGGGGTGCGAGGCCGCGCACGTCTAGAGCGGGCCGAAGCGGTAGCCGAATCCCCGCACGGTCTGTATGTAGCGGGGTTGTCCGCCGGGGTCCTCGATCTTGTTGCGCAGCCGGCGCACGCAGGCGTCCACGAGCCGGGCGTCGGCGTGGTAGCTGTGCTCCCAGACGTACTCCAGCAGCTGCTGCCGGGAGAAGACCTGCTCGGGTGAGGCCGACAGGTGGAGCAGGAGCTTGATCTCGCTGGGCGCGAGGGCGACGCGCTCGCCGTTCCTGGCGGCGGTCAGCCCGGCGCGGTCGATGGCGAGCCCGCCGTGGTGTTCGACGCCGGGGCGGCCGCCCGGGTCCTTGAGGCGGCGCAGCACGGCCTTGACGCGGGCTTCGATGATCTCGGTGCGGGCGGGTTTGACGATGTAGTCGTCGGCTCCGGCTTCCAGGCCGACGACGATGTCGACGTCGTCGCCGCGCGCGGTGAGCATGATGACCGGGACCTGGCTGGTCTCGCGGATCCGGCGGCAGACCTGGACCCCGTTGATCCCCGGCAGCATCAGGTCCAGGAGCACCAGCTCGGGACGGAAGCCGCCGATGAGGGCCAGTCCCTCCTCGCCGGTCGCCGCGGTGCTCACCTCGTGGCCGCGCCGGCGCAGGCCGAGGCCCACTCCCTCCCGGATGGACGGGTCGTCCTCGATCAGCAGTACGCGCGGCATCCGGCCAGTGCTCCAGGGCGTTTCATGGTGTACTCCCGCTATCTGCGGACCTTCCGGCGCAGGGAGTCCAGCAGGTCGGTGATCTCCGCCAGGCGCAGCGGCCGGGCGAGGAGTACGACGACCAGGGCCAGCGCGGCGGTTCCCGCCGCCGCGGCGGCGAAGGCACCGAGGCCGTCGGCGGCCCGGGCGGCCCCGTAGGCGGCGGCGGCCGCGGGCAGGCAGGCGGCCAGCAGCCGCAGGTGGGTGCGCAGCGCCGTGGCGGTACGGCGGCCCGTGCGCGGCCCGAGCCGGCGGGAGAGGGCGTACGCGGTGACCGCGGCGCCCGCCGTGAAGGCGAGGGAGGTGGCGGCGGCCATGCCGGTGACGGCCCAGCGCGCCGGCAGCAGGAGGTAGGCGGCGTACGACAGTCCGGCGTTGCAGGCGACGATGACGAGGTTGAGGAAGAAGGGGGTCCGGGTGTCGGAGAGCGCGTAGAAGCCGCGCGCCAGCACGTACTGGGCGGAGAAGGCGACCAGGCCGGGGGCGAACGCGGTGAGCATGCCGGCCATGGCGGCGACCTCGGCGGCGGTGACCTTCCCGTACCCGGAGACGCAGTCCATCACCCAGGGGGCCAGCGCGGCGAAGAGCGCGGCGGCGGGCACCACGAGGGCGGCGCTGGAGCGCAGCGCGTACGAGACGTCCTCGCGGACGGCGCCGAGGTCCCCGTCGGCAGCGGCCGAGCTCATCCGGGGCATGAGGGCGGTGACCAGGGAGACGGTGATGATGCCCTGGGGGACGATCCACAGCTGGTAGGCGCTGGTGTAGGCGGCGTAGCCGAAGCCGCCGGCCCGGTGGCCGACGGTGGTGGAGAGGACCGTCACCACCCAGTAGGCGATCTGGTTGGTGAGGACGAGCAGGACCAGCCAGCCCGCGTTGTGCAGCGGGCGGGTGAGGCCGCTGCCGCGCCAGTCGAAGCGGGGGCGCCAGCGGAAGCGGGCGGCGCGCAGCGAGGGGACGAGGGCGAGGGCCTGGACGACGATGCCCGCGGTGGTGCCGATGCCCAGCAGCCGGGTGTCCGCGGCGCTGAGGGCGTCGCGGCCGCCGTGGGAGGTGTACAGGAAGAGGCCGAAGACGCCGATGATGACGAGGTTGTTGAGGACGGGGGTCCACATCATGGCGCCGAACCGGCCGCGCGCCCCGAGCACTTGGCCGAGCACGGTGAAGAGCCCGTAGAAGAGGATCTGCGGCAGGCAGAAGCGGGCCAGGGCGACGACGGTGCTCCGCTGGGCCGGTGTGTACGCCTCGGGGGTGTACGCGTCGACGATCAGCGGTGCGGCGAGGACGGCCGTGGCGGTGAGGGCGAGGAGCGCCACGGTGCAGGCGGTCAGCAGCCGGTCGGTGTACGCGGCCCCGCCGTCGCGGTGTTCCTTGGCGGCGCGCACCAGTTCGGGGACGAAGACGGCGTTGAGGGCTCCGCCGACCAGCAGCATGTAGATGATGTTCGGGATGGTGTTGGCGACGGTGTAGCCGTCCCCGAGGAACCCGGCGCCGAGCGCGGCGAGGACCACGGCCGAACGGACGAAGCCGGTGGCGCGGGAGACGACGGAGCCGGCGGCCATCAGCGCTCCGCTGCGCAGCACCGAGGTCTTCGCCGGTGCCGGTGCGGCCACGGGCGCGGGGCCCGCCGCCCGGGCGTCGCCCGTCTCCGGGCGCGGTGGGGCCTGCTCGCGCGCCGCGCTGCTGGTGGATCCGTACATCGGGGTGTTTCTCCTTCGCCGTGCCGAAGATGGAGGGTATCCCGGCCGCCGGAGCGTCCCGTTACCGGGCGGCCGCGGTGAATTGGCGGGGACGGTAGGGACTTTTGGCCCCTCACCGGGTGCGGAAGGTCCTTTTCCGGTTCCGGGGCCGCGGGTGGGTGAATTCCGGACGGCCGGTTTCCGCATCGGCCTTCCGGATGTGACCGGATGGCAACGGTTCCGCTGCGGCACATGTCACAACCGCCTGGAGGAGATTTTTCGGGGAATGCGCAACCTGAAGTGGCCGCGTTCGCTCCTCATATGAGGACGACCGTTATTCCGGAGGGGTTTTCGTTGAGCCGTACACGCCGCACCGCACTTCCGCGCCGCCGCACCCGTCACGCGATGCTGGCGGGCACCGCGCTGCTCACCCTGGCGCTGAGCGCCTGCGGGGGCGGTGGCTCCGGGGGGAACGGGGGCGGCGACGGCAAGGGGGCGGACCCGAAGAAGGGCCCGGACATGGCGATCTCGGTGAACCTCACGGGCGAGCAGGTCAAGGCGGGCGAGCCGGTCAGGGTGACCCTGGCCGACGGGAAGTTCTCGCTGGTGAAGGTGACGGACGGCAAGGGCGGGGAGCTGCCCGGGCAGATATCCGCCGACGGCCGGACCTGGACCTCGGAGCGCAACGCCTCCCCCGGCACCGGTTACCGGGTCGAGGCGCAGAACACCGCCAGCCAGAGCGCGAGCACCCAGTTCAAGACCTCGCCCGCGGACAAGGTGAACAAGGTCTCCATCAACATCCCGAAGGGCAGCACGGTGGGCGTCGCGATGCCCGTCTCGCTCGTCTTCGACAATCCGGTGAAGAACAAGGCCGAGGTCGAGAAGCAGCTGAAGGTCACCAGCTCGAACGGCACCGAGGGTTCCTGGGGCTGGTTCAAGGACTATTCCGGCAAGGACCGGGTGGACTGGCGCCCGAAGGAGTACTGGAAGTCCGGCACCGACGTGAAGGTCGACATGAACCTGAACGGCGTGGACTCGGGTCCCGGCGGCGGCCTCTTCGCCCGCGATTACACCACCGAGTTCAAGATAGGCAAGGACCGCCGGATGGAGGTCAGCCTCGACACCAAGAAGATGACGGTGGCCGAGGACGGCCAGGCGGTCAGGACGATCCCGGTCTCGGCGGGCACGCCCGGCGGCCAGAAGGCCTCCTGGTCCGGGAAGATGGTCCTGATGTCGAAGGAGGGCACCATCCGGATGGACTCCCAGACGGTGGGGCTGGGCGATTCCTACGACAAGATGGTCGACTACTCGATGCGGCTGACCTGGTCCGGCATGTACGCGCACGCCGCTCCGTGGAACGCCGCCAACTTCGGCCGCGCCAACAGCAGTTCGGGCTGCGTGGGCATGAGCGACGCCGACGCCAGGACCTTCTACGAGCGGGTCCAGGTCGGCGACCCGTTCGAGGTCGTCGGCAGCGGCTCCAAGGGCAACGCCGACCTCGGCAACGGGTAC
Source organism: Streptomyces sp. NPDC034043 (assembly GCF_055575675.1). Taxonomy (NCBI): domain Bacteria; kingdom Bacillati; phylum Actinomycetota; class Actinomycetes; order Kitasatosporales; family Streptomycetaceae; genus Streptomyces; species Streptomyces sp. NPDC034043. The sequence goes on from NZ_JBVISF010000002.1 coordinate 722,037, forward strand.
GGCGAGTGGAACCTGTCCTGGGACCAGTGGAAGGCGAAGAGCGCCCTGGCCGGCGGCGGCTCCCAGCAGGGCTGACCCGAGGGCAGGACCCCTCCCGCAATTGTTACCGCTACGTAACTTACTCATGGGTTACCCCCGGTAAGCCCCTCCCGTTACCGTCGGTTCACTTTCGGACACCGGCGCACGCGAGGAGCCACCGATGAGAACCCGCCCCACCACCGCGACGGCGGTGGCCGCGCTGCTCGCGGCAGCCGTCCTGGGCCTGGCCCCCCACCAGGCCCAGGCGGCCCCCGCCGCCACCGCGTCACGCACGGACGCCTCCTCACAGGTACGCTTCCACGACATCCCCGGCTCCGGCGGCATCACCCTCAAGGGAAACGTCTTCACCCCGGCCGGCGCCGAACCCGGCCGGAAATATCCGCTGATCGTGCTCCCCACCAGCTGGGGCATGCCGCAGATCGAATACGTCGCCCAGGCCAAGCAGCTCGCCGACTCCGGCTACGTCGTCGTCAGTTACACCTCCCGCGGCTTCTGGCTCTCCGGCGGACAGATCGAGACGGCCGGGCCGGCGGACATCGCCGACGTCTCCGCCGTCATCGACTGGGCCCTCGCCAACTCCCCCGCCGATCCCGGCCGCATCGGCCTCGGCGGGGTCTCGTACGGCGCGGGCATCAGCCTGCTGGCCTCCGCGCACGACCCCCGGATCAAGGCGGTGGTCGCCCTCAGCGGATGGGCGGACCTCATCGAATCCATCTACTCCGGCCGGACCCAGCACCTCCAGGCCGCCGGGATGCTGGGCGCCGCCGGCTACCTCACCGGCCGTCCCGGCCCCGAACTCCAGCGGATCCTCGGCGACTTCCTCGGATCGAAGCTGGAGAACGAGCAGGCGATGATCGAGTGGGGCCGGAAGCGCTCCGCCTCCGAGCAGGTGGACCGGATCAACGCCAACGGCGCCGCGATCATGCTGGGCAACGCCTGGGGCGACACCGTCTTCCCGCCCAACCAGTACGCGAAGTTCTTCGAGAGGCTCACCGGCCCCAAGCGCCTGGAGTTCCGCCCCGGAGACCACGCCACCGCCGAGGCCACCGGCCTGCTCGGCCTGCCCAACGACACCTGGACCAACGCCCACCGCTGGTTCGACCGCTACCTCAAGGGCGAGCGCAACGGGGTCGACACCGAGGCCCCGGTACAGATCAAGTCCCGCGCCGCCGAAGGCTACGAGGGCTACGCCGACTGGGCGTCGGTCGGCTCCGGCGGCACCGAGAGGCTCCCCCTCGCGGACAGCGAGCACGTCTGGGCCAACGTCGACTCCGGCGCCAACGGCGGGATCCTCTTCCTCTCCAGCGTCCTCGACCAGTTCGCGAAGGCGCCGCCGACCGCTTCGGTCCCCCTCCTCCCCCGCGCCTTCGCCGCCGTCTGGCAGTCACCGCGCTACGAGGAGGAGCGCCGGATCCGCGGCACCGTGCGCCTGCACACCACCGTCACGCCCACCAAGGGCGACGGCACCTTCGTCGCCTACCTCTACGACGTCGGCCCGCTCGGCGTCGGCAAGCTCGTCAGCAACGCCCCGTACACCTTCCACGGGAAGACCCCCGGCCAGTCCTTCGGGGTCGACCTGGACCTCTTCTCCACCGCCTACGACGTGCCCCGGGGCCACCGGCTCGCGCTCGTCGTCGACACGGTCGACCCCCTCTACATCGAGCACAACCCCACCGGCGCGCAGCTGACCTTCTCCTCGCCGGGCACCGATCCCTCGTACGTCTCGGTGCCGCTGCGCGAGCAGTGATCCGCGGCTGCCGCCGGTGGGGTCCCCCCACGCCCCCGGGCGTGGGGGGAAGGAGGGCTCCGCGCCTACCTCCCCGGCAGCACCGTGCCCGGTTCGGCGGGGGCGACCTCGACGGCCCGGGTCTTCGGGTTGCGCCGCTCCCGCCGCGCCACCCACGTGGCGAACCAGGACAGCAGCATGCACATCCCGATGTAGATCGGCGAGATGATCAGCACGACGGGGATGAACGGCAGGTCGTAGTCCAGGTTCGAGGCAATCAGCTTGCCGGCGTGCAGGAACTCCTCGTAGGTGATCAGGAAGCCGAGCGAGGTGTCCTTCAGGGCCACCACCAGCTGGCTGATGATCGTGGGCAGCATCGCGCGGACCGCCTGCGGGGCGAGGACGAAGGTCATCACCTGCGTCTTGCGCATCCCGAGCGCATACGCCGCCTCGCGCTGGCCCTTCTCCACGGAGTTGATGCCCGAGCGGAAGACCTCGGCGAGCACCGATCCGTTGTAGAGGGTCAGCCCGGCCACCAGCGCGGGCAGGGGCTGGACCTTCAGCGCCACGAAGATGAAGAAGATCATCACCAGGACCGGCATGGCCCGGAAGAACTCCACGCACAGCGTCGCCAGCCAGCGCACCGGCCGGTGCGCCGAGAGGCGGCCGGTGGCGAGCACGGCGCCGAGGGCGAGCGAGAGCACCGAGGCGTACGCGAAGGCCTTCAGGGTGTTCCCGAGCCCCTCCAGCAGCAGCTCCTGGATGCCCTCGTACGCGAAGGGCCGCCACTTGGCGGTGGTGAACTGGTCGGTGTCGAAGAGCAGGTAGAGGAGCCAGGCCAGCAGGGCGAGGATCACCGCCGTCGAGGCGATCCCGTAGAAGAAGTGGCGGCGCCGGGCCCGGGGCCCGGGCAGGTCGTAGAGGGCGGTGGACCCCAGGTCCCCGTGCAGCGCGTGCGCGGTCATCGGGCGACTCCGTAGCGCTTCTCCAGCACGTTGAAGAGCGCGCTGATGGACAGGGTGATGATCAGGTAGCCGACGGCGATCCAGACGAAGGTCCAGATGATGCTGTAGCCCAGCTCGTTGAGGTTCTTGTACGTGCCGAGCAGCTCGGTGACGCTGAAGGCGCCGGCGATCGCGGAGTTCTTCGCGAGGGCGATCAGGGTCGAGCCGATGGGCGGGATGACGGACCGGAAGGCCTGCGGGAGCACCACCGTGCCCAGGGTCTGCCCGAAGGACATGCCCAGGCTGCGCGCCGCCTCACCCTGCCCCTTGGGCACGGTGTTGATCCCGGAGCGCAGTGCCTCGCAGATGAAGGCGGAGGTGTAGCAGCCGAGCGCGAGGACGGCGAAGAGCTGGAAGGGCAGGACCAGCCCGAAGCGGGGCAGCCCGAGGAGCACGGCGAAGAAGAGCAGGGTGAGCGGGGTGTTGCGCAGCACGGTCACCCAGACCGTGCCGAAGACACGGAAGGAGCCGACGGGCGCGACGCGGAAGGAGGCCATCAGGAAGCCGAGGACCAGGGCGAGGAGCGAGGCGTAGAGGGTCAGCTCGACCGTGCCGAGGAAGCCCTTGCCGTAGAGCGCGAAGTTCTCGGTGAGTACGTCCATGGAGGTGTGCTCTCCCCTCAGCCCGCCGGGTAGCGGTCGATGGCGGGCGGCTCGGGGGCGGGCCGGCCGGAGAGGCCGAGCGTGGCCTCGTAGGCCTTCTTCCAGGAGCCGTTCTTCTCGTGCGCGGCCAGCGCGTCGTCGAGGGCGAAGCGCAGGGCGTTGTCAGTGCGGGGGACGCCGATGCCGTAGGGCTCCTCGGAGAAGGGCTTGCCGACGACCTTGAGCTCCTCGGGGACCTTCGCGGCGTAGCCGAGGAGGATGGAGTCGTCGGTCGAGACGGCGTCGACCTGGTAGGTCAGCAGGTTGTCGACGCAGACCGAGTAGGTGTCGTAGGCGATGAGGACGGCCTTGGGGAACTCCCGCTGGAGCCGCTGGTAGGGGGTGGAGCCGGCGGCCGAGCAGACCTTCTTGCCGTCGAGGTCCTCGGGGCCCTTGATGTCCTTCTCCTTCCTGCGGACGAGCAGGGACTGGCCGGCCATGAAGTAGGGGCCGGCGAAGCCGACCTGCTTCTTGCGGTTGTCGTTGATCGTGTAGGTGCCCACGTAGTAGTCGATCTGGCCGTTCTGCAGGGCGGTCTCGCGGTTGGCGGAGGCGATCGTCCTGAACTCGACGGTCTTGGGGTCGAAGCCGAGCGAGGCCGACATCATCTTGGCGATCTCGATGTCGAAGCCCGAGTAGCGGCCGGTCGCGGGGTCCTTCTCCCCCATGTAGGGCTGGTCCTCCTTGACGCCGACCACGAGGTGGCCGCGTTCCTTCGCCTTCTCCCAGGTGCGGGACCGGGGCAGCGAGAAGCCGGTGTCGACCTGGTAGACGGGCAGGTCCTCGGGCTGGGGGCCCTTGACCGGGGGGCTGCCGGACATGCCGCAGCCGGCGGTGGCGAGGAGGAGGGCGGCGGCCAGGGCGAGTGCGCGCGGGGTGTGCTTCATCGGGGCGCCCGTCAGTGCTTGAGGATCTTGGAGAGGAAGTCCCTGGCCCGGTCGCTCTCGGGGGCGGTGAAGAAGGCCTCCGGGGTGCGGTCCTCCACGATCCGGCCGTCGGCCATGAAGACGACGCGGTTCGCGGCGGAGCGGGCGAAGCCCATCTCGTGGGTGACCACGACCATGGTCATCCCGTCCCGGGCGAGCTGCTGCATGACCTCCAGCACCTCGTTGATCATCTCCGGGTCGAGGGCGGAGGTCGGCTCGTCGAAGAGCAGTGCCTTGGGGTTCATGGCGAGCGCGCGGGCGATGGCCACGCGTTGCTGCTGGCCGCCGGAGAGCTGGGCGGGGTACTTGTCCGCCTGACTGGCCAGGCCCACCCGGTCCAGGAGTTCCCGGGAGCGCTTGTCGGCCTCTTCCTTCTTGCGCTTCCTGACCTTGATCTGGGCGAGCGAGACGTTGGCCAGGACGGTCTTGTGCGCGAAGAGGTTGAAGGACTGGAAGACCATGCCGACCTCGGCCCGCAGGGCCGCCAGTTCCTTGCCCTCGTCGGGCAGCGGCCGCCCGTCGAGGGTGATGGTGCCGGACTCGATGGTCTCCAGCCGGTTGATGGTGCGGCAGAGGGTGGATTTGCCGGACCCGGAGGGCCCGATGATCACCACCACCTCGCCGCGGCCGACGGTGAGGTCGATGTCTTGGAGGACGTGCAACTTCCCGTAGTACTTGTTGACGTCCCGCAGCTCGATCAACGGATCGACGGCCATGCGCTGCCCTGCCCACTTGTCGGTGTGTCGAGGTCAGCGCAAACTATCCAGCGGTCGAAGGGGACTTCACCTCGACACGCTTAAAAGGAACATAAAGTACATTGGCCTTTATTCAGCCTTCGGAGGCCTCGGCATAGGCCTGACTGAGCTCGGGGGACCCGGTCACCGCCCAGGACAGCCCCGATTCGATGACGTTGAGCTCCCGCCCCGAGGCCAGCCGGATCACCGGCTGGCCGTTGGGCCAGACCTGCCAGCCGGCACCCGGCAGACTGCGCACGATCACGGTCCCGAGGTAGAACCCGGCGTCGTTGCCCAGCCAGGGCACCGCTTCGGGATCCCGGCGCCAGCGCGGCATCAGCTGGTCCAAGGCCTCCAACGAGGCCGGGGTGTGGTCGAGTTCCAGCCCGGCCGCCCTCGCCTGGGACCGCAGCATCTCGCACTCCGCGAACAGCTCCGCGACGCCCTCGGGATCATCCACGAGGGCGGCGGCGAGCCCCGCACCCTGTTCCGTTTCGTGCCGGTTCAGCCAGTTGGCCAGGAAAGGGATGTTCATACCGACCACCCTGACACCCGGATCCCCCGCTGGCCACAGGGCGCGCCTTGATCCCTCCGTCTTCTGGACCTCCGGGCCGGCGGCCTTCTAGACGTCCAGGTCGACGACGACCGGGGCGTGGTCGGAGGCGCCCTTGCCCTTGCGCTCCTCGCGGTCGACGTAGGCGTCCTTGACCGCCTTCGCGAAGGGCTCGTTCCCGTACACCAGGTCGATGCGCATGCCCCGGTTCTTGGGGAAGGCGAGCTGGCGGTAGTCCCAGAAGGTGTACGGGCGGTCGTACTTCAGGGCGCGCGGCATGACGTCGGAGAGCCCGGCGACCCGCAGCGCCTCCAGGGCGGCCCGCTCGGCGGGGGTGACATGGGTGAGGCCCGCGAAGACCGCGGGGTCGTACACGTCCTCGTCGGTCGGCGCCACGTTGAAGTCGCCGAGCACCGCGAAGGGGCGGACGCCCGCCGCGTCCTCGGCGATGGCGGTGGCCAGGGCGCCGAACCACTTCAGCTTGTAGCCGTAGTGGTCGTGCTCGACCTCGCGGCCGTTGGGCACGTAAACCGACCAGACGCGCACCCCGCCGCAGGTGGCGGAGATGGCGCGGGGCTCCTGCACGCCCTCGTAGTCGGGGCCGCCGGGCAGCCCCATGACCACGTCCTCCAGGCCGACGCGGGAGAGCAGGGCGACGCCGTTCCACCGGCCGGTGGCGTTGACGGCCGACTCGTACCCCAGCTCGCGCAGCTCGGCGGCGGGGAACTGATCCACGGAGCACTTGGTCTCCTGGACGCAGAGCACGTCCGTGCCGGAGCTCTCCAGCCAGGCCAGCAGGCGCGGCAGCCGGGCGGTGATCGAGTTGACGTTGTACGTGGCGATACGCATGTACACCAACCTACCGCCCGGCACCGACAGTCAGACTACGGCGCTCTCACCTGCGCCGAGACGGCCGTGCGGGGCTCCGCCGAAGTTGTCCAGGACCATGTCGTAGACCGGCCGGGCGATGTCCGCGAGGTAGGCGTCGTGGATGTCGATCGCCCGGGCGGGCTTGACCTCACGGACGTAGTCGATCACTTCGGCGATCTTGTTCCAGGGCGCGTGCACCGGCAGCATCAGCGTCTCCACCGGGGCGTCCGGAACGGTCAGGGCGTCCCCGGGGTGGAAGAGGGAGCCCTCGACGAGGTAGCCGACGTTGGTGATCCTCGGCATGTCGGGGTGGATCACGGCGTGCAGTTCGCCGTGGACCTGGACCTCGAACCCGGCGGCGGTGAAGGCGTCGCCGTGGCCCACGGTGTGCACCCGGCCCGGGTAGGCGGCGGCCATCCGGTCCGCGACGCTGCGCAGGGTCCACAGGGCGGCGGCCGGGTTCGCGTCGAGCGCCGCGCGCAGCCGGCCCTCGTCGAAGTGGTCGGGGTGCTCGTGGGTGACCAGCAGGGCGTCCGCCCCGAGGCCCGCGTCCGGTTCGCTGAACGCGCCCGGGTCGATGACGAGCACGCGCCCGTCCTTCTCCAACTGGACGCAGGAATGCAGCCGTTTGGTGAGCTTCATGATCCCACCATAGGCCGTGTCCGGAGGCGGTCTAGGGAACGGCGGTGGAGACCACGTACACGCGGGGAGCGGCCGGATTGGTGGAGTCGACCGTGATGTCCCGGGTGGGCCGCGGGTCCTGCGCCTCCAGGGTGACCCCGGACCAGGTGTGCTTCGGGCTCCAGCTCCAGCCGGCGACCGCGGCGTCGCGGTCGGAGACGGACACGCCGGGGGTCAGTGCCTCCCTGCTGGTCCCGGCGTCGGCCAGGAAGGCGTCCAGTTGCGCGGGGGTCACCTGGAACTGGACGTACAGCCGGCTGGTGCGCCAGTTGTTGGTCTCCAGGTAGCCGACGTGGGAGGCCATCAGAGGGATGGGCACCTCGTAGATGCTGCGCTGCACCCGGGAGGGCCAGTCGGTGCGCACCTTGACCGCGCCGACCCGGGCGGCCTTGTCCCTGCCGCTCTGGCGGCTCTGCTGGGCCGAGACGAACAGGTAGCCCGCCGGGACGCCGATGAGCAGCAGGATGATGATCGCGGTGACCCAGCGGCGCCGTACGGTGCGGCGGCGGTCCTCGCGCTCCTCGGGGGTGGGCGGCCGGTCGCCTCCTCCTTCGGGGGAGGCGGCCTGGCGGGGCAGGGAGGGCGGTGTCACTGCGGTTCCTGATCCTTGGGGTCCGTGGGGCCCGCGGCGCCGCGCCGGCCGAGCTGCGCGTAGCGCTCGTGCCGCTCGACGCGCCGGCGCGTGGCGCGGCGGAAGCGGCGGGCGACGAGCCGGGCGAGGTCGGCGGCGCCGACCATGCCGGCCTCGGGGCCGAGCTGGGCCTTGGCGATGCGGGCCTCGGGGCGGTAGCCGCGGCCGGTGAGGTGGCGGCGGAAGGCGTCCCGGGCGGGGCCGATGAGCAGGTCGTCGGCGGCGCTGACGCCGCCGCCGATGACGAAGCAGGACGGGTCCAGGGCGGCCGCGAGGTTGGCGATGCCCACGCCGAGCCACTGGCCGATGTCCTGGAGCAGCTCGACGCACATGGCGTCGCCCTCGCGGGCCAGCTCGGTGATGAGGGGACCGGTGATCTCGTGGACGTTCCCGCCCACCCTGGCGATGATGTTGTACGCGACCGGGGAGTCGGCGGCGGCCAGCTCGCGGGCCTCGCGGACCAGGGCGTTGCCGGAGCTGTACTGCTCCCAGCAGCCGCGGTTGCCGCAGGGGCAGCGGTGTCCGCCGGGGACGACCTGCATGTGCCCGAACTCGCCGGCCACGCCGTAGCGGCCGCGCTTGACCTGGCCGTCCTCGAGGATGGCACCGCCGATGCCGGTGCCCAGGGTGATCATGACGAGGTGGTCCTCGCCGCGGCCGGCGCCGAAGCGCCATTCGGCCCAGGCGGCGGTGTTGGCGTCGTTGTCCACCATGACGGGGACCGCGAGCCGGGACTGGAGGGCGTCGCGCAGCGGTTCGTCGCGCCAGGCCAGGTGGGGGGCGAACAGGACGCGGGAGCGGTCGGCGTCGACCCAGCCCGCGGCCCCGATGCCGACGGCGTGCACGTCGTGCCGGTCGGAGAGGTCGAGGACCAGCTCGACGATGGTGTCCTCGACGACCTTGGGGCTCTTGGACTTGTCCGGGGTCTCGGTACGGATCTTCTCCAGGATGACCCCGTCGGCGTCGACCACGCCGGCCATCACCTTGGTGCCGCCGATGTCGATGCCGACGGTCGGGACGCGCGGGGCGGTGCGCAGCGAGCGGCGTTCGCGGGTCCCGACGGTCCGCAGGACGGTGCCCCGCGCCGCCCCCCGGTGGGCGAGCGTGAAGTCCCGGTACGTGCTCATCGAGTCGTTTCGTCCCTGTCGGTGGCCGGAGCGGAGGGCGTGGTCGCCCCTGATTCTGCCACCCGCTCCAGCTCGTGGCTCAGCTCCTCCAGCTCCGAGCCGCCGGCCATCTGCCGGGTGAGCTCGTCCAGGGTGATCGAGTCGCGGTCGTGGCTGCCCGCCATGGCGCCCCGCTTGAGGAGGACGAAGCGGTCGCCGACCAGGTGGGCGTGGTGCGGATTGTGGGTGATCAGGACCACCCCGAGGCCCGCGTCGCGGGCGGCGGCGACGTACTTGAGGACCACGCCGGACTGCTTCACGCCGAGGGCGGCGGTGGGCTCGTCCAGTACGAGGACCTTGGCTCCGAAGTACACGGCGCGGGCGATGGCCACGCACTGCCGCTCTCCGCCGGAGAGGGTGCCGATCGGCTGGTCGACGTCGCGCAGGTCGATGCCCATGCGCAGCAGCTCGGTGCGGGTGGTCTCGCGCATGAGCTCCACGTCGAGGCGGCGGAAGGGGCCGCGGCCCTTGGTGGGCTCGGAGCCGAGGAAGAAGTTGCGCCACACCGGCATGAGGGGGACGACGGCCAGGTCCTGGTAGACGGTGGCGATGCCGCGGTCGAGGGCGGCGCGGGGGTTGGCGAGCTCCGTTTCCTCGCCCTCGATCGCGAAGCTGCCGGCGTCGTGCCGGTGCAGACCAGCGATGATCTTGATGAGGGTGGATTTGCCGGCCCCGTTGTCGCCGAGCACGCAGGTGATCTCGCCGGCCGAGACCTCCAGGGAGACGCCCTGGAGGGCGCGGATGTTGCCGTAGTACTTGCTGACGTCCGTCAGCTTCACCAGCGCGGTCACTTCGCCTCCGCCCGCTTGCGGACCCATGCGTTCAGCAGCGTGGCGAGCAGCAGCATGGCGCCCAGGAAGAATTTGAACCAGTCCGGGTTCCACTGCGCGTAGACGATGCCGTTGCTGGTCATGCCGAAGATGAAGGCGCCGACGGCCGATCCGATCGCGGAGCCGTAGCCGCCGGTCATCAGACAGCCGCCGATGACGGCCGCGATGATGTAGAGGAACTCGTTGCCGACGCCCTCGCCGGACTGGACGACGTCGAAGGAGAAGAGGATGTGCTGCCCGGAGATCCAGGCACACAGGGCGACGCCCATGTAGAGGCCGATCCGGGTCTTGACGACCGGGACGCCGGTGGCGCGGGCCGCGTCGGCACCGCCGCCCACGGCGAAGATCCAGTTCCCGGCGCGGGTGCGCAGCAGGATCCAGGTGGCGACGGCGACCAGGGCCAGCCACCACAGGATGGTGACCTTGAGGGTGACCGAGCCGATGTTCCACTGCGAGGCGAACAGGGCCCGGGCGGAGGAGAAGCCCTCCATGTTGGCGATGGTCTTGGTGGAGACCGAGCCGCTGATCAGCTTGGTGAAGCCGAGGTTCAGGCCGGTCAGCATCAGGAAGGTGCCGAGCGTGATGATGAAGCTGGGCAGCCGGGTGCGGGTCAGCATGAACCCGTTGAAGAAGCCGATGGCCAGGGTGACCAGCAGGGAGACGAGGACGCCGACCCAGACGTTGGCGGTCATCTGGTAGCTGAACATCGAGCTGAACAGGGCCGACGTGGTGACCATGACGCCCGCGGACAGGTCGAACTCGCCGCCGATCATCAGGAGGGCGACCGGGACCGCCATGATCCCGATGGTGGAGGCCGAGTACAGGACCGTGCTGAGGCTGGAGGGCTTCAGGAAGCTGTCCGCGGCGAAGCAGAAGAAGACGAAGACCGCGGCGGCGCCGACGACCGCGCCCAGCTCGGGGCGGCCCAGCAGCCGGCGGACGTACGAGGCCGGCGCGAGGCGTTCGTCCACGGCCGGGGCGGCGGGGGTGCTCATCGGCTGCCCCGCTTGATGTACTCCTCCAGCTCGGCGGCCTCGGCGCCGGTGACGATCTGCGGGCCGGTCAGCACGGGGCGGCCGCCCCCGAGGACGTCCGCGTTGTAGCGGTGGAGCCAGAGCAGGTCCACGGCCTCGTAGCCCTGGAGGTAGGGCTGCTGGTCCACCGCGAAGCCGAGGGTGCCGGACTTCAGGTCGCGGGCGACGGACTCGTTGAGGTCGAAGGTGTCCACCTCGGCCTTGCTCCCCGCCGCGTCCTTCGCCTTGACGGCGGTGGGGGCGAAGGGCGCGCCGAGGGTGACGATGGAGTCGACGGTGGGGTCCGCCTGGAGCTTGGCCTGGACGGCGGCCTGCACGGACGGCATGTTGGTGCCTTCGACGTACAGGTTCTCCATGACCCCGCCGGACGTGGCGAAGGTCTTCTTCGCCCCGGCGCAGCGCTGCTCGTGGCCGACGTTGCCCTGCTCGTGCAGGACGCAGACGGCCTTCTTCCGGCCCCGCTTCGCCAGCTCGGTGCCCACGGCCTCGCCCGCGATCTGCTCGTCCTGCCCGATGTGGGTGAGCGCCCCGTACTCGGCCGACTGGGCGGAGCCGGAGTTGACCGTGATCACCGGGATGCCGGCCTTGACGGCCTTGCCGACGACGTCCTTGAGGGCCTCGGGCTTGGCGAGGCTGACGATGATCCCGTCGACCTTCTGGTCGATGGCGTTCTGCACGAACTGGGCCTGCTGCTGCGCCTGGTCGTCGTGCGAGTAGACGAAGTTGATGTTGTCCTTCGCCGCGGCCTCCTTGGCTCCCTTCTGGACGATGTCCCAGAAGGTGTCGCCGTCGCCCGCGTGGGTGATCATCGCGAAGGTCCAGCGCGGCGTGGACACGGCGGGCCGGCCCGCCTCCGCGGCCTTCGCCCGTTCCTCGGCGCGCTTGCCGCCCGTGCTGCTGCAGCCGGCGAGGGAGGCCCCCAGTACCGCCGCGAGCACGGCGCCGACGACGCGTACCCCTGTCCGAACCCTAGCCACGTCCCCGTGCCCTTCCCTCGTCCGTCATCAATCGGTCATTCCGGTTTCAGCCGCCCAGTATCCGCCACAGTGGACCATGAAGGGTCATCGGGGCAGGCGCGGGCAGATTGACAGGTCCCCCGTACGGGGTCACGTTGAGTGCATGCGCATCGGGCTCATCGGAACGGGCCGGATCGGTTCCTTCCACGCGGCCGCACTGGCCCGCCACCCGGACGCCGGCTCGCTGCTGCTGGCCGACGCCGACCCGGGGCGGGCGTCGCGGCTGGCGGACCGGCTGGGGGCCACCGCCGCGCCGACGGTCGACCAGGTCTTCACCTGGGGCGTGGACGCCGTCGTGGTGGCCTGTGCCACGGAGGGCCACGCCGACCTGGTGGTACGGGCGGCGCGCGGCGGGCTGCCGGTGTTCTGCGAGAAGCCGCTGGCCCCGGACCTGGCCCGCACCCTGGCGGTGCTGCGCGAGGTGGGGGCCGTCGGCGGGGTGCTCCAGGTCGGTTTCATGCGCCGCTTCGACGCGGGCTACCGGACCGCGCGCGAGCTGGTCCGGTCGGGTGCCCTGGGGCGGCTGCACACGGTGCGCACGATGACCGCCGATCCGGCTCCGCCGCCGGCCGGGTACCTGGCGGTTTCCGGGGGCCTGTACCGGGACTGTCTGGTGCACGACTTCGACATCGTCCGCTGGGTGACCGGGCGCGAGGTGGCCGAGGTGTACGCGGCCGGCTCCGACGGGGGTCCGGCCCGGTTCCGCGAGACGGGGGACATCGACACGGCGGCGGCCGTCCTGACGCTGGACGACGGAACCCTGGTCACCAGCACCGGCACCCGCTGCAACGGCGCGGGGTACGACGTGCGGATGGAGCTGGCCGGGGAGCTGGACCAGGTCTCCTCCGGGCTGGACGACCGCACGCCGATCGCCTCGACGGAGCCGCACGGCCCGCCCCCGGCGAGCAAGCCGTGGACCGGCTTCCTGGAGCGGTTCGGGCCCGCGTACGAGGCCGAGCTGGCGGCCTTCGTACGGCTGGTGCGCGGCGAGGGGGGCAATCCCTGCGACGGGTTCCAGGCGCTCGCCGCGTTCCGCGTGGCCGAGGCGTGCGAGCGCTCCCGGCGCGAGCGCCGCCCCGTACGGCTGGAGGAGCTCCCGGACCTGTAGGGCGGACGCGCTGGCGGGCATGCGGGCCACAGTAGGGCCCGTGATCAAGCCCGCAGGAGCCGTATACCGGCCATTCGGCGCGCCGCCCGGCCGGTGCGGTGGGGGCGGTCAGCCCGCCGCGCGGCGCCCCCAGGCGGTGCCGGCGAGGACGAGCGCCGCGCCGGCGAGGCCCGCGGCCCCGAGGTGTTCGCCGCCGATGGCGATGCCCGCGGCGGCCGCCCACAGCGGTTCGGTGCCGAGGAGCAGGCTGACGCGGGAGGGCGAGGTGCGGCGTACGGCCCACATCTGCACGAAGAAGGCGAAGAGGGTGCAGAAGACGGAGAGGAAGACGAGCCCGGCCCATTCGGCGGGCCCGAACCCTGCGGCCGTGGCCCAGGGGCCGTCGCCGGTGCCGGGCACGAGCGTCAGCAGCGCGAAGACCAGGACGGCGCCGCCGAGCTGGACGGTGGTCAGGGACAGCGGGTCGGCGTCCTGGACGGCCTTGATCCGCGCCATCAGCAGGACGTGGGCGGTGCGGGCCAGGGCGGCGCCGAGGATCAGCAGGTCGCCGGTGCCGGGCACGGTGAACCCGGCGCCCTGCGTGAGCAGCACGACCCCCGCGACCGAGACGGCGGCGGCCCCGAGGAAGCCGGCCGACGGCGCCCGACGGCGTACGGCGGACTCCGCCAGCGGGGTGAAGATCATGGTCAGGCTGATGATCAGACCGGCGTTGGTGGCGGAGGTGTGCACCACTCCGTAGGTCTCCAGCAGGAAGATCCCGCCGAGTACGAGTCCCAGCGCCGCGCCGCCGCGCAGCTGGGCGGGGCTCAGCGCGCGCAGCCGCCGGTGGCCGGCGAGGACGAGGGCGGGCAGCACCAGCGCGAAGCGCAGCACGAGGACCGCGATCACGGTGTGCGTGGTGGTGATGCCCTTGGCGGCGAGGTAGCTGCCGCCCCAGACGACGGCGACGAGCAGTACGGGAAGGTCCGCGAGCCAGGCGCGGCGGGGGGCGAGCGTGGACGCGGGGGCGGCGAGGGTGGACACCGGGGCGGCTCCGACGGCGGGAAGGGCGTGGAGACGGCGGCGGCTCGCACGGGTGCGCGCCCACGGTAACCGTCCCGATCTTGCCGGTCGACCGGAAATCCCGTTATCCGGACGCTCCGCCGCCCCCGCCCGGGCTCAGTCCTCGAAGGTGCCGAACGAGGCGCGGCCCGTGGGGCGGTAGGTGTGGATGGCGGTGCCGCTGCCGGTGGTGCGGGAGCCGGTCAGCTCGAAGGCCGTGGGCAGCCCGCCGGTGGGGAACAGACGGCGGCCCGCGCCGAGGAAGACGGGGAAGACCAGCAGGTTCAGCTCGTCGACGAGGTCGCGCGCCAGCAGCCACTGGGCGAGCCGGCCGCTGCCGTGCACCTGGAGCTCCCCGTCCAGGGCGTCCTTGACGCGGACGACCTCCGACTGGAGCTGCTCCCCGTCGATCACGGTGGCGGGGCCCCAGGCCGGGTCCTCGAGGGTGGTCGAGGCGACGTACTTCGGCAGCCGGTTGAGCTTGTCCGGGACCGGGTCGGCCGGGTCGTCGTGCTGCGGCCAGTACGAGGCGAAGATCTCGTAGGTCCGGCGCCCGAGGAGGAAGGCCCCGGCGCGGCCGAAGAGCTCGTTCACGAACTCCCCCATGCCCTCGTCGGCGAAGGGCACGAGCCAGCCGCCGTACTCGAACCCGCCGCTGCGGTCCTCGTCGGGCCCGCCCGGGGCCTGCATCACTCCGTCGAGGGTCAGGAAGGTGGTGAGGGTCAGCTTGCCCATGGCTCGGCGCTCCTTGTGTCGGTGGCTGGGATCCCGTTGTCGGTTCAGACTCCCGCCGGCGCCGCGGCTCATCGGTGCGGCGCGCGTGAACGCCAGGGCGGATTCCCGCCAGCGCCGTCCACACCCTCCCGATTTCATTGAACCCGCAACCAAATGGAGCGGAGAGGAACCACATGGACGGCAACACGGTGGCACTGGTGACGGGTGGCAGCCGGGGCATCGGGGCGGCGACCGCGCTGCGGCTGGCCGAGGACGGCTTCGACGTGGCGCTCACCTACGTCAGCGGCGCCGCGGCCGCGGCCGAGGTCGTCAGCGGGATCGAGGCGCTCGGCCGCAGGGGGCTGGCGGTGCGCGCCGACGCGGGCGCCGCCGACGGCCCGCGGACCGCGGTGGAGGAGACCGTACGGGCGCTGGGGCGGCTCGACGTCCTGGTCAACAACGCCGGCGTCGGCGTGCTCGGCCCGATCGGCACGCTCGGCACCGCCGACGTGGACCGGGTCCTCGGGGTCAACGTCCGGGGCGCCTTCCTGGCCGCGCAGGCCGCGGCCGGGCACATGGGCCCCGGCGGACGGATCGTCACCATCGGCAGCTGCGTGGCGCTGCGGGTCCCCGGCGCGGGCTGCACGCTGTACGCGATGAGCAAGGCGGCCATGTCGGGCCTGACGAAGTCCCTCGCCCGGGAGCTCGGCGGGCGCGGCATCACCGCGAACCTGGTGCACCCCGGCCCCACGGACACCGACATGAACCCGGCCGGCGGTCCGTACGCGGACCCGCAGCGGTCGATGACGGCCCTCGGGCGCTACGGCACCCCGGAGGAGGTCGCCGCCGTGGTGTCCTTCCTCGCCGGGCCGGACGCCGCGTACGTCACCGGTGCGGAGTTCTCGGTGGACGGCGGCCACGCCGCCTGACCGGCGGCGTGAGGGGAGCCCTGCCCGGCCGCCCCGGGAACGCCTGTGGGGCGCACCGCGTGCGGTGCGCCCCACAGGGCCGTGCCCGTGCCCCGGGGGTGTCGGCCCCCGGAGCGGTCGGCCGGGGCGGGTCAGCCGCCCAGCTCCTGGTGGCGGGCGGCGTGCGCGGCCGCGCCGCCCTCCGTCAGCGAACCGAAGAGGCGCAGGCGGGAGAAGCCGCCGTCCGGGAAGATGTCGATCCGCACGTGGGTGCCGACCGCCGGGGCGTCCAGCACGAAGCGGTGGTTGGTGTCGGGCTGCAGGCGGGTGCGCGGCAGGAACTCCTGCCACTCGCCCTCCTCGCCCGTCTTGACGGACAGGGAGGCCCAGCCGGCCGAGTTGCCCTTGAGGTAGGCGGTGTCGATCTCCACGGCGCGGATCTCGGACTCGGCGACGAGCCGGTAGCGGATCCAGTCGTTGCCGTTGTCGCGGCGGCGGGCCGTCTCCCAGCCGTCGTCCATCTTGCGGGACCGGCCCGGGTTGATGGTGTTGGCGGGCGGGGAGTAGAAGCGGTTGGACGCGTCCTCGACGGAGCCGCCGTTCTCCAGGGCGACGACGTCGAAGGTGCCCAGCGCGGCGAGCCACCGCGGGTCGGGGCGGACCTCGCCGTAGACGCGCAGACGGGCGATGCCGCCGTCCGGGTGCTGGTTCAGGCGCAGGTGCGTGAAGCGCTGCTCGGCGTTGACCTCGAAGCCGTTGGCCGCGTGACCGCCGACGGGGGTGCGCTCGACGAGGGTCGTCCACTTGACGTCCTCAGAGAGCAGCTCCTCCGCGGTCGGGGAGCCCGGGACCGAGGCGCCCTGGACCGATACGGCCTGGGGCATGTTGCCGCGGAAGTGGGCGGTGTCGACGACGATGCCGCGGATGACGCCGGGGGCGCCGAGCCGGATCAGGGCGTAGTCGTGGTCCTCGGCGGTCGGCCACGGCTGCTCGGCGGACACGCCGCGGCGGCGGCGGGTCTCCCAGCCGTCCATGACCTTGCCCTTGTGCCCGAAGTGCTCGGGGTCGAAGTGCGGGGCCTCGCTGATGAGCAGGTTCTCCCGCTCGGCGAAGAACTCGTCGTTGGCGGCGATGACGCCGGCGCCCAGCTCGCGGGCCGCGAGGTTCGCGTACTGGGTGAAGGGGAACTCCGCGGTGCGGTAGTCCGCGAACGGGTCGCCGCCCCCGTACGGGTTCGCGTTGCCGGTGAAGGACGTCAGTCCAGTCGAACGCTGTGCCACTGTCAGTTCTGCCTTTCGAGGAGGAGGCCCGTGGGCTCGGTCGGGGTGCCGTGGTCGGCGATCTGCCTGCCGCGCAGCCAGGTGGACCTCACGACGCCGTGCAGGGTCCTGCCCGCGTACGCCGTGACCTGGTTGCGGTGGTGCAGCTCGGCCGGGTCCACGGTGAAGGTCTCTTCGGGGGCCAGGACCGCGAAGTCGGCGTCACGGCCGGCCTCGATGGCGCCCTTGGCCGCCAGGCCGGCCAGCGCGGCCGGGGCGGTGGACATCCAGCGCGCGACCTCTTCGAGGGTGCGGCCGCGCTTGCGCGCCTCGGTCCAGATGGCGGGCAGGCCCAGCTGGAGGGAGGAGATGCCGCCCCACGCGGTGGCGAAGTCGCCGGTCTTCAGGTCCGCGGTGGAGGGCGAGTGGTCGGAGACGATGCAGTCGATGGTGCCGTCGGCGAGCGCGTCCCACAGGAGGTCCTGGTTGGCGGCCTCCCGGATGGGCGGGCAGCACTTGAACTCGGTTGCGCCGTCCGGGACTTCCTCGGCGGTGAGGGTGAGGAAGTGCGGGCAGGACTCGACGGTGATCCGCACGCCCTCGGCCTTGGCGGCGGCGATCAGGGGCAGCGCGTCGGAGGACGACAGGTGCAGGACGTGCACGCGGGCGTTGAGCCGCTTGGCCTGGGCGATCAGGTTCTCGATCGCGGTGTTCTCGGCGTCCTTGGGGCGCGAGGCCAGGAAGTCGGCGTACTTGGGGCCCGGCTTCTGGGGGGCGGACTCCAGGTGGTGGGGGTCCTCGGCGTGCACGATCATCAGGCCGCCGAAGCCGGTGATCTCGGCGAGGGAGGTGGCCAGCTGCTCCTGGTCCAGCTGGGGGAACTCGTCCACGCCGGAGGGCGACAGGAAGCACTTGAAGCCGTAGACGCCGGCGTCGTGCAGCGGGCGCAGGTCCTTGACGTTGTCCGGAAGGGCCCCGCCCCAGAAGCCGACGTCCACGTGCGCCTTGGTCCGGGCGACCTCCTGCTTGACGCGGAGGTTCTCCACGGTGGTGGTGGGCGGCAGGGAGTTGAGCGGCATGTCGAGGATGGTGGTGATGCCACCGGCCGCGGCGGCGCGGGTGGCCGTCCAGAAGCCCTCCCACTCGGTGCGGCCGGGGTCGTTCACGTGGACGTGCGTGTCCACCAGGCCGGGGAGCAGCACGTCGTCGCCGAAGTCCTCGAGCCGGGCCCCGGCCGGTACCTCCGCGTCGTGCGCCAGCACGGCCGTGATCTTCCCCGCGGCGACGGCCACCGAGGCGGCGCGCGTCCCCTCGGGGGTGATGACGCGCGTCGAGCGCAGTACCAGTTCCACTGCGGCGTCGGCCACCGGAACCTCCCCATCTACTTCCACAGAGCGAAATTCAACGTTCTGTTGACGGAGTCTTCACCCCGATCCGGGGCCAGTCAAGAGCGTCGGGACGGACGGACGGCCCGTTCGCATCCCGATTGGATGTTTCCACAGGATGGAATTAAGATTTCACCATCCAGAATGTAGCTATCGCCACGGGCATCCGGGCGGGTAACTTCCGGAGGACGTCCACCCCCGGACAAACCACCTCTGACCGGCGCGGACGGCGAGGCCCGGATCTAGGGCCGCAGCCCGCCGACCGGTAGGCTGCTCCCTTGCCTGCCAGCACCGAAAGGACCGCGCCGTGCCGACGTCCAGCGCCAGCACCACCGACGCTTCCGCCAAGCCCACCGCCGGCGGCGGTGGCGTCCAGTCCCTTGAGCGCGCCTTCGATCTGCTCGAACGCATGGCCGATGCCGGCGGCGAAGTCGGTCTCAGCGAGCTCTCGGCCGCCAGCGGCCTGCCGCTGCCCACCATCCACCGCCTGATGCGGACCCTCGTCGCCTGCGGGTACGTCCGCCAGCAGCCCAACCGACGGTACGCCCTCGGGCCCCGCCTGATCCGCCTCGGCGAGTCCGCGTCGCGGCTGCTGGGCACCTGGGCCCGCCCGTACCTCGCCCGGCTGGTCGAGGAGACCGGCGAGACGGCGAACATGGCCCTGCTCGACGGCGACGAGATCGTCTACGTGGCGCAGGTGCCGTCCAAGCACTCCATGCGCATGTTCACCGAGGTCGGCCGCCGGGTGCTGCCGCACTCCACCGGCGTGGGCAAGGCCCTGCTCGCCCACACCCCGGCCGACGAGGTCCGCGCCCTGCTGGCACGCACCGGCATGCCCGCCGCGACCGAGAAGACCATCACCACCCCCGAGGGCTTCCTGGAAGCCCTGGAGCAGGTCCGCCGGGTCGGCTACGCGGTCGACGACAACGAGCAGGAAATAGGAGTCCGCTGCCTCGCCGTGTCGGTGCCCGACTCGCCGACCGCCGCCGCGATCTCCATCTCCGGTCCGGCGGGCCGGGTGACCCAGGCCGTGGCCGAGTCCTTCGTACCGATCCTCCAGGGCGTCGCCGCCGAGCTGTCGGTGGCCCTGCAGAGCCAGGCCCCCGCGTAGGAGATCCGTTCGGGCGGCTCCGCGCGAGGGCGGGGCCGGCGGCGCTGGGCCGGCTGGTGGTCCGCGATGGCGGGGTGCGGCCCGGCGGGGCAGCGTGGGGAGGCAACTGCCCGTCTCCCCGCCCCGAGGTCCGACCATGGTCACGAACCCCGTCACGGTGCCGAGCCCGCCCGATGCCCCGCCGGGGTCCGGCGCCCGCCCGGGGCGGCGGCGCGATCTCGCCTTCCTGGCGCCCGTCGCCGCCGTGTACGCCGTGGCCCAGCTGCTCCTGGCCGTGCCGGGCACCGGACTCGGCTGGGACGAGACCGTGTACGTCAGCCAGGTCTCGCGCGATGCCCCCGCCGCGTTCTTCAGCGCCCCCCGCGCCCGCGGGATCACCTACCTCGTCGCCCCCGTCGCCGCCCTCACCCCCTCCGTCACGGTCCTGCGGATCTATCTGGTGCTGCTGTCGTCGGGGGCGCTCCTGCTCTGCCTCTGGGTGTGGCGGCGGCTGCTCCCCGCGCCCGTCCTCGCCCTGGCCGGAGTGCTCTTCACCGGCCTGTGGCCGACCCTGTTCTACGGCTCGAGGGCCATGCCCAACCTCTGGGTGGCCTTCGGAGCCCTCCTGACCGTCGGCTGCTTCCTGCGGGCGGCCCGCGATCCTGGTGACCGCCTGGCCCTCGCGGGGACCGTCGCCGGGGCCGCCCTCGCCGCGCTCATGCGCCCCTCCGACGCGGTGTGGCTCGTCCTGCCCCTGGCGTGCGCCGCGTGCGCCGTCCGCACCGGGAGGCGGCTCGCGCTGGTCGTGGCGCTCGCCGTGGGCGCGCTGCTCGGAGCCGCCGAGTGGATCATCGAGGCCGAGCTCCGCTACGGCGGCCTCCTCGCCCGGCTGCACCGCGCCGGCGAGATCCAGGGCGGCATCGGCTGGCACCCCGCGTTCGGCGACCACCTGCGCGCCCTGGGCGGCCGTACGCTCTGCCGCCCGTGCGACGGGCCCGGGTCCCACCCCCTCACCGCCCTGTGGTGGTTCGTCCTGCCGCCGGCGGCCGCCGGCGGGCTCGTCGTCGCGTACCGGACCGGGCGGCTGCGCGGGGTCCTCGTACCCACGGTGGCCGCGCTGTCGCTCGCGGCGCCGTACCTGCTGACGATCGGGTACGCGGCGCCCCGCTTCCTGCTGCCCGCGTATGCCCTGCTCTCCCTGCCCGTCGCCCTGTGCCTGGCCAGGCTGTTCCAGCGGGCCCGCACCCGGCCGTTCGCCCTCGGGGCGCTCTGTCTGGCGCTGGCCGCGCACCTCGCACTCCACCTCGCCCTCACGGCCACCCTGGGGGCGCGCGGCAGGGCCAGCCGGACGGCCTTCACCGCCGTCGCCGCCGACCTGCGGGCCCAGGGGGTGCGGCCGCCCTGCCTGGTCAGCGGCGCGGAGGCGGTCAGGGTGGCGTTCCTCGCCCGGTGCGCCTCGCGCCAGGTCGGGGGTCACGACGGCAGCATCACCGCGGGCGGGCTCGCCACCCTGGCCCGGACCCGGCCCGCCGCGGTGCTGGTGGCCGGCGGGTCGCCACCGCCCGCGTGGGCGCGGGGCTGGCGGACGCTGCTCCTGCCGGACTTCCCGGGCCGGCGCGGCCACCTGGCCTACCTGTCCCCCTCGGCGCGGCCCGACGGGCGCGGGGGAGCTACGCGGGAACCGACGCGGTGAGGCGGCCGTCGGCCATCGTCGCCGTACGGTCCATCCGGTGCAGGTGGGCCCGGTCGTGCGTGACCAGCACCGTGGCGGTGGAGCGCTCGCGCGTGAGGGCGACCAGCAGGTCGAGGACCGCCGCGCCGCGCTCGTGGTCGAGGGCGCTGGTCGGCTCGTCCACCAGCAGGACGGCCGGCTCGTTCATCAGGGCCCGGGCGATGTTCACGCGCTGGCGCTGGCCTCCGGACAGCTGGTGCGGGCGCTTGTCGGCCTTGTCGGCCAGGCCCACCGCGTCCAGCAGCTCCAGGGCGCGGCGGCGCGGCTGCCGGGAGGGGCGGCCCGAGAGGTGGGCCATCACCTGGAGCTGTTCGGCGGCGGTCAGCGAGGCCAGCAGGTTGGGCTGCTGGAAGACGATGCCGATCTCCTCACGGCGCAGGGCCGCCTTCTGCGCGGGACCGAGCCGGCTGGTGTCCCGGTCCCCGACCACGACCCGGCCCGAGTCCGGGGTGACCAGGGTGGCCGCCACGGCCAGCAGGCTGGACTTCCCCGAGCCCGAGGGCCCCACGATCGCGGTGAGGGAGCCGGCCGGCACCTCCAGGGAGACCGCGTCGAGCGCGGTGAGACGGCCGTCCCCGTCGGGGTAGGTCAGCGTGACGTCGTCGACGATCAGGGTCATCGGGCACTCCCCAGGGCGGTCAGCGGATCGACGGCGGTGATCCGCCGGATGGACAGGGCCGCGCCGAGGGCGCCGAGCAGGATCATGATCCCGGCGGGGACCAGCACGGTGGCCGCGTCGAGGACGAAGGGCACGTCGCCGCCGCTGATCAGGACTCCGGCGCCGGCCGCGAGCCCCGTACCGGCACCGGTGCCGATCGCCAGCATCACCACGGCCTGGCCGAGGGCGTCCCCGAGCAGGTAGGGGGTGGAGGCGCCGAGGGCCTTCAGCACCGCGATGTCACCGCTGCGCTGGATCGTCCAGACGGTGAAGAACGCCCCTATGACCAGGGCGGAGATGGCGAAGAGGAAGCCGCGCATCAGCTGGAGCGAACCGTTCTCCGCCTGGTACGACCCCATGGCGCCCAGGGCCTCCTCGACCGTCAGGGCCTTCGTGCCCGCCGCCCGGTCACCGGCGGCCCAGTCCACGTCCCCGGAGCCGTCGAGGGCGATGACGGTGGCCACGGTGTCCGGGGAGGCGCCCGGGTTGCCCACGCGCTGCCAGTCGTCCAGGTCCGTCCAGACCACCGGGGTGTGGCTGTAGGAGGCCGTGCCCGAGACGGCGGCCACGGTCAGCTCCAGCGGACCGGCCTTGACGCGGTCACCGGCGGTGAGGCCGCCCAGCTCCTTCGCCGCCTTCTCGGTGAGCACCGCCCGGCCCCGGCCGAACCCCGCCCCGGCCGGGGCGAGCGGGCCGGCCGGCTCGACGCCGAAGACGGAGACGGCGGTGGTGCGCCCGCCCGAGACGGCGTTGGTGGTGCGGATGCCGAGTGGCTGCGCGGCCGTCACCCCGGCCCGTTCCCGCCAGGCCTTCCAGGCGCCCTCGGGCAGCTGGGACTGGGTGAAGGAGACCTTCTGGTCCCCGGCGGGCGCCGCGAAGGCCAGCCGCGAGGCGGGCAGCCCGGTCAGGGCCGAGATGTTCTCCCGGGCCAGTCCGGAGGTCAGCCCCGACAGCAGACCTACCAGCAGCGTGATGAGCAGTACGACCGAGCCCATGAGGGCGAAGCGGCCCTTGGCGAACCGTAGATCTCTCCATGCGACGAACATGTCCCCCACCTTGGTCGCGCACGCGGGCCCGGGGCATCGCGCCACGGGAGGCATCCTGCTATCGAAGGTGGCATCCGGACATCAAACTTTCGGTTGACCGGGGCCCCGGACCGCCCGCTTACGCTGGTCGGACGATGTCTGCCGCCCCGCCCTCCCGCCCCCTGCTCCCCGTCTCCCGCGTCCTGCGGCTGTGCCTGCACGCGC
Source organism: Streptomyces sp. NPDC034043 (assembly GCF_055575675.1). Classification (NCBI taxonomy): domain Bacteria; kingdom Bacillati; phylum Actinomycetota; class Actinomycetes; order Kitasatosporales; family Streptomycetaceae; genus Streptomyces; species Streptomyces sp. NPDC034043. The sequence continues at coordinate 745,033 of NZ_JBVISF010000002.1, forward strand.
TGCTCCTCGGGCTGCTCGCGCTGGCCTCCGCCCGCGCCGTCGCCGGCTCCGCGCCGCACGCCGGCTGGGTGACCGGGCTCTGCGTCCTGCTGGCCGCCGTGTACGCGGCGGGCGTACGGGCCCCCGCGGTGCGGCGCTCGGCCCGGGCCGCCGCGCTGTGGCTGGCCGGGGTGGGCGCGGTGTGGGCCGCGCTGCTGGCCGTCTCCCCCGACGGGCTGTGGATCGCCTTCCCGCTGTACTTCCTGGAGCTGCACCTCCTGCGGCTGCGCTGGGGCCTGGTCGCCGTCGCCGTGACCGCCTCCGCCGCCATCGGCGCCTTCGTCGGGCACAGCGGCGGCTCCGCCGGCCCCGGGGCCTTCCTCGGACCGCTGCTGGGCGGGGCGATGGCCGTCGCCACGGTGCTCGGCTACCAGGCGCTGTACCGCGAGAGCGAACGCCGCCGCCGGCTGATCGAGGAGCTCATCGCCACCCGGGCCGAGCTCGCGGCGGCCGAGCGGAACGCGGGGATCCTCGCGGAGCGGGAGCGGCTCGCGCGGGAGATCCACGACACCCTGGCCCAGGGCCTGTCCTCCATCCAGCTGCTGCTGCGGGCCGCCGAGCGGACGCTGCCCGAGGACGCGCCGGCCGCCGACCACATCGCCCGGGCCCGCGGGGCCGCGCAGGAGAACCTCGCCGAGGCACGTCGTTTCGTACGGGCCCTCACGCCCCCGGACCTGGCGCACGGCTCGCTGGCCGGGGCGCTGGAGCGGCTGTGCTCGGGGGCCCCGGGCCCGCGGGTGCGGTTCTCGGTCAGCGGCACCCCCAGGGCGCTGCCCACCCCGTACGAGGTGGCCCTGCTGCGGATCGCGCAGTCGGCGCTGGCCAACGTGGTGCGGCACGCGGCGGCGGGGCGGGCGGAGATCACCCTGACCTTCATGGACAGCTCGGTCACCCTGGACGTGGTCGACGACGGCCGGGGCTTCGACCCCGCCGGCGCCGCCTCGGGCGGGGGCGGTTTCGGCCTGCCCGCGATGCGCGCGCGGGCCGAGTCGCTGGGCGGGCTGTTCACCGTGGAGTCGGATCCGGGCCAGGGCACCGCCGTGGCCGTCACCCTGCCGCTGCCCGTGGAGGCCTGACATGACCATCCGGCTCCTGCTCGCCGACGACCATCCCGTGGTGCGCGCCGGGCTGCGCGCGGTGCTGGACACCGAGCCGGACTTCGCGGTGGTCGCGGAGTCCGCGACGGCGGAGCGGGCGGTGGAACTCGCCGCTTCCGAGCCGGTGGACGTCGTACTGATGGACCTCCAGTTCGGGGCCGGGATGCACGGTTCGGCGGCCACGGCGGCGATCACCGCCCGTCCGGGCGCGCCCCGGGTGCTGGTCCTGACCACGTACGACACGGACGCCGACATCCTGGCGGCGGTGGAGGCGGGCGCCTCCGGCTACCTGCTGAAGGACGCCCCGCCGGAGGAGCTCGCGGCGGCGGTGCGCACGGCGGCGGCCGGACAGTCGGCGCTGGCGCCGGCGGTGGCGCTGCGGCTGATGGACCGGATGCGCACCCCGGCGGAGGCGCTGACCAAACGTGAGCTGGAGGTGCTCCAGCTGGTCGCGGACGGGCTGTCCAACCAGCAGATCTCCAAGCGGCTCTTCCTCAGCCAGGCCACGGTCAAGTCCCATCTCGTGCACGTCTACGCCAAGCTCGGCGTCGACTCGCGCACCTCCGCCGTCGCGGCTGCCGCCACCCGCCGGCTGATCCGGACGCGGTGAGGGGGCCGGCCCCCGGCCGCGGGGCCTACGGCCCGTGGCTGACCGCCGTTGCCGCCGGGGCTTCGAGACCGTGCTCGCCGTCTGATTCCGGACGCCCCAATATCGCTTTTGCCGCACGCTCGTGATCATTAAGGTCTGGACCATGAATCGCTTACTGACACGCGCCGCGGCCTCGGCCGCACTGATCTGCTCCCTCCTCGTCGGCGGTACCGCGCTGACGGCCGGTTCCGCCGCGGCGGCCGACGGGCCCGAACTCACCGGGCTGAGCTGCGGCTACGACAACCGCACCCCGCCGCCCACCGTGGCGGCCGGAGCCAGGGGCCGCACGGTGCTCGAGGCGCGCTGCCTGCTGAACTTCTGGACGGGCCTGCAGACGACCGGGGAGGAGCCCGTGGACTTCTTCGGGCCCGACGCCGCCTCGGCCACGCGGTACTTCCAGGGCCTGCGGGGCCTTCCCGTCACCGGTGCGGTCGACGCCGCGACCTGGGCCGAACTCCGGCACGGCTGAGCCTTCCGGCTCACGCCACCCAGTGCGGCCGCTCGACCGCCGGTGCCAACGGGACGCCGTCGTGGAAGGCCGCGGCGAGGCGGCGTACGCCCTCCTCCAGGCGGTCGGGCGGCAGGGTGTACGGGATGCGCAGGCGGTGTTCGAAGGTACCCGGGTCCACGCCGAAGCGGGCTCCGCGGCCGATGTGCACCCCGGCGGCGGCCGCGCGCTCGGCGAGGGCGGAGCTGACCGGCTCGCCGAGGTCCACCCAGAGCGAGAGGCCGCCGGGCGGCAGCCGCCAGGACCACTCGGGGGTGTGCCGCTGGAGCGCCGACACCAGGGCCACCCGCTGGGTGCGCAGCTGCGCGAGCCGTTCGGGCAGGGAGCGGTCGAGGCCCTCCAGCAGCGGGAGCGCCACCAGCTGGTCGAGCACGGAGCCGGTCATGTCCGCCGAGACCCGTACGGCGGTCAGCTCGGCTATGAGCTTCGCGGTGGCCCGGATCCAGCCCACCCGGAGCCCGCCCCAGTGCGTCTTGCTGAGGGAGCCGATGGTGATCACGTGGTCGGCGCCGGACCGGGGGGCGAGGGAGGCGAGGGGCGCGGGGGCGGGGACGTCCAGCGCGATGTCCGCGATGGTCTCGTCGACCACCAGCCAGGTGCCGGTGGCGCGGGTCACCGCGAGCAGCCGCAGCCGCTGTTCCTCCGGCATCAGGTTGCCCGTCGGGTTCTGGAAGTCCGGGATCGCGTAGGCGAGCCTGGGCACGGTCTGGCGCAGCGTGGACTCGGCGATCTCCATGTCCCAGCCGGTGTCGGAGACGGCGATGGACCCGGTGCGCAGGCGGGCGTGGCGCAGGGCGTCGAGGGCGTTGGCGTAGGTGGGGCTCTCGGTGACGACCCGGTCCCCGGGCCGGCAGAGCAGGCCGGCCACCAGGGCGAAGGCCTGCTGGGCCCCGGCGGTGACCAGGATCTGCTCGGAGCGGGTGGGCAGCCCGCGCCGGGTGAAGCGGTCGGCGACGGCGGCGCGCAGGTCGGGCAGGCCGAAGGGGTGGTAGCCGGGGGTGCGGGTGAGGGCGGGCAGGCGGGGGGCGGCCCGGGCCAGGGCGTCGGCGAGGCTGCCGTCCGGGGCTCCCATCGCGGCGATGGCGAAGTCGATGCCGGGGTCGCCGTCGGCGCTGTGGCCGCCCGTCCCGAGGAGGGCGTGGGCGCCGACCGGCCCGTGCCCGTCGGGGAGCTCGGTCCAGGTGCCGGACCCGCGCCGGCTGCGGACGTAGCCGCTCTCGCGGAGCAGGTCGTACGCGCCGGTGACGGTGGCGCGGCTGGCGCCGAGGGCATCGGCGAGTTCGCGTTCGGCGGGCAGTCTGACGTGCAGGGCGATCCGGCCGTCGAGGATCAGGGTGCGGACGGCGTCGGCGAGGGCGCGGTAGCCGGGGCGGGCCAGGACCTCGGGCGGGAGCAGCGCGGCGAGCTGCCGGCTCCCCAGCGTCCTGTCCGCCGTGTGGACCACTCGTCCGTTCGCCATGCCAACCTCCCCCGATTGGCTCTGCCGGCCAGGCCAATCGGGGTCCAGACTCGCGGCATTGGCCCCCGATTGGCAAGGAGTGCTCCCCGATGCCGTACGACGTGTTCACCGACCGTGACGAACGGGCCCTGGCGGCCGCCGCCGAGAACCGGATCTCCGAGCCGCTGCGGATCGGGGCCGCTCTGGCCTCCGTACGCCGGCTGCTGGCGGGTTTCCCACCCGTTCGGGCGAAGGGGCGGCGAGAATCGCTGACATGTCAGCAGTCGAACACTCCCGCGAAGCCGGCCCCGGCCGCCCCGCTGCCGCTGTGACCCCCGCCGCCGGCCCGGCCCCCGGCGGGGCTCCCGGCGGGCCGGCCGGGCAGGACCCGCCGCTCGTCGCCGGCCTGCTCCTGGCCGCCGGCGGGGGGCGCCGGCTGGGCGGCCGCCCCAAGGCCCTGCTCCCCTACCGCGGACGCCCGCTCGTCGAGAACGCCGTGCGCGTCCTGCGCGAGGCCGGCTGCGACCCGGTGCACGTGGTGCTCGGCGCCTCGGCCGCCGAGGTGCGCGAGCGCGCCGACCTGACGGGGTGCGTGGTCGTGGACAACCCGGACTGGGCCGAGGGCATGGGTTCCTCGCTGCGGGCCGGCCTGGCCTCCCTGGCCGGTACGGGCGCCCGCGCGGCCCTGGTGTCCCTGGTGGACCAGCCGGGCATCGGGCCGGCGGCCGTGGCCCGGGTGCGGGAGGCGTACCGGTCGCCGTCGAGCCTGGTGGCGGCGGCGTACGACGGGGAGCGGGGGCACCCGGTGCTGTTCGGGGCGGACCGCTGGGCGGAGGTGGCGGCGACCGCGGCCGGGGACCAGGGTGCGCGCGTCCACCTGAGGAAACACGCCGCCGAGGTCATGCTGGTGGAGTGCGGGGACGTCGCGGCCGCCTTCGACATCGACACCCCGCCCGATCTGGCACGCCTCGTCTGAGCGGGGCGTGACGGCGGTGGCACTGAGGGCCACCGGGGAGCGGAATCTGTCGACTCAGAGAATCTCGATATCAACAAACCATTGAACTTCCACCATGAGGAAATTACTATCCACTGGTCAGAAGCGCCCTGAACCCCCAGACGGCGCCCGCGACCGTTACCCGGAACTCTCCACACCCGGCGGCACCGCGTGCCGTCCCGCGCGAGCATTCCCCGCGGCCGCAAGGCACCGCCGCTGAAGGAGTGACAGATATGTCCGCACCAGCGCCGTCCCCGCTGGCCATCGTCGACGCCGAGCCCCTGCCCCGGCAGGACGAAGTCCTCACCGATGCGGCCCTCGCGTTCGTGGCCGAGCTCCACCGGCGGTTCGCACCCCGCCGCGCCGAGCTCCTCGCCCGACGCGGCGAGCGGCGCGCCGAGATCGCCCGCACTTCCACGCTCGACTTCCTCCCGGACACCGCACAGGTCCGCGAGGGCGACTGGAAGGTCGCGCCGGCCCCGGCCGCCCTGAACGACCGCCGCGTGGAGATCACCGGTCCGACCGACCGCAAGATGACCATCAACGCCCTCAACTCGGGCGCCAAGGTCTGGCTCGCCGACTTCGAGGACGCCTCGGCTCCCACCTGGGAGAACGTCGTCCTCGGCCAGCTCAACCTCATCGACGCCTACGAGCGCCGCATCGACTTCACCGACCCGCGCACCGGCAAGGCCTACGCCCTCAAGCCCGCCGACCAGCTCGCGACCGTCGTCATGCGCCCGCGCGGCTGGCACCTCCAGGAGCGCCACCTGCGCTTCGAGGGCGGCCCGGCCTCCGGCTCCCTCGTGGACTTCGGCCTCTACTTCTTCCACAACGCCCAGCGTCTGATCGACCTCGGCAAGGGCCCGTACTTCTACCTCCCGAAGACCGAGTCGCACCTGGAGGCCCGCCTCTGGAACGACATCTTCGTCTTCGCCCAGGACTACGTCGGCATCCCGCAGGGCACCGTCCGCGCGACCGTCCTCATCGAGACCATCACCGCGGCCTACGAGATGGAAGAGATCCTCTTCGAGCTCAAGGACCACGCGGCGGGCCTGAACGCGGGCCGCTGGGACTACCTGTTCTCCATCGTCAAGAACTTCCGGGACGGCGGCGAGAAGTTCGTCCTGCCGGACCGCAACGCGGTGACGATGACCGCCCCCTTCATGCGCGCCTACACCGAGCTGCTCGTCCGCACCTGCCACAAGCGCGGCGCGCACGCGATCGGCGGCATGGCGGCCTTCATCCCGTCCCGCAAGGACGCCGAGGCCAACCGGGTCGCCTTCGAGAAGGTCAAGGCCGACAAGGACCGCGAGGCGAACGACGGCTTCGACGGCTCCTGGGTCGCCCACCCCGACCTGGTCCCGATCGCCATGGCCTCCTTCGACGCCGTCCTGGGCGACAAGCCCAACCAGAAGGACCGCCTCCGCGAGGACGTCTCCGTGGCCCCCGGCGACCTGATCGCGATCGACTCGCTGGACGCCAAGCCCACCTACGAGGGCCTGCGCAACGCCGTCCAGGTCGGCATCCGCTACATCGAGGCCTGGCTGCGCGGCCTGGGCGCCGTCGGCATCTTCGGGCTCATGGAGGACGCCGCCACGGCGGAGATCTCGCGCTCCCAGATCTGGCAGTGGATCAACGCCGGAGTCGTCTTCGAGCACGACGGAGAACCCGTGCGCGCCACCGCGGAACTGACCCGCGCGATCGCCGCCGAGGAGCTCGACGCGATCCGCGCCGAGGTCGGCGAGGAGGCCTTCGCGGCCGGGAAGTGGCAGCAGGCCCACGACCTCCTGCTCCAGGTCTCCCTGGACGCCGACTACGCGGACTTCCTCACCCTCCCCGCGTACGACCAGCTGGTCGGCTGACCTCCCGTACGGCCGGCGCCACCCCCTTCGGCTGAATCGCACAGCAGCCGAGCCCGGCTCCGCCCCCGCCGCCTTCGAGGCGACGGGGGCGGAGCCGTTGGCGCGGGTGCGGGCAGGCCGCGTTCCGTGATCGGAAGGCCGGTGGTGTGGTGTGTGCCCCGGGGAACCGCGGCGCGCCCGCCGGGGGCGGGGCCGCGCCGTAGGGCATCCACCGGGGATGCTCCGGAGCGGCCGCGGCGCAGCGGCGGTTCGGGGGCCGGGAACGGCGTACCGGCCGGCGAGGAGGGTGCGGTCAGCCCCTCGGGCGCGTGCCGCCTCCGGCCCGCACGTCCTTGCGCACCTGGGCGAAGGAGGCGTCCAGCTTCCGCTTCATCCAGGGGGCGAGCGGGCGCTCCACCAGCCGGTGCACCAGATAGGCCGCGACCATCATGATCAAGGTCACAGCGATCAGCGTCGGGTACGGGTCCAGGTACCTGCGCAGACGGGTGATCACCTGCCAGCCGATCATCTGGTGCAGCAGGTAGAGGGGGTACGTGAGCGCCCCGGCGACGGTCAGCCACTTCCACCGGATCCAGTTGAACGCACCCAGCGCGGAGGCGATGACGACCCCGTAGGCGACGGTGGTGCAGAACAGGGTGAGGGTCCAGGACAGCCGGTGCTCGGCGCCGTACTCATAGCCGTCGACCACACCGCGCAGGGAGTCCTGCGACATCAGCCAGCAGAACCCGACGATGCCCCAGAGCAGCAGGTTGGCGCCGAACCGGTACATCAGGAAGATCGCGATGCCGCCGATGAAGTACCAGGCGTAGGTGGGCTGGGCGAGCGCCGTGAGCAGCGGGGAGTCCGCCGCGGGCGCCAGCAGCGCCGCGACCCCCCAGATCCCGCAGAACGCCAGCACCCGACGGTAGGTCAGGCCGATCGCGACGAGCACGCCGAACAGCAGGTAGAAGCGGAGCTCGGCCCAGAGGGTCCAGTAGACCGGGTCCAGATTGTCCACCCCGACCGGCATGTTGGCCATGCTCAGGTTGGTGAGGATCCGTGAGACGGTCGGCCGCTGGGTGTTGTCGCCCCAGATGGTCGGCACGATCAGCAGGCAGCCGGCCGTGAGCAGTACCGCCACCCAGTAGGCGGGGAAGAGCCGGACCACCCGCGAGGTGACGAAATCGCCGACCGAACGGCCCCAGCAGGACATGCAGATGACGAAGCCGCTGATCAGGAAGAACAGCTCCACGCCGGTCCAGCTGTACGCGCCGACCAGGTGACCGGCCGGCATCAGGTCGCTGGGTTTGCCGTGCCAGACCTGCGGGAAGCGCTCGACTCCGAGCCAGTGCCAGAGCACGACCCCCATCGCGGCGATCAGCCGGAGGCCGTCCAGCACGTAGAGCCGGGGCCGCTTGGCGGGGACTGTTCCGGTGCCCTGCACCTCCCCCGGCTGGGCCGCCGAAGGCGGCGGCACGGAGACCGGCGGGGAACTGACGGGGGAGACCATCGACAACGCTTTCGGGGGCCGGTGCGGGGGATCCCCCCTCAGTACGAATCAAACAAACCCGATCAGCATACCATGGACAAAACATGACAAAAGGACCCACACCCCTGCGCGGCGGGAAGGCCCGTCGGCTTGCCTCCTGACGGCACCTCACCCCGCGGGGGCACCGGGGCCAGGAGGTAGGGTGGCCTCCGGTGGCCCTTCCAGCCGGCCCCGACTGGTTACGGCGCCGGTGGCAGCCGAGTGGCAACACCGGCCGACATCGACACCGAATGGACTCGTCCCATGCGTAGCGCGCCCGGAAGAAGACGGCGTGTGACGGGAGCCGCCGGCAGCGCTTCCGATACCGACCCGCGGCTCGTGGACTGGCTCCGGGGACGGGCACCGACGGCCCTGGTGGTGGCGGCGGTCGCCCTGCTGGCCAACGTCTACTACCAGGCCCGGACCGCGGGCAACGTCGGCCTCGACAACGAGTGGGTCATCAAGGCCGCGGAAGTCTTCAGCCAGGGCAAGCCCCCCTACGAGGAGGAACGCTTCCTCTATCTGCCGCCGGGCGTGCTGGCCGGCGTGCCGTGGCTCTGGTTCTCCCTGGAGACCCGGCTGCACCTGCTGCCCCTGGTCGGCATCGGCTTCATCCTGACCGGCTGGTTCCTCTCGCTGCGCGTCTTCCGGGTCCCGGCGCTGAGCCGGCTGTCCGTGCTGGGCGTGATCGCGCTCTGCTTCCTGGTGCCGTTCACCAATGTCGTACAGATCGGCAACTGGACCTCCGGTTACGTGATGGCCCTCCCGGCGGTCCTGCTGCTGGCCGCCGGCCGCCGCTGGGTGGCGGCCGCGGTGGTGTTCGGCGTGGCCATCAGCATCAAGCCGATCCTCGCTCCCGTCGCGCTGCTCTTCCTGATGGCCCGCCAGTTCAAGGCCCTCGCCGTCGCGGTCGTGGTGCCGGTGGTGATCGCGGTGGCGGCGGGCGCGATGATGCCCCGGCCGACGCTGTTCCTCACCAAGACGCTGCCCTACCTGCTCGGCGGCCAGGGCGGCTTCGCCGCGCCGTTCGACGCGTCGGTCCCCAACGTGCTGACGCGGCTGGGCGTGGCCGAGGGGGCGGCCGGGGCAGTGGGCGCGGCCGTGGCGGTCGTCATGGTCCTGCTGGCCTGGCTCCGCTGGCGCAAGGGCGGCCACGAGGGCCTGCGGCTGGTCGAGACCAGCACCATGCTGATGCTGGCGGCCTTCCTCGGCACCAAGCCGTCCTTCGACCACTACACCCTGATCATCCTGGTCCCGATGGCCGCGACCGTGGTGATGCACGGCGCGGCCGCGCGCTCCCCGTGGTTCTGGATCGGCTACGTCCCGATGGTCAACGGGCTGGTGCTGCCGCTCGTCTCCGCCGGGAACACCTTCAACTACCGGGTCCTGTTCACCAACCTGCTCTCGTCCGCCGCGCTCGCCTCGCGGGCCGTCGGCCGCCGCCCGGCCGGGCCCGTCCCGGCCCCTGCCCGCACCGCTCCCGACCGGGCGCCGGAGCGGCGGCGCGAACCCTCTCTCGTCTGATCTCCCGCAGCACACCGGATCCGGGCCCGCGCCGACGCGCCCGGATCCGTCGCGTCCGCGTACCCGGATCCACCGCGTCCGCGGACAGCCGCTCAGGACCGGTTCGACGGCCGGCCGAGGCCGGCTCGAAGTCCGACGGCGGAGCGGCGCGCCCGGGCGCCGGCCCTCCCCCGGCGAGGCCCACGTCAACCCGCTCCCACGGGCGGCGAACCCGGCGGCGCCCGACCGACCGGTCGGACGTTACGGCATCGTGATCTGACTGTACCTAGCGGTAACAAGTGGGCCCGTGTCACCTTTCCGATGCCACCGGCGCCGGCGGTACCCCCACTTTCCAAGCCACGCACCGAAGTTGTTGGCGACTTCGGCGTGGCCGACCGCAGGAGTTCCGCAGTGATCGGATTCCGCAAGGCCGGCGAGGGCCGGGCCGCCCCGCGTCGTGTGCGACGACTGGCCGGGGCCGGGATGGTACTGCCGCTCGCCGCCGCGCTGCTCGCCGGCGGGGCCGGGACGGCGGTGGCCGGGCCCGGTACGGGACCCACCGCCGTGGTGTCCATGGGCGACAGCTACATCTCCGGCGAGGCCGGACGCTGGAAGGGCAACAGCCTGACGAACAGCGGGAGCAGGTACGGCACCGACCGGGCGTGGGTCAGCGGCAGTTCCTACGATCCCGCCAAGGTGTACGGCACCACCGCGGGCGGGTGCCACCGCTCCGATTCGGCCGAGGTGCTGAGCGCGGGCGCCATCGCCGAGACGGCGGTCAACCTGGCCTGTTCCGGGGCGACCTCGCAGAACGTCTTCCGCGCCGTCAACGGCGGCGTGGCCTTCAAGGGCGAGGCGCCGCAGGCGGACCAGCTGGCGGCGGTGGCCGCCGGCCGCGACGTCAAGGTGATCACGCTGTCCATCGGCGGCAACGACCTCGGCTTCGCCGACATCATCAAGAGCTGCGCGTACGACTTCGTCCTGTGGGGCTCGTACTGCTACGACGACCAGCAGGCCGGGGTCGACCGGAAGATCGACGCCGTCATGGCCGACGTCGGCAAGTCGGTCGACGAGATCCGGGCCGTGATGCGCCAGGCCGGGTACGCGGACTCCTCGTACCGCATCGTGCTCCAGTCCTACCCCTCCCCCATCCCCCGGGGCGCCGAGAACCGGTACACCCAGAGCGACTGGAGCCGGCTCAACACCGGCGGATGCCCGTTCTGGAACCGGGACTCCGACTGGGCCCGGGACTCGCTCGTGCCGCAGATGGCGAACCGCATCAAGGGGGTCGCGGCGGCCAAGGGCGTCCAGTTCCTGGACCTGCGGGACATGCTCCAGGGGCGTGAGGTCTGCGCGAAGGCCAGCAAGCAGGTCAGCTCGGCCGTCCCCGCGTCGGCGAAGACGAGCGAGTGGGCGCGCTGGATCGACAACAACGAGACGCAGGGACTGGTCCAGGAGTCCATGCACCCGAACTACTTCGGCCAGCTGGCCCTCGGCCGCTGCCTGGCCCTGGCCGTGGCCCAGCCCGCCGGCTCGGCCCAGAGCTGCAAGAACACCGCCGGGGGCGACCACACCGGCATGTTCCTGGCGGCCGCTCCGTAAATCGCGGCAGGACCGTGGGGTGGGCTGTCATGATCAGGCCATGGCAGCCCGTCCCGCGCGTCCCTCCCTCTACATCTCCGTCGACATCGAGGCCGACGGCCCGATCCCCGGCCCCTACTCCATGATCAGCTTCGGCGCGGCCGTCGCCGGCCGCCAGGACGGGGCCGCGTACACGGCCGCCGACCCGGAGCGGCAGACCTTCTACCGCGAGCTGCGCCCCATCAGCGACCGGTACGTGGACGACGCCCTCGCCGTCAGCGGCCTCGACCGCGAACGCCTCCTGCGCGAGGGCGCCGAACCGGCCGCGGCGATGGCCGACTTCCGGGCCTGGGTCCGGGAGGTCTCCGCCGGCGCCCAGCCGGTGATGTGCGGCTACCCGGCCCCCTTCGACTGGACCTTCCTGTACTGGTACCTGATCGAGTTCGGCGACGACAGCCCCTTCGGCCACTCCGGCTGCCTGGACATGAAGACCCTGTACGCGACGAAGGCCCGCGTCCCGCTGCGCGCCGCCGTGAAGGGCCGCATGCCCCGCGAACTCCTCTCCGGGCGCCGCCACACCCACCACGCGCTGGACGACGCGATCGAGCAGGCGGAGCTGATGAGCAACCTGATGCTCTGGCAGCCGGACGCGGAGCTCCCGTAACCCCTCCTACGCCGCCCGCTCCGGGCCCGCCAGCGCCGCCAGCGCGGTGGTGAAGGCCGCCCGGCAGCGGAGCCAGTCCGGGTCCGGGGACGGCGAGTGCAGGGCGAGGAGCTTGGGGAGCAGGTCCGCCGAGAAGGCGCGGGCCGCCTCGGCCGGGAGGAGGGACGGCAGGTTGTCGATGGCGATCACGTCCAGCGGCGGGCCGCCCACCAGCAGGCGCCGCGCCGGGGCCGTCCAGTCGGTCAGGCGGTCGTACACGGGGAGCAGGTGCAGCTCTGATCCGGTGTCACAGGTGATGTCGGCGATCACCGAGAGCCGCCGGGGGACGCCCTCCAGGTCGGCCGGGGTCAGGAAGGGCGGCACGGGCCGGGTGGTGAGCACCGCGTTGACCAGGATGTCGTGGCCGAGGAGCGCGGCGCGGTCCAGGCGGCGGGTCGCCGTGCGGTCCCAGCGGGTGACCGGGATCCCGGCGGTGGTGAGGGCGTCGCAGGCGCCGCGGCCGCTGCGGCCGCCCGCGCCGATGACCAGCGCCCGTAACCCGTCGGGGGCCGCCGCGCGCAGGCGGGCGTCCAGCTCCGGCCGGGGCAGCGGGACCAGCGGGGCGGTGAGCGCGCCGCGGGCGTGCAGCGCGGCCAGGGCGGCGCCCGCGTACCCGGCCCAGTAGCCGAAGGCGGCCAGCCTGCGGCCCCGCGCGTCGGCGAGGTACTCCAGGTCGAGCAGGGTCCCGCCGCCCGCGGCGAACCGGCGCAGCAGCTCGGGGGCCTGCGCCTGGCCCTTGTAGGCGTGCCCGAAGTAGACGTGCCGGTGGTGCAAACGGTCGGGCGTCGGCGGGAGTTCCTTCAGGCCGAGGACGTACGCGGACCCGGGCGCGGCCCGCGACCAGGAGCCGGCCCGCGCGGTACGGCAGCCGGCCGCCTCGTACGCGTCGAGCGGGAAGACCCGGTGGACGGACTCCTCCACGGTGATCCGTACGCCCTGCCGGACGAGCCGCTCGGCGTCCTCGGGGGTCAGGGGGGCACGCCGTTCGGTGGGGCGGGTCTCACTGCGCATCCACAGCTGCGGGGTATCGGCCATCGCTGTACCACCTGTCCGGTCAGAGGGGCGGGGCAGGCCGTCCCTTCCGGTCCGGCCGGCCGGACCCGCGTGGTCCGGTGCCGTGCGCGGCGGGGCGGAGGGGCTCCCGGATACCGGACGTACCCGGGTGCCTCGACCACGCGGCGCGGGGCGGTACCGGGCGGCACGGTTCGGGTCGGGGCGGGGCGGAGTGGTTCGGGGCGGCGGGGGGCTGGGGCGGTTCGGGGCTGGCGCGATCCGGGCCGGGCCCGCGAGAGCCGGCCCGGCGCTATGCGATGTCTTTCCGCGTCCTTGACGCGGTACGCCGGATCGGCGCCGCAACTCCCGGCCCGGGGGCACCTCGCGCCCCGGCCGGTGACCCACGGCTCAGAGTTCCGGCAGCAGGTCCCTCAGCGTGCCCCGGGAACCCTCCGCGTGCGCCGCGCGGAAGGCCTCCGGGGCCATCCGCAGGCGCAGGATCCGCTCGGCGCGCGGGGCACAGGCGGCGGCCGGGCGGTGGGCGTGGACCGCGCCGAGCAGCTTCGCGGACTCCTCGTAGCGGCCGAGACCGGCCTCCAGTTCGGCCAGCAGCTCCGCCGAGAAGGCCTGCCCCAGCCGGTCCCCGAAGGCCAACTGGATCTCCAGGGCGGCCACCAGCCGGGTCCGGGCCAGCGCGGGACGGCCCTGACGGCGCTGCACGACCGCGTGGCCGTAGTCGGACCAGGACCGGGCCCACAGGTCGGCGGGACCTCCCGGAACGCCCTCCTCCACGGGCACGGACGCCGGGTCGGTGTGCGCGAGCGCCATCGTCAGGGCGGCCCGCAGCGCCTCCCGGCCCGGTCCGAACTCCGGCTCCGGCGGGAGCTGTTCGAGGGCGTCCCGGTACTCGTCGGCGGCCTCCCCCGGCCGGTCCTTCCACAGCGCCACGGTGCCCCGGGCGTGTGCGAGGTAGGCCAGGACGGCGTCCTCCCCCTCCAGTACGGCCGCGTTCCAAGCCTCCACCAGCAGCGGATCGGCCGCCTCGGGCCGGCCGGAGGCGGCCGCCAGCCAGGCCGCCAGCCACAGCGCGCGGGCCGGCCGGGGCGCCGGGTGCAGGGCGAGCGCGCGCTCCAGGTGCCGGTGTCCCTCCGTGCCCAGCCCGCAGGCCACCCAGAGGAACCACAGTGACACGGCGACCTCCAGGGCGCCCGCCGGGCCGGTCCCGGACAGCGGGTCCATGGCGAGGCGCAGGTCGGGCAGCTCCCGCAGGGCCAGGGCGCGTGCCTGCGGCTGTGCCCCCGACCGCCACAGCCAGGCGGCCCGTTCGGCGATGACCCGGCACCGCTCGTGGTGGCGCCGGGCGGCCAGCGCCGCCGCGCCGCCGGGCTCGTGCGCGAGCCGCCGGGCCTCGTGGGCCCGTACGGACAGGGGCAGCCTGTAGCGGCCCGGCTCCCCCGGCTCCGCGAGCAGGGCGGGGGCGAGCCGGCGCAGGGTGGCGGCGGCCTCCTCGGGGCCGAGTTCGCCGAAGCCGCACACCTGCGCGACGGCGGCCTCGTCGAAGGAGCCCTCGAAGACGGACAGCCGGGTCCACAGCAGCCGCTCCCCCGGCGAGGCCGGCAGGTGTGCGCGCAGCACGTCGGCCCCGCCGGCCCGGCCCGCGCCCTCGGCGAAGAAGCCGAGCGGGTCGGCCCTCAGCCTGCGCAGCGCCTCGGCCGGGGGGTACCGGCCGGCGCGGGCGGCGGCCAGTTCCAGCGCGCCGGGGATCCCGTCGAGGGCGCGGCACAGGGCGGCGACGGCCCCGGCGTTGCGGTCGGTGAGTTCGAAGCGGGGGTCGGCGCCGCGCGCCCGCTCCGCGTAGAGGCGTACGGAGGCGTACCGGGCGAGCTCCCCGGCCTCGGCGGCGGAATGCCCGCGGGCCGGATCCCGCGGTTCCGGTGGCAGGGGAAGGGGACCCACGGCGAGCTCCGCCCCCTCGTGGAATCCGAGGGTCCGCTGCGAAGTGGCCAGAATTCGCACCCGGGGTGATCGAGCCAGCAATTGCCCCGCCAGCTCCCCCGCGCGCTCCCCGAGCTGCTCGCAGCCGTCGAGGACCAGCAGGGCCCCGCAGCCGTCGAGCCGGCGCCCCAACTCCCGTGCCAGGCCGTCCCCGAGGGGGGCGGGCAGGCTTGCGAGATCGGCCCACAGCACGCCGGCTCCATGGGTGCGGTCCAGGGCCCGCGCGGTCCGCACGGCCAGCCGCGTCTTGCCGATTCCCGCTGGTCCGACGAGGCTGACCAGGCGTTCCGTGCCGAGCAGGGCGGTGGTGCGGGCGAGCTCGCGCTCCCGTCCCACGAAGCTCGACAGTTCGGCCGGCACCGCGTGGCGCAGGCTCGAACCGGGGTCCCCCACGGGTCCTCCTCCCGCTCTCCTCCAGGCACGCACGACCGCCCGGTGCCGCGGTCGGGCCTACGAGGAGAGATGATCAGGCGAAAGTAGGGTTGACCGGCCGATGGCCAGGAGAACCACCAGGGGAAGGTATGAACTCGGCCATTTCCGCCATCGACGACACCGACAGGGCGCTCGTCCACGCACTCCAGCTCGCCCCGCGCGCCAGCTGGGAGCGCCTGGCGCAGGTGCTCGGGGCTCGCCCCGAGACGCTCGCCCGCCGCTGGGAGCGGCTGACCGCCGCCGGCGAGGCCTGGATCTCGGGCATCGGGCTGCGTACCGGCACGCAGGCGCCCTGTATGGCGTGGGTCGAGGTGACCTGCGCGGCGGGCACCTCTCCGGCGGTGGGTGCGGCCCTGACCGGCGATCCCCACACCATGGGCGTGGAGCACACCTCGGGCGGCCGTGACCTGCTGGCCTTCGTCGCCGTACCGAACCTGCACATGCTGTACCAGTACCTGTCCTTCCGGGTGCAGCGGATCCCCGGGGTGACCGGTACCCGCTCCTCGATGGTCACGGCGGTGCACTGCTCCCCCGACCGCTGGCGCCTGGACCAGCTGACGCCCGCCCAGGCCGACCTGCTGACCGGGCGGAGTAGCCGCAAGGGGGCCGCCGTCTCCCCCGCGCCGGTCGCCTCGATGCCCGAGGAGGACCGGCCGCTGGTGCTGGCGCTGGCCGCGGATGCGCGGCGCAGCGTGGCCTCGCTGGCCCGGGAGTCGGGGATGAGCGAGTCGACCGTACGGCGCCGCCTGGGCCGGCTGGAGGCGGGACAGAGCCTGCGCTACAGCTGCGCGCTGGCTTCGGGGCTGACCGGCTGGCCGGTGTCCGCGACGGTGTGGGGGGAGGTGCCCGAGCACGAGGTGGCCGACTGCGCGGCGGTGGCCGCGGGGTTGCGCGAGACCCGGACCTGCATGTCCGTCAGCGGGCCCTGGAACTTCATGATCGGCGCCCGGCTGCGCACCATCGAGGAGCTGTCCCGGTACACCGCCGACCTGACCCGCAGGGTGCCGGGGCTGCGCGTCACCGACACGGTGGTGGCCCTGCACGTGCGCAAGTCGGAGGCGCAGGAGCTGGACCGGACGGGCCGGCGGATACGGACGGTGCCGCCGGACATCTGGACGGCCACGGCGCCCGGCACCGGGGACGAGGCCCTGCCGCACTGGGCGGCGTAGGCGCGCGGCGGCGCGTACGCCACACCCGCAGTGGGTGACGTACGCGCCGCCGCGCGCGACGCGGCCGGGGGTCGCCCGGCTCAGTGGGCCAAGGCCGGTTCCGCGGTGCTCTCCGCCGCCGCGTTCCGCTTCGCGCCGAGGTGGTTGAAGGCGAGGTTGAGCAGGATCGCCACCACGCACCCGGTGCTGATGCCGGAGTCGAGGACGACCAGCAGGTCCTCCGGGAAGGCGTGGTAGAAGTCCGGCGCGGCGATCGGGATCAGGCCGATGCCCACCGAGGCGGCGACGATGAGGGCGTTCTCGCCCTTCTCCATGGCCGCGCCCGCCAGGGTCTGGATGCCGCTGGCCGCGACCGAGCCGAAGAGGACCACGCCGGCGCCGCCGAGGACGGGCAGCGGGACGACGCCGATCACGGAGGCGGCCATCGGACACAGGCCGAGCAGGATCAGGATGCCGCCGCCCGCGGCGACCACGAAGCGGCTGCGCACCTTGGTCATCGCGACGAGACCGATGTTCTGGGCGAAGGCGCTGCACATGAAGCCGTTGAACAGCGGGCTGAGCGCGCTGCCGAGGGTGTCGGCGCGCAGGCCGCCCTCGATGGTCCGCGCGTCCGCCGGCCGGCCGACGATCTTGCCGAGGGCCAGGATGTCGGCGGTGGACTCGGTCATGCAGACCAGCATCACGATGCACATCGAGACGATGGCGGCGACCTGGAACTGCGGGGCGCCGAAGTGGAAGGGGGTCGGGAAGCCGATGACGGAGGCGTTCTTGACGGCGTCGAAGCCGGTCATGCCCAGGGGAAGGGCGATCAGCGTGCCGGCGACCAGGCCGAGCAGGATGGATATCTGCTGGAGGAATCCGCGCAGGAACTTCCGCATCACCAGGACGATCGCCAGGGTGAGGGCGGCCATGCCGATGTTCCGCATCGAGCCGTAGTCGGCGGCGGCGCGGTTCCCGCCCTGCGACCAGTTGAAGGCCACCGGGAGCAGTGACACGCCGATCAGGGTGATGACGGTGCCCGTGACGACGGGCGGGAAGAAGCGGACGAGCTTGCCGAAGTAGGGGGCGGCGAGGAAGCCGACCAGTCCGGCGACGATGATCGCGCCGAAGATGACGGGGATGGCGTCGTCCCCCTCGCCCTTGCCGATGGCGATCATCGGTGTCACACCGGCGAAGGAGACGCCGTTGACGAAGGGGAGCTTGGCGCCGATCTTCCAGAATCCGAGCGTCTGGAGGAGGGTGGCGAGCCCCGCGGTGAAGAGCGAGGCACCCATCAGGAAGGCGGTCTCGGTGGCGGAGAGGCCGATCGCCGGCCCGACGATCATGGGCGGGGCCACGACACCCGCGTACATGGCGGCGACGTGCTGGAGGCCGCTCGTGAACATCTTCAGCGGAGGCAAGGTCTCGTCGACCGGGTGCTTCTCCTCCGGTACTGCGACTGCGTCTTTGCGAAACCTGGGCGTTGCGGCCACGGCTTCCTCCGGTCGGTTAAACACGTCGGCAGGGACGTGGGTGTCAGGGAGGTGGTGCGAAAGAGGTGCTGGTCGAGCCTGTATGGAGTTGTGGTGTCGCCACTTCTCGTCCCAAGGGGTGCAGAAACGATTCGCCCAAAAACCGGCTCCGCGCGGTGGCCCCGTCCCGTCCGGGGGCTGGTGGTGCCGTGGCAGCGGCACGGGGTGTGCGTCGCCGCGGTGGGGGTGTCACGGGGTGCGGGTGTCACGAGGTGCCGCCGCACGGCGGTCCTCGCGGGTCACCGCTCCCGGAAGGAGCGGTGACCGCTCCCGGGGGCGCCCTCGGATCTCTCCTCGGGCGCTTCCCGGGAACGGCTGCCGCGGACCCCGCTCGGGTCCGCGGCCGCCGGCCGGGGGCCGTCCCCCCCGGCCGGACTCCTGGGGTTCCCCCCAGCGGTCGCTGGGGGGATCAGCCCTGCGCGGAGATCCGCGCCAGGCGCTGCGCCTCTTCCCGCGTGGACACGGCGATCGCGTCCTCGTCGGCGAAGAGCAGCCGGTTGTTCTCCACGATCTGCTTGCCGTTGACGAACGACGCGGTGACCGGGGCGGCCGCGCCGAAGACCAGCGCGGTGACCGGGTCGGCGATCGAGGAGTGCAGGAAGGTGCTGAGGTTCCACAGCACGAGGTCGGCGCACTTGCCGGCCTCGAGCGAGCCGATGTTGTCGGCGCGGCCGAGGACCTGGGCGCCGCCGTAGGTGCCCAGGCGCAGGGCCTGGCGGGCGTTGAGCGCGGCCTCGCGGTGGACCGGGTTCAGACGGTTGATCAGCAGCGCGTTGCGCAGCTCGGTGTGCAGTTCGCCGGACTCGTTGGAGGCGGTGCCGTCGACGCCGAGGCCGACCGGGACGCCCGCCTTCAGCATGTCGGGCACGCGGGCGATGCCGGCGGCCAGACGGGCGTTGGAGGACGGGCAGTGCGCCACACCGGTCTTGGTACGGGCGAACGCGGCGATGTCGGAGTCGTTCATGTGGACGCTGTGCGCCATCCACACGTCCTCACCGAGCCAGCCGGTCGACTCGAAGTAGTCGGTCGGGCCCATGCCGAAGAGCTCGTGGCAGAACTTCTCCTCCTCGACGGTCTCCGAGCCGTGCGTGTGCATGCGCACACCGAGGCGGCGGGCCAGCTCGGCGCCCTGCTTCAGCAGCTCGGTGGAGACCGAGAAGGGGGAGCACGGGGCGACGGCGACCTGGGTCATGGCGTCGAAGGAGGCGTCGTGGAACTTCTTGATGGTCGCCTCGGTGTCCGCCAGGGCGCCCTCGAGGGTCTCGACGGCGTGGTCCGGCGGCAGGCCGCCGTCCTTCTCGCTGCGGTCCATGGAGCCGCGGGCGAGGGTGAAGCGGACGCCCATCTCGGACGCGGCGCGGATGATCGCGCCGGAGAGGTCGCCGGAGTTCTTGGGGTAGACGTAGTGGTGGTCCATGGCGGTGGTGACACCGCCGCGGGCCATCGCGGCCAGCGAGCCCTGGGCCGCCGTGTACGCCATCTGCTCGTCGATGCGCGCCCAGGTCGGGTACAGCGCGACGAGCCAGTTGAAGAGGTTGTGGTCGGTGGCCAGGCCACGCGTGATCCACTGGTAGAAGTGGTGGTGCGTATTGACCAGACCGGGAGTCACGAGGTGCCCGGTGCCGTCGATGCGGCGGACGACGTTCTCGAGGTTCTCGGGGGCCCTGCCCGCGCCGATGGACTCGATCTTGTTGCCGGCGATGACGATGTGACCCGACGCGTACTCGGTGTCGTTCGCGTCGACGGTCGCGATCGCACAGTTCTCGATGACGGTGCGCTCTACGGCGCTGTCATGGGCTGCCGATGCTGCCATGGGACTTCCTCGTGCTTTCAGTGGCGGAGCGGGCACGGCAAAACCCAGGGGATTTGAGTGCCGGAGCCGGGGCCTTGACAGCTGACAGTACTGCCGGCCCGTGGGGTGGTCCGGGTGCCGATTCAGGAAGCTGGGGTGGTGTCGCGCCCCGGGGCCACTGCGGAGCCCCGGGACGCGCGCGCCGTGCTCAGAGGTTGGTCATGTCCACGGGGATACGGGCGTCGGCGCCGTCGCGGAGGACCGTCGCCTCGATGAGACCGTACGGGCGGTCCGCGGCGAAGTAGACCTCGTTGTCGTTCTTGAGGCCGAAGGGCTCCAGGTCGACGAGGAAGTGGTGCTTGTTCGGGAGCGAGAAGCGGACCTCGTCGATCTCCGAACGGTGGTTGATGATCCGCGAGCCCATCTGGTACAGGGTCTGCTGGAGCGACAGGGAGTAGGTCTCCGCGAAGGCCTGGAGCATGTGCTTCTTGGTCTCGGCGTAGGACTTCTCCCAGTTGGGCATCCGCTGCTCGTCGTCCGACCAGTTGAAGCGCCAGCGGCCCGACACCTGGGTGGCCAGGATGCGGTCGTACGCCTCCTGCAGGGTCGTGTACTTGTCCTTCACGTAGCCCCAGAACTCGGAGTTCGTGGAGTTCATGACGATCAGGTCCTTGAGGCCGGAGATGACCTCCCAGTTCTGGCCGTCGTACGTGATCTGGGTGACGCGGGTCTCCATGCCCTTGCGGACGAAGGAGTGGTTGACCTCGTCGGCGCCGATGAACTTGGAGTTGGCGTCCGAGGTGGCGATCCGGTCCCAGGCGTACTCCTCGATCCGGATGCGTGCGCGCTGGATCGGCTCCTGGCTGCCCACGAACCAGCGGGCCAGGTGGATGCCGAACTGCTCGGCGGACTCGATGCCGTACTCCTTGGCGAACGCGTACACCGTGTTCTTGGTGGTGTCCGTCGGGAGGACGTTGGCGTTCGATCCGGAGTAGTGGACGTCGTCCATGTCGCCGGAGAGGGCGACCGAGACGTTGAGGTCCTTGATGTGGTGGGTGTCGCCGTCCCGCGTGATCTTGACGACGCGGTTCTCTGCCTTGCCGTACTGGTTCTGGCCCAGAATCGTGGCCATGCTAGCTCCCTCGGTAAACGGAGTAGCCGAACGGGTTGAGCAGCAGCGGTACGTGGTAGTGCTCGCCCGGGTTCACCGCGAAGGTGATCGTTACCTCGGGGAAGAACGCACCGCTGTCCCTTACGCGGGGGGCGTCCTGCTGCGCCTCGGCTTGCTTGTCTTCGCTCTGCTTGGTGCTGAAGTACGTCTCGGTCTCGAAGTCGAGACGCACGTGTGTGGTGCCCTCCGGCAGGGCCGGCAGGTCCTTGCAGCGCCCGTCGGCGTCGGTGGCGCTGCCGCCGAGGGCCGCCCACTCGCCGCCCAGGCCCGCGCGGGCCGACAGGGAGATGGCGACGCCCTCGGCGGGGCGGCCGATGCTGGTGTCCAGGATGTGGGTGGACACCGACGCGGTGGTCTCGGTGCTCATGGTCACTCTCCTTCTGCGAGTTCGACGAGGCGGGTCAGGCGGATCCGGTTGATCTTCACCAGCTCGCCGCGGGCGATCTCTCGCTCCTGCTCCGGCGAGTTGCCGATCCGGACCTTCACCGCGTCCCGCATGAACTCACCGGTCGCACCGGTGGCGCAGATGAGGAAGACGTGGCCGAACTTCTCCTGGTAGGCCAGGTTCAGTTCGAGGAGTTCGTTCTTCAGCTCCTCCGAGGCGCCGGCCATGCCACGCTGCTCGCGGGCGGAGGTCGGGTCTCCCGGCTTCGGCCGGCCGATCGGCGCGTGGCCTCCCATCGCCTCGCCCAGGTCCTCCGCGGTGAGCTCCGCCATGGCGGACTCGTTGGCGGCGAAGAGGGCGTCGGCGGTGGCGAAGGGGCGCTGGGCGAGCAGCTTGCTGCCCCACGCCGAACTGGCGCAGACCTCGTGCAGCTCGGCCTCGGCCGCGCTGTCGTCCAGGGCGTTGAACCGGGTGAGACCCGGGGTCGGACTCGAAGTCACGGTAGGCCTCCGTGGCCTGTTGTTGCTTTGACGGGCTGCGCATAGCTAACGCCCTCGGCCACACGGCGTCAACACTTTGTTGAAACTTCCCGTACACAAAAGCCGCCGCCCGGGTGAATCGGGCGGCGGCTCGTCACCAGGGGTGAATCAGCCCTCACTCCCGGCTGCCCTGCCGGGCTTCGCCTGGGCGGCGGCGTCCCGGTTCAAGTAGTTGTAGACCGTGAAGCGGCTCACGCCCAGGGCGCCCGCGACCGTCTCCACTCCGTGCCGCACCGAGAAGGCGCCCCGCGCCTCCAGTATGCGCACCACGTCCTGCTTGGCCTTGCGGTCCAGCTGCGCCAGCGGTACGCCGTGGCGGCGCTCCAGCGCCGCGAGGATGTGGTCCAGCGAATCGGAGAGCTGCGGCAGGCGCACGGCCAGCAGGTCCTGCCCCTCCCAAGCCAGCACGACGTCGTCGGGCTGCGCCTGGGAGGGGTCCATCATCTGGCCGCCCATCGCGTCCACCAGCGGCTTGACCGCGGTGACGAACGGGTGGTCACGGGGCTCGGTCACGAGGCGTCCTCCCCGATCACGTTGACCTGGAGCGTGACGCGCGTCGCGCCGGCCTCCAGGGAGTCGCGCAGCAGCGCGGCCACGGCGTTCAGCACCCGGCCGGACTCGCCCTCGGCGGTGTTGCCGAAGGGGCCGACGTCCACCGCGTCCAGCTGGGCCTTCTGAATGACCTCGCGGGCGGCCACGGCGTGGGCTGGGGCCTCTTCGAGGTCGAAGGGCTCGGTCGTGAACTCAACTCTCAATCGCACGTCGCCAAGCTACCCGGCAGTCCTGAGATTCCGGGAGTCCGCACTTGACAAGTACGACGGTCGGCTTGCAGTCTTCCATCAAGCAGAAAATAACTTCCGCAATACGGAAGGAGCGCACACCCCTCATGGGATACACGGACCAGCGCTTCGATGTGAACCTGTCGATCCTCTTCACGGAACTCCCGCTCCTGGAGCGCCCCGCGGCCGCCGCCGCGGCGGGCTTCACCGCGGTCGAGCTGTGGTGGCCCTGGATCGAGACCCCCACCCCCGCTCAGGAGGAGCTGGACGCCCTCAAGAAGGCCCTTGAGGACGCCGGCACCCAGCTGGTGGGCCTGAACTTCTACGCCGGCCGGCTGCCGGGCCCGGACCGCGGCGCGGTATCGGTTCCCGGTGAGGAGTCGGACCGCTTCAACGCCAACATCAACGTGGCGGCGGACTTCGCCGCCTCGGTCGGCTGCAAGGCGCTCAACGCCCTGTACGGCAACCGCGTCGAAGGCGTGGACCCGGCCGTGCAGGACGAGCTGGCCCTGAAGAACCTGGTCGTCGCGGCCCGCGCCGCGGACCGCGTGGGTGCGATCCTCCTGATCGAGACCCTCAACAAGCCCGAGTCGCCGCTCTACCCGCTGGTGAGCGCCCCGGCCGGCATCGAGGTGGTGGACAAGGTCAACGAGGCCACCGGCCTCGGGAACGCCAAGTTCCTGCTCGACCTGTACCACCTGGCGATGAACGATGAGGACCTCTCCGAGGTCATCGAAAAGTACGCCGCCAAGACCGGCCACGTCCAGATCGCGGACAAGCCGGGACGCGGTGCCCCGGGCACCGGCGAGCTGCCCCTCGAGGCGCTCCTGGACCAGCTGAAGAAGGCCGGATACGAGGGCTACGTAGGCCTCGAGTACAAGGCCGCCGACGCCGCCGCGTCCTTCGACTGGCTGCCGGCCGAGGCCCGCGCCGCCCAGTAGGCGGACCAAGTCCGGGCGAACAGCCAGGCACCCCACGCACTTTTCGTACGAAGCATCAAGAGAAGGACCTCATCATGAGCAACCTCCCCAAGATCGCCTGGATCGGCCTCGGAATCATGGGCTCCCCCATGGCCGAGAACCTGCTGAAGGCCGGCTACTCGGTCACCGGCTTCACGCTGGAGCAGGACAAGCTGGACCGCCTGGCCGCCGCGGGCGGCACGGCCGCCGGCTCGATCGCCGAGGCCGTCGCGGACGCCGACGTCATCATCACGATGGTGCCCGCCTCTCCGCAGGTCGAGGCCATCTCCTACGGTGAGAACGGCATCCTGGAGAACGCCAGGTCCGGCGCGCTGATCATCGACATGTCGTCGATCACCCCGCAGACCTCCGTCGACCTGGCGAAGAACGCCGCCGAGAAGGGCATCCGCGTCCTCGACGCCCCGGTGTCCGGCGGCGAGGCCGGCGCCATCGAGGCCGTTCTGTCGATCATGGTGGGTGGCGAGCAGGCCGACTTCGACGCGGCCCTCCCGATCCTCGAGGCCCTCGGCAAGGTCATCGTCCTGTGCGGTCCGCACGGCTCCGGCCAGACGGTGAAGGCCGCCAACCAGCTCATCGTCGCGGTGAACATCCAGGCCTGCGCCGAGGCCGTCGTCTTCCTCGAGAAGTCCGGCGTGAACCTCCAGGCCGCCCTGGACGTCCTCAACGGCGGTCTGGCCGGCTCCACGGTCCTGACCCGCAAGAAGGACAACTTCCTGAACCGCGACTTCAAGCCCGGCTTCCGGATCGACCTGCACCACAAGGACATGGGCATCGTCACCGACGCCGCCCGCAACGTCGGTGCGGCCCTGCCCGTCGGCGCGGTCGTCGCCCAGCTGGTCGCCTCCCTGCGCGCCCAGGGTGACGGCGGCCTGGACCACTCCGCCCTGCTGCGCGCGGTCGAGCGCCTCTCCGGCGCCCAGATCTGATCCGCCGCCGCGGCCCGCTCCCCCGGGCCGCCCTCCCCCTGACGGGGGCCTGAGTTTCCGGATGGTGCCGGTGCTGACACCTGTCCTGTCGCGCCCAAGCGCCGGCACCGTCCGGATCACCTCTCCTCTCTCTTTCTTTTAAACAAACTGTTGACGTCGCGTTCACGCCGAAATTAGGCTGTTCCGCATGACGGAAGACGCTTTCCGTCAGCAGTTACCCGTACGGAAGGTCACCATGTCGAAGCGCACGCTGACGACCGAGTCCGGCGCCCCGGTCGCCGACAACCAGAACTCCGCCACCGCCGGCGTCGGTGGCCCGCTCCTGATCCAGGACCAGCAGCTCCTGGAGAAGCTCGCCCGCTTCAACCGCGAGCGCATCCCGGAGCGCGTGGTGCACGCCCGCGGCTCGGGCGCGTACGGCTACTTCGAGGTGACCGACGACGTCACCGCGTACACCAGCGCGGCGTTCCTGAACACGGTCGGCAAGAAGACCGAGACCTTCCTGCGGTTCTCCACCGTCGCCGACTCCCTCGGCGGCGCGGACGCGGTCCGCGACCCGCGCGGCTTCGCGCTCAAGTTCTACACCGAAGAGGGCAACTACGACCTCGTCGGCAACAACACCCCGGTGTTCTTCATCAAGGACCCGATCAAGTTCCCCGACTTCATCCACTCCCAGAAGCGCGACCCCTTCACGGGCAAGCAGGAGCCGGACAACGTCTGGGACTTCTGGGCGCACGCCCCCGAGGCCACGCACCAGATCACCTGGCTGATGGGCGACCGCGGCATACCGGCGTCCTACCGCCACATGAACGGCTACGGCTCCCACACCTACCAGTGGACCAACGCCCAGGGCGAGGCCTTCTTCGTCAAGTACCACTTCAAGACGAACCAGGGCATCCGCTGCCTGTCGAGCGAGCAGGCCGCCGAGCTCGTCGGCCAGGACGCCAACTCGCACCAGACCGACCTGCTCCAGGCGATCGAGCGCGGCGTGAACCCGAGCTGGACCCTCTACGTCCAGATCATGCCCGCCGCCGAGGCCGCGGACTACCGCTTCAACCCGTTCGACCTCACCAAGGTGTGGCCGCACGCCGACTACCCGCTCCAGCGCGTGGGCCGCCTGGTCCTCGACCGCAACCCGGACAACGTCTTCGCCGAGGTCGAGCAGTCCGCCTTCTCCCCGAACAACTTCGTCCCGGGCATCACCGCCTCGCCGGACAAGATGCTCCAGGGCCGCCTGTTCGCGTACGCCGACGCCCAGCGCTACCGCCTCGGTGTGAACCACACCCAGCTGCCGGTCAACGCCCCGAAGGCGACGAAGGCCGAGAACTACGGCCGCGACGGCGTCATGGCGCTGCGCAACGGTTCGCGCACCGACAAGAACTACGAGCCCAACTCGTACCAGGGTCCGGCCGAGACCGGCCTGGCCCTCGGTGCCCCGCAGGCCGTCTCCGGCTACACGGGCACCCACGAGGCGCCGGCCCACACCAAGGACGACGACTTCTTCCAGGCCGGTGAGCTCTACCGCCTGATGTCGGAGGCCGAGAAGCAGCGTCTGGTGGCGAACATCGCCGGCGGCCTCTCTCAGGTCACCCTCGAGGACGTCATCGAGAAGAACCTGGCTCACTTCCACGCCGCGGACGCCGACTACGGCCGCCGCGTCGAGGAGGCCGTCCGCGCCCTGCGCGACGCCTGAGCCGAAAAGCCGCACCGGGGACCTGGCGGGAGGTCAGGTCCCGGGTGCCGAGCCCGCACCGCGGACCCGGATGAGGGGTGGTACGCGGTGGGGGCAGACCGCGCCAGTCCTTGCGGCTGGCGCCGCGTGAGGACCGTGGCGGGCGTGCGAGCCAGTGCGGTGGTAATGGGTTCCGAGGCCCGTCTCTTGACCTGAGGGAGACGGTGCCGGAGTTCTCGTCGCCGACCGCCACGGTCCCAGCCGAACTCCTCCGCGCACGGGGGCCGCGCACAGAGTCCCCCGTGCACGGAGGAGAACCTTCCCACTCCGCCCGGCGGTGCGAACGTCCTGTCGCGCCAGCCTCGCCCCGTCGGGCGGTACAGATCAGCCCCGAGTCACGGACGGTCCCGTGACTCGGGGCTTTTCCACGTCCGCGTCCGGGGCTACGGGCGCCGTACGAACGGCCGGTGAGGCGACGTCAGCCCGTCCGCCAGGGCCGCAGCTTCTCCGGGTTGAGCACGGCCCAGATCCGCCGGATCCCGGCCTCCCCGATGTCGAACGCGTACACCGCCAGAACGGCGCCGTCCAGGAGGGCCGCCAGACCGGGCAGCCCGTTGACCGTGCACTCGCGGATCGCCAGCCGGCCCGGGAGGGTCCGCTCGGCGAAGAAGCGGGCGATGGGCTCTGCGCCCTCGATCGGGTGCGGCCGGGCCGTGACGACTCCGCCGCCGTCCCCGACGGCGGTGGCGTCGGCGTCGAGCAGTCCGACGAGGGCACGGATGTCCCGGGCCTCCCACGCCCGCTTGAACTCCCTCACCACACGGGCCTGCTGGACGGTCGGCGGCGAGGGCGCCCGCGAGGCCTCGACCCGGCGGCGGGCCGAGGACGCCAGCCGGCGGCAGGCCGCCGGGGTGCGGCCGACGATGCCGGCCACTTCGGAGAAGGGGTAGCGGAAGACGTCGTGGAGGACGAACGCCACGCGCTCCGCCGGGGTCATCGCCTCCAGCACGACGAGGAAGGCCATGCTGACCGACTCGTCGAGCGTGATGCGGTCGGCCGGGTCGGCCGTGCCGGAGTCCATCGCGCCGGTGGACCACTCGGTGCGCGCGGGCAACGGCTCCGGAACCCATTCCCCCACGTAACGCTCCCGCCGGGCCCGTGCCGAGCGGAGCACGTCGAGGCAGACGCGGCCGGCGACCTTGGTCAGCCAGCCGGCCGGGGAAGCCACCGCCGCCCGCTGCGGCGGGGACATCGCGTACCAGCGGGCGTACGTCTCCTGGACGGCGTCCTCGGCCTCCGCCACGGAGCCCAGCATCCGGTAGGCGAGGTCGGTCAGCCTGCGGCGCTCACCGGTGACCGCGCTCGGCACCGGGTCGAGTCGGCCGTCCTGCGGCGCGGGCGGGCTGGTCGTCATGGTCTCGCGGCTCCCTCGGTCGGATCTTTCCCACCCCTATGACGGCACAGGGCCCCGGAATGTGACGCGAGGGCCGCCGGCCTCACATTCCGGGGCCCCGTCCCGTCATAAGGGCAGCGGAACGCACCACGACCGGAGGAGTACGCGATGACCACCCACGAATCCGCGGTACGGGCGCTCCTGGCGAATCGCGCCGAGGCCCAGCAGAGCAAGGACATCGACCGGCTCATGTCGTTCTACGCGGCCGACGCCGTCTACTACGACGTCGTCCCGCCGCTGCGGTTCGAGGGAGCCGGGGAGATCCGCCGCAACTTCCTGCGCTGGTTCGACGGATACGTCGGCCCCATCAGCCTGGAGACGCACGACCTCACCCTGGTGACCAGCGGGGACACCGCGTTCGCGCACATGCTGCACCTGGACTCGGGAGAGCGGAAGGGCGGACTACAGGCGTCGATCTGGGTACGGGAGAGCGTCGGCCTCCGGCGGACGGACGGCAGGTGGTCGATCACGCACGAGCACGTCTCGATCCCGATCGACCCGGCGACCATGACGGTCTGGCTCCCCTCCGGCAAGGACCAGCCCGCCTGACGCCCGGAGGGACGTGCCGGGGCCCCTCGTACCCCGGGGGACATGGCGGCGGCCCCCGCCCTCCTCACGGAGGGACGGGGGCCGCTCGGTGCAGGCCGGACAGTTCGTGCTGCTCGTCCTGCGGTTCCTGGGCAGACCGGTCGGGGTCAGACCTTCAGGGCCTTGATGGCGGTCGGGGCGTGGCCCGGCTCGGTCGCGAGCTCCTCGAACTCGGTGACGTCGCTCATGTCGACCGTCTTGCTCATCGCGATGTTGGTGATGCGCTCCAGGATGGCCTCGACGACGACCGGGACCTGGAACTCCTGCGCCAGCTTCTTGGCCTCCTCGAAGGCCTCGCCCAGCTTGTCCGGGTCGGTGACGCGGATCGCCTTGACGCCCAGGCCCTCGGCGACCTTGACGTGGTCGACGCCGTAGACGCCGATCTCCGGGGTGTTGATGTTCTCGAACTCGAGGTTGACCTCGAAGTTGATGCCCAGGTTGCCCTGCGCCTGGCGGATCAGGCCCAGGTAGGCGTTGTTCACGAGGACGTGGACGTAGGGGACCTTGTGCTGGGCGGCGACCGCCAGCTCCTCGATCATGAACTGGAAGTCGTAGTCGCCGGAGAGCGCGACGATCGGGGTCTGCGGGTCCGCGGTGGCGGCACCGATGGCGGCCGGGATGGTCCAGCCGAGCGGGCCGGCCTGGCCGCAGTTGATCCAGTGGCGCGGCTTGTAGACGTGCAGGAACTGCGCGGCCGCGATCTGGGAGAGGCCGATGGTGGTGACGTAGCGGGTCTCCGGGCCGAAGGCCTTGTTCATCTCCTCGTAGACGCGCTGCGGCTTCAGGGGGATGTTGTCGAAGTGCGTACGGCGCTGGAGGGTGGCCTTGCGCTCCTGCGCGGAGGCCGCCCAGGCGGAGAAGTCGGGGAGCTTGCCCTCGGCCTTGAGCTCCTTGGCGACCTCGACGAAGAGCTCCAGCGCGACCTTGGCGTCGGAGGCGATGCCGAAGTCCGGGGCGAAGATCTTGCCGATCTGGGTGGGCTCGATGTCGACGTGGACGAACTTGCGGCCCTTGGTGTAGGCGTCCATGTTGTAGCCGGTGTGGCGGTTGGCCCAGCGGTTGCCGATGCCG
This sequence comes from Streptomyces sp. NPDC034043, assembly GCF_055575675.1. Classification (NCBI taxonomy): domain Bacteria; kingdom Bacillati; phylum Actinomycetota; class Actinomycetes; order Kitasatosporales; family Streptomycetaceae; genus Streptomyces; species Streptomyces sp. NPDC034043. Next base: position 774,370 of record NZ_JBVISF010000002.1, read on the forward strand.
AGGACGAAGTCCGACTCGAGGAACGTCGCGTTGCCGTAGCGGTGCGCGGTCTGGACGCCGACCATGCCGGCGGCCAGCTCGTGGTCGTCGGGGATGGTGCCCCAGCCCATCAGGGTGGAGATGACGGGGACGTTGACCAGCTCGGCGAACTCGACCAGCAGGTCGGAGGCGTCGGCGTTGATGATGCCGCCGCCGGCGACGATCAGCGGGCGCTCGGACTCCAGCAGGAACCGGATGGCCTTCTCGGCCTGGGCGCGGCTCGCCTGCGGCTTGTAGACCGGCAGCGGCTGGTAGGTCGCGGGGTCGAACTCGATCTCGGTCAGCTGGACGTCGATCGGCAGGTCGATCAGGACCGGGCCCGGACGGCCGGAGCGCATCAGGTGGAAGGCCTGCTGGAAGACGCCGGGCACCTGCGCGGCCTCCAGGACCGTGGTGGCGGCCTTGGTGACGGGCTTGGCGATGGAGGCGATGTCGACGGCCTGGAAGTCCTCCTTGTGGAGCTTCGAGACCGGAGCCTGACCGGTGATGCACAGGATCGGGATCGAGTCCGCGATGGCGGAGTACAGGCCGGTGATCATGTCGGTGCCGGCCGGGCCCGAGGTACCGATGCAGACGCCGATGTTGCCCGCCTTGGCACGGGTGTACCCCTCGGCCATGTGCGAGGCGCCCTCGACGTGGCGGGCCAGGGTGTGCGCGATGCCGCCCACGTTCTTGAGCTCGCGGTAGAACGGGTTGATCGCAGCACCGGGCACGCCGAACGCTTGTTCGACACCCTCGAGCTTGAGGATCTCAACTGCGGCAGCGGCGGCTGTCATACGAGGCATCTGGTTCTCCTGCGGGTCTGGCGGTCAGACTTTTCCGTCATCCGGAATTTTTGTTCTGCTATACGGAACAAGCTAAGGCGCCGCCTCGCGCACGTCAAGGCGGTGGGGCACCCCGGAACGCACCAAAAGCCGCATCGCGTTCGGCGAGTTGTACAAATGGCCGGGGCCCGGAACCGGATCGGCGCGAATCGGCCGGTCTCCCTCCCCGCGCGGTCGCCGGTGGTGGAGCATGGACCCACGGACAGCGACGACGGAGGGGGTCCAGGTCTCATGGCGGAAGCGGTACCGGTGCGCTGCCCCTCGTGCCGGCGCGAGAACGGCTACAGCGTCCCGGTCTATCCCTGCGCCTGCGGGAGCCCGGTCGCACCGCCCCTCGACCTGACGGCCCCGCCCGTTCCCCTCACGCACCGCAACTGGTCGGAGGTCTGGGTGACGGTGCGCTGCGCGGCCTGCGGGCGGGAGAGCGAGTGGCCGCACCCGGAGGTGGGCTGCGGCTCCTGCGGCCTGGTCGTACGGGTGCCCGTCCACCCGCCGGAGGAGCCCGCCGGGCCCGCCGCCGGCGCGGGCGCGGGGGACGGCGTACGGGAGGATCCGGCGCGGGCCGAGCCGCTGGATCCGGATCCGGCCGGTCCGCAGGCGGCGGATCAGGGCGCGGCCGGGTCCGGTGGCCGGGCGGCCCGGCCGGCGGCGGGCGCCGCGGCGCCCCGGCCGCGTACCGGCCCGGCCGCCGGGCTGCCGTTGTCACGGCCCGCCTTCCGGCCCGTGACCATCCGTACCGCCCGGGACGCGGTGGTCACGGCCGCGCTGTACCTGCGCTGGCTCGGCTTCCAGGACGTCCGCCAGCCGGACGGGGTACCGATCCCCTCGGCCGCGGTGGACCTGCGGGCCCCCGGCGTGGTGGCCCAGGTGGACCCGACGACCGCGCCGTCCGGGCTGCGGGCCGTGGAGTGCGTGTGGCTGAACGGCCTCACGGCCTCGGCGACCAGCGTCTACTTCTCCCTCGCCGGATACACCGAGGACGCCCGGAGCCGGGCGGACGAGCTGGGGATACCGCTGTTCGTCATGGACCTCACCGGCATGCCGCAGCCCGTCAACGACCCGGCGGACCGTCTGGTGGGGAGGGGGGCCTAGGCTCAGGGGCTCTTGGTTTTGGTATGACTTTCAGCCCAAGCCCCTTCCTGACGCCCCTTCCCGCCGAGGAGAGCCCGATGAGCCTGTACGACATCCCGCTGACCACCCTGGACGACGAGCCCACCAGCCTGGCGGCGCACCGCGGCAAGGCCATCCTGCTGGTGAACACCGCCTCCCAGTGCGGGCTCACTCCGCAGTACTCGGGACTGGCCCGCCTCCAGTTCGCGTACGAGAAGAAGGGCTTCACCGTCATCGGCGTGCCCTGCAACCAGTTCGGCGGCCAGGAGCCCGGCACCGCGGAGGACATCCAGACCTTCTGCGCGGCCGGCTTCGGCGTGACCTTCCCGATGCTGGAGAAGTCCGAGGTGAACGGCGAGAACCGGCACCCGCTGTACCAGGAGCTGGTGAAGACCCCGGACGCCGAGGGCGAGGCGGGGGACATCCAGTGGAACTTCGAGAAGTTCCTGATCTCCCCCGCCGGCGAGGTCGTGGCGCGCTTCCGCCCGCGCACCGAGCCCGAGGCGCCCGAGGTCATCGCCGCGATCGAGGCCCAGCTGCCCGGCTGAGCCCCGTACGGCCCGCTCAGCCCAGGTCGGCCTCGTCGTACTCCTGCCCCGAGCCGGCCGCGGTGATCTCCCGAAGCTCGACCCGGCGGATCTTGCCGGAGACGGTCTTGGGGAGCTCCGCGAACTCGATGCGCCGGATCCGCTTGTACGGGGAGAGGACCGCCCGGGAGTGCGCGAAGAGCGCCCGGGCGGTCTCCTTTCCGGGCTCCCAGCCGGCCGCGAGGGTGACGTACGCCTTGGGCACCGCGAGGCGCAGCGCGTCCGGGGCCGGGACGACGGCCGCCTCGGCCACGGCCTCGTGCTCCAGCAGGGCGCTCTCCAGCTCGAAGGGGCTGATCTTGTAGTCGGAGGCCTTGAAGACGTCGTCGGCCCGGCCCACGTAGGTGAGGTAGCCGTCGGCGTCCCGGGAGGCGATGTCCCCGGTGCGGTAGAGCCCGCCCGCCATGGCCTCGGCGGTGCGCCCGGGGTCGTCCCGGTAGCCGGTCATCACCCCGGCGGGGGCCGGACGCAGGTCCACGCACAGCTCGCCCTCGTCGGGGGACTCCCCGCCGGTGACCGGGTCCAGCAGCACGATCCCGTAGCCGGGCGCGGGGCGGCCCATGGAGCCGGGCTTGACCGGGACGCCGGGGAAGTTGCCGACCTGGAGGGTGGTCTCGGTCTGGCCGAAGCCGTCGCGGATGGTGACGCCCCACGCCTCCCGGACCCGCTCGATGACCTCGGGGTTCAGCGGCTCGCCCGCTGCCACGGCCTCGCGCGGGGGCGTGCGCAGCTTGGTGAGGTCGGACTGGATCAGCATCCGCCAGACGGTGGGCGGGGCGCAGAAGGTGGTGACGCCGCCGCGGTCCATCTCCGCGAGGAGGCGGTCGGCGTCGAAGCGCGCGTAGTTGTGGACGAAGACGGTCGCGCCCGCGTTCCAGGGGGCGAAGAGGTTGGACCAGGCGTGCTTGGCCCAGCCGGGCGAGGCGATGTTGAGGTGGACGTCCCCGGGGCGCAGCCCAAGCCAGTACATGGTGGAGAGGTGCCCGATGGGATAAGAGGCGTGGGTGTGCTCGACCAGCTTGGGGCTGGCCGTGGTGCCCGAGGTGAAGTACAGCATCAGGGGGTCCGTGGCGAGGGTGTCCCCGTCCGGGGTGAAGGCCGCGTCGGCCCCGTACATGTCCTCCAGCCGCCGCCACCCGGTGGGGACGTCGGTCCCGGCGGCGATCCGGGTGTAGGTACCGGGAACCCCGTCGAACTTCGCGGTGTCCTCGGCTCGCGCGATGACGTGGCGTACGTGGCCCCGGTCGACGCGGTCGCGCAGGTCGGCCGGGCCGAGCAGCGGGGTGGCGGGGATGACGACGGCGCGGAGCTTCATCGCGCCGAGCATCACCTCCCACAGCTCGCGCTGGTTGCCGAGCATGACCAGGATGCGGTCGCCGGCGGTGACGCCCTGGGCGCGGAGCCAGTTGGCGGCGGAGTCCGACCGTACGGCCATCTCGCCGAAGGAGACGCTCCGGCTGGTGCCGTCCTCCTCCACGATGCGCAGGGCGTCGGCCCCGTTCCCGTGCGCGATGTGGTCGAACCAGTCGAGGGCCCAGTTGAAGCGCTCGGGGCGGGGCCAGGCGAACCCCGCGTGGGCGGCTTCGTACTTCCCGCGGTGTTCGAGCAGGAAGTCCCGCGCGGCCCGGAAGCTTTCGGTGGCGCTGTTCTCCGTCATGACAGGCATCGTGCCGCGCCGGACGGGGCCTCCACCAGGGCGGCGTCAGCCGCGGATTGACCCGAAGCGCACGGATCCGGGCGCGCCGGCCATCCCCGCGAGCAGGGCTTCGCCCTCGGCGGCGATCTCGTCCCTGCGGGCACGGGAATGCGTACCGAAGAGTTCGACGGTCAGGGCCGGTCCGCCGCTCCCCTCCGCGATCCGCCACAGGCCGGCGAGGAACCCGTCGACGAGCAGGGTGCGGTGGGCCTGGTTGCCGCTCCATGTGCGGCCCTTGACCTCCGGGGGGACCACGCGGGAACGGTCGGCGTGCGAGAGCAGCAGGTTGTCGAACTCGGGCAGGAAGCGGGGCGGCGCGGGGGTCGCGGCGTCCGGGCGGGGCGCGTCGGGCAGGTCGAAGAGCTCGACGCCGTTCTCGTCGCGGAAGGCGGTCAGCCGCGGGCGCAGCCGCTCGAAGGCCTCGCGCAGCCGGGTCAGCCCCGCCCAGGTCTGCATGTCCTTGACGGAGGCCGGGCCGAAGGCGCCCAGGTAGCGCAGCACGAGGCCGTCGATCCCCTGCTCCTCGCCGGCGGGCTCGCCCACCCACGCCTCGACGGTGGTCAGCCGCACCTGCCCGCTGCGCCCCCACACCCCGCGCGGGGTGACCTGCACGAGCGGGAGCAGGCAGCGGGCGGCGACGGACAGCGACTGCGGGTCGGCGGCGGGCCACTGGCGCAGCAGCTCCTCGCGGATCTCCCCCATGGTGCGCGGCTCGGCCTCGACGAACGCCCGGGCGCGGGCGGCGAGCCGGTCCAGGTCGACGCCTGCCAGCCCCTTGCGGAAGTAGGTCACCTCCCGGTCGCGGGCGGCCTGGACGAGCGGGCGGAGGGTGAGCGCGTCATGGGCAGTGTGGGTGTGGATGGTGGACCGCATGGTGACCATCCGGACCACCTTCCGCTCCTCCATCAGCCGGGCCAGCCCTTCGGGCCGGAACCCTGCGAGCCGGGCGTGCAGCTGGTAGTAGGGGGGCGTGACGTTCTGCGCCTGGAGCCCGAGGAGGTGCCCGACGGCTCCCTCCGGGGACATCTCGGCGCGGCTCAGCAGCAGCTGGCGGGCGAGCGTGGCACGGTTCAGAGCGCGGGTGCCGAGTACGGGGTTCGTCCTGGAGGCCATGACAGCAAACTAACCCCCCTCGCGGACACCCCCTGTCCGCAACTCACACGGAGGCTGACTGCGATGCCGGAGCGCCCGAACCGCCGTCCCCCCTCGTCCGCGAAGCGCTCGGGCTGGCTCCGCCCGCCCGGCCCCGCCGCCCCGCCCCCGCCGACGGCCCCCGGCCCGCCACCCCCGGACCACGCCGGCGTGATCGACTCCGCGGTCTACCGCGACGGCCGCCGCGTCGCCTCCCCCACCACCCTCGCCGACACCTTCCGGCTGCTGCGCGAGCAGCCCGACGGGATGGCCTGGATCGGCCTGCACCGCCCGTCGGAGTCCGAACTGCACTCGCTGGCGACCGAGTTCAACCTGCACCCGCTCGCGATCGAGGACGCCATGGAGGCCCACCAGCGCCCCAAGCTGGAGCGCTACGGCGACACCCTCTTCGTGGTCCTGCGCGCGGCCCGCTACCTGGACGCCCTGGAGGAGGTCGACTTCGGCGAGCTCCACGTCTTCGTCGGCCCGGACTTCCTGATCACGGTCCGCCACGGCGCCGCCCCCGACCTCTCGACCGTCCGCCACCGCATGGAGGAGACCCCGGACCTCCTCTCCCTCGGCCCGGAGGCCGTCCTGTACGCGATCCTCGACGCGGTGGTGGACGGCTACGCCCCGGTGGTGGCGGGTGTCCAGACCGACATGGACGAGATCGAGACGGAGGTCTTCCGCGGCGACCCGGAGGTCTCCCGCCGCATCTACGAACTCTCGCGCGAGATGGTGGAGTTCCAGCGCGCGACCCGCCCCCTGGTCGGCATGCTCCACGGCCTGATGGCGGGCTTCGCCAAGTACGGCACGGACGAGGAACTCCAGCGCTACCTCCGCGACGTGGCCGACCACGTGACGCACACGAGCGAACGCGTGGACGCCTTCCGCCAGGCCCTGACCGACATCCTGACGGTGAACGCCACCCTGGTCTCACAACAACAGAACGCCGAAATGCGGGCGTTGGCGGAGGCCGGCTTCGAGCAGAACGAGGAGATCAAGAAGATCTCCTCCTGGGCCGCCATCCTCTTCGCACCCACGTTGGTGGGAACGATCTACGGCATGAACTTCGAGACCATGCCCGAGCTGAAGTGGGCAGCCGGCTACCCCTTCGCGATCCTGCTGATGGCAGTGGTCTGCGTCAGCCTCTACGTCATCTTCAAGAAGCGCGACTGGCTGTAGCTGGATGAGCCCTCCGGCTACGTCCGCGACACCCTTCTGCCCGCCATGGTGAAGGGCGCGGCCGAGTCGGGCCGCCCGGTGCCCCGCATGGTCACCGTCGTGCACGCCGCCGTCGACCGCCGCGGACGCCATGCCTATCGGCTCGCCTTCACAGGGGCCCACTTCCACCTCGCCGGGCCGCACTACCGCGTCATGCTGCGCCGCGCCGGCCTGCGCGTCCACCACAGCCGCCCGGGCCCCGGCGCCCGTGCACTCGTCGACTCCGGAGTCTTCCTCTACGGCACGCCCGGGAACATCGCCGCACAGCTGGCCGAATACGAACGGGCGGGGGTGGACGAAGTTGTCGTCAAGGTCGCGGGAGTGTATTCCGAGCATGGCCGACCGGATGCCGTACAGGACCTCCAGGAGATCCTCGCGGCCTGCCAGGAGGCGGCGAACTGACCCGTGAAGGGGTGCGAGAGGCCCGGGCACGACCGCGTGCCGCCCTGCCGCACGCGGTGAGGAGAGGCAAGACGGTGCGCGACGACATCGCCCGATGGCTGGACGAGCACGCCAAGCCCTTGAGCACCCTGACCCCCGGCGCGCCCGTGGAGGACCTGCAACCCCTGGGGGAGGCCCTGCGGGGCACGCGGATCATCGGCTTGGGGGAATCCACGCACGGTACGGGCGAGTTCTTCCGGCTGAAGCACCGCATGCTGGAGTTCCTGGTCCGTGAGGAGGGGTTCACCGCCCTTGCCATGGAGGCCAGCCAGTCCGCCGCCCGCGCGCTCGACGCGTACGTCCGGTACGGTGCCGGCTCCCCCGAACGGCTCGTCGCCCGGCTCGGCTTCTGGACCTGGCGCACGCGCGAGATGGTCGACCTCGTCGAGTGGCTGCGCGCCCACAACCGCGACCTGCCCGCAGAGCGCCGGATCCGCTTCGTGGGAACCGACCCCCAGCTCTGCGCCGACTCGGTCGAGGCCGTCGCTGCCTTTCTGCGCCGCGCGGCGCCCGGTCAGGCTGGGTGCGTGAACGCCTTGGACGTACTGGCGCGGGCCCGCCCGGGCTCCCTTCCGGACCCGGACAAGGCCCTGGTGCGGCGCGCCGAGGAAGTCGCACGCCTCGTCGCGGACCACGTCGAGCGGTCGGGTGCCGGCGACGACGCCGGCGAGGCCCTGGAACACGCGCGGATCCTGGTCCGCGCCGCCGACCTGGTGAGCCGGCCCTTGAAAGCCTCAGCCGGCGAGGACGGCGTGTACACCGCGCGTGACCGCTACATGGCCGAGGCCGTCGCACGGCTCGTGGACGACGACCCCCGGGCCCGCGTCGCGGTCTGGGCACACAACGGGCACATCGCGAAGGGCACGTACGGGGACCAGGTGCCGGCCCTCGGCAGCAGACTCCGGGAACGGTACGGCGACGCCTACTACGCGCTGGCCCTCTTCTTCGGCAAGGGCTCCTTCCTGGCCCGCCGCGGCCACGGCCTTCAGCGCCCGCCGGCCCGCCACCGCATCGGCACCGGCTTCCGCTCCTTGGAGGCGTGGCTCGCGGACGCCGTACCCGGCGACTACTACGCGGACCTCCGCGGCGCGGTTACGTCCGCCGGCGGCGCACCCTGGCTGCACACCCCGCACGCGCAGCGCAGCTTCGGCGCCAACGTCCAACGGTTCTTCTACCGCCTGAACACGGCCCCGCTCGTCCCGGCCGAGGACTACGACGGCATCGCGTTCGTAGCACGCTCGACCTGCTCCCACCTGCTGCCCGAGGCGGTGGACTGAGGCTCTTTCACGGCCATGGGCCGAGGGCGGCGTTCATGGTGAGCTGCCACGACGGTTCGGCACCGGTCCGAATGCCGCGGCGAGCGCCCGTAGCCCAGGGGCGCGTCATAAGGGTCCCTGGCGGGCTCGGACCCGCCCGCCGGATCTCGACCAGCGGCAGACCGTCCCCACTCACACCAAGCGTCCCCGCCCCGAGGGTGCGGGGCGACGGTCGCCCCCACATCAAGGGCCGGTCAGCGGTAGACGGCTGGACCCACGTCCGCCATCACGAGGTCCGGCAGAAGGGACAGCGCGAGGTCTCGTGGGGCCGCGCAGGGGCTCTGGGAGCGTTCCGCAATGTCTGGAACCCAGGCCGCCAGCCGGTCCAGCGCGGCCCGCAAGTCAGGTTGATCACCACGGAGAAGTGCTGCCACGAGCGCCAAGACATCGGCGCGGGAGGTATCGACCGGGGCAGGGAGAGCTGCCAGCCGCTGACTGGTAACGAGAGCGTCGAGGTCGGAAGTCACTGCGGCGGTCAAGGCGGCTAGAACGAACCGCACGGCGTCGCCCTCCACCTCCCATTTCGCCAACAGAGCCGGCATTTCGCGGGCGATGGCCCGGCGTGTCATGCAGTCGGCGGCAGGCTCTTCCCAGACGTTTCCGAGGGCAGCGATGCGGTCCGCCAGGGAGGCAGCGGTCGCACGGCCGGTGACGGCGAGACGCAGCAGATCGCCCAGCAGGACGACCCGTGTTCCTGCAGGTACCGCGGCGTCGCGGATCAGGGCGGCCAGAAACGGAACTGCTGCGACCGTGGCATGAGTGCAGGTGCCCTGGTGAGCCACGGCATCCGCCAGTTCCCCAAGAAACTCGCCGGTGGAGTCGTGGGGCTCGCCGAAGGCGAACTCCTCGTCGAGCAGCCATTCGGCGACGTCCGGGATGTCTTCGGCACCCCCGTACATCTGCTCGGCAACGGCCACCACTGCCTGGACCACCTCGTCGGGCCGGCCGACTCCGGAGCATGACCACTGCGGTCCCGCAGCGGGCGGTACGGGCTCCACCGACAATGGGGCGGGCAGCGGCACCTCGGCGGCGGCCCGTTCGTGACGCAGGCCGACGCGGGTGAAGTGCTGCTCCAGGGTGGCCGCGTGTCCCTCAGCGCCGCCCTGTGCGAAGCCGCCGTGCGACCGGGCTATACCGGCGACAAGGATCCGTTCACTCCTGAGGAAGGGATCCAAAGCGAGACGGTCGTGGCCGGAGTAGACGGCCAGGGAGAACACCTGCCACCAGCCCTCCAACTCAGGATCCGCCGATGGTTTCCCGTACGCGGAGTTCGACGGATCGGACCGGAAGTGGTCGTGGGCACGGGCCGCGATCAGGCGGTGTCGCAGCTCAGCCAGCTCATCCGCGACCGCCCCGGCGGCTGCCTCGGTGGGCAGGTACGCCGAGTACTGGACACCCCACGCGGGTGGCGATCCGAGAGTCATCGCCCGATCACGCATCACAGCTCCGGTTCGCCCCCGAGCAGGACCACGCCAGACGTCCAGGCGCCCTCCGGGACAAGGTGATATGACGTGCCGCGCATGGGCTGTGCCGCCTCCTCCAAGTCAGCCTGGTGTTGCGCGAGGTCCGGATCGGCCGGGTTCGTGAGGCGGTACCCGTGGAGCCGGACTTCGTCCGGTTCTATGTCGGTGGGTTCCCGTCTGCCTTCCAGGATGAAGCCGAAGAATGCGCGGAGCGCTTCTTCGCCCAGTTCGAGCGGGTGAAAGGGCAGCGGATACGGCGCCGCGTCCACCCAGCCCGGGGCCAGCTCCACCCGGTGGTCACCTGACCAGTAGGGAGCCTCGAAGGGATACGGCTCACCGATGTCCTCGATGACCCCGCTGTCAGGCGACAGGCTCAGCGAGCGGACGAGCCGGCCGTCTTCCCAGACCGCGAAGGCGAGCCAGTCGATCACGCTGTGCATGGCGTGCAGGACCATCCTGCGTCCGGCACCCGCCGCGATCAGGTGCTCGGGCAACTGTGACGGGCAGTCGATCATGAGGCGCCGGTCGCAGACGATGTCCATGCCCGGGAAGCTCGCGGCATAGGTGAGTCCTTCGGCGGGATGGGTGCCCTCACCCAAAACCTCGCCCTCCGCAGCCTCCATGCCCCACCCCGGATACAACAGCCCCACGAGCTCGGCCGTTTCCACGACATCGGCTGCGGTCACCTGACCCAGGACGGTCGGGATGTCCCCTTCCGCGTACGCCAGCAGGCCTGTCTTGGCACCCACCCCACGAGCACCTCCCCCCTCGAATCCATGCGGGGATGAACGCTAGCCGAAGCCGCTGACAATGCAGGCGGGGCCACGGGCCGGACGGGGATTACCGAGAACCGCGGAGCCAGGCCTTCTCAGCCCGGCACGGCACCGAGCCCCCGACCGATCGTGAGCCAGCGGTGGCGGCCTTGCCTTCAGGTCCGGGTCACTCCGCCAGCACGATGGTGTGCGGTGTCGGCGCGAGCTGCGCGCGGTAGCGGCGGATGCCCCATCTGCGGTGCTCCAGCTCCGCCGCGACCATCACGTCGGCCGTGTTCGTACAGTCGGGCACCAGCTCCACCAGCGCGGCCACCGGGTGATCGCCGACCAGGGGGAAGCCCTTGACTCGCCGGAACTCCCACTGCGGGTTCGGCTGGGAAGCGCCGTGGCCCCGGACGATCCACTCCTCCCTCGCCGGTCCGGCTCCTGGCGGCTTCTCCACCCCTACGTCCAGCACGCCTGTCGTGACCGTGAAACTGACGCCCGTCCCGAGGCCGGGGACCGGGCGGGTGCGCTCACCGGGGTCGATCAGGCGCGCGATCGGCTGTACGTCACACTCCAGTGTAGACAGTGCGACGCCCAGGGAGGCATGGCGGAACACACCTTTGCTCTCCGGTGTCTCAGGGCGGAACGAGCACACCATGAGCAGTTGCCGGAACTCCCGGTCGGGTGTGGCCCTGAGGTAGGGCTGCCAGCCCGCCGGCGCGCTCGCGTGGGCGGCAGGCAGTAGGTCCCAGCCGAAAGTGAGCCTGCCGCGCAGCGGTGCGTCATCCACCGGGCTGCCGAGCGTACGCTCCGGCACGAGTTCGACGTCGTGCAGCCGAATCTCGGTCATGCGGAGGCTCCTTTGTTCCGACCGTGCACATAGGTGAACGCTCCCCAGTCACGGTAGTGGGGATACGTGGCACGCGTGGCGAGTTGGGCACCACGGAACGCCTGCTCCGGGTCCGCGCCGCGCGCGACTGCGTGATGCAGGTGGTGGTAGAAGTACGTGGTCGGCTCGGGGCGCACGGGCCACAGGCACCCGACGACGGCCTGCGCGCCCGCGGTGATCAGTGCCGAAGGGATGCCACGGACGTTGTCTCCGCGGTCGAATCGACCGAGCGCCGACTCGCAAGCGGCGAGCGTGACGAGACGTACGCCGCGCAGGTCGACATCCAGGAAGTCATATGCGAACACACGGCCGTCGTCGTCGCCGTCCGGCGTGAGGTAGAGGCAGTGCATCCACGGGGCGTCCTCGTCCAGCGTCCCGTGTACGGCGATGTGGACGACGTCCGCCGTGGACATCTCTGCGCGCAGCCTGTCGCGAGTGGCCGCACGACCGGTGAGGGCTTCAGCGCCTACCGCCTCGGCAACCTTCCGCGCATGCTCCTCCAGCGCCGGTTCGGCATGCAGACCAAAGGGAACACCCCCGGCAGCCGAGGCCAGTACGACGGTGTGGCCCTCACGCGCAGGTACGTCGACGGGTGCCAGGGCTTCGAGGCCGGCGATCGTGGTGACCGTCCAGTCATCGGCGATCAGACGGCCGCCCCTGCGGCACAGCGGTAGGGGCAGGTAGTGCAGAGCGCCGTGGGGCCAGGCCAGGATTCGGTCCTTGCCCTGGGCGCGCCACTTGTCCCACAGTTCGCTGCCGCCCAGCGGCAGGCCGGCCGACTCCAGCAACCGATCGCCCTCCGGGGTCACGTCGCCGAACAGCGGATCGCGTTCGATCTCAGTCCTGATCGCCTCGACCCGGTCCGCGTCCGGGTGCCGGTCGCCGTTCTCGTCCGCACCCTCGCCGAGATGCACCACGAGCTCCCGGCCCTGCCTGGTGACCGCGAGCAGCACGGCCGCGCCACTCACCGCCGCGGGCAGGAACCACGTCAACAGCACCGTTCGGTCGTCCAGCAGATCATGCGCCTTGGCCCAGATGCGTTGGTCGTCGGTGAACGGTGCCGAACGCCGACGCAGCTCGTCGTCGATGAACGACGAGATGCGCCACCGCAGGTTCCGGGCGATCTGCGTGCGGTCGTGGCCGCCGGGACGATGGTCGGCGTCCACCACGTTCAGCAGGTTTGGCGAGGCTCCGGCGGCGGCGGGATCCTCCCAGTCGCGCAACTTGCCGAGGAAGTGCTGGATGTGCGCGGGCAGCACGAGCGGGCCTTCGATGCGCCACCACGCGCCGAGCTCCGAACCCTTGCCCGCTTGGTGCAGGCCGAGTATCAGCCCCATCGGCAGCGTCTCGCTTTCCGCGGTGAGCTGCCAGACCGCCGAGTGCACGAGGTCGCGCAGTACCGCGCCGAGTTCGGGCGCGCCGCTCGTGTCGAAGTTCGGCACATCCACAATGATCGCGTACAGCGCGTTTCTGAGTTCGTCACCGCGGAGGTTGGCCAGCTGCCGCACAAGCGGCACCAGGCTCGCCTGCGCCAATTCCTCGAAGCCGAGCGAGGCGTAGGCGAGCGCCGCATACGTGTAGTAGCCCCAGGGGAACGGGACAGGGCTGGAGACCGGCTCGCGTGCCTCTGCCGACTGGTGGTACAGGTCGGCCGTGAGCAGCCGGACCTCCTCGTTCCGGCCGTCGCCCGCCTGGCGCAGGAGGGCGAGCCCCAACGCCGGCTGCCGCCGGTCGCGGGCGTGTGCGGCCGCATGCAGCAGGGCCGCGGATCGCTGCGCCGGCGTCCAGGACTCCGGGAACGACACCGACAGCGCCTGGTGGGGACCTGGGCATTCGCTCGGGTCGTCGGGCAGCGTGTGGAGCCTGGCCTCGATCAGCTGCCTGCGGTGGGCAGGGGCCCACCGGATGTCGAGCTGCCCAGCCCAGTCCAGCACGGTGCGCAGCAACCGCCGATCGGCCCGTTCTCGGGCCAGGTTGACGCCTTGGCTAATCGTTTTCGCGGTCACCGTACTGCCGTGGGCGGCGGCGAAATCGGCCAGTGGCGTCCCGAACACCCCTAGGAGAAGTGCGTCGGCCGTCTCCGGGGACATCCCGTCCACCGTCCTGAGGAGGAACAGTGCGAGGTCCGGCTCGTCGGCGGGCGACTCGTGCCATGCCGACAGGGCAGCACGGGCAGCGCCGCGGTGAACTCCCTCCTCGTCCGCGAGGATCTGCGCCAGTAGCGCCAGCAGCCGGGGCCTCCTCGGTCCACCATCCAGCTCCAGCGCACGCACCACCAGGTGTCCCGCTTCCACCACCAGCCGGTGGGACTCCGTCTGGAAGGGCTCCTCCTCGGTGAACCACGTGCGGTACAGGTCCGCGGCCAGCCGAGCGGACCATGTGGTCAGCAGCAGCTCGCGAGCGTAGTCGTCGGCGGCCAAGTCCTCCGGTCCCCGGGTGGCCATCCGCAGCCGAGCGCCTGCCAGCAGCGCGGCTTCCAGGTCGGCGGAGTCGCTCAGTCCGTCGATCAGCCGATCCGCCAGGGCTTCGGCCTCCGCGAACACGGCGCGGTCACACCGGTCCGCCACCAGGTGGATGCCCGCCTCGACGGTTCGGGAAGCCGCGACCCGCCAGGCAGCCTCCATCGCGCAGGCGTCGGTGACCTCGGTGACCAGTCGCCAGTAGACGTACATGAACTCCACCAGGCCACGGTGATCGAGGAACTCGTCCCGGAACAGCAGGTCCACCATCGCCTCAGCGGGCATCGCGCAGTGCTCCGCCAGGGCCTGCCGCACCTCCTCCATTTCGCGCGCCCGTCTCTTCGCCTCGTCCAGCGACATGATCCGATCGCACACGTAATGCGCCAGCTCCATGAGCTCGCCGACGGGGTCGATGACGAAGGTGGCTGTCGGCTCGCCATCCGCCTCGTGAGCAAGCTCACCGAAGCACACGGAGCCGGCGCACACCTTCCCCCGCCGCGTTTCGAAGACCAGCGCGCCCAGCGGATCATCTGTGGCAGGCAGCACGTGGGACACGACCAGCATGACCGAGCCCGAGGCGTCCGCCGCCTCCCTCCACCCCGGCGGCCGTTCCACGTCGAGGTCGTGCACGAGGGGCGCACCGTCAGGGCCGAGGACGGACAGCACACCGTCTTCGTCCTGCGTGACACACCACCGGGGGACGAGAGGGTGACCGAACGGCAATGCGTCCAGTGAGAGGAGCGCGGGCAGGCCCCGCGCGTACGCGCGGGTGAACAGGCTGCCCCCTGCCCCGCCACCTGTGGTGAACGGGCTGATGCCAGCCAGGCCGACGGCCAGGCCGGCATGCCGGACACACTCCACATCAGCGAGGAACGCCCACCCGGTGACCTCCCGTGAAAGTCGCACGCCATCCCCCTTCGCGCCGCCGGTCATCGACAGGTTCAACGGTGGCACAGGCACCGGCCGGACCAGTCCGGTTCCCAGACACCGGGACGGTGAGCTAGAGCGACGACGACGGGGGACGGCGGGCGCGGGTTGCCATCGGGCGAGGTGCACCGGTACTCGTCGCAACCACCGGCGCATCGGACGCCAGCTGGGTAAAGTGCGGGGCCTGCGGTCCACGACGTCGGGTGGTGGGGTGGGAAGGCAATTCTTCATCGCCTTGGGGAGCGGCAAGTACTGCCACCTTCCGAAGGAAGAGCAGCTGGCCTCCGTGCCCGGAGACGTACGGGCGACCACCGCGCTGTTCCAAGGGTTCGGCTACACGGCTGTGTTACCGGGCCGGGAGACTACGAAAGCGCCGGCCAGATCCGGCAGAAGCTGACCCATTGGTCGTCCGATGCCGATCTGACGGCTGACGACGTCGTGGTCGTGTACTTCGCAGGCCACGGTTCCGTGGAGGAGCGGGACCGGCACTACCTGCTCTGCTGGGACTCGCAGGAGGACGACCTCGTCTCCAGCGCCCTGGCCACCGAAGACCTCGTGCGCATCCTCTGCCGCGGCGAACTACGTCACCTGCTGCTGATCCTCGACACCTGCTCCGCCGGAGCAGGAAGCGACGCCGCCGCCGTCGCGCTCCAGAGGCCACGCCCGGCCCGTACTGACCGCGGCCTACCACTCGTACCGCAGTCGGGACCTGGCCGTCACCGGGAGCGAAGACGGATCCGCCCGCCTGTGGGACATGAGCACCGGCCAGGAATGCGCTTCTTCCCTGAAGGGCCACACCGGCCAGGTCTCGGCCGTTGCCGCCGCCGAGGTGGACGGCTCACTCGTCGTGGCCACAGGCGGATCCGACACCACGGTGCGATTGTGGGAGCCGTTTCGCGCCGCGGGCGCTGCGGCCGGCCCTGCTCACCGGGAGTGACTACGGAACGGTGCGTCTCTGGGACGCACGCGACGGCAGCGAGCTCTGTCCACCACTGGCCGGCCACATCGGGGACATCCGGCACCTGTCGGTCCGATCGAGCGGACGAACACTCGAGGTCGTCCTGTGCACCCCCTTGGGCCACGGATACCTGTGGCGCATCGAGTCCGGTCCGAGCGGCTTGACCGCCACCCTCCGTTCCCATTTCGACGCGTCCACCCTCACCCCCGCCGCCCGGACCGTAGGAGTCGGGTTCCACCAGGGGCGGCCGGTCGTCATCGTGAACCTCGACGGAAACGCGGTCCACGCCCGGGACATGGAGACGTACGCCGTCATAGGAGGACCGTATTCCGGCCACACCGGTTTCGTCGCGGCAGCCGCGCTCGGCTGCATCGGCAGCAGGACGGTCATGGCAACGACGTCGTGGGACAACACGTTCCGCGTCTGGGACCTGATCTCGGCCACCAAAGAGGGTCCGGCTCTGGACAGCTGTAACAACCGGGTCCCGGGCTCGCTGGCTCCGCCGGTCTTCGGGCGGATCGGGAACGTTCCGGTAATGATCGGCATCGGTTCGTTCCAGGTCCGCCTATGGAACCTGACCACCATGCAACCGCTGGGTGAACCTCTGTACGGCCTCGAACAGCATCTGCTTTCGGCCGACATCACCCGCACCGCCGGCGGTCGGTCCGTGGTCGTGACCGGCAGCCTCGACGGTGCTGTGCGTGTCCACGATCTGGAGACCGGCCGGCAGGTCGCCAGTCACCTGACCTCAGGGGCGTCCTCCACCTACCACGCCGTCACGCAGCCCATCGACGACGACGCGATCACGGTTCGCAGCAGCTGGAACGATGTCGAGGTCTGGGGTCTCGGCGCACGTCACAGACTGGCACGCCGGGCGGGCTATGCGCAGCTCGCAGGCGCCGGCGTCCTCGAAGGGCGCCCGGTCGTGATCTCCGTGGCCGGGGACTACACCCTCCACGCCTGGGATCTCGCCACGGAAGCTCCGGTATGTCCGCCCATGTCGGGGCACACGGCCATGGCCAACGCACTGCGGGCCGGGCAGGTGGGCGCCGTGCCGATCGTGGCCAGCGCTTCGTACGACGGAACCGTACTTCTGTGGGACCTCCGGACCGGCCACCCTCATGGGGAGGTGAGAACCGGCTACGAGATGGGGGCGACCGCACTGGATCTGGCAGTGATCGGCGGGCGCGACCACCTGCTGACCGGAGCCGGGGACGGCCGGGTCTGCATGGTTCCCCTGGACGGCCCCTCGTCCTCCGGCACCGAACTGGACCGGTTCCCGGCTGCGGTACGACGGGTGCGCGTGGCGAACTTGGCCGGCACTCCTACGCTCGTCGCCGCCGACAGGTACGGGCTGGTACGCGCCTGGGACCTCGAAGCAGCCACCGTTCAGGCGGAGATCAACGTCGGCAGCGGAATCAACGGTGTCGCCGTCGACGAGGCGGGCCGGATCTGCGTGGCGACCGACATGGGGCTGGCGGCGCTCCGCCTGACCCCCGCAGCCCGCAAGGCGCAGGGAGATTCCCGATGACCCGTGTCGTACTCGTCCACGGCATCGCGCAGCAGCTGAAAGGGCCCGAGACGATCGCCGAGGCCTGGCTTCCGTCCCTGAACGACGGCCTTGTCCCCTCAGGCTCCGGCACGCTGCCGCGCCACGGCGTATCGGCCGCCTTCTACGGTGACCTGTTCCGCCGGCCTGGACACCGCGGCTTGGGTGAGCCGCCCCTCGACGCGTCCGACGTGGAACCCGGACTCGAGCACGGGCTGCTCCAGTCGTGGTGGGGGGGGGCAGCTGCGGACGCCGAGGGCCGTGTGCCAGGACCGGATACCACTGGCCGGCTGCGTACCCGCCGCATCGTCCAGCGGGCGCTCAACGCACTCAGCCACTCGGCCTTCTTCGCCGACCTCGCCGAGGGCACGCTGATCGGCAGTGCACGCCAGGTCCGGCGCTACTTCACCGAACCAGAAGTCCGGCGGGCGGCAGGGGAACGTCTGGCTCGCGCGGTGACGGGCGAGACGGGGGTGATCGTCGCCCATTCCCTGGGCAGCGTCGTCGCCTACGAAGCGTTGTGCGCTCACCCGCAGTGGCAGGACCTCACGCTGATCACCCTCGGGTCTCCGCTCGCCGTACGCGGCCTCGTGTTCGACCGCCTTCTTCCCACCCCGCACGAGGAGTCGGCCCGGTGGCCCGTCCCCGTGAAGCGCTGGGTCAACATCGCCGATCACGCAGATGCCGTGGCACTGGTGAAAGAGCTCGCACCGTCGTTCGGAACCCGCGTCCAGGACCTGACGGTCGACAACGGTGCCCATGCCCACGATGTCCGCCCCTACCTGACTGCCCGCGAAACCGGCCGCGTTCTCGCCGAGGCGCTCGCCTGAGCAGCGGGGCGGCTGCGTCGGGGGGCGCCGTCCGGAGTGTTCCTCCGGGCTAGCTCCTGCCGAACACGATCTTCTGGACGTCGTCGGGGCCGTTGAAACGCTCCTTCGAGGAGGAGGCGAGTTCGCGGGTGATGCCCTCGTCCGCGTCGTTCTTCTTCGCCAGCTGGACGAGGTCGGCGCGCATCGCCGGGTGTTCCGCGCCCTTGAACGCCTTCCGCAGCTCGATGGGGTTGACGCCGGTCGTGTCCGCGCCGCCACACCTCCCAGAGAGTCGGGTACGCGCCTGGCGGTCCAGGCTTCCTATCATCGGTAAGGCAGCCGGGGTACGGCCTCAGCGGCCGCTGTCGTCTCCTTCCCGTTCGCCCTTCGGGCCGTGGCTCCGTTCGGTCCGGGGCGCCTTGGAGCGCCACTTCGGGTCCTGCTCGAGCCGTGCCTTGGCTTCGTCGTCGGCGTGCTGGTCCGGGATGCCCCGGTCCTCTGCCTGCCTGCGCAGATCCGCCCGCCGTCTGTCGAACTCCTTGCTCCCGGGTTCGGGCATCGGGCCCGCCTCCAGCGGTGTCAGGGCGCGGAGCCCAGTCCGAGAGCCTGATGACGTCCTCGACGTTGGTGTACGTGCCGCCGTCGGGCAGTTTCCGTGCCGCGTCCAGCGCGGCGGCCGGGGCGAGCCGTCCAAACCAGTCGGTGCCGGCCGTGCGGTGGATCGGCCGCTGTTCGCCCTCGGCCACGCCCGCAAGTCCCGGCCGCGCCGCGCAGTGCGGGATCCGCGCCGGTGCGGTCGACGTACGTGACCAGGCACGGCGGGTCCTGGCCGGACAGCTTCAGCAGCGGCGCCAGCCGCAGCAGCGGGGACCGGCTGCTCAGGAGGCGCTGCGGCGGACGGGTCCCCTTCCGATTCGACACGTGTCAACATAGACGTATGTCGAACATCGAGGAGCTGCCGCTGCTGGAGCCGGATCCTGCGGTCCCGGCCTGCTGCCCGCCGCTGGCCGAGCGTCCCTTCAGCGCCGAGGAGGCGGAGCGTACCGCCCGGATGTTCAAGGCCCTCGGCGACCCGGTGCGGCTGCGCCTGTTCTCCGCCGTCGCCTCCCACGCGGACGGGGAGGCGTGCGTGTGCGACATCTCCGACGTCGGCGTCTCCCAGCCGACCGTCTCCCACCACCTGAAGAAGCTCAGGGAAGCCGGCCTGCTCAGCTCCGAGCGCCGCGGCACCTGGGTGTACTACCGCGTCGAGCCGTCGGTGGTGGCCGCCATGGGCCGCCTCCTCGCCACGGCCGCCGACCGCTCCGGCTGAGGGAGCGGAGGGAGCACCGGGAGCGGCGGCCGTCAGGCGGTGCCCACCACCACCGGGCCGCCCGCCGGGTCGACCCCCGCCGTCCACCCCGGCGGCAGCCTCAGTGAGCGCCACGCCGGCACCCGGCCCGGGAAGCGGCGGCGCCACAGCAGGCGGCCGTCCTGCGACACCTCCACCACCGGCGCGGTCAGCGGCACCGCGGAGCGCAGCAGCAGCGGGCGCCGCGCGGGGGCCGTGACGCGGTTCGGCGTCACCCACGCGAGCGGGGCCCGTACGAGCAGCGGCGGGCCGGCGTCGGGCCAGGGGGCTCCCGCGAGGCGGGCCAGGACCGGGGCGGCGGCGGCCCGGCCTTCGGCGGCCGCGGTGGCCGCGCGCTCCACGCCGTGCAGGGCGTTGCCGACGGCGAAGACCCCGGGCGTCCCCGTGCGGAAGGCGGCGTCCACGCGGGGTCCGAGGGTGCCGGGGTCGACGGGCACGCCGCCGCGGCGGGCCAGTTCGTGCTCGGGGATCCAGTCGCCGGTGAAGACCACCGTGTCGCAGGCGATGACCCCCGAGCGGCCGTCCCGGTGGCGGACCGCCACTCCGGAGAGCCGGCCCCGGCCGCGCAGCTCGCTCACCGCGGTCGCCGTGAGCAGCGGAATCCCCGGTACGGCGGTGCCGCGCGCGTGCTCGGTGAGGACCGCCACCACCTCCGTGCCCGACCGCCGCAGGGTGCGCACCGCGTGGCGGGCCACCGGCTCGGCGCCCACCACCACGGCCCGGCGGCCGACGGGGCGGCCGCGGAGGTGGACCGACTGCTGGAGCTCCCCGGTGGTGAGCACTCCGGCCGGGCGGGTGCCGGGCACCAGCCGGGCGCTGCGGGGACGTTCCCGGGCGCCCGTGGCGAGGACGACGGCCCGGGCCGTGAGCCGTTCCAGCCCCGACGGGCCGGTGGTCTCCAGGGCCAGCGGTCCCGCCCAGCCGGTGGCGGTGACGCCGGTACGGACGACGGCACCGGCGGCCAGGGCCGCGGCCACCGCCCGGCGTGCGTACGCGGGTCCCGGCAGCCAGGGCAGCGGCGGCCGTCCGAAGCCGCCGTGGTGGCAGTGGCGGGGTACGCCGCCCGCCTCCTCCTCGCGTTCCAGTACCTCGACCCGGCCCGCGCCCGCGGCCGCGACGCGGGCGGCCAGGGCCAGCCCGGCCGGGCCCGCTCCGACGACCAGCACGTCGACCGTGCGGTCCGTGCGGCCCGTGCTGTCCGTACGGCTCACCGGCGGGCCTCCTCGAACAGCGCGCGGACGGCGGCGCCGCAGTGGAAGCCCTGGCAGCGGCCGCCACGGGCGCGCGTACGGCGCCGGAGTCCGTCCAGGGAACCGGGCGGGACGGTACCGGCGAGCGCGTCGCGGATCTCCCCGCGGGTCACGCGCTCGCAGTGGCAGACGATCCGGCCGTACTCGGGGTCCGCCGCGATCAGCTCGGCGTCGCGGTAGGGACGGCGGAACGCCTCGCCCAGGTTCGGCATCCGCACCGGCTCCGGTTCCCGTGGCCCGGCCACCGGGAGACCGCCCTCGGCGAGGAGCTCCACCACGTGGGACGCGATCGCCATGGACGCGGTCAGACCCGTCGAGCGGATCCCGCCCACGGTGACGTACCGCTGCGCGGGGTGGGCGCGGATCGCGTAGTCCTCGGACCCGGTGGCGGCCCGCAGTCCCGCGTACACGGCGGTGACCTCCTCCTCCAGGAGCGCGGGCAGGATCCGCCGGCCCCTCTCCCGCAGCAGTGCGATCCCTTCGGCGGTGGACCCGGTGGCGGTCTTGTCGTCCAGGTCCTCGGCGGTCGGCCCGAGCAGCACCTTCCCGTGGACCGTCGGCGTGACCAGCACGCCCTTGCCGAGCGCGCCCGGTACCGGCAGCAGGATGTGCCGGACCAGGCCGCGGGCGAGCTCGTCGAAGACGATCAGCTGGCCGCGCCGGGGGGTCACCGTGAAGTCCGCGTGCCCGAGCAGCCGGTCGACCGCGTCGGCGTGCAGGCCGGCCGCGTTGACCAGGTGGCGGGTGCGCAGTACGCCGCGGCCGGTGTCCAGCAGGTGCGGGTCTCCGGGGATGACGGACCGGACCGGGCAGTTCAGGTGCAGGTCGACGCCCGCG
The DNA here is from genome assembly GCF_055575675.1 of Streptomyces sp. NPDC034043. NCBI lineage: Bacteria > Bacillati > Actinomycetota > Actinomycetes > Kitasatosporales > Streptomycetaceae > Streptomyces > Streptomyces sp. NPDC034043. The sequence continues at coordinate 795,988 of NZ_JBVISF010000002.1, forward strand.
CGGACGGCCTGCGTCGCGTACGCGAGGGTGGTCGACCAGGGGCAGATGACGGACTCGCCGGGCACGTCGAGCGCCCCGAGCACTCCGGGTCCGAGCTCCGGCTCGCGGGCCCGCACCTCTTCGGCCGACAGGATCCGGGCCTGGTGGTAGCCGTTGCGCTCGGCCTTGCCGGCGAGGCCGGGCAGCGCGGCGCGCTGCTCTTCGTCCCAGGCCACGAGGAGGGCCCCGAGCGGCTCCACCGGGATGCCGCTCTCGGCGGCGTACGCGGCGAGCCGCCGCCCGCCGTCCCGGACCAGCCGGGACTCCAGGGACCCGGGCACCGCGTCGAACCCGGTGTGGAGGATGGCCGTGTTGGCCTTGGAGGTGCCGTCCCCGACGTCGTCGGACGCCTCGACCAGGGCGGTCCGCAGGGGCAGCCGGGCCAGTTCGCGGGCGATGGCGCAGCCCACCACGCCGGCGCCGATGACCGTCACGTCGTACTCCCCGCCCGGCAGGGCGCCGCGGGTGGTGACGCTCATGCGGGGCCGTCGAGCAGGGCGGCGACCGCGGTACGGAACCGTGCGCGGCGCTCGGCGGCCTCGCCCGCCCCGGCCCGGGGCTCGTAGACGGCGGAGGGCTTCCACTCGGGGACGGCGTCGCGGACCGTGAGGGAGGGGTCGAGGCCGAGCCGGGCGACCGCGCCGACGCCGAGGGCGGTGGCGTCCGGCAGCGCGGACACCTCGACGGGGATCCGGAGCAGATCGGCCTGGGCCTGCATGAGCAGGGCGGACCGGGTGAGGCCTCCGTCGACGCGGAGGGAGGTCAGCGGCGCGCCCAGGTCGGCGGCGGCCGCGTCCGCGAGCTCGGCGACCTGGGCGGCGATGCCGTCGCACAGGGCGTGCACCAGGTGTCCGGCGGTGGTGCCGAGGCCGAGTCCGGTGACCGAGCCGCGCAGATCGCCCCGCCACCAGGGGGCGGCGAGCCCGGCGAGCGCGGGGACGAAGGTGACGCCGCCGGAGTCGGGGACGCTCCCGCCCACGGCGTCGATGTCCGCGGCGCCGGAGATCACGCCGAGATCGGTGAGCCAGCGTACGGCGGAAGCGGCGGTGTACACCTGGCCGTCGAGGCAGTAGCTGGTCCGTCCGGCGATCCGCCAGGCCACGCAGCCGACCAGTCCGGAGGAGCTGCGGCGGGGGTACGGTCCGGTCTGGGCGAGCAGGAACGCGCCGGTGCCGTAGGTGCACTTGGCGGTGCCGGGGGCGGTGACGCTCTGGGCGAGCAGGGCGGCCTGCTGGTCGACGAGCAGTCCGGTCAGCGGCAGTTCGGGACCGAAGGCGGTGGTGGTGCCGACGCGGGAGTCCGCGTCGACGATCCGCGGCAGTGGCTCGCCGGCGAGGCCGAAGACGTCGAGGGCGGCCTCCGACCAGCCGACGGTGTCGAGGTCGAGCAGCTGCGTACGGCCCGCGGTCGCCGCGTCGGTGACGAACTCGCCGGTGAGGCGGTGCACCAGCCAGGCGTCGCTGGTGGTGACGACGCCCCGCCGCGTCAGGTGGCGGCGTATCCAGGCCATCTTGGGGGCGGCGAAGTACGGGTCGAGCGGCAGCCCGGTGCGCTCGCGCAGCAGCTCGGCGTGCGGCGACAGTTCGCTGCACAGCGGTGCGGCGCGCCGGTCCTGCCAGACGATCGCGTCGGTCAGCGGTTCGCCGTTCGCCGGGTCCCAGGCGAGTACGGTCTCGCCCTGGTTGGCCAGGCCCACCGCCGCCACCGGTTCACCGGCCGCCGCCAGCGCGGCCCGCCCGGCGTCGACGACCGAGCCCAGCAGCTCGCCCGGGTCCACCTCCACCCGGCCGTCGGGCAGGTACCGGGGCCGTACGGGAGCGGAGGCGGAGCCGATGACCCCGCGCTCCGGGCACAGGACGAGGGCCTTGGTTCCCGAGGTGCCTTGGTCCACAGCGAGCACCGGGCCCGTCATCACCACTCCGTCCGTGTTGCGGCAGGTCGTCGATCGCGTCAGCGACCGGGTCGGCGACCGGGCCCCAGCCAGGTCGTCGATCACGTCGGCGACCACGTCAGCCATCGCCGGTCGGAAGCCTTCACCAGGGGAGGTCGCCCGTCAAGATCCTCCCGAGCGCGCGGCGGCGGCACTGACGTTCAGTCATGTCCCGTGTCTGGCCTGAAACTTGCGTCCGAAAGGTGATGCGTGTGCGATCGGCCGCCCCCGCTCTATAGTGATCGCCGGTCAACGGGCGGTAACGGCGCCGCCCGTGACCCAACGGCGGGGGTTCGCCGGGCAGTTCGCGCATGGTTCACGCATCCCTGGTGCTGGCCCGGCCGCAGTGCGGCTACCGGACGCCGGACGGACCCGACCCGTCCCTCCAGGCGATCCGAGGACCGATGACCACGATGACCGCAGTACGAGCCGGCTCCGGCCGCACGTCCCCCGGGGCGAGGTGATGGCCGGCGGCGATTTCCGGCCCGTCTACCACCCCGCCGGCCTCGACGACGACCTCCGCGCCGCCGTGCAGGACCTGCGCACCGGCCGCTGGCTGTCGATGGCGCGGCTGCTGGAACGTACGGACGGCTGGGGCCTGTGGACCCAGCGCACCCAGGTCCTCGCCGCGGTCGCGGCCGGCTCCGACGTGGTCCAGGCCTGGAGGGCCGAGCAGCCCACCAGCGTCGCCGCGGCCGTGATGCACACCCGGGTCACCGTCGAACGCGCCGTCCGCGCCCACCGCGCGGGCCACCCCCGCACGCACGAGCTGTGGCAGGAGGCCTGGCAGGCCTGCCGGACCACCACCGGTATCAGCCCCGCCGACCCGGTGCCCTGGGTCTGCCTGCTCGCCCTGGCCCTCCTCGACGAACACCGCCGGATGGACGAGCACCGGCAGCGGCCGCCCGGCCCGATGCTGCCCCCCGGGCCCTGGGGCATCCTCGCGCAGGCCGACGAGCGGGACCCGTACAACCGCGAGGCGTACCACCGGATGCTCCAGTTCATGTACGCGGGCCCGGCCGGACCGCGGCCGCACTCCGAGGCCGTCAACTTCGCCCGCTGGGCGGTGGACACGGCACCGCCGGGGTCCGCCGTCCACCTCCTGCCGCTCTACGTCCACGTCGAGCGCTACCGCCGCGAGGGCGGGCAGGAGCGGGCCCTCGACCTGCACTGGCTCACGGACGACGCCATCCGCGACGCCGTCCACGCCCTGGAGGCCTGGTTCCCGTACGCCGACCCGGCGTACGCCTCCCCGCTCGACCTGAACCACCTCGCCCACGCCCTGTGGGGAGCCCACCAGTTCGAGGGGGCGGCCCGGGTCTTCGAGGCGATGGGCGGGTACTGGACCACCCTGCCGTGGGCCCGGCGGACCCGCGATCCGGCCGACCCGGCGCCGGCCGAGGAGGTGTTCCTGCGCGCCAGGTCCCGGAGCCTGGCCGGCCGGGACTGACCCTCCCGCCCTCCTCCCGCCCCCGCTGCGCAGCGCCGGCTCCCCCGCCACCGCTGTTCCCGCTCTCCACCCCCGTCCCCCGCTCCACCACTTCGGAGGTACCCCCGTGTCGCGCACCACGCCGGCAGCCCGCCCGGACCACAAGCTCCCACCCCGCCAGGACGAGGAGGAGCGGCTCAGAGAGCTCGGCTACCAGCCCGTCCTGGCCCGCCGGATGGGCGGCTTCGGCAACTTCGCCATCAGCTTCTCGGTCATATCCGTACTGTCCGGCTGCATGACCCTGTACGGCTTCGGCCTGGGCACCGGCGGCCCGGCCGTGATGCTGTGGGGCTGGGCGGGCGTCGGCCTCTTCGTCCTCTGCGTGGGCCTCGCCCTGGCCGAGGTGACCAGCGCCTACCCCACCTCCGGGGCGCTCTACTACATGGCCGACCGGCTCGGCGGTCGGCGCTGGGGCTGGTACACGGGCTGGCTGAACCTGCTCGGCCTCCTCGGCGCCATCGCCGGCATCGACTACGGCGCCGCGCTGTTCACCGGCGCCTTCCTCAACCTCCAGTTCGGCTTCGTGCCCACCCCGGGCTCGACCTTCCTGATCTTCCTGGCGATCCTGCTGCTGCACGCCGTGCTCAACCTCTTCGGCGTCCGTCTCGTCAGCGTGCTCAACTCGATCAGCGTCTGGTGGCACCTGGCCGGCGTCGCCGCGATCGTCGGCGCCCTGGCGCTGGTCCCCGACCACCACCAGCCGGCCTCGTTCGTCTTCACCGAGTTCGTCAACGACACCGGCTGGGCCAACCCGTTCTACGTGGCGGCGATCGGCCTCCTGCTCGCGCAGTACACCTTCTCCGGCTACGACGCCTCCGCGCACCTCTCGGAGGAGACCTCGAACGCCTCCGTCTCCGCGGCCAAGGGAATCGTGCGGGCCATCTGGGTCTCCTGGCTCGCCGGGTTCGCGCTGCTCGCGGGGCTGACCTTCGCCATCCAGGACTACGCGGCCGTCCAGGGCACCGCCACCGGGGTCCCGCCCGCCCAGATCTTCCTCGACGCCCTCGGTTCCGGCGGCGCCTCCGCCCTGCTGCTCGTCGTCATCGTCGCGCAGCTGTTCTGCGGCAACGCCGAGGTCGCCGCCGCGAGCCGGATGGTCTTCGCGTTCAGCCGTGACAACGCGCTCCCCGGCTCCTCCCTGTGGCGCCGGGTGAGCAGCCGCAGCCAGACTCCGGTCCCGGCCGTCTGGCTCTCCGTCGCCGCCGCCGGCGTCCTCGCGCTGCCCTCCCTCTACTCGGCCACCGCGTACGGGGCCGTGACCGCCATCAACGTCATCGGCATCACCCCGGCCTACGCCATCCCGGTCTACCTGCGGCTGCGCGCCGGCAAGCGGTTCCGGCCCGGCCCGTGGAACCTGGGGCGCTGGAGCAAGCCGGTCGGCTGGATCGCGGTCGTCTGGGTGGGCCTGGTCACCGTCCTGTTCTGCCTGCCGCAGAAGTCCCCGGTGACGGTCGACTCGATGAACTACGCGGTGATCGCCCTGGTGGTCGTCCTGGCCCTCGCCAGTGTGTGGTGGTACGCCGCCCGGCGCTCGTACGGGACCCCGGCCCCCTACGGCAACGCCCGCGAACAGGCGGACATCGCGGAGGACATCGTCTGATCCGGTGTCCGCCGGGGGGCGTCCGCCGGGCGGCGGCGCGGGTGCCTCAGCGGGTGTCCGCCCGTCCTCCGGGGGAACGGTCCGGCACACCCGCCCCGCGGTGGCGGAGGTTGACGGCCGCCGCCCTGGCCAGTGCCCCGGGGTTCAGGAAGCGCAGCGGCCCGATCAGGCGGGATGCGAACAGGTGCATGTGCCGCGCCATCGCCTCGTCACGCGCCGCCGCCGCGAACATCAGCCGCTCCCCCGGATTGAACGGGCGGGCCCTGGCGTAGTCGACGGCCAGGGACTGGTGGCCGCGCAGCCGGCGCCGGTGGGTGCGGGCGTACCGCGCGAGCGCCCGGTCGAGGTCACCCCGGCCGGCCGCCGCGGGGGCGACCGCGGCAGCCAGCCAGGCGGCGGACTGCAGGGCCCACCCGCACCCCACTCCCCACAGCGGATCGCTGGTCAGGGCGGCGTCGCCGACGAGCGCAACGCCGGGTGCGGTCGGCTCGCGCGTGACGAGCGGGTAGTCGACCGTGCCGATGATCTTGCTGACGCGCTCGGCGGAGTCGACGGGCGGGGCCTCGGGCAGGGCCCGTACGAAGGAGAGGAAGCTGCCCTCCAGGTCTTCACGGAAGGCCGGCAGCCGCTTCTTGCCGGGGAGCACCGCGAGGACCGTCACCCCGTCGTCGTTGGGGAACGCGTACGCCATGTCGGGCTCCAGGAACCAGGCCTGGCCGATCCCGCCGTGCAGCGGCAGGTCGCGGAAGTGCGCGAGGTAGCCGAACCGCCCGTTCTCGTACTGCCGGGTGGGCACCTCGGCGAACTTCGCCACGGCCGAGTCCTTGCCGTCGGCGCCGACGACGAGCCGGGCCCGGATCTCCCGCTCGCCCCCGGGCGCCTTGACCCGCGCCCCCACGGTCCGCCCGGCCTCCCGGACCAGCCCGGCCGGCTGGTGGCCGAGCAGCAGGTCGACGCCCGGGGTCCGCGCGGCACGGGAGCGGATCAGCGGGTCGAGGGTGCTGCGCCGGACGTTGTACGCGTACGGCAGCGCCGGGCCGGCGGGCGCGGCCCTCGGCTCGATCCACCCCCAGCGGGTGTACCAGCGCGCCTCGTTGCGGACGGCCCCGGCCTCTTCGAGCGCGGGCAGGAGGCCGAGTTCGTCCAGCACCGGGTGGGCGTTGGCCGTGATGGAGTGGGTGCACAGCACCTTGTACGCCGCGGGGTCCGAGCGGCGTTCCAGCAGTGCGACGCGGACACCGCGCCGGGCGAGCAGGATCGCCGCGGCGCTGCCGGCGAGGCCGGCTCCGCTGATGACGACGTCGTAGTCGTCTCCCGCGCTCTCAGGCTTGGTCATGCGCTGAACGCCCCTTCGGGGTGTGGTGCGGTCGTGGGAGTGGCGCGGCGCCAATGCTGTCAGGAGCATGGCCAACTCGGCAGGGGTGCCGCCGCCGGTCGCCGGTCATGTGATTGGCTGGGCCGCATGGGTTCCGGGCGAGAGCGGGCAGGCCGTCCCGAGGACGGCGGGGCGGGGGCCGACGGGGCGCGGGTCCCGATGCCCATGCCGCCCTTGGATCCCGAACTGCGGTCCGTGCTCGGGGACACGGGCGCGCGCGTGCGGGAGCCGGTCACGCCGGGGAACCTCGCCGCGTGGCAGGCCCGGGACGCCGGCTCCCGACCCCGGCCTGCGCTCGAAGCGCTGCGCGACGGCGGGCGGTTCGAGGTGACGGAGCTGTCCGTGCCGGGGCCCGGGGGCGCTCCGGAGGTCACGCTGGTGAGCGCGCGGCCGGCAGGGGCGGGCGGGACGCTGCCGCTGCTGTACTACCTGCACGGCGGCGGGATGATCTCGGGCAACGCCCGGTCCGTGCTGCCGCGGATCCTGCGCGAGTGGGCGCTCCCGCTGCGGCTGGCCGTCGTCTCCGTCGAGTACCGGCTGGCGCCCCGGGCGCGCTACCCCGAGCCGCTGGAGGACTGCTACGCCGGGCTCGTGTGGGCCGTCGCGCACGCGGACGAGCTGGGCGTGGACCCGGACAGCGTCGTCATCGGCGGCAAGAGCGCGGGCGGCGGGCTCGCCGCGGCCCTGGCCCTGCTGGCGCGCGACCGGGGCGGCCCGAGGGCGCTGGGGCAGCTGCTGCTGAGCCCGATGCTGGACGACCGCGGCGCCACCTTCTCCGGCCGGCAGATGAGCGGGGCCGGGGCATGGGACCCGGTCTCCAACACGACCGCCTGGCAGGCGCTGCTGGGCGAGCGGCACGGCGCCGAGGACCTGCCGCCGTACGCGGCTCCCGCGCGCGCCACGGACCTCTCGGGGCTCCCGGCGGCCTATGTCGAGGTCGGTTCGGCGGAGATCTTCCGCGACGAGGGCGTGGCGTACGCGAACGCGCTCTGGCAGGCGGGCGGAGAGGCGGAACTGCACGTGTGGCCCGGCGCCTGCCACGGCTTCGACGGCCTGGCCCCGCACGCCGCCCTCACCCTCGACGCCCGCGAGGCCCGCACCCGCTGGCTGCGCCGCCTGCTCGCACGGCCCGCCGCCCCCGGCCGCCCACCGCCCGGCAGCGGGCGCGGCGGGCATACCCGCTAGGCGCGGACCATGCGGGCGACGGCACGGGAGGCTTCCTCGACCTTCTCGCGCGCCTTGTCGCCGCCCTCGGCGACGGCGTCGGCGACGCAGGAGTGCAGGTGGTCCTCCAGCATGGTGAGGGCGAAGGACTGCAGCGCCTTGGTGGCGGCGCCGACCTGGGTGAGCACGTCGATGCAGTACGTCCCCTCCTCCACCATGCGCTGGAGGCCGCGCACCTGGCCCTCGATGCGGCGCAGCCGCTTGAGGACGTCGTCCTTGTGCGCGCTGTAGGCGGGGGCGGTGGCGGTGCCACCGGGGTGTGCGGGATGTGCGGTGTAAGCGGGCACGGCGATCGATCCCTTCCCGTTCGTTCGTCCCTCTCGTCGCGGACCTTGCCAGACCCCCGGGGGGTATGGGGTGTGCCTCTCAGTGGGAGTGGCCGCCCGGCTCCTCCGGCGCCGCCGGGGGCGCGGCCGGGGCTGCCGCCGGGGCCGTGCCGCCGCCCGCGTTGACGGTGAAGGCCGCCGTGCGCACCTTGCCCTGGTGCTGGAAGTCCAGGAAGAGCCGGTACGTGCCCGTGCTGGGGGCGGTGGCGGTGAAGGAGACGTCCGGGCCGGGGCCGCCCTCGTTGGGGTGGACGTGCAGGTAGGCGAGGTCGCCGTCGCGCAGGGCGACCAGGTGGCCGTAAGCGCCCAGGTAGGGCTCGAGGTCGGTGACGGGCTTGCCGTCCTTGCTGACGGTGAGCCTGAGTTCGCCCGGCTTGCCGGGGTCGAGGGTTCCGCCCAGGGCCACCCGGTAGCCGTCCACGTCCGCCGTGTTCACGGCCGGCGGCATCGGCTCGGGCGCGTGCGCCCCGGGGACGAGGAGGTCCGCGCCGAGGGTGACGTTCTTCGCGCCGGGCGCGGCGGGCGCGAAGTCGGCGAACGCCTTGTACGCGCCGGCCGCGGGCAGGTCCACCGGTACCGACCAGGTCCCGTCCGCGGCGCGCACGGGGTGCAGGTGGCGGTAGACCGTGAGGTCGCGCGAGGCCACGATGAAGTGCAGCTCCTTGCCGTGCTCGGTCTTGTACGAGGTGACCTTGCGGCCCTCCGCGTCCTTGACCGAGAACCGCAGCTCGCCCTGGCCCGCCGCGACCCGCGGGGTGTCCAGGCTGAGCGTGTACCCGCCCTCGGAGACCTGGAGCCCGCCGGCCGCGGGAGCCGCTGCCGCCGCCCCGTCGTGGGCCCCGTGCGCGGCGGATCCTTCCCCACCCGCGGGGGTCCGCGCCGCGTGACCGCCGTGTCCGGGCTTGGCCGGCGCGCCCACGGGGCCCACGCCCGCGCCGACGCCGTAGGCGGTGCCGAAGGTCGCCGCCAGCGCGGCGGCGAAAACGGTGATCTTCACTCCGGTGTTCATGGCTGATCTCCCCTACGACGTACGTACCACTGCCGCATCCAGCGGTTTCATAGACTTCACGATACCCCCCAGGGGTATCAAGTCAAGCCGGGACAACACTTGCGATGCATACCTCCGGGGGGTATATCTGGAGTCAGGCGGGTACCCCCGGCGGGTACCGGCACGACTGAGGTCCGATCAAGGAGAAACACATGTCTTCCTGCTGCACCCCCGAAGGCAGCTGCGGTACGAACGCCGGCGGTACCACCGCCGTGGCCGTGGCCGAAGCCACCGCCACCGTCTACCGCGTGTCCGGCATGTCCTGCGGACACTGCCGGACCGCCATCACCGCGTCCGTCGGCGCGCTCGACGGGGTCCTCTCCGTCGACGTGGACGTCGACGGAGGCCTGGTGACCGTGACCACCACCGGCGAGCCCGACGACGCCGCGATCACCGCGGCGGTGGACGACGCCGGCTACGAGCTGACCGGCCGCGCCTGACACCCGGCCCGTCCCACACGCCCGGCCGCCGGGGCCCGTCCGTCCACGGGCCCCGGCTCCCACCCCGCGCTCGAACGAGGAGCAGCACTCATGACCACCATCACTCCCGGCGCCGCCCAGGTCGAGCTCGCCATCGGCGGCATGACCTGCGCCTCGTGCGCGGCACGCATCGAGAAGAAGCTCAACCGCATGGACGGCGTCGAGGCCACCGTCAACTACGCCACCGAGAAGGCCAAGGTCACCTTCGACGCCGACATCTCCGTCGCGGACCTGATCGCCACCGTCGAGGCCACCGGCTACACCGCACAGGAGCCCGCGCCGCCGAGCACGGGCGGCGCGCCTGGCGCCGGACCGGAGCCGGAGGAGCACGACGGGCTGGCTCCGCTGCGCCAGCGGCTCGTCACCGCCGTCTCCCTCGCCGTGCCGGTGATCGCGATGGCCATGGTCCCGGCCCTCCAGATCGACTACTGGCAGTGGCTCTCGCTGACCCTGACCGCGCCCGTCGTCACGTACGCGGCCTGGCCCTTCCACCGCGCCGCCTGGACGAACGCCAAGCACGGCGCGGCCACCATGGACACCCTGATCTCGGTCGGCACGATCGCCGCGTTCCTGTGGTCGCTGTGGGCGCTGTTCTTCGGCACCGCGGGCACCCCCGGCATGACCCACGCCTTCGAGTTCACCATCGCCCGCACCGACGGCGCGGGGAACATCTACCTGGAGGCGGCCGCCGGCGTCACCGCCTTCATCCTGGCCGGCCGGTACTTCGAGGCCAAGTCCAAGCGCAAGGCCGGCGCGGCCCTCAAGGCGCTGCTCGAACTGGGCGCCAAGGAGGTCACCGTGCTGCGCGGCGGCCGCGAGGTCACCGTGCCGACCGCCGAACTCCAGCCCGGGGACCGCTTCCTGGTCCGCCCCGGCGAGAAGATCGCCACCGACGGCACCGTCGTCGAGGGCTCCTCCGCCGTCGACGCCTCCATGCTCACCGGCGAGTCCGTGCCCGTCGAGGTCTCCGTCGGCGACTCCGTCACCGGCGCCACCCTCAACGCGGGCGGCCGCCTCGTCATCGAGGCCACCCGGGTCGGTTCCGACACCCAGCTCGCCCGGATGGCCCGGCTGGTGGAGGACGCCCAGAACGGCAAGGCCGCCGCCCAGCGGCTCGCCGACAAGATCTCCGCGGTGTTCGTCCCCGTCGTCATCGGACTGGCCCTGGCCACCCTCGGGTTCTGGCTCGGCACCGGATCGGGCCTCGCGTCCGCCTTCACCGCGGCGGTCGCCGTCCTCATCATCGCCTGCCCCTGCGCCCTGGGCCTGGCCACTCCCACCGCCCTCATGGTCGGCACCGGCCGCGGCGCCCAGCTCGGCATCCTGATCAAGGGCCCGGAGGTCCTGGAGAGCACCCGCAAGGTCGACACCATCGTCCTGGACAAGACCGGCACCGTCACCACCGGCCGGATGACCCTGCTCCACGTGCACACCGCCGAGGGCACCGACGAGGCCGAGGTGCTGCGCCTCGCCGGAGCGCTGGAGCACGCCTCCGAGCACCCCATCGCGCAGGCGGTCGCCGCCGGCGCCACCGCGAGGGTCGGCGCCCTCCCCGCCCCCGAGGACTTCGCCAACATCCCCGGCCTCGGCGTGCAGGGCGTCGTCGACGGCCACGCCGTGCTCGTCGGCCGCGGCAAGCTGCTCGCCGAGTGGGCGATGGAGCTGCCCCCGCACCTGGAGCGCGCCAAGTCCGAGGCGGAGGCCGCCGGCCGTACCGCGATCGCGGTGGCCTGGGACGGTGAGGCCCGCGCGGTCCTGGAGGTCGCGGACGCGGTCAAGGACACCAGCGCCGAGGCCATCCGCCGGCTGCGCGCCCTCGGCCTCACCCCGATCCTGCTGACCGGCGACAACAAGGCCGTCGCCGAGTCCGTCGCCGCCGAGGTCGGCATCGACGAGGTCATCGCCGAGGTCATGCCGCAGGACAAGGTCGACGTCGTCAAGCGGCTGCAGTCCGAGGGCCGCAGCGTCGCGATGGTCGGCGACGGCGTCAACGACGCGGCCGCCCTCGCCCAGGCCGACCTGGGCCTGGCCATGGGCACCGGCACCGACGCGGCCATCGAGGCCGGCGACCTGACCCTCGTACGCGGCGACCTGCGGGCCGCGGCGGACGCCATCCGGCTCGCCCGCAAGACGCTCGGCACCATCCGCTCGAACCTGTTCTGGGCCTTCGCCTACAACGTGGCCGCCCTGCCGCTCGCCGCGGCCGGACTGCTGAACCCGATGATCGCCGGAGCGGCCATGGCCTTCTCCTCGGTCTTCGTCGTCGGCAACAGCCTGCGCCTGCGCGGCTTCCGGGCCTCCGCCGGCTGAGCGGCCCCCGCGCCCGCCGCCCTCCACCCGTACGGTCCGGGTGGAGGGCGGCGGGCGTTGCGGCGCGCGTCGCGGCGTCCGTGTACCGGGCCGGGGTATGCCCCGGCCGGGGTGACGGGCCGTACGATGAGCCGCTCGCGAGGGGGAGGGCCGAGAGGGATGCGCGTACGCCGGCTGGGAGAGCTGGAGGCCGAGATCATGGACCGGGTGTGGCAGTGGGAACGCCCCGCCTCGGTCCGCGAGATCGTCGACGACATAAACCGGCGGCGCAAGGTCGCCTACACCACGGTGATGACCGTGGCGGACATCCTGTACCGCAAGGGCTGGCTGACCCGCGAGAAATCGGGCCGCGCCTGGATGTACCAGGCGGTCCGCAGCCGCGAGGAGTACACCGCGGCGCTGATGCAGGACGCGCTCGGCGACAGCCAGGACCGCAGGGCAGCGCTGCTGCGGTTCGTGGAGCGCATGTCCCACGAGGACGTGGAGGCCCTGGACGAGGCCCTGCGCGCCGCCCGCCCCGACCGTCCGGCCGAGGGGCGCGGCCGGTGAACCACCACGTCCTGCCGCCCCTCGGACTCGCCCTGATCACCGGCCTGGTGATCCCGTGGCTGCTGGTGCGCGCCCGCTGGGCGCAGCAGGTGCCCCGGATGGGGCTGGCCGCCTGGATCGTGTGCGGTGCCGTCTTCGCCCTGGCCACGGCCATGCTGCCGGCGCAGTTACTGCTCCCGGCGGAGTCCAGCCACCGGCTCATCGACGCGGTCATGACCCTGGCCCCGCCCTCCGGCGCCCGGCTGGCGGCGGCCTCCGGGCGGGAGGCCCTCGCCGCGGCGGCGGCGCTGGCGGTGCTGACGGTCCCGGTCACCGGTTTCGTGCGGGAACTCGCGCGGGCGCGCCGGGCCCGCGGCCGGCACGCCGAACTTCTGCGCCTCGTCGGCCGGTACGACGCCGGGCTGGGGGTGACCGTACTGGAGGACGCGCGCCCGGCGGTGTACTGCCTGCCGGGGCGCTCGCGGCGGGTGGTGGTGTCCTCGGGGGCCCTGGAGGTCCTGACGGAAGAGGAGCTGGCCGCCGCGCTGGCCCATGAACGGGCCCACATCGGCGGCCGCCACCACCTGCTGGTCGCGGCGGCGGGCGCGTACTGCGCGGTCTTCCGCCGGCTGCCGCTGGCCCGGATCGGCGGGCGGGCCGTGCCGCTGCTGCTCGAGATGGCGGCCGACGACCGGGCGCTTCGCGGGTGTTCCAGTGACGCGCTGGCCACGGCGCTGTACGCGCTGGCCTCGGGGCGGGCGCCCCGCAGGGCGTTCGCGGCGGGCGGGCCCTCGGCGGCGGTGCGGATGCGGCGCATCCTGGGGCCGCGCCGGGCGGGCCGCCCGGTACTGCGCGGGGTGCTGGCGGTGGCCGCGGCGGTGTCGACCGTCGTTCCGCTGATGGTCGCGTGCTGTTGGACCTCCTGATAGCGGATCGTCTCCTTCCCCTCGCTCCCGCTGCCGCCTTCTCGCCCCACTCCGCCAACCCGGCTATTTACTAAGCCAATTCGTAGATTTACCGCCGCGCCCGGCCACTCGAATTGCCCGCTATTCTGAGCCCGTGCGGGCGCAGGACCGGTACGGCGAGAGGTGCGGGAAGAATGCTGCTGGCTGAGGTGCGGACGGCAGCGCCCGGTGACGCGACGGCGATTTCCCGGCTCCTCGCCGAAGCGATTCGCGACGGCTACGGCGAGGTCCTCGGGGAAATCCGGGTGGGCCGCCTGGTGTCGGATCATTGCGCTCTCCCCCGCATAAGAGCGGAAATTGAAATTCCAGGCGGAGCTCCCGCCTGGCTCGGCTGGCTGGTCGCGTCCGACACCGACGGAACCGTCGTGGGGGCGGTCTCGGGCGGCGTGCCGGTCGCCGCCGAGGGGGAGATCTACGCCCTGTGCGTGACCCCGGACCGGCAGCGGCAGGGCGTCGGGACGGCGCTGCTGGAGGCCGCCACCGGCCGGATGCGGGCGCACGGGGCCACGTACCAGCGGATCACCCTGCCCGTCGAACGGGCCCCGGCCCTGCCCTTCTTCGCCCACCACGGCTTCGCCGCGCTCACACCGGTCAGGCTCGGCCGCGCGCTCTGACGGCCGCCCGCCCTCCGGCGGGGTGTGGCAGATCCACGCCATCGCGTGTTCACGCAGCCCCCCGCTCTGGCCCCGGCCCTCCTCCGCGGGACAGGATTCCTTCAGCGGCGCGGTCCCGGCGGCACGGGAGCCCCGCCCCGGACGGCTGGACCGAGCGACCCCCTGGAGGAGCGATGCACACCCCGAGCGGCATTTCCCTGTCCGTCCCGCCGGTCGCACCCTCCCCGTTCGCACCGCTCCCGCCGTCCGCGCGCACGGCGGCCGGTGCTCCGGCGGCGCACGGCGCGCCCGCCGTGCTGCGGTCCGCCGGATACCTGCCCGGCCTGGAGTCGGCCGCGCCCGCCGACGAGGACGCGCTCTGGCTGCACGACGCGCTGCTGGGCCCGCACAGCGCGGACATCGTCCGCTACCTGAGCCTCGCGCGGAGCTGCGGCGGCGGCCCGGTCCTCGACCTGGGCTGCGGTGCGGGGCGGCTCGCGGTGCCCTTCGCCCGCCAGGGTTTCCGGGTGGAGGCCGTGGACCGGGACGCCGCCAGTCTGGAGCGGCTGCGGGCCTGGGGCCGGCGGATCGGGCCGCAGGTGTCGGGATCGCTGGTCACCACCCGGGCGGATCTGGCGGAGCTGCGGCTGCGGGGCACGTACCGGCTGGCCCTGATGGCGGGGACGATGATCTCGGCCGTGCCGCCCCACGCCCGTCCGGGGCTGCTGCGCGAGATCGCCGCGCACCTGGAGCCGGGCGGTGCGCTCGCCCTGGACTACACGGCCCACGGGCTGCGCGGGCTGTCGCAGGACCCCCGGCGCACCTGGGCGTTCCAGGTCCCCCGGTTCGACGAGGTCGAGGAGTGGACGGTCGCCCGCCAGGTGTTCGACCTGGACGCGATGAGCGAGCACATCTCCTACCACTGCGTCCGCACGGGCCGGCTGAGCACCGAGCGGCTGGTCCTGACCACCCGGAAGTGGATCATCGATCCGGAGCGCCTGGCCGCCGAACTGCACGGGGCGGGCCTGCGCGTGGAGCGCCGGAGCGCCCACCGCCTCGACGAGCGGACGGAGAGCGTCCTGCTGGTCTGCCGCGCCGACGGCTGACGCGGCGCGGGCGGGCGGCGGCGGTCCGGGCCGTCAGCGCCCGGCGGCTCCCGCCCCCCCGTTCCGCGAGGTCGGGCAAGAGGTACGATGCCCCCAAAGGTTTGAGTGGACCAGATCGCGGAGACGGGCGGGATGATGGCTGTCGTGGAGGGGCCGACGAGCCGCGAGGCGGTGATCCAGCGCCTCCGCGACGTGGGGCTGCGCGTCACCGGGCCGCGGCTCGAGGTGCTGCAAGTGCTGTCGACGGGCGGCCACATGGACGTCGAGTCCATCACGGCCGCCGCCCGTGAGCGGCTCGGGACCCTGACCAGCCAGGCCGTCTACGAGATGCTGCGGCACTTCCTGGAGACCGGACTGGCGTCGAAGTTCGACCGTCCGGGCCTGCCCGCCGTCTTCGAGATCTCCGGCCCGCCCCACCAGCACGCGCTGTGCGTGCGCTGCGGCCGGGTGGAGAACGTCGAGGCCGAGGTGCCCGAGCCGGCCGGCGAGGCGATCGGCGCGTGGCGGATGGCCGGCGCCGAGGTCACCTTCAAGGGGCTGTGCCCCGACTGCCTGGACGCTCCGCAGGACTGACCTCCCGCACCCCCGCCCGCCCGCGCCCGCGGGGAAGCGGGCGCCCGCCGGCCCGGCGCCACCCCGCCGGAGCCCTGGCCCGGCCGCCCTGAAGCACCGTCACGCACCCCGTAGATGCCGTGTGACGCCCGTCACATCCCCTTCTGGGGAACGGGAGCCCCGCCATAGGTATGTGCCAAAGTGTGACTGTCGATTCGTAAGATGAGGGGGTCGCTTCGCGATGGCAACGGGCGACGGCAGGGACGGCATCCAGTCCGCCGACAGGGTGCTGGCCTTCTATCAGGAGCTGCGCCTGCGCGGGGTGTCCGACCCGAACGAGGTCTTCCAGGAGCTCGGGCTGGCGCCCGAGGAGTACGAGAAGTGGCGCGCCGAGCTGACCTCCCTCGGCCTCATCGTGCCGACCGGTACCACCCACGCCACCCGGGCCGACCTCCAGTCCGGCGCCTGGGAGCCGGGTCCGGACGCGGTCACCGTGGTCGACCCCGAGATCGCCCTGCTGCGCATGCTTCAGCGCGAACGCGAGCGGCTGCGCGAGCACCTGGACGAGTCCGACCGGGCGTACAGCGCGCTCGAGACCCTGGTCGGGAGGTTCCTGCGGCCCGGTTCGCTGAACGGTTCCGACGTGGAGGTCGAGATCCTCGACGACTACGGCCGGATCCAGCAGGTGCTGGAGGACATCACGGACGTCATCCGGCACGACCTGACGTCCATGCACGTGACGGCCCTGGTCCGGGAGGTGGCCGACCGGGTGCTGAGCCGTGACCGCCGCCAGATCGACAACGGGGTGCGGATCCGCGCCATCTACCACCAGCGCATCACCACCTCGCCGGAGGCGGTGGAGATGCTCCGCCGCCGGGTCGAGGCCGGGGTGGAGATCCGCCTGTCCCCCGCGGTCCCGATGAACATGATCATCGCGGACCAGCAGTTCGCCGTGCTGCCCGTGCACCCCGACGACCGGGCGGCCGGCGCGATCCTGGCCCGCGGCCCCGCCCTCGTCCGATCCTATCTCGCGCTGTACGAGCACTGCTGGCACGCGGCCACCCCGTACGGCGACGACGTCGCGCCGGAACTGGGCGGCGACGGACTTTCCGAGCAGCAGCGGGCCGCGCTGAAAATGCTCGCCTCGGGCATGAAGGACGAGAAGGTCGCCCGCAATCTCGGGGTATCCCTGCGGACGGTGAGCCGCATGCTGTCCGAGCTGATGCAGGAAATGGGGGCGTCGAGCCGTTTCGAGGCCGGCGTACGTGCCCAGCGACTCGGCTGGCTGGACTGATTTCATAAGCCACCGATCCGGTTCCACCGTTTCTTGACGGCTTTTCCGATCCACCGGGACAGTGCGCGGAAATACTGCCGAAATACTCCGCTCCCGCACAATGCGCCGCCGGGTACGTGAAAAAGCCCCATGACCGCCGAAGGCGGTCATGGGGCTTCACCGGCGCTGACGGGGCGGGCCGTTCAGTCCCATCCGTTGTCGTCGGAGTGGAACGACGGACGGCCGCCGGCACCGGCCGCAGTACAGGACGGGCGGGCGGGGGCGGCGTTACGGGCGTTCCCGCGGATTCCGGTGGCGTGCGCAGCGGACATGTTTTCCTCCAGGGAGTGGGAATAGCGATTCCGTCTCCGCGGATCCGTGCCGCCGGTATTCCGTCGAAGACATCTCCATTCTCGTATGAATTCCACGGCCGGGCCACGGGCCTGTAGCGCGTTTAGGGCGGATCTGGAGTTCATACAGATGTGACACCTGCACATCTTTGGTCAGCTCAAAAGAGCTGTTAGGGTGGCCGTCCGGCCTTCTCGACCCTCCAGGGGAGAGGCGTCGGCGAGGCAGGAGCGTGCCGCCGCTCCTGCCTCACTCATCTCCGGGCCCCACCGCTCCTCGCGCAGGACGTCCCGGTAGACCTCCAGGGTCCGCGCGGCCGCCGCCCCCCAGCTCATGCTCCGGGCGTGACGCACCGCCGCGCGCCCCATCCCGGCCGCCTCCTCGGGGTTGTCCGCGAACCAGCGCAGCCCCCGGGCGTACTCCACGGGATCGTTGCCGCGTACGAGCAGCCCCGTCACCCGGTCCCGCACGGCGGTCGGCAGTCCCCCGACGGCCGAGGCCAGCACGGGGGTCCCGCACGCCTGCGCCTCCAGCGCGACCAGGCCGAAGGACTCGCTGCGCGAGGGCACCATCAGGACGTCCGCCGCCCGGTACCACTGGGCCAACTCCGCCTGCGGCACCGGCGGGAAGTGGCGCAGTACGTCCGACACCCCCAGCACGCGCGCCAGTTCCCAGGCCTCGCCGCGCGGCCCGGCCCCCGAGTTCCCGCCCACCACCGGGACGACGGTCCGCCGGCGCAGCCCGGGGGCCTCCCGCAGCAGTTCGGCGATCGCGCGGACCATCACGTCCGGGCCCTTGAGGGGCTGGATGCGGCCCGCGTACAGGGGGATGAAGGCGTCTGCCGGGAGCCCGAGGCGGGCCCGCGCCGCGGCCCGCCCCCGGCCGGGCCCGAAGGTGCGCAGGTCGACGCCCGGCCGGACGATCTCCGTGCGCCGCTCCTCGGCCCCGTACAGCTCCCGCAACGCCCTCGCCTCGTCAGCGGTGTTGGCGATGAGGCGGTCGGCGGAGCCGACGACCTGGTGCTCGCCGCGGATCCGCAGCTCCGGTTCGGGGGTGTCGCCGTCGGCGAGGGCCTCGTTCTTCACCCGGGCCAGCGTGTGCGCGGTGTGCACCAGCGGGATCCGCCAGCCGGCGGCGGCGATCCGGCCGGCCTGGCCGGAGAGCCAGTAGTGCGAGTGGACCAGGTCGTAGCGCCGCCGCTCCTTGAGCAGTGCCAGCGAAAACGGCACGACCAGGGCGGGCATGTCCTCCTTGGCGAGGGCCACGCGCGGGCCGGCCTCCAGGTGGCGCACCCGCACGCCGGGGCCGAGCGCGTCCGGGGAGGGACGGGCCTCGCCCCGGCAGCGGGTGAACAGGTCGACCTCGATGCCCTGTTCGGCGAGCGCGCGGGAGAGCTGGACCATGTAGACGTTCATGCCGCCCGCGTCCCCGGTGCCGGGCTGGTGCAGCGGCGAGGTGTGGACGCTGAGCATGGCGACGCGCAGGGACACGTGGAGCTCCTACGGGGAGGGCCGCGTCCGCCCCGCGCCGCGGGGCGACCGGCGCGCGGTCACGCGGCGGAGAAGGGATTCTGTCGTCTTGCTGTCGTGCGGGTGGTGCTGCTGGTGCGCGTCGTGCGGGTGGCACGTGGGGTGCGGGCCGTACGGGTGTTCCGCGCGCGGCCTAGAAGCCGAACACCGGGCCCGAGGGCGGGGCCAGCCGGGTCCCCGGCGCGGGCGGGACGAGGGCCGCGGCCGAGACGGGGCCGCCGGGTGCCGCCTTGAGGGCGGCGGCCAGCCGGTCCGCGCCCTCCGGCATCACCGGCCGCGCCCAGGCGCCGAGCGCGCGGGCCACCGCCAACTGCGCGGCCAGCACCGGCAGGTGGCGGCCACCGGAGGCGGGGCGGTGCGTCTCGTGCGCGTTGACGTGGCCGAAGTCGGCCACCGAGCGCACCATCTCGTCGAGCAGGGCGACCGCCCTGCGCGGGTCGAACGCCTCGGGCGAGTAGGCCTCGCGCAGGTCCTCCACCCCCCGCAGCAGCCGCCGCTCCAGTACCTCCCAGCCGGTGCCGCCGGGCAGCGCCGCCGGCGCCAGCCCGGCGCACTCCTCGCGGACGGCGGCGAAGAGCCGGGCGAGCCAGTTGTTCCAGCTCTCGTCCAGCTCCCGGCGGGCCGCGGCGAGCCGGTCGGCGTGGAAGGCCGTGCGGCGGCCCAGCGGGCGGGCCTGGAGGACGTGCCGGCGCAGGGTGTCCGAGCCGTACTCGGTGATCAGGTCCAGTGCCCAGGCCTTCTGGCCGGAGCCCCAGACGAGGGCCTCGTCCTCGATGACGTACGCCTCGTTGACGCAGAAGTGCTGCGGCAGCTTCATCCCCTGGGCGAACAGCAGGACCGGCAGCAGCACCGCGTGGCAGAAGGCGTGGCCGAATCCGCAGAAGTGGACGGCCCGTTCGGGCAGCGGCCGCTCTCCGTGGCCGAAGAGGTGCATGGCCGCCGCCTCGAAGCAGCCGTCGATCCGGTGCTCGGGGAAGCCGTCGACGGGGACGGGCAGCCCCCACTCCGCGGGGTGGGACACGGCGATGTCCGGCAGCCCGTCCTCGACGAGCGACTCGCACAGCGCGGCCAGCCTCGGCGGCATGCCGGTGCCGGCCCAGTACTCGGCGAGGGCCTCCCGGTGCGGCTCCAGCGGGATGTACAGGCGTCGGCAGCGCCGGGGCAGGGCGGGCGAGGCGCACTGGGCGCAGCGCGGCTCCAGCAGGTCGCCGCCGTCGTTGGGGCGGGCGCACTCGTGGCACATCCCGCCGTCGCTGACCGCCGCGCAGTGCGGGCAGGTGCCGGTGACGTGCGCGCCGTGGAGCCAGCGTCCACAGGGCTCGCAGTACGGGGCCAGGCGGGTGCGGGCCGCGATGACCCCGTCCGCGTACAGCTGCCGGAAGAGGGCCGTCAGCCAGCTTCCGTAGCCCTTGTCCTGGCGGGGGCGCACGATGTGGTCGAACTCGACGCCCGAGCGCAGCCAGTCCGACGTGATCGCGGCGCGGTATCCCTCGGCGACCTCCTCCGGCTTGCGTCCCGCGCGGAGCGCGCGGACGTGGACGGAGCTGGCGTGGTCGGCGGTGCCCGTGGTGAACCGGACGGGTTCGCCCTCGGCCCTCAGGTAGCGGGCGAGCACGTCGGCGGCGACGTACGGTCCCGCGAGGTGGCCGACGTGCAGTTCGCCGTGGGTGGCCGGCGGGGTCGCGGTGATCCAGACGGGGGTGCTCATGGGACCTCCTTGACGCTGTGGTGCGAAGGACGCAGCGAGGCTCGGAACGGAAGAAAGCGGGGTGCCCAGCCAAGACTGACAGAGAAACGAACCGCACGGTCTGGTATTGGCTTGCGCGTTCGCGCCGTTGCGTGGACACGCCAGCGGGGCCGTCTCCGGCCCGGCGGACCGCCCTCCGGGCGGCGCCGCTCACCAGGGCGTCCGTACCCCGTACCACCCCGGTCCACGGTCCGTACGGGCGAGCCGACGCCCGTGCGTGGCGTAGAGGCGACATGTCGCGAGTACGCCAAAGGAGCCGCCTTGCGGCCCACGCCCGTGCCCAACAGGCTGACCACATGGAACACTTCGCGACCGATCGCCCAGACCGCAGCGCCCCCGAATCCCTGCTGGTCGTGGCCGCGCACCCGGACGACATCGAGTTCTGCGTCAGCGGCACGGTCATGCGGTGGATCGCGCAGGGCACCTCACGGGTGACGTACTGCATCGTCACCGATGGCGGCGCGGGCGGATACGACGAGCAGCTCCCGCGCCAGGCCATGGGAGACCTGCGCCGCGCCGAACAGGTGCACTCGGCCAAGCGCAGCGGCGTGGACGACGTCCGCTTCCTCGGCTACCCCGACAGCTACGTCGAGGCGAGCGTGGAGCTGCGCCGCGACCTGTGCCGGGTGATCCGGCAGGTCCGCCCGCAGCGCGCGGTGATACCGAGCCCGGAGATCAACTGGGGCCGGGTGGCCGATCTGCACCCCGACCACCGGGCGGTGGGCGAGGCCGCCCTGCGGGCCGTCTACCCCGAGGCCCGCAATCCGTTCGCCCACCCCTCGCTCCTGAAGGAGGAGGGCCTGGAGCCGTGGATCGTGCCGGAGCTGTGGCTGATGACGGGGCCGACGCCCAATCAGTACGTCGACGTCACCCCCGTCTTCGACCGCAAGGTGGAGGCCCTGCGCATCCACACCTCGCAGACCGCGCACTTCGACGATCTGGCGGGGCTGCTGCGGGAGTGGCTGGGTGAGCACGCCCGGGCGGCGGGACTTCCCGCGGGCCGGATGGCGGAGGCCTTCCAGGTCGTCACCATCGAGTGACGGCGCGGGCACAGGACTCCGGCCGGGTCCCGTTCGCCGTGTGGGGCGGACGGGACCCGGCCGGTGTGCTGTCCGGGGTCAGCGGTAGATGAGCAGTTCCGCCTCGGCCGCGCCGGCCAGTTCGTAGCGGGTCGCGACCAGCGGGCGGCCGGAGTAGAGACGGATCAGCGTCGGCGCGTCCCCGCGGAAGCGGGCGGCGGGGCGGCCGGGCACCTCGTTGCCCAGGACCAGGGGCCCTTCGTGACCGCCGAGGTGGGCGACCAGCCGGGGCGTCTCCCGCTTGCGGCTGGCGGTGCGCAGCAGGGGCAGTGCCAGCGGGAGGCTATCGCCGGCGTACGCGCCGGGCTCCCCGAACGCCGCGCGGACGTCGCCCGCGTGGATCCACTCCCCCAGGGCCACCGCGTCGAGGGTGCCGTCGCCCGCGGCGATGACCGGCCCGGCCTCGGTGAGGCCGCGTTCCAGCTCGTCCACGATCCGTGCCACGGGCCAGTCCCCGCGCTCGGCCACGTCCGCGGCGTTGGCGGCGGGCAGGAAGACCCCCTCCTCCAGGCGGCCCTCCACGATGCGGATCAGGGCGGCAGCGCAGTGCGCGAGGACGTCCCGGGCGGTCCAGCCCGGGCAGGCGGTGCGGAGCCCGTACGCGTCCTCGGGCGTACGGCGCAACAGGGGGACCAGCGCGTCCCGTTCGGTGCGCAGCAGCCGGTCGGGGAGCCAGGGGTCGCGGACCTCGGCGCCCGTGTCGGGGGTCTCCAGGGTGTCCACGGTGTCCATGGCCGTCAGTAGCGGTAGTGGTCGGGCTTGTACGGGCCCTCGACCTTGACGCCGATGTACGCGGCCTGCTCCGGGCGCAGGGTGGTGAGCTTGACGCCCA